>JAXHOG010000109.1:0-32878 GCA_034519605.1 Marinagarivorans sp.
TTTTTTGTTCGTTCACATATTCCTTTATATTTTGTTGGCGCATTATCAGCTTAACGCGCGTAAACCCTTGGCAGCAGGATGCTTCTATTTATGCGATTTACGACTTCAATGACGTGAAAGGAAGTTTATTGCAGGAAGCAGAGCTTTCAGAAGACAGCTTGATGTATTTGCGGCGGCTTAAAGCGGCTGCTGAAGTGTCTTATAACGATAAATTTAGCGTTAGCGTGGCGGCTGAATATAAAGAACCAGATAAAAAAGCGAGCCTGGATGAGTTTGCCTTCGGTTATAAAATGACCGATAACATCGAATGGACTTTGGGAAAATTTAAGAGGCCTCGTTGGGGTTAGAGAATCAATTAAGTCTTAGGCATCAGCCGTTACTTGAGCGCTCTACGCCCACACAAGCTTTTTTATTTGGCCGCAATGAGGGTGTAGCCGTGGCCGTTGAGTACGACACATGGACGCTTAATTTAGCGCTGACCGAGCGTGAAGCTGAGTCTGAACGCTACGATGATAGCTACGCCAAAATATTACGCGCAACCTATGCGCCGCTGCATACAAAAAAGAAATTTATCCATTTGGGTTTTGATTATTCCACCCGTAAAGGGATTGAGGATCAGTACGATATTAACGAGCCAGTATTGGCGGCAGGCCTCGATAATTTAATCCACAGCCCAAATTTTGCAGCCGAAAAAATTAACTTAATGGGCCTTGAGTTTGCCGCGCGCTATCATCATTTACTTTTGCAAAGTGAATATTTTGAGCAAACCATCAAACGCGAAGCGATTGTTGATCAATCCATGAACGGCTACTACCTTATGGCTGTGTACACGTTATTAGGTGATGAGCGAGGCTATAAAAACGGCAAACTGAAGTTCTCTAAAAAAAATACTCATACGCTAGAAATCGCTACGCGCTATAGCAACATAGAATTAACACCAATTTTTCAGGGCGATGATGCCGATATTAGGAGCATCACGCTAAATTATTATTATCAAAAATATTTACGATTGAGCTTGGAATATCAGGACGTCGAGGTTCTCTCAAGTGGCCGAAAAAATTCCAAAGAGTTATACGGTGAAAGCATTGCAGGTAGGATACAACTGGCTTTTTAGCGCGCATCTCAATAAAAAAAGAGCCTATAGGCTCTTTTTGTTTTGTACTTTATAGCGATATTGGTCTGTGGTCGTGCGCATGCAGGATCGCCACAGATTTTAAAAACATCGAAGCAGTCGATAGCGATAACTAACGCCGTCGCGCCAGCACCCAGCGTTTGGTGGTGCGCGACATCTATGTCGACAAACAAAATTGAATATCCTCGTTACACTAGCAATTTTTAATGTCGCGGTGGAGCCACATTATGAGTCAACACGAAGAGCACCGTATTCACCGAGCAGGCTGGTTACGCGCCGCCGTTATGGGCGCTAACGACGGCATTGTCTCGACAGCCAGTTTAATTATTGGTGTTGCTGCGGCGAGTGTTTCATCCGCCGAAATTTTATTGGCCGGTACAGCGGGTTTAATTGCGGGCGCTTTATCGATGGCAGCGGGAGAATATGTCTCTGTTAGCTCGCAAGCCGATATTGAAAAAACTGACCTCGCGCTAGAAGCAAAATCCCTCCAAGACAATCCAAAATTCGAATTGCGCGAACTTACCGCCATTTATCAAAACCGTGGATTAGAACCCGCGCTAGCGCGCCAAGTGGCCGAGCAACTTACCGCACACGATGCCTTGGCCGCACACGCCCGCGATGAACTCGGTTTGCACGACATTGTTCGCGCACAACCGCTGCAAGCCGCGCTTATTTCGGCCGCGACCTTTGCGGGTGGTGCGGCATTACCATTATTTACCGCGTGGCTTGTGCCGCTTAATACGTTGATTATTTGCGTGGCTATTTTATCGCTCGTATTTTTAGCCGCGTTAGGTGGCATAGCCGCCAAAACCGGTGGCGCCTCTATTATGCGCGGTGCATTGCGCGTGACATTTTGGGGGGCACTGGCGATGACGTTAACGGCCGCAGCGGGACATTTGTTTGGGGTGGTGGTTTAGGTTGCGATCTTAGGTTTTTGATCACATAAACCGTTGATCAAACGGGTAGCGCAAACAATCAATAATTTTGGCTTGGCCCGCGAGTGAGTGCTTGGGGTTGAATAGATAGTTGTAGCTGCGTGGCAATATCGCGCTGGGTACTTTTAATAATAATGAGCTGCCCGATTGCAGCCATTGATCGCCGATGCTGCGGGTTAACTCCACGTTGTTTTGCCAAACATCATCCAACGCCGATGGTGCTAGCTGCGCAATACCGGTGAACAGATTGGTATCGGCGCCGTATTCAATATCGAGCAGCTGGTAGTTTTTGGGCAGCTGTGCGGCAGCGCACGAAAAATGCACAATCACCTCTAATAGCGCCAAGGCAGGATGTTCGGCTAAGTACACAATCGGCGCGCCACGGTTATGCCAACGCCCTGCGGCTTTGGTGCCACCAACGCCGTGTAGGTCGGCATAGTTACTAATGCGCCAGAGGTGCATAAAAACTGTTACTAATGCGCCAGAGGTGCATAAAAACTGTTACAAATGCGTAAAAAGTGCATTAAAAATACCCTTCATCCAGTTGAATCAAGGCTTCTTCGATTAAGTGCGCGCCGTGCTCTGTTTTAATGAGTTCCATGGCCGATTGGCCGTTAAATACGCCTCGGGTTTTGTGCATCCACGCCAAGGCTTTGGTGGCATCTCCGAGTACTTCGATGGACAGTGCTTGAATTTTGGCGGCGCGCAACAGCTTGTCGGATTCTTCCAGTGTGAGTACGCCGTCTTTTTGTTGGCGATGGCTAAAGGTTCGGGCGGGGATAATCCATTCCAATTCGCTGCGGGTGTAGCCTGCTTTGGAGAAGGCCACAAATGCGTTAGTAGAAATACCCTGCTGCGCCAAAGTGAATAGATCGGCGGGGCGGGTAATGGGCACGTTCAGTAATTGCGACATGTGGTCCAGCGCCCGCGTGAGCGTGGAACGCTCAAACACGTATTGGGGGGAGAACTCGGCGATAGCGTAGGTGGTCATGGCGGCTTCCTCTTTTGGCAGTATGCCGTAGTTTTGCTGGCAAACTGCCTAAAGTCAATCTGTTTGGCGATGACAGGCTTGCGGATCTCATTACACGGGCGTAAAAGTACGCCACGGTACGTTGTTACCATCGCTTTTTTGCCTCTTAAATCTTAGGTATTCGCCCGTGCATACATCTCCAGAATCCGCTGTTAATCACCTTTCTGCGCCCGCCAGCTTCTGGCAGGCCTTTTTATTTTGGCTGAAGTTGGGCTTTGTGAGTTTTGGTGGTCCAGCGGGGCAGATTGCGTTGATGCACGATGAGTTGGTTGAAAAACGCCGTTGGATTTCGGAGCGGCGTTTTTTACATGCGTTGAACTTTTGCATGTTATTACCCGGCCCCGAGGCGCAGCAGTTGGCGACGTATATGGGCTGGTTAATGCATAAAACCTGGGGCGGGATTGTAGCGGGGGTGTTATTTGTATTGCCCTCGTTATTGATGTTGATTGGCCTTGCGTGGGTGTATTTAACCTTGGGTGATCAACCCGTGGTAGCGGGGATTTTTTACGGTATTAAACCCGCCGTTACGGCGATTGTAGTGCAGGCCTGTTATCGCATCGGCGGGCGCACACTTAAAAACCGCTGGTTGTGGGGCATTGCGGTGGCAGCGTTTGTGGCGATATTTGCGCTGTATTTACCCTTCCCGCTGATTGTGATGGTGGCTGCATGCGCGGGTTTGATCGGTGGCCGAGTTGCGCCGCAAGCCTTCGCAATGAGTGGGCAAGCTAAAACAAAAGGCTCACAAGGCGGCGCATGGATTGATGATGATTCGCTGCGTCCAGCGCATACGCACTTTGGCTGGGCACGCTTATTGGGCGTGGTGGCGGTGGGCGTGTTGCTGTGGCTGGCGCCCATGCTGTGGTTAATTTTTACGCTGGGCTGGGCGCAGGACTATACCCAAATGGCGTGGTTTTTTACCAAGGCGGCGTGGCTGACCTTTGGCGGTGCTTATGCGGTGCTGCCCTATGTGGTGGATGGCGCAGTCACGCATTACGGCTGGCTCACCCCCGCGCAAATGATGGATGGTTTGGCGCTGGGCGAATCCACGCCCGGGCCGCTGATTATGATTGTGGCTTTTGTCGCTTTTGTGGGCGGTTATGGGCAAGCGCTATTGGGGCCAGAGGCGCTATTTTTAGCGGGTGCAGCGGCGGCTGTTTTGGTCACTTGGTTTACTTTTTTACCCTCGTTTGTCTTGATATTGGCGGGCGGGCCCGTGGTGGAATCCACCCGCAATACCCTCGTTTTTACCGCGCCACTTACCGCCATTACCGCCGCCGTGGTGGGCGTGATTGTTAATTTAGCGCTGTTTTTTGCGTATCACGTCTTTTGGCCGCAAGGGTTTACGGGCCCTGCCGATGTCGGCTCGGTCGATTTTTCCTCGGTGATCTTGGCGGTTTGTGCGGCGCTGGCGCTATTGCGATTTAAACGCAGCCTACTCGAAGTTTTGGCCGCGAGTGCACTCGCGGGCTTGGCGATTTCAATCGCTGCGCAATGATTTTAGGCGCGGCGCGCCTCGTTTTTATAACACCTGCAACCCGTCAATTCGTCGCGTTTGTGGCTTAGCCACCATTCCTTTGGCGACGCATCAATCATTCCGCTTGTGATGCATCAAGCAAATGCTAATAAGAATGATTGCCAATTGAGTTGGCATCATAAATCTGCCACAATCGGCGCCATTTCCCTTACCCAATCGCTGCGTTTTTGCGGCGTAATACGCCGCTAACAATGGCGGCTTTTTCTCAGTTTTTAGGTGGGCTTACATGACTCTTAATCAACTTACCGAAGGCCAAATTGGCCACATTCAGCAATTAAGCGATACCAATACTGCGCTGTTGCGCCAGTGCGGTATTTTGGGTTTGGTGCCCGGCGCCAGCGTAAAAGTGCTGCGCCGCGCGCGCGGTAAAGGCCCAATGCAAGTGAAGTGTGATGGCACGCTTTACGCGATCCGCGCGGAAGAAGCCGCGCAAATTCACATGGTTGTGGCTTAAGTTATGTTAGAGATTGCAATTGTTGGCAGCCCCAACTGCGGTAAAACCACCATCTTCAACCGCTTAACCGGCGCCCGTCAGCGCACCGGTAACTGGCCTGGCGTCACGGTCGAGCGCAAAGATGGCCGCTTGCCACTACCCAATACCACGGGTCTGGCCGATAAAATCGAAGTGCGCATCGTCGATTTACCCGGCATTTATTCGCTGCACGACGATATTCAAGGCCTCGATGCCCGCGTGGCGCACCAATATCTGCACAACGACAATCCCGCCTTAGTGATGGTAGTGCTGGACGCGACCCGTCTGAGCCGTCAACTGAGTTTACTGCCCTCCATTTTGGCGACTGGCAAGCCCGTGCTGTTAGTCGTGAATATGCTCGATAGCGCCGAGGCCGAAGGCATTCATGTCGATTTACCCACGCTCAAAGATCTCACCGGTTTACCCGTAGTGGGCGTGGTCGGCTCAACGGGGCAAGGCTTGGATGTTTTAAAAAGCACCATCGCCAGCTTGTTAGTGAGCTATCCCGCTGCCCGCCAAGACATCGACTTCGAGACCTTGAGCAAAAAGGTCTGCCGCGAAACTGGCGTGCAAAGCCGCACCGAAAAAATCGACAAATGGTTGCTGCACCCTTACCTCGCCTTCCCGATGTTTTTGTTGGTGATGTATTTGCTGTTCACTATCTCGGTGAATGTGGGCGCCGTGTTTATCGACTTTTTTGATATTGTCCTTGGCGCTATTTTTGTCGATGGCGTGGGCGGAATTCTCGCCAGCGTCAACACGCCGCCGTGGATTCAAGCGGTATTGGCCGATGGTTTAGGTGGCGGTATTCAATTGGTGGGCACCTTTATTCCGGTGATTGGCTGTTTGTATTTGTGCATGTCGGTATTGGAAGATTCGGGCTATTTGTCGCGCGCGGCCTTTGTTATCGACCGGCTCATGGCGCGCATTGGTTTACCCGGCCAAGCCTTTATTCCGCTGATTGTGGGCTTTGGCTGCAATGTACCCGCAGTGATGGCGTCGCGCTCCTTAGGCCAAGTGAGTGCGCGTTTAACCACCATTTTTATCGCGCCGTTTATGTCCTGCGGGGCGCGGCTGTCTGTTTATGTATTTGTGGGCACGGCGTTTTTCCCGAGCCAAGCGCAAAACGCGATTTTTGCGCTCTACTTGCTGGGCATTGGCGTGGCGGTATTGTCGGCGTGGATTCTCTATGTAAACAGTTATTTCGCAGCGCCGATGGCGTTAACATCGCCGAAATGCCCGCTTACCACCGCCCCTTAATCCGCAACGTATTAACCCAAACCTGGCACCGTTTGTACTCATTCACGTGGCGGGCGGGTAAAAGCATTGTGATGGTGGTGTTGGTACTTAATGTCGTCAATTCGCTGGGCACCGACGGCAGTTGGGGCAACCAAGATACCGAAAAATCCGCGCTCTCGGCCACCGGCAAAGTGCTTACGCCGCTGTTTGTACCTATGGGCGTGGGCGAAGAAAACTGGCCTGCCACGGTGGGTTTATTTACCGGATTGTTTGCTAAAGAAGTGGTCGTAGGTACGCTCGATACGCTCTACACCCAAGGCGAAGCCGAAGACGATACCAGCACTTTTGCCGATAAAATCATCGAAGGCTTCACCAGTATTGCCGACAACGCATCGGGCTTGTTAGGCGCGCTGGTCGATCCCCTCGGTATCGCCTCTGCCCAAGAAGATGCCGCCGCCGAAGAGCACACCAGCTATGCCGCCATGCTGAGCCTATTCCCCTCGGCGTGGGGTGCGTTTTGTTATTTGGCATTTATTCTTTTATACGCGCCCTGCGTAGCCACCATTGGCGCTATGCAGCGGGAATCGGGTAAAAGCTGGCTGATTTTCTCGATGGTCTGGAGCTTGTTATTGTCTTACTGGCTAGCCACCAACCTCTGGCACCTCAGCTTTTTACTCAGCGACCCTGTTAAAGCATTGGTGTGGATTGCGGCCTCGACGGGGGTGATGATCGGCTGTTATCTATTCATCATGCACAAAATGCGACAAGGGTTAAAAGACCTGATTCCGGCGGTGAATTTGTAGGTTTGGTAGCGCTGAATGATTATTTGACGGCCCTCTTTTGAGGGCCGTTTTTGTTTGGGGGCGTTATATTGTTATTGATGGGTGATGCGCATCACGATACACTTGCCTCATGATTAAATCTTTCAAACATAAAGGCCTCAAGCAATACTTTCAAACGGGAAGTGTTGCTGGAATTCAGGCAAAGCATCAACGTAAATTACGCATGCAACTTACCGCAATAGATACCGCGCAAGACATTGATGATATCAATTTACCCGGTTTTAAATTGCATCCTTTAAAAGGGGATCGTGAGGGGATTTGGTCTATTACTGTCAATGGTAATTGGCGCATTACTTTTGAGTTTATCGAGGGCAATGCTTTTATTCTCAATTATGAGGACTATCACTAATGGATATGCATAACCCACCACATCCGGGCGAATTTATTTATGAGGTGTATCTGGAGCCAGCGGGTTTTAGTTGCCGTTATTTAGCGAAGCAATTAGATGTTGCGTCATCGACTTTAAATCGAGTGCTTAAAGGTCAAAGTGCCATCTCACCGGAAATGGCACTGCGTTTATCTAAAGCAATAGGAAGAACGCCTGAGAGCTGGCTGGCCATGCAGAATAACTACGATCTTTGGCATGCTACGCAACAAGTTAACTTAACCAATGTTCACCCAGTAAATTTTGTAATGGCATAAAAAGAGAACTTTGCACAAACCCTGAATAAAAGAGCGCGAGCGGGGATTGTGGCCTCGACGGGGGTGATGATCGGCTGTTATCTATTCATCATGCACAAAATGCGGCAAGGGTTAAAAGATTTGATTCCGGTGGTGAATGTGTAGGTTTGGTTGCGCTGAATGATTATTTGACACCATCACCCCGCACAACCAAAAACCTCGCCACGGCGAGGTTTTTTATGGCTAGCGTTTTTAATCGAGGGTGAAGTGCATGGCAAAAATAGCGCGCTCACCCACAAAGCCACCAAAAGAAGGTGTTACTGCTATATCACTAAGTGCTACACTAAAGGGCAATAACTAAGGACAATCAATGCAAGTATTTAAAAACAAGGCGTTCAGCAAATGGGCGAGCAAGGAAGGCTTAAGTGATGCCACCTTGTTAGCGGCTGTTGATGAGATGGAGCGCGGTCTGATAGATGCCGACTTAGGCGGCTATGTGGTGAAAAAGCGCGTAGCCTTGGCGGGAGGCGGTAAAAGTGGTGGGGTACGAACGCTGCTGGCTTACAAGGTTGGAAATAAAGCGTTCTTTGTGTATGGTTTTGCCAAAAGTGCCCGCGCCAACATTAAAGATGATGAGCTGAAAGCGTTGAAGCGATACGCGCAAGAATTATTAGGTTACAGCGACAAAACATTAATTGAAGCCATTAAACACGGCGCGTTAATCGAGGTAGAAAATAATGGATAAATCAATTTTAGAGATGGTTCACGACAGCGCGAAAGAATTGCACGCCGCTGGCGTGATGAAAGAAACCACACTGCGTGAGTTCGATGCGCTGTGCTTGCCGCCCGTAAAAGAATTTTCAGCGGAGCAAATCAAGCGTATTCGCACGCGGGAAAAAGCCAGCCAAGGCGTATTTGCGGCCTATTTAAATACCAGTACATCCACGGTGCAAAAGTGGGAGCAGGGCGTTAAAAAACCTAATGGCCCTTCGCTAAAGCTGATTAATCTTGTTGCCGCTAAAGGCTTGGCCGTGTTGGCATAAGCTCAACCACGCAACCCCAAAACCTCGCCTCGGCGAGGTTTTTAATTACTGCACAGCGCGCGGAAAGATCACAGGCGGAGAAATCAACATAGCATAAACAGCAGGAAGTCATAAACAGCAGGACAGGCACTCATCAAAAGTAAAAACCTAAAAAACAAAATTGTTGGTTCTTGTAGTTAATGATTTTCCGTATTTAAAACCGAATAGCCAAGTTTAGTTATAAACCATCAATTTTAAGCATTAAAAGCAATAACATCACTCAGCCAAAAACCTCGCCGTGCGAGGTTTTTTTATTTTTTGCGTTAGTTTTTAATATTAGGTCGCAGGCTTACGCCGCCGTTTGGCAAAGAGGGTTTGGTATTGTTGCTCAAAGTGTTGGGTGCGCAGTAGCCAATCGTTAATGTTGAGATTTAGGCGATTTAATATTGGCGGGAGGATGCCGAAGAGCTGCCCGTGGCGTCGACTAGTTCTAAATATTATTTGGCATCAAATAAAATCCCTAGCTGTTCTTGGTTGGTTAAACCGCCCTCAAATTTAATCAGCGGTTTTAGCGGTAAATTAAAGCGCTTAAGTTATTCTATTTTTGTTTGACTTTGAATTGCTGCCGCTAAATCAAAAGTTTGATGAATGCGTTGACGTGCATGGATGTACTAATGCAGCGATCGCAGGATGCGAAGGAGCAGTGCAGCCTCGGCGGCGCTCGTAATCGGTATTTGTGGCTGCATCAAAGCCACACAAAAAACTCCGCCGCACGCAGCGGGAAACTACGTGGTAATAAGGCGTATCGCAAATGGATACAAGCTGGTTGCGGGTTTTGGTCATGGCGTTTTGGCGTTGGCTATTTCCTTTAGGTATAGCAACTACTGGTTATATGGCCATGTATTTTGTCGGCGGCGTTAGTGTTTTTTGTTCTTGATGTTGACGCTGGCAGGTGTGTTGGGTATAAGGCTTTGGTTTTTGAGGGGTGCCTGTCCTCATTTTCCCGGTCATTTTTCCCTCAACATTTACACGAACTTAAAGATAATTACCTACACAATGCTCGCAATTATTTAACGGCTGCACAATTTGATGCGCTGCGCGAGCAAGAGCAAATTCAAACGAATGAAATATGGAGTAGCCTTAGCGCCGGATGGGAAATAAAATAAGCGCTCTAATGGGCGACTATTGCTGTCCCATTAATCACTTACTGTAATTGGCCTATTTATGCGCAACACCATTTTTTCTGCCAAGTCTTTATTCGGCAATAATTTACAGCGATTATCTCTGTTTATTCCGGTTGTTATTTTTTGTGTTATAGGTGTACTCGCAGGCTGTAGTGAACGGCCCAATAACAGCCCAAAAAATGATGATGGCTCGGCGATAAAAAAGTCTGCCAGTGGCTCCCCTTCTTTTGCTCTTGCGGCGCCACAGGGTTATACGCTTAACCCCAATTTTTTAACGGCGCTAGCAGGCACTAAACAGATTGTGATTGCAGGTACCGACGGCACGTTGTTGGGTTTGGGTTCCGATACTCAAAAAGGCGTTATTGCGCAGCCGCAAGGTGTTAGTCAGCAATTTTATGCACTGGCTAAAAATACGGCGGGTGATAAATGGCTGGCTTCTGGCGATAAGGGTATGTTGTTGAGTTCACGCGATGGCGGCCAGCAGTGGCAAGTATTGGCTAGCCAAACTCAAGATACGTTGGTCAGTGTCACGTTTAATCCTGCGCTTAATCACTGGGCGGTATTGTCGAATCGCGGTTTAGTATTACTGATTAATGATGATTTTAGCGAAATTAAAAACGCGACAGTGCCCGCTGCCGAGACACAAAAAATTGCTTATTCCAACGCCACACAAAAATTATTGGTGCTCACTGCGCAAGGTAAATTATTAAGCTCGCCCGATGGTAATACGTGGGCAACCGATGCTGCGCTGGATAAAGGCTCGCTCAATAGTGTGATAACAACCCCGCAAAATACCGAACTTATTTTAACTAGCGAAGGCGCTATTTTACGCCGCCATAAAGGTAGTGAGTGGGAGCCAATTACGCTTAATGAAGGCGCTTATTTAAACGGCAGTATTGTTGATGTTAAGCACAATAGCGTGATTATTTTTACCGCCAACGGCGATGTGTTTACATCGTTTGATGAGGGTGAAAACTGGCAATTAACGGCGCAATTCGGGCTTTATATTAATCAGGGTTTATTTATCCAAAAAACCGCTTTAAATGTTGTTGTCGGCGCCGAGGGTTTGTTGGCAACATCGCGCGATGGCGGTAAAACCTGGCTAAAAAATACGACACTTACAAACACCGATATCGAAGGCCTTGCGGCTAATGATCATCAAGTGATTGCTTACGGTAAAGGTGGTTTGTTGTTGCAATCGACGGATGCCGGTGTGCAGTGGCAGGTTTTGCAGGCCGCGATTACGCCTTTTGTGCAAGACGTTATTGCTACACGCGCCAAAAATACATTGGTCGCGATTGGCTCGCAGGGTTTATTGCAGCAGTCTACTAATGGTGGCCGCACGTGGCGCAGCGTAAACAGTGACATCACTAAAAATGATTATTTATTTCATATTATTGATGATGCCAATAGTCAATCGTTAATTGCCGCGGGGCCGCCAGGCACAATTATTCAATCAACCGATAATGGCGCCAATTGGTTAACGCGTTTAAGGCTGGATGACCCCAGCGTGGGTTATTTTCATAATGTGCTTAACAATAATAAAGGCCTGTTAGTAGCGATTGCAGGGCCGGGCATTAATCATTATTCCAGCGACGGCGGGAAAACCTGGCAGGCCTGTACTATGGATGCACAAAAACAATTATTCCACGGCAGCTACAACGCCGCGCACGATGTGTTTATTGCGGCGGGGCAAGAGGGTTTATTGCAAAAATCGACCGATGGTATTCATTGGGACATTGTGGATATTCAAACCACACTAAATTTTCAAACCACGTTTAGTTTGGATAAACGCATTTTTGTGGCGGGGCAGGGCGGTGCGATTATTTATTCAGATAATGGTGGCGTGAATTGGCAGCAGGGCGTAACACCGACCTCGGGTAATATTCAACATATTGCCGCGACGCCTGCGGGCACTTTAATTGCGACAGGTTTAAAAGGTTTGATGCTGCGCTCAACCGATAATGGCGCCCACTGGCAGCCAATTTATTCAACGATTCAAGGTAATTTGCGCGAGCTGTTTGTGGCAGCAAATAGACAGGGACTTTACGTGACAAGCCGCAATGGCGAAGTGTTGTATTCCAACGACGATGGTAAGCAGTGGATAACCCTGCCGCCCATTACCTCTAGCTCCATTAAAGGCCTGACTGCCAACCCCGATACGCACGAGATAGTTGCTTTTGGTGAGCGCTTATCGGTGTTTGCATTGCCTAACGAGTTATGAATAATTTTTATCGGTTTTAGGGGGTGTTTGCGAAGCCTTCAATGGGTCTGCCATGCTTACTGTCTAATGGATAACCATTATCACTTGCTGATAGAAACACCGGATGCAAACCTATCCAAGGGAATGAGTCAATTAAACGGTGTGTATACCCAAAAATTTAATCGCTCTCACAATCGAGCTGGCCATGTTTTCAAGGTCGCTATAAAGCTATTTTGGTGGAAAAAGACAGTTATTTGTTAGAGATGGCGCGCTACATAGTTCTTAATCCAGTTCGTGCGGGTATGGTTAGGTCGACCAAAGATTGGCCTTGGAGTAGCTACAGGGCGACAGTTGGACAGGCTAAAGCTCTCAGCTTTTTGCAAATAGATGGTATCTTAGCTGGGTTTCATCGACGAAAATCTGAATCGGTAGCGCTCTATAAGCAGTTTGTCGCACAAGGAAAAAGGCAGTCATCGCCATGGAAATTATTGCGAAATCAAGTTTTTAGGTGGCAAAGAATTCGTTGAGAAAATGCAGTTGCTAATGGACAGCGATAAAGATATTGTCGAAGTTCCCTTGGCTCAGCGTCGTCCCACAGCCAAAACTATTGCCGAGTATGAAGCCCAAACCGAGCATCCAAATGATGCGATTCTAAAAGCCTATAAAAGTGGTGGCTACACGCTGAAAGAAATTGGTGATTATTTTGGGTTACATTACTCAACGATAAGCGGGATTATTAGTAATCATAAATCAAAGACCTGACCTTATTTTCTGCTAGCGTTTTTTATCCGTGCCCTTGAGTTAATTAAGCAGCTCGAGGGGTATTTTTTTATTTTTATTGTTTTTATTTTTTTAAGATCATGAAGGAGATTTTTAATGCGAATATCATTATTTAGAGTATTAACCCATAGAGTTATCGGCGCGCTGATAGTAGTGGTGAGTTTGTTTTCGTTTAACGCTTTGGCGCTACCGACTATTGAAGAGTACGGCGCTCGCGCGTCGACATCACATGTCGCTATTTCACCCAGCGGTCATTTAATTGCTTACCGTAAAGAGGCGGATAACAAAACCGTATTGGTGATTTATTCGCGCCAAGCAAAAAAATGTTATCGGCGGTGGATGTAAGCAGTGTCAATTTAAAATCGGTGTATTTTGCGAACGATGATTTTTTGATTTTTACCGCGTCCGAATATCAGCGCCTAAATGGTTTTATCAATAAATTTGATCTAAGCAGCGCTTTTGTGGTGAATACGGCTAGCGGTAAAGCGCGGCAATTATTATTTCCCGGCGATGGCGTTATCTATAAAGGCCAAACTGGATTGGGGCGTATTGTAGGTGCTGTTCCGGAGGGTAGTTATGTTTATATGCCAGCCTTTATTCAGCCTGCGCTCCTAGATTTACCGCCCGATTATTCTTTGGTTAGGGTGCGTTTGGATAAAAGAATAAAGCCGCAAATAGCGCGTGGCGGAAGTAATATCAGTGATGATTTTTTTGTGGATGCACAAGGCAATCCAATTGCTGAAGAGCAATATAGCGATAAAACCAATTTACATGTTGTGTTGGCCAAACAGGGCGATAACTGGATAAAAATTTATGAAAATGAAAACCCAAGCCGCAATATTGTGATAGTGGGTTTAACGCCCGATGAGAAATCACTGGTTATGTTGGGCAACGATGAAAAAGCTGGGCGGACAGGTTATTTTACAATGTCACTTAAAGATGGATCTTTGAGTGAATCTATTTTTAATCGTATCGATGCAGATGTAGAAGATGTTATTACCGATATTAACCGCATTGTTTATGGTGTGCGTTATGCCGGTTTTAAGCCCAGCTACCAGTTTTTTTGATAAAACCCTACAAACAAAAATGGATGTCCTAATGGCGAAATTTCCGAATCAATCGGTTTGGTTACAAAACTGGACGTTGAATTGGAGTGAGCTGCTTGTCTATGTTGAAGGTGATCAGTATTCCGGTGATTATTTTGTGGGCGATGCGAAGAAGGTGGAGTTTTTAACACGTGCTCGTCCCACTATTATGGCCAAGGATATTCAGGTCGTCGCCACCAAATATCCCGCCGCAGATGGTTTAATTATTCCCGCCCTCATTACTATTCCTACCCAGCATGCACAAAAAAGCAGCAATTACCTTTAATCGTTTTACCGCACGGCGGTCCCGAAAGTTACGACACACAGGGTTTTGATTGGTTAGCCCAAGCCTTGGCTAGCCGAGGGTATTTAGTATTACAACCGCAATTCCGTGGTTCGTAGGCTTTGGCCTAAAACATACCCGCGCCGGTTTTGGTGAGTGGGGCAAAAAAATGCAAAGCGATTTACCGAGGCGTGAATATGTTAATTAAAGAAGGGCTGGCCGATCAAAGCGTGTTTGTATTGTGGGCTGGAGTTACGGTGGTTACGCGGCTTTAGCGGGCGGTGCTTTTACGCCGGATTTGTACCAATGTGTGGTTTCTATTAATGGCGTTGCCGATTTAGCAAAAATGTTAGCGCGCGAAAAATTAGAGCAGGGAGAAAGTTGGGCGGTGGCTATTGGAATGGCATTATTGCCAAGCAGGCGCCCAGCGCGGATTTTTTTGACGCGATTTCGCCTGTTAATTTCGCCAAAGAATTTAAAGCGCCGGTATTATTAATTCACGCAAAAGACGATACGGTTGTGAATATTGATCAATCGGAAAAAATGCACAGTAAATTAAATGGCGCTAAAAAAGTGGTCGAATTTAAAAAAATCAAAGGTGATAACATGATTTGTATAAGAGCGATACCGCATCGAAGCCTTAACCGCCACGCTGGAATTTGTGGACAAACATATTGGCGCGAGCGCAGTAAAAAAATAGAGCCATAAACCTTAAGTTGTCATCAATGGCTGTCACCTTTTAGGCGACAGCCATTTTTTTGCCTAAAATCTCTAGCGTGTTTTTTTTGACGCAGCTTAGTAAGCCTGCAGTAGTTTGGGCGTATAGTTATTTGAATGTTTTAGCAAAGAAGGTTGCTGCCATGTCTTGTTGCTCGCCCACGCCACCGCCCTCACCCTCGCCCGAAAAAAAATCGACCTCAAGCTGCTGCGCGCCCAAACCTGCGGCGCCAAGTTCTAGTTGTTGCGTGCCCAAACCCGACAAAAATCATGATGGCTGTTGCGATACCTCGGCGCCGCGCGATGTCATGCTGTGGGGCGGTTTGTTGATCGTTGGTGCGCTTTATCTGTTGCATTTTTTTACCCCCACTTACGAGCCTTTGCACCACGCCGCCATGGCGGTTTTTGAGTTGGTGAATACCATGGCGTGGGGCGTGGCGTTTGGTGTGGTGATGGTGGCGATGCTGGCGTATGTCCCGCGCGAGTGGGTGATGGCGGTGATGGGCACTAATACCGGTTTTAAAGGTTTATTGCGTGCGACGGCGGCGGGTGTGGCGTTGGATTTATGCAGTCACGGCATTTTGATGGTGGGCGCTAAGTTGTATGAGCGCGGTGCCAGCTTGGGGCAGGTGATGGCATTTTTAATCGCTAGCCCGTGGAATTCGTTTTCGCTCACCTTGATTATGATTGCGATGATTGGCCTTAAGTGGACGTTGATTTTTATTGTGCTGTCGCTGGTGATCGCGCTGATTGCGGGGGCGTTGTTTGATCTTTGTGTTGCGCGCGGCATTTTACCCGCCAACCCCAATACGCATCCTGTTGATGCAAATTTTAGATTGTGGCCTGCGGTTAAGGCCTCGACTAAAAGCTTTAAACCCTCGTTGGCGGGATTGGGGCGTTTTGTATTGAAGGGGATAAAAGAATCCAGAATGGTGATTCGTTGGTTGCTGGTGGGCATTATTTTGGCGTCGGCGATTCGCGCTTTTGTGCCTGCGGATGCCTTTGGCTCCTACTTTGGCCCAACTTTATTGGGTTTGGCGGTGACCTTGTTGGTGGCAACGGTGTTGGAAGTTTGTTCCGAAGGTTCAACCCCCATCGCCGCCGATATTTTTACCCGCGCCGCCGCGCCAGGTAATAGTTTTGCATTTTTGATGGCGGGGGTAGCGACGGATTACACCGAGGTGATGGTGATTAAAAGTACCACCCGCTCATGGAAAATCGCGCTGTTTTTACCCTTATTAGTGCTGCCACAGGTGGTGGTACTGGGTGTGCTTTTGAATCAGATGATGGTTTAGTGAGCCGTTGTTGTCTGGATTTTGTGTTATGACCCTAGTCCCTACGCTCCTTCATTCCACTGGTGGTGGCGTGCGCAGAAAACTCGAGCGAGCCAAAACCGTCTTCCTCCGACATGCCACTAGCTGCAGCGCGCAATATGTGGGGGGATTGTGGGATCAGTCCAATTTTAAACCCCAGCGGCGAGAACACTTTGTGTAGCGTGGTGAGTGTTAATGCGCGGCGGTTGGATTCGACCTCGTGCAGGCTGCGGCGGCTGATGCCCACTAGGTTGGCGTAGGTTTCTTGAGTCATGCCCAAATAGTCGCTGCGCAAGGTTTTTAATACCTCGCCCTCGCTTAATTTCCCGTTAAATAATCCAGTCGTTAGCTCGATTAACAGTGCTTCTTTTTGTGTGGGCGTGAGCTCGGGTGACGTGTTTTTGGGTTGAGTGTTTTTAGGCGCTGTTTTTTGAGTCATTTTAGTAATCTAAATAGTGGTGATCGGGCTGGTTAAAGTCGTCTTGGTAGGTGTCGATCCAGACTTCATCTAACGGGTTTACGTGCTGGCTATTCACGCGCAGTAAGAACTTGGGCGCTTCGCCGCCTGCACCTGTCGCGCCACCGGCCGAGGCCCCCATGGCTTGGGCGTAGGATAAAAAATCACTGTCGCGTTCGACCACTTGCTGCACGCTAAAGCGCATAGCGCTGGTTGTGAGCTATTTGCAGGGTAAGGCGGCTAGGTATGGCGTCAGCACATTACGGAGAATGGAATGTGCAAAACTTTACACAAATACTGCATCTTTATCAATTAATGCGCATATAGTTGCACATATGAAGCTGTAATCTTATTTTTTTGAGCAAATAATTGCTCATTCTTTTGGGTCTACTCAGCACGTACTGGCCGAGTGCGACCTTGGGCGTCTATGGCGACAAAGACAAATTCGGCGTCGGTAACTTTTTGGGGTTGGGGGTCGCTGTAGTGTTTGGTCCAGACTTCGATATTAATGCGCATGGATGAGCGGCCAATATCAATCACTTCGCTATAGCAGCTCACAATAGCGCCCACGCGGATGGGGCTTAAAAAAGTCATGCTGCCGACGGCGACAGTGGTGACGGGACCTAGGGAAATTTCGCGCGCGGCGATGGCGCCTGCTAAATCCATTTGCCCCATCAACCAGCCGCCAAAAATATCACCATTGGAATTGGTATCTTGTGGGCGAGTGAGGGTTTGCAGCGAAAGTACTCCGGTAGGGGTTGGATCTTCATCGATGTTACTCATAGGGGTTCCTTTAAAGGGCGAATGTGTTGGATGGCCTTAGTGGCTGCTAATTGCCATTTCCATTAATAATGCTGGGTAGCCAAGTTGCCAAGGATGGGTACAAGGCGAGTAGCAACATCATGGCGATTTGTAGTGCAATAAAGGGCATTACCCCGCGATATATTTCACTGGTTTTGACCGATTCTGGCGCGACGCCGCGCAAATAAAAGAGCGCAAATCCAAAGGGCGGCGTTAAAAACGACGTTTGTAAGTTAATCGCAATCATTATGCCAAGCCAAATGGGGTCAACACCCATCAGCAATAGCGCTGGCCCAACCAAGGGCACAACCACAAACGTGATTTCGATAAAATCGAGAATAAATCCGAGTAAAAAAATCACCAGCATCACAATTAATAGGGCGGTAAAAGTGCCGCCGGGTAGGTGGGCAAAAAAGTGCTCGATCACTTCTTTGCCGCCGTAACCAATAAAAACCAACGAAAAAATCGAGGCACCTAATAAAAGCGTAAACACCATGCAGGTAATTTTGGTGGTGGTGCGCACGACCTCGCGCAGGGTTTGCACGCTGAGCTGCCGTTTGGCGAGCGCGAGTAAGCTCGCGGCTATGGCGCCAATACCGGCGGCCTCTGTGGGCGTGGCGGCGCCGCTGATGATGGAGCCGAGCACTAAAACAATCAGCAAAATCGGTGGCACTATAGCGTTAATCAGTTGACGTTTATTTTTGCTGGGTTGATTGGGATTGGGCTGGTTTTTAGGTGCTTGCGAGGGCCGCAGTATGCCAATGGCAAATAGGTAGATGAGATAAAACACAACCAGTAATAAACCGGGAATCACCGCCCCTAAAAATAAATCGCCAACTGAAATGGGCGCCGCATTAAAAATGCCTTTTTGTAACTGCGCTTGTTGGTAGGCGCTGGACAGAATATCGCCAAGCAAGACCAAGGCAATGGAGGGCGGGATAATCTGCCCCAAGGTGCCGGTGGCGCAGATGGTGCCAGTGGCAAGGGCGGGGCTGTAGCCTTGGCGCAGTAAGGTCGGTAGTGACATCAGTCCCATTGTTACCACTGTAGCGCCCACAATGCCGGTGCTGGCGGCCAATAATGCGCCCACAATAATTACCGATAAACCCAAGCCTGCCGGCAAGCCGCCACAGGCATGCGCCATGTTTTCCAAGAGTTCTTCGGCTACTTTGGTGCGCTCCAGCATGACGCCCATAAAAATAAACAGCGGCACGGCGATCAGGCTTTCTTTGCTGAAAATGCCAAACAAACGCTCGGGAATAAAGAGTAAGTCGTTGGCCGGAAAGTGGCCAGTCACAATCCCAATACCCGCAAACCAAAGGCTGACGCCCGCCAGGGTAAACGCGACGGGATAGCCCAGCATCAAGACAACACAGACGGCAAAAAACAGTAAAAAGGGAATCCATTCAAGCATGTTGGTTTTCCTTCGGTTTGGCGTCTTTTTGATGATTCACATCGCCCTGTGCAATTGTGACCAAATGGCGCATGGCATCGGCCAATGCTTGCAGAGCTAATAACACGCCGTTCACCAGCAGCAAGCTTTTGAGTAAATACACAAACGGCAGGCCGCCCGAGTCGGCGGAGGTTTCGCGTAGTGCCCACGCATTCATCACAAAGTTCCAGCTAATCAATGCGGTCACTAAAGCAAAGGGTAGTAGCAGCAATAAACTGCCGACTAAATCGACCCAGGCTTGTTGTTGGGGGTTGAGGCGGCGATAAAAAATATCGACGCGCACATGCTCGTTGTTGGCCAAGGTGTAGGCGCTGGCGCCCATGATGACAATGGCGTGTAAGTAGGTGACCAGCTCTTGGCTGCCGACCGAGCCGGCATTAAAAGCTGCGCGCGCGACCACAATCGCGGCGGTGATAATCACCATGGCGACAGTGAGCCACGCAAGGCTTTGGCCGATGACGGTATTGCAGGCGGTAATGCCGCGACTGAGCGCGCGGTAGCGGTTAAAAAGTTGCATTGGTTGTTTTTATTGAGGTATTTGAGGGGCGGCATTATAGCGCTATAAGTTTGATGGCTGGCTAGTGCCACGCGTGCAGGGGTGATACAGGCGAAGTCGTAGCCATCAGAAACTCTTGTGCCTGCAACAAAAATGTCACATTTCGCGATTAGGATGGCGCCCATCGAAACACCAATGTCACTGCGTAGCTTTTTACGTCGTGGCAATAATTTACCAAGCGAGGATTCATCATGAAAAAACTTTTATTAGCGGCTGCCTGTGTTGCAGGTTTCTCTTTAGCGCCACAGGCGTTTGCCAACCGTGATCACATTGTGGTTGTGGGTTCTTCTACCGTATTTCCTTTTTCTAAAGTGGTGTCTGAGCGTTTTGGCCGTAAAAGTAATTTTAAAGCGCCAAAAATCGAACCCACCGGTACGGGCGGTGGTTTTAAAGAATTTTGTAAAGGCGTGGGTGTGGGCTTCCCTGATATTTCTAACGCATCGCGTCGTATTAAAGACAGCGAATATGCCGATTGCCAGGCCAACGGCGTTAAAGACATGGTTGAGGTATTGATTGGTTATGACGGCATAGTGATTGCCAACTCCATCAAAACACCCCAAATGAAACTAGAGCTCAAAGATGTATTTTTAGCCTTGGCTAAAAAAGTACCCGATCCAAAAGGCACCGAAACACTGATAGATAACCCCTACAAAACATGGAAAGACGTAAACCCCACATTGCCTGCGACCAAAATTGAAGTGGTTGGCCCACCACCGACTTCTGGTACGCGTGATGCGTTTGCCGAGTTGGCAATGGAAGGCGGTTGTAAAAAATTCCCTTGGATTGCCGCTTTAGAAAAAACAGATAAAAACACCTACCAAGCCTTGTGCCACGGTATGCGTGAAGATGGCGCTTATGTTGAAGCCGGCGAAAACGATAATTTGATCGTGCGTAAGCTGAGCGAAAATCCTGCGGCTTTGGGTGTGTTCGGCTTTAGCTTCCTCGATCAAAATGCCGACAAAGTACACCCTGCCATTGTGGGCGGTGCCGAACCAAGCTTTGAATCCATATCGGACGGCAGTTACGTTGTTTCTCGCCCGCTGTACTTTTACGTGAAAAAAGCCCACGTGGGTGTGATTCCCGGTATCGAAGAGTTTTTGGCCGAATTTACCAGCGAAAAAGCATGGGGTGATGAAGGTTATTTGAGCGAGAAAGGCTTGATTCCTTTGGCTAAAGATCAGCGCAAAAAGATCGCCGCCAGCGTTAAAAAATTAGAAACCCTCTCTCTTTAAGTGCTGAGTTTTGATGGCGGTCAAATCATCTCGGCATTGACTGTCATCAAACTGAAACAAATCTCATAAAGAATAGCGCGCGATGGTTGGGGTTATTCTTTTGCGTAAAAGTTAGGTGGTTATTGTGGATACATCGGTACTGGTTATTGCCGTGGTGGCGCTGGGTTTTGTGGCTTATGCCATTGGGCGCTCGCGCTCAATCGCTATAGCTCAAAATATTGGCGGCATTCGCTTTTTAAATTCACTGCCATTTTATTACGGCACGCTGACGGCGCTTTGGTGTGCTGTGCCGAGTATTATTGTTTTGGCGGTATGGACGTTGTTTGATGACACCATTATTCGCCACCTTATTATTTCAAACTTGCCCGCCGAAGCCTTGCCCGAGCTGAAAAACCATTCGGGATTGTTGATGAATCAAATTTACAACGTGGCTGCGCAAGCGGCAGGTTCCGACGAGGCACCCGCCTACATGGTTACCGCTGCTGAACATTTGAATCATTTACAGTCGATCAGTCGTTGGGCGCTAACGGCGTTAATCGCTACCGTCGCCGTGCTCGGTACAGTCTATGTTTGGCTGACTATTCAACCGCAATTAAAAGCACGCTTTAAAGTCGAAAAGGTCTTTCGCGCTTTTTTGTTTTTGTGCTCAAGCCTAGCGGTATTAACGACCATTGGCATTATTGTTTCTGTGGCCTTCGAGTCCCTGCGTTTTTTTGCCAAGGTGCCCTTTTTTGACTTCTTGTTGGGGTTGGAGTGGAGCCCGCAAATGGCGATCCGCGATGATCAACAAGGCAGCTCGGGGAGTTTTGGTGCTGTCCCGCTGTTTATTGGTACCGCTTTAATTGCGGGCATTGCGCTGCTGGTATCGGTACCTTGTGGATTGATGTCAGCCATTTATTTATCGGAATACGCCAGCCGTGGAATGCGCGACACCATCAAGCCGATGCTCGAAATTTTGGCCGGCATTCCTACGGTCGTTTATGGTTTTTTTGCAGCCTTAACGGTTGCGCCCATTATTCGCGATTTAGGCCTTAATTTGGGCCTTGATAACTGGATGGTTATTAGCTCTGAAAGTGCCTTGGCGGCGGGCTTGGTGATGGGGGTGATGATTATCCCGTTCGTTTCTTCGCTGTCCGATGACGTGATTAACGCCGTGCCTCAATCGATGCGCGACGGCGCCTTGGGTTTAGGTTCAACCAAGTCGGAAGTGGTGCGCAATGTGGTTATTCCGGCTGCGTTACCAGGCATTGTGGGGGGCGTGCTCTTGGCGGCATCTCGTGCCATTGGCGAAACAATGATCGTGGTGATGGCGGCAGGCATGGCAGCTAATTTGACGCTCAATCCGCTGGATTCCGTGACTACGGTGACGGTGCAAATTGTGACCTTGCTTGTCGGCGATCAAGAGTTTGATAGCCCCAAAACCTTGGCTGCTTTTGCGTTGGGCTTGGTGTTGTTTGTCGTGACGCTATGCCTTAATTACTTCGCCTTGCATATCGTTAGAAAGTATCGAGAACAATATGAATGATTCTTCTGTAAAAAATACAGCCATCAAACCTCTCTCCAAACAGGCCGAACTTGTACAAAAAGGCCTCGCCAAGCGCTACGCCGCCGAAAAGCGTTTTAAAGCTTACGGTATCGCCTCGATTGCCTTTGGTTTAGCCGCATTGTTAGCGTTATTTATTGAGATTTTTGGCGGTGGTGTGAATGGTTTTCGGCAAACCGAAATCGCGCTTGACGTTGAGTTCACGGCCGATGTGCTCGATATCACCGACGCCACTGATCCCGAGCAACTGATGGCCGGTGACTATACCGCCGTGATTCGCGAGGCTCTATTAGCGCGTTTTCCTGAGGCGAATGATCGCAAGGCCAAGATGGCGCTGTACGCTATGTTGAGCGTAGGCGCGGGTTATGACTTGCGCGAAATGCTAACCGATGATCCCAGCTTGCTCGGTCAAAAACGGAGTTTGTGGTTGTTGGCGGATGATGATGTTGATACTTATTATAAAAGTTTGAGTACTACGCCTTATGCCGAGCGCATGAGCGAAAAAGCACAAGGTTGGGTGCAAAGCTTGATTGACCAAGAGCAGATTAAAACGGTTTTTAATACGCGATTATTTACCGATGGCGATTCGAGCGAACCCGAAATGGCCGGTATTCTTGGCGCGGTATTGGGTAGTTTGTTAACCATGCTGGTGACCTTGGCATTGTCATTTCCGGTGGGGGTGGCGGCGGCGATTTACCTCGAAGAGTACGCGCCTAAAAATTGGTTAACGGATCTGGTTGAGGTCAATATCAACAACCTAGCGGCCGTGCCGTCGATTATCTTTGGCTTGTTGGGCTTGGCGATTTTTATCAATATGTTCCATATGCCGCGTTCGATTCCGTTGGTGGGCGGCATAGTGTTAACCCTGATGACGTTGCCCACCATTATTATTTCCAGTCGTGCCGCCATTAAAGCGGTTCCACCGAGTATTCGCGAAGCGGCGCTGGGAATTGGCGCTTCCAAAATGCAAATGATTTTGCATCACGTCTTACCCCTCGCTATGCCCGGCATGTTGACTGGCGCCATTATCGGCATGGCGCAAGCGCTTGGCGAAACAGCCCCGTTGCTGATGATCGGCATGGTGGCTTTTATTATGGATATCCCCGGTGCCGTAACAGATCCTGCGACCGTGATGCCTGTGCAAATTTTCTTGTGGTCCGACAGTCCAGAGCGCGCATTTGTCGAGAAGACGTCGGCTGCCATTATGGCGCTGCTGATCTTTTTAGTGATGATGAATGCCTTGGCGGTGTTACTCCGAAAACGTCTTGAGCGCCGTTGGTAGTCGCCGCTATTCGGCGTGTTGTGCCCACAGCCCAGCCAACAGTATTGATTGATAGCGTTTGCTTGTCATAGAGGTATAAAAAAATGCAAGATGTAATGACTCAACAAGATGTGATTTCCAGTGCCCAGGCTGCAGAGCCCGATCGCAAACAAGCCGCTATCGCCCCTAAAGAAACTAAAGAGATGAAACCAAAAATTAACCCTACAGACATCGCTGAACAAACAACGCACACCGTAGGCAAGCCTTTAATCGACAATGCCAAGCTGTCCATGCGTGGCGTAGATGTGCATTACGGTGAAAAACAAGCCGTATTCAATGTGAATCTCGATATTGGCGAAAACGAAGTGGTTGCGCTGATTGGCCCCTCGGGCTGTGGTAAATCGACCTTTTTGCGCTGCCTTAATCGCATGAACGATACCATTGATATATGCAAAGTGAGCGGTAGCATTCAGCTCGACGGCATGGACATTTACGATAGCAAGTTGGATGTTGTACCTTTGCGCGCACGCGTGGGCATGGTGTTCCAAAAGCCTAACCCCTTCCCTAAATCCATTTACGACAACGTCGCTTACGGCCCGCGCATTCATGGTTTAATTAATCGCCGTACCGAGTTGGACGAAATTGTTGAGCAAAGTTTGATTCGCGCGGGTTTATGGGCCGAAGTGAAAGATCGCCTTGATTCGCCTGGCACGGGTCTTTCGGGTGGTCAGCAGCAGCGTTTGTGCATTGCCCGCACGATTGCCGTTAACCCCGAAGTGATTTTGATGGACGAGCCTTGCTCGGCACTGGACCCCATCGCGACCGCTAAAATTGAAGAATTGATTGCCGAACTCAGTGAAAACTACACCATCGCGATTGTGACTCACTCGATGCAGCAAGCCGCGCGGGTTTCACACCGTACGGCTTACTTCCATTTGGGGCGCTTGATTGAGGTTAACGAAACCGAAAAAGTCTTTACCAATCCCGATCACGAATTAACCGAGTCCTATATTACTGGCCGATTTGGTTAATGCATTCTGCTTGGGCATCTGGCCAAGGGTTAAGTCGCAGGCGGATATTGCGCGCCATGCTATGTATTTATAAGTCTTTTATTCGCAGGAACCCACATGGAAAACCTTCATATTGATCAACACATTTCTCGTCAATTCAACGCTGATTTAGAGCATTTACGCGAGTTGTTGCTCGAAATGGGTGGTTTAGTGGAAGAGCAAGTGGCCGATGCCGTGCGCGCGATTGAAACCGCCGACAGCAGCCTTGCCGAAAAAGTGCTACGCGTAGAAGAAGATATTGATCGCCGTGAAGTAGCCTTGGACGAGCAGTGCACCTTGGTGCTGGCAAGACGTCACCCAGCCGCATCGGATTTGCGCTTGGTATTGATGGTCGCTAAAGCCAACCGCGATTTAGAGCGCATGGGCGACGAGGCCGACAAAATCGCCCGTATGGCTATCGCCCTCAATAATAATGATGAAGGTTCGATGTCGCCACGGGGTTTTGTTGAGGTGCGCCATATCGCAAGCAGTGTAGTAACGCTGGTTCATCAAGCATTGGATGCGTTCGCCCGCTTTGACGTACACATGGCGGTTAAAGTGGTTAAAGAGGATTTTATTGTGGATCGTGATTACAGCTCGGCGATGCGCGAACTCGTCACCTACATGATGGAAGATCCACGCAGTATTTCGCGGGTTATGAACATCATTTGGGCACTGCGCTCGCTCGAGCGTATCGGCGACCATGCCCGCAATATCGCCGAACATGTCATCTATTTGGTGCATGGGACCGATGTAAGACATACCAGTTTGGTTGAGATTGAAGCCAAAATTGAACATCACGAACGTAGTCATTCCAAATGATTTTTTGCTCAAGATTAAAACAAAAACGGCGCTGAATGCGCCGTTTTTTTATTGTTCTTTTAGGTCTAGCTCAGCCAACTGTCCATATCGAGCGAGATGCTGGCATCGCCCGCCAAACAAGGCCAGCGATCCAAAACATCTTTCCAGCAATTTTCCTGATGTTTGTGAATATAGCGCGAACACGTGGGCGCGCTGAGCAGGCCATTTTTATCAAACAGCGCTTCAATCGCGTAATGCACCGCCAAATCGAGCTGATTCGCAAACTCTTCACCTAATAGCGAATGCACAACAATATTCGAGGTGTTCATATCCATGGGTGAAAGCGGTGCGCCGCACGCCAGCAATATGCGGTCGCTAACCTCTTCGATCATGCGGTGTGAAAGATAGGCCTCATCCAATAAGGCTACTAAGCCCGTATGTTCATTGACGATTTCTGGCGGCGCGATAAAAAACTCTTCGGCAATAGTGAGAAAGACGCTGCCTTGCTCATAAATATTGGCCTCAAGCATAAGCGCCGTCAACGCATCTAAAAAATCGGGTACATGCTCGATATAGCGCGTAATAAAACAACTGAGTACGCCAGCGGTGTTTTCGCTCGGCAATTTAATGGTGTGGTGCAGTAGCGTGACTTTGCTGGCCGCAAAGTCGATCAACACAGAATTGATGGCGTCTTGTTGTTTGGCGTCATTAATAATCTTGCGAATTTTTAGTGTGTTAGGTGTGCTCATAGGGCGACTTCATGGTAGGCCGAAGATGTTGTCACATCGAGTAATAATCAAGAGTATAGAAGTTATTCGAAATCTGCGTCCCTTTGATCCAACTTCGAGCACTTTTTGTCAATCAAACGTTTTTTAATGCGCAAAAAACATGAAGTGTGATTCGGTGAGGGCTTTTTCGGGTATTCCTCGGTAAAATGCCAAACTGAAATAAAATGGGTCTTTTGTTCGTAGTTACGAGGCCTGAGGCTTTGGAGAGATTGAGATGTTGGTAAAAAAAACGATGTTATTAAAGTGTAAGTTTTTGAGTCTAGTGGCTGTCACCTTACTGCTTGGCGCATGCGCCGATGACGTGGTTGTTGAGGAAAGTCTGCCTTCGGCCCCCCGCACTGAAATTCCCTTTGATCAGGAGAAGGCGCGCGCAGGTAAAGACTATTACGAAGACGAGTGTGAGGTTTGTCATGGCGTCGATGGGTTAGCAACATCTTATCCAGCTATTACTCAGGCTAAATTTGCGACGGAGGATGCGCTGGCATCCGATAAATTAATGGCTTACACCGAAGCTAATATGCCCCCAGCAGGTTTGGGTGAGTGTGATGGTGAGTGTGCCGATGCGATTCAACATTACTTTTACCAGCGCTGGTCCGAAGCTAAAGGTTCCACCAGTTCAAGCGCGGCGACCAATACATCGTCAGCAGCGGCTGCATCGAGTTCTACAGCATCGCTTACCTTGCCCGATAGGACTGTGCCCAACTTTAAAGGCGATGTTAGTGCTGATGACGTGGCCAAGGGCAAAGAATTGTATACCTTGCACAACTGCGGTATTTGTCACGGTACTGTAGGTGGGTACGACGGTGAAATCTTAAATCCAAAACTTCAATCGCCCATTCACAATAACTTGGATTACTACGTGGCTTACGGAGAGAAGTATGAAGATTTGTATTTCACTATTCATGATTCCATGCCGCCGGGCAAAGAAACAAGCTGTGAGAATGACTGCGCGGAAGCGATTGCGACTTATATTCGCAGTTGGACTGCTGCAACAGGCGAATATGTAGCGAGCAGCAGCCCAGCAGTTTCGTCTTCTTCTGTGGCGCAAAGCTCTTCCAGTGTCATGAGCAGCTCATCTTCCAGTGCGCCAGCTGACCCATTGCCAGCTGAAGTGGATGTCCGTGTAGCGGCGGGTAAGGTGTTATATGGCTCGAATGGCTGTGGCGTTTGCCATGGTGATGATGGCAAAACCGCTACCTTTGATTTAATTACCGACTCTACGCGAACCTATGCCGACATTGAGTCTATTATCGCCAATGGTAAAGGCCTGATGCCTGCCTGTAAGACTCCCGCAGGTGCATGCGCTTCTTCGATCACAGATTATGTTTGGGTTGAGTTTTTAGGTAAGACGCTAACTTTTTAGTTATCAAGCAGCGCTATTAAACGCAATAAAAAGGCAGCCTTGGCTGCCTTTTTATTTGACTGTATTTTTTACCAGCCCAAGTTAAGCCGAGTTGTGGCGCGGCGTTCGGTGATGAATTGTAGGTAGCGACTTTCAATTTCGAGGCAGTTGGTGAGCAAGGTTTCTTTGAGTTGTAGCACGTTATCTTTGAGCTGCACTATGTGCCTTTTTTGTGCGGGCGTTAATGACCATGTTGTGAGTTCTTCTATTCGACCTAGGCTGCGATTGATCTCTTGTTCACAGCTCAACTCCATCTGGCTGAGTGCTCGTTCAACATAATAATGCAAGCGCTGCGCGCCTTTGGCGGTTTTGGGGATGCTGGCTTCGTCTATGACGGATTCGTTGGTGTCGACCTGTGACTTTAATGGGGCAAGGAGGGTTTTGATTTTGTAGCTCAGTGCGCTAAACAGTTTCTTGATCCAATCAGTCAGGCTTTTATAGTGTGGATGCTCGGTATTGGGCAGGTCTTGAATCAATAGCGAAAGATGCTCATCGCCGACAGTTAAGCGTGCCGAGCGCTCCGATGGATGGATCTCTTGAGCATGTATCAGGAGGTTTTTTTCGTAGTCATTCACAAATCCATAGGACGAGCAGGTGAGCTCGGGATGATCGCAAATGTGTAGCGCGCCATTGAGGTTCATGGCTTGCAAGGTTTGCAAGCCGACAGATAAACATTGGCTTACCGAGTTGCTATTGTAGGTTTGCTCATAAAAAAGATTGAGCGCGGTAGTGGCTTGGTGGAGCTTAGTATCTTGTTGTGTGCCGCCGGTATGCTGCATTATTTTGAGCTTAAGTAATTCAAGCGGCATGGGTAGCTTGAGGACATCACAGGCGCCAGAGTGGAAATATTTGAGCTCTTTTTGCGGGTCTAGCGCTTGGGTGAGCACGATAAGTTTAAGTCCGCTACTGCTCGGTTCACCCTTTAACCAAGCACAGGTTGTGGCGGCATTGATGCTGTAGGTGTCTGCGTTCACTATTATCAGCGTTATGCTTTCGCTGTGCAGGATGTCTGAAGCCTGCTGGACGTTGGTCGCCAGTACAATCTGCGCGGTGTCGACCAGCGCTTTTTCGATTATTTTTTCACTGACGGGATTATTGTCGATAAGCAAAATTTTAGGCAAAGCAGACATGACAGTTCTCTTGCATGGGTGAGGCGAGGAATGTTGTATCGAAGATATAAAAGCGCAAATACACAGTCTTAAGCCATTAAGGCTTTGTCATTAGGTATTAGACAATACACAACAGCAATAAGTAGGTCGACGCTTGCGGTGCGCATGTTAACGTGTTTTACATTGCATTTACATGCGGCGGTAGTGTAATCGCGGCTTAGGAGGGCATCTTGAATTGAATGACCGCCACTTCGGGGTCGCGAGATTTGTGCGCGTTGTACAGTTGCTCTAAATAGACTTGCCACTTACTGTCGCTCTGCGTCGCCAGCTCATGTAGATAGGTCCAAGTGTAGAGGCCACTATCGTGGCCGTCATCAAAGGTAATCTTGAGTGCGTAATTACCGGCGGCTTCAATCTTATTGATGCGTATGTTTTTTTTCCCGTAGGGCAGCTCGCCGCCCATGCCTTGATGCCCTTTAACTTCTGCCGAAGGTGAGTGCACACGTAAAAATTCTGCGCTGAGGTGACTACTTAGATTGTGGAACTCGATGTCGAGAATTTGCGTATTTTTATGTAAATGGATCTTGTGGGGCTTCATATGAGGGATGCTTTTATGGGGCTTAAGGGTAGGTGAGTGTGCCGAGTACAGCGGTTTGGCGAGCGCCAGTGACCGATGGCAGGTTACCAGGTAACTTATGCCAAAATTGATGCGCCAGCCAAGCAAACGCAGCGGCTTCAACCCATGTTGGTGCAATGCCGAGGTCATCAGTCGTCGTAATTTTGATACTAGGGCATAGCTCGGCTAGGCGCAGCAGTAGCGTTTTGTTGTAGGCACCACCGCCGCACACGTAGGCGGTATCAACTGTGTGTACTTGTAGTGTCTGCGCTATGGTGCGCGCCGTTAACTCGAGCAGCGTGCGCTGGATATCTTCCGGCAGCAGCTCATGCGATTTCATATGCTCGAGTAGCCAACTAAGCGTGAACTCTTCTTTGCCCGTGCTTTTGGGTGGGTGTTTAGCAAAGTAAGGGTGCGCTAGGAGTTGGTCGAGCAATCCATGATCAATTGTGCCTTGCGCAGCCCAGTCGCCGTTATCATCAAAAGGCAGCGCTTTAGTTTTGTTTATCCAAGCGTCCATTAATCCGTTGCCAGGGCCGGTATCCCAGCCTGTAACGTTTTTGTTAATGGCTTTGGAGGGGGATGCTTCAGGCGGTAACAGGGTGATATTTGCAATACCGCCAATATTGATAATGCATGAATACTCTGACGCGTTACGAAACTGTGCTTGGTGGAAGCCCGGCGCTAGTGGCGCGCCTTGGCCTCCTCGCGCAATATCAGCACGCCTAAAATCGCTAATTACGGGAATGCCTGTGGCTGCGGCAAGCGTTGCGGCGTCGCCAATTTGTAAGCTAAAAGGGGAGAAGCTGTTGGGGCGATGGCGTAGAGTTTGGCCGTGATTACCTATAGCGGTAATGCTGGATGCTGAAATATCAGATTTTGTTAAAAGGGCAAGTACGCATTCGCCATAAAGATGCCCCAGCGCGCGATCAAGCTCACCTAGTCGGTCAATTTCGTTGTCGCTCGGGTCAAATAGGCTTTCGATTTGCTGTTTGATCGTCGCAGAAAAAGGATGGCTGTGTGTTGCAATCAAGCGAAAGCGGTTATTTGTAGATGATGTTTCGACAATTACGGCATCGATTCCATCAGCGCTAGTGCCAGACATCATTCCTATATAGCGTTCCGGCATTATTATTTTGTCTCGAAGTTTGCCTGTGGCTGTTCGATTACATAGGAGTTTGTGTTGTTGATGGCTCTTTGCTTGCAATTTGCGTGGGTTCATTTGTAGTGCCGCCGAGCTTGGCAACAAGGCTACGCGTTTGTGCAAAAAAGCGTTCGCGATCAGCTTTTGCTACAGGGTCAGCATTGGGGAGTTGTACCGTAACGGGATTGCGAACAGCGCCGTTAACGCGAAATTCGTAGTGCAGGTGAGGGCCAGTAGCTAATCCAGTCATACCAACAAAGGCAACAATTTGACCTTGCTTAACATAGCTGCCCGACCGCACGCTTTTGCCAAATTTACTTAGATGGGCGTAGAGAGTTTGGTAGGTCGAATTGTGTTGGATGATCAGCACATTGCCATACCCACTTTTACGTCCTGCAAAAGTCACTTTGCCATCACCGGCGGCTTGAATCGGTGTACCAGTTGATGCTGCGTAATCTGTTCCTTTGTGGGCACGAATAGTATTAAGTATTGGGTGTTTACGATTTAGGTTAAAGTGTGAGCTTATACGTGCAAACTCGATAGGTGAGCGCAAAAAAGCTTTGCGCATAGTGTTGCCTTCGGGGGTGTAATATTGCACACGCCCCTGTCGATCTTCGTAGCGCACGGCCTTGTAACTTTTTCCTTGGTTGATAAATTCTGCAGCAACAATATTGCCTGTACCAATGCGCTTACCGTCTAAGTATTGCTCTTCATACACCACGACGAATTTATCGTTTTTACGTATATCTAGAGCAAAGTCTACATCCCAAGCAAAAATGCTGGCCAAGCTCATGGTTAGTCGGTCGTCCATCTTGGCATTTTTTCCTGCCATGTAGAGCGAGTGGGTAATAACTCCTTGGGTTTTTGTTAATCGTATTTCTGGTTTTTTGGATATCATTTCGTAGCGATACTTCTCGCCTTGTTTGGTGAATACTTCTTTATTGAGGGCGTTTTGAATATGCTCTAAGGCAATAATTGAATTGTTTTTGTCTAGTGTGAACTCGAGTGTGTGGCCTGGGTATATCTTTGCGAGTGTTTTGGCTTTGTTGTGGCCGTTTAGTAGCCGGTACATTTGCGCAGTATTAACGCCAGCGCGAGCAAATAAGGACGATAGCGTATCGCCTGGCTTAACGGTTTCACGCACGATATGGAATTTGGGCTCGATAGGCTCTGTGGGCATTGTTGTAGCTGGCGGCGCCACTAGTTGCGTAAGCACATCGTTTATTGGGGCGATCGTAGCATCTGCAGTTTCAGTGGTGGGCGTCGCCAGTCTAATTTCTGTCGACGCAATCATTGCGGATACTTGCGCTGTTGGTACTATTGATGAGGTTGTTAATTGCGACGATGACTCATCGTTTGTTATGGCATTGTAAGCGCTAATGACGCTTAAGGCGGCAATTAAAGCTATTAATCCGTACGCATGTGGACGTGGTAAATAGCGAAAAAAGTGTTGGACTGTGTGGCGTACGTTATTAATAGTCATTAGCAAATTACAATATTTAGGTAAATAGTAGCGCTTTTATATCAGAAAAAATGATCATTAGCAGTAATCTAGGCTCTGTTAATGAGATAAAAGCATTCGAGAGTGGAGCATAGCCTTGTTTTTAGTCTTCATTTCGGTATTGTTGCGCACTTTCTTTTATTCACGGTTATTGACTGTTATATCCTAGGTGGTTTTTACATGTCCCAAAAAAATGCGCTGATTGAAGATCTTAAAGCGAGGGGATTGGTTGCTCAAATAACAAATGAAGAGCAGCTTGAATTGCATTTGTCTGAGCCCCGTACGCTCTATTGCGGGTTTGATCCGACGGCGGATAGTCTGCATATTGGCAGTTTAGTTCCGTTAATTACTTTGCGGCGTTTTCAAAATGCGGGACATAAACCTATTGTGTTAGTTGGCGGTGCAACAGGCCTTATTGGCGATCCCAGTTTTAAGGCACAAGAGCGCAAGCTTAATACACCTGAGATTGTTGGGGATTGGGTTGAGCGATTGCGTGCGCAAGTTTCTCAGTTTGTTGATTTCGAGTGTGGATCGAGTGCGGCGGCGGTGGTTAATAACTTAGATTGGGTTGGCAAGCTGCATCTTTTGGATTTTCTGCGTGATGTGGGTAAGCACTTTTCCGTTAACAATATGATTAATAAAGAGTCTGTTAGGCAAAGACTTGAGCGAGATGGCGAAGGTATTTCGTTTACCGAGTTTACATATATGCTGCTCCAGTCTTACGATTTTGCTGAACTCTATAAGCAGCAGGCTTGCACGCTACAAATTGGAGG
>JAXHOG010000074.1:0-15343 GCA_034519605.1 Marinagarivorans sp.
AAGTTACGTATTGTTGTTGGTTTTGTGTGATTTGAGTTTGTCGGTCAAAAACTCTGTGGCGGCAATGTCTTCCATATCGTTAAGAATTTTGCGCAAAATCCACATGCGAGAGAGTTCGCCTTCGTTCATCAATAGGTCTTCGCGACGTGTGCCCGAGCGACGAATATTAATGGCAGGGTAAATGCGACGTTCGGCCATTTTACGGTCGAGGTGCAATTCCATATTGCCAGTACCTTTAAACTCTTCGTAGATGACTTCATCCATTTTGGAGCCGGTATCGATCAGCGCGGTTGCGACAATGGATAAGCTGCCGCCTTCTTCGATATTGCGTGCGGCACCAAAAAAGCGTTTTGGCCGCTCAAGCGCATGTGAATCTAAACCCCCTGTCAATACTTTTCCCGATGAAGGAATGACGGTGTTGTATGCGCGCGCAAGTCGCGTTACCGAGTCAAGCAAAATAATTACATCTTTTTTGTGTTCAACCAATCGTTTAGCACGTTCGATCACCATGTCAGCAACTTGAACGTGGCGTGAGGGCGGTTCATCAAAGGTTGAGGCGACCACTTCGCCGCGTACAGAGCGCTGCATTTCGGTAACTTCTTCAGGGCGTTCGTCGATTAATAAAACAATCAGATGGCATTCGGGATTATTGCGAGCAATGGCTTGCGCAATGTTTTGCATCAAAATTGTTTTACCGGCTTTGGGTGGCGCAACAATTAAGCCACGCTGACCTTTGCCGATCGGTGAAACCAAATCAATGATACGACCGGTTAGATCTTCGGTAGAACCGCTGCCTACTTCAAGCACCAAGCGCTCTTGCGGGAAAAGTGGCGTTAGGTTTTCAAATAAAATTTTGTTGCGCGAGTTTTCAGGTTTGTCAAAGTTAATTTCGTTAACTTTTAACAGCGCAAAGTAGCGCTCGCCATCTTTGGGTGGACGAATTTTGCCCGAAATAGTATCGCCAGTACGCAAGTTAAAGCGGCGGATTTGGCTGGGCGATACGTAAATGTCGTCGGGGCCAGCAAGGTAAGAGGCGCTTGCCGAGCGTAAAAAACCAAAGCCATCTTGCAGAATTTCTAAAACACCATCGCCATAAATGTCTTCGCCGCTTTTGGCATGTCTTTTTAGGAGGTTAAAAATGACGTCTTGTTTGCGTGATCGCGCCAGACTGTCCATCCCTACGGCCGTGGCCATTTCAATGAGTTCCTCAATGGATTTTTTCTTGAGGTCAGTAAGGCTCATTTGAATGCTCGGTTCGCCCGTTTTTTTAGCGATAGGCGGTTTTGGGCGTGGTGCGTGCTGGCGCTGTTGACGCATCGGTTTTACCGTAGCATCTACGTTATCGTTAGGGTTTGCGAGTGCTGGAGTATCTGTGGGTGGTGTATTGCTTGATTGCGGCATGTTTTATGAGTTTATTCTTAGGGCTTGTGGGAACCCTAAACATAGAGTGTGTTTAGGGTATATACAAACGTGGGTTAATTGAGGGTGAGGTATTGTTGTGACTATGGGTAGTTATGGAAATTTGATCGATATAAAAATGGATGTTATAACAACGGTAGCTGTGAAAATTTAAATCAGGCATTCACTGGCGGCGAGAATCGATAAGGGAATTTGCGTCAGGGTGATTTACGAGCTTAGCGTGGGATTTACTTTCGCGTGAGGCTACAGTTGTGTAGCTAAATCTTTCTAGCAGGCCTGCGTGCTGTTAGCGAGTATAGCGATAATTTTCGAGGTGTGCAAAATAAGGGCGGGGGTTTGTTGTCCCGCCCTTATTTTTTAAAGCGCTGAGTCAATAAAGGCTTTGAGTTGTGCTTTAGATAAAGCGCCAACTTTAGTGCTTTCGGCATTGCCATTTTTGAAAATGGTCAGCGTAGGAATACCACGGATACCCAGTTTTGATGAGGTTGCTTTGTTGGCATCAACATCCATTTTGCAGATTTTGATTTGGCCGCTATATTCACCTGCAAGCTCTTCGAGAACGGGAGCAATCATTTTGCAGGGGCCGCACCAGGGTGCCCAAAAGTCTACCAACACAGGGCCTGTGGCTTGTTTAACTTCAGCTTCAAAGTTTGCATCACTTAACGTAACGATTGCATCGCTCATCTTTATATCTCCGAGGGCTTTAAATTCGAGGTCGCGCAATAATAAGCAGTCTAGGTATCCCTTACAACTTAATTTCTTGCAGCGCAGTTAGCAGAAAAACGCGAGAAAATTGACCTTGTAGTCAATGACTCACAAATTAGTCGGCAGGATTTTACGTTCTATTATCTTTGCGCGCAAACGGCGGCGCGCTTTTTCTGTGCTTTCATTACGATGGGGGGTTAAGACGACTTTCCAAGGCCTGATAGTCGATTAAGTAGTTCCAATTGCGCAGCGGGTTGCTCTGGTGCATCAATAAGTACATAACAGCCGTCGTTTTGTTGTTGCCAACGTTGTTTGCCATCTTCGAGGTACAAATTAAGTTCGGCCAAAACACGATCTTGTAGTGCAGTGGGCCCTAGCGGAAAGCAGGTTTCTATACGGCGATTGAGATTTCGCTCCATTAAATCAGCGCTGGCACAGTAGATTTTAGTGTCGGCGTTAGCGAAGTAGTAAACGCGGGTATGTTCCAAAAAACGTCCAATAATAGAAAAGACGCGAATGTTATCGCTGATGTTTTCGATCCCTGTTTTGAGTGCACACATACCCCGAATAATAAGATCGACCTTAACGCCTGCTTGTGATGCGCGATAGAGCGCGTGAATAATTTTAGGGTCCGTAAGGCCGTTGCATTTTAAAATGATATGGCCGGCTTTGCCTTCGTTGGCGGCTTTTGCTTCTTGGTCGATCAATTTCATCAGTTGGCGTTTGAGTGTGAAAGGCGCATGAAACATACAGGTCATGCGCTCTGTTTTGCCCATACCCGTGAGCTGTTGGAAAATTTTGTGTACGTCTTCACATAAGTTGTTGTCGGCGCTGAGGTACGAGTAATCGGTGTAAAGCCGTGCATTGCCTGTGTGGTAATTGCCTGTGCCCAAATGGCAGTAGCGTTTAAGTGCGCCGTTTTCGCGGCGCACAATCAAAATCATTTTGGCGTGAGTTTTGAAGTCAACCACGCCGTAAACCACAACCGCACCTGCTTCTTGTAATCGACTTGCCAGCTCTAAGTTCTCTTCTTCGTCGAAACGAGCCCTAAGTTCTACGACTACGGTGACTTCTTTGCCGTTTCTGGCGGCTTCGAGCAATGCGTCGACTACGGCCGATTCGTGTCCAGTGCGATAGAGGGTTTGTTTTATCGCAGCGACGTCGGGATCTTTAGCGGCTTGTCTGAGGAGTTGAATCACGGGGGAAAAAGATTCAAAAGGGTGCATTAGCAAAAAGCTGTTTTTGCTGATGGCGTTAAAGATATTGTCTTTGCGTGTTAGGCCTTTGGGTATGCTGGGCGTAAAGGCAGGGAAGAGCAGATCGGGGCGACTAATAATGGAGGGTAAGCGCATCAGTCGTTTTAAATTGACTGGGCCGTTAACGCGATAAAGGTGGGTTTCGTTGAGATCCGTTTGTTGCAAAAGGTAGTCAACAAGCCGCTGGGGGCAATTATCGGCAATCTCTAATCGCACGGCTGTACCAAAGCGCCGGGAATGGAGTTCGCCTTTGAGTGTGAGCGCGAGATCGGCTACGCCTTCAATATCGACGTCGAGATCAGCGTTGCGGGTAATTCGAAATTGATAACAGCCGCTTACTTTCATGCCGTGAAAGAGTTTGTTTGCGTGGGCGTGAATCATGGATGATAAAAATACAAAGCTGTAGCCGCCGCTGTTTTGATCATCTGGCAGTGCAATGATGCGTGGTAGCGAGCGCGGCGCTGGCATTACGGCTAAGCCTGAATCGCGACCAAAGGCGTCTTTACCTTCTAAATCCACAATAAAGTTAAGGCCTTTATTGACTAATCGGGGAAAGGGGTGAGCTGGATCTAACGCTATGGGGCTTAAAAGCGGTAAAACCTCTTCAGTTACATACTTTTCAATCCAATCATATTGCTCGGGCGTCCATTGGCGGCGGCGTAAAAAACGAATGCCTTCTTTGTCGAGTTCGGGCATCAAGATGTCGTTGAGAATACGGTATTGTTCATTCACCATTTCGTGTGTGATCTGGCTGATTTGATTCAATATATCTTTGGTTTGAATACCGTCTGGGCCAACGACTTCGCGCTCAAAACGAATACTTTGCATTAATCCTGCGACGCGAATTTCAAAAAACTCATCGAGGTTAGAGGCCGAAATTAATAAATATTTTAGGCGTTCAAGTAATGGATGGGATTCATCCAATGCTTGCGCTAAAACGCGTTTATTAAAAGCTAAGTTGCTTAGTTCGCGGTTGATGTAAAAATCATGCGAGTCGAGGCCTGCTGTCGAGGGCGCTTCGGCAGGATTTTCAGCGAGATTGAGGATCTGTTCTAGGCGAGAAGATGAGTGCATTGGGCTTCGCTATGTTTACAAGTGAATTAGATGATATTAAGAATAATACTTCTGAGTGTCTATTGTCGGGCGGTTTGATCTTGGTTGCGCTGCCAGTTCCTGCAATGTTTGCAATTAATAATATAGTGCGACTCCATTTTGCTGGGCAAAAGTATGATTTTCTTAAGTGACACTTTTGCGACTGGAATCCGCGCGACAATTTAATCCTAGAAACCTCAGTTGAGCGCCAAAAAGATGTGTAAGTCATTGATGTGAATAGTGAATGTTAAAAATGCCGAGCAACCTTATGGGTTGTTCAAATTTTTAACCTTTGCTAGGCGCGTCAAGGGATTGCGCAGACTTTGGTGATTCAACGGCGGTTTCTAGATTAATGACGACCTGCGTAATTAACCATTTGTTTGCACGCTCACAGCAAATTTACGCACTAAAATTATTTAAAACGGTGTTTAAAAATCGAAAACCTAGCGCGGTAGTGGCTAGCTGGGTTGTGCTGGGGGTGAGCAAATGCTGCGCTTGCAAGGCTTCAACATTGTTTTTGAGTTGTTCGCGCGCAAGGCCTGTGCGCGCTTCAAAAATATCGTAGCTCACGCCTTCGGGTAGGCGCAGGGCATTCATTAAAAACTCGAGCGGTAACCGCTCGGCCTCAACACGTTCGGTCCCTGCCGTTTTATTTTTGTTCGGGTTTAGATAGTCGGCGGGCAAGCGTGTTTTGCGGTAGCGCTCGATGTGGCCATTGGTGTGGGTGATCTTACCGTGCGCTCCGGCGCCAATGCCGATGTAATCGCCAAACTGCCAGTAATTGAGGTTGTGCTGTGCGCGACGATTGTTGCGCGCGTAAGCCGAGACTTCGTATTGTTGATAGCCGTTTTGCGATAGCCATTGCTCGCCGGCGTCTTGGATATCGGATAGCTCATCGTCTAAAGGCAGTGCGGGCGGTTGATTAAAAAAGACGGTATTGGGCTCGATGGTAAGTTGGTACCACGATAAGTGTTCGGGGTTCAGCGCTGTGGCAATGCTTAAATCATCCAATGCTTGCTCGGTGGTTTGTTGTGGCAAACCGTGCATAAGATCAATATTGATGTTGTTAAATCCCGCTGTGCGCGCTTTTTGAAAGGCATTTTTTGCATCATTACTTGAGTGAATGCGCCCGAGTTGCTGTAAGTGTTGGTCGTTAAAACTTTGCACCCCTAACGAAAGCCGATTGACGCCGGTGGCTCTTAGAACTGTAAAATCCATGTATTCTGTGGTGCCAGGGTTGGCTTCTAGGGTGATCTCGATATTAGGCGAAAACGATAGCTCTGTTTGCACTGCGGTTAATATGCGCGCAATAGCGGCGGCGCTAAAAAGGCTGGGCGTCCCGCCTCCAAAAAAAATAGACGTTAAAGGTCTTTTCTGTGTGCGAGCAGCTTCATGAATTAGGTCTTTGATTAACGCATCGACATAAGCAGCTTCGGGAATCTTGTCACGGCTAACATGGGAATTAAAGTCGCAGTAAGGGCATTTGCGTACACACCAAGGAATATGGATATACAGGCTGAGGGGAATTGATAAGGGTGATATAGCTAGAGAATATGCAGGCATGAAATTCTTGGTGTGGGGTGAGGGCCTCTATCATATCGGCTTTGATTGAAATGATAAAAGTGATGTGCAGTGGTTATTGAATCGTCAAGACGGCTTTCGTTCTCGGTTTTTGGCATATACTCCGTCGTTTTTTGGAGCGTTAGTGCCTATTTGGGTGTTGGGTGCCTAGGGTCGGGCTGCGCTATGACTAATAAATTAATAATGAAATGTTAAATGAGTAGCTTATGTGGCAGTGGTTTTCGCGCGCAGCAGTATCATCGGAAACGGCAGATTGGATGGCTGAATGCTTTAGTTGGGCCATGCAAAACTTTGATGTGGAGCGTTTTAGAAATACGACACCGCTAATTTTACCGACTGATAAGTTTTTTCCTGAACGTATTGATAATCCCTCTGCTATGGCCAATTACATTTTGCAGCAGGTCGTGAGCTACAGCGGTTTACAGTCTTGGCCTTGGCGTTTAGTGACGGATTACCACTTCGAACCTGCTGAGCCTCCGTTGCTGGGTCTGAATTATGCTGTGCGCGGCGATGATGCTAGCGGGCTTAATTTAATGATGGGTGAGAACGGTCTACAGGAATTAATCGTGGCGTTTACGGTTGATCAAATCGCTAAGCCACAAGATCTAGTGGCCACTATGGCCCACGGTGTTGCGCAGCATATGCTGTGGCAAAGTCAGTTGATTCCACCCGGTGGGCCAGCGTATTTTTTACAGGCAGCAGAGGTACTAGCGGTTTTTATGGGTTTTGGCGTGATGGTTACTAACTCGGCCTATAACTTTCGCGGTAGCTGTGCTCGCTGTTACAACCCTCGCGCTAATCGGCAATCGAGTTTGACTGAAAGCGAGTGCCTTTATGCACTGGCTTTGTTTTGCCATCTTAAGAAAATTGATCGCCGCGACGCCGGTAAACATCTCAAAAAATACCTATTAGATGCCTTTAAAACAGCCGAGCGACAAGTGATTAAGCACCCTTGTACCAGTCAGTTACAGCAGCTGTCGGTTTAACCTAGAAATCGCCGTTGAATCACCAAAGTCTGCGCAATCCCTTGACGCGCCTAGCAAAGGTTAAAAATTTGAACAACCCATAAGGTTGCCCGGCATTTTTAACATTCACTATTCACATCAAGCGCTTACACATCTTTTTGGCGCTCAACTGAGGTTTTTAGGTTTAATTTTTCTTGCTGGTGAGTATGAGGTGGTGGGTTGATGTTCGACGTGCTTTGGAAAGTTCTTTAAACTGCGGCATTTTATGCTTGGGAAACGGCGATGACTGATCAATCCACCAGTTCGTTAATTTTAAAATTAAGTTGTGCTGACCAGCCGGGTATTGTAGCTGCCGTGGCGAGCTTGTTTTCGTTGCAGGGTTTTAATATTCGCGAATCTTCGCAGTTTGAAGATGTGCATACCTCGCGCTTTTTTATGCGCACCGTGCTGGAGTCGGTTGAGGGGCCAAAATCGATTGCCAGTATTAGCAATGCGTTTACGGCTATAGCTGCGCGTTATGGCATGGATTGGTCGCTCCACGACGGTAAAAAAAAGCCTCAGGTTTTAATTGCGGTAAGTCAATGGGGTCACTGCCTGAATGGTTTGCTTAATAGCCAAAAGCAAGGCTCGTTGCCCATCGACATTACTGGCGTAGTCTCCAACCACGAAACCATGCGTCCTATGTGCGAGTGGTACGGCGTACCCTTCTATTATTTACCTGTCAAATCCGGTGCTAAGGCCGAGCAAGAGGCGCAAATACTGGCGCTGTTTGAGCAAACGCAAAGTGAATTACTGGTGCTCGCGCGTTACATGCAGATTTTGTCGGATAACATTTGCCAAAAACTGAATGGCAAGGCGATCAATATCCATCATTCGTTTTTACCGGGCTTTAAGGGCGCTAAACCTTACCATCAAGCCTATGATCGCGGCGTTAAATTGATCGGCGCTACCGCCCATTATGTGACCGCTGATCTTGATGAAGGCCCGATTATTGAGCAAGCCGTTGAGCGCGTTAATCATTCGCAAACGCCCGAATTACTGGTTGAACTCGGGCGTGACATCGAAGCGGTTGTGCTTAATCGTGCTGTGCGCTGGCATGCTGAGCATCGCGTTTTGTTGAATGGCCATAAAACCGTCGTTTTTGCTGGCTAGTCCATATCCATTCCATTTTAGTGCGAGGTAAGCCCGCGATGGCATTGCAATGGATTTTGTACGGCACCTTGGGTTGCCATCTTTGTGAGCAAGCCGAAGCGATTATTGCGCGCCTGCAGGCTGATTTTCCTATCGAATTGCGTATTGTTGATGTTGCCAATGCTGTTGATCGAGAGGCTTGGGTGTTGGCGATAGGTGAGCGTATTCCCGTACTCGAAAATACGGCCACCGGCGCGCAGTTGGATTGGCCGTTCTGTCCAGAAGCTATAACCGATTGGTTGAGTAAGCCGTTAGGCTGAGTGTGTGGTTTGGTGCGCGGATTGGCGGTTGTGGGTGGGCGTGGACTTTATCTGAGGCTTGCAATATTGGGTGAGTAACTCGTGATCAAAATACTAAACAAGTCGAGAATAAAAGCTCCGTCAAAGCCAAAAATGGCGGCAAATAACTTTAACGGAGGGTCGAGAAGCGCTGGCGTTGTGTTATAGCGCTGGTATTGGGTTATTGGGTTCATTGCGGCCGAATAATTAAGCCGTTACAGCGGCCTTGGCTGGCGGCGTTTTCAAGCCACGGATAAAGCTTGTAGCTAAAGCCTTGGCAGTGGGCTACCACAGTGTGGCTGGTGCCTGCTGCCAGTGCATGTTGCAGTAATGTAGGGATCTGCTCTTCGCTTTTGGGGTGCAATATACGCAAGCCCAATACATCAAAATTAAACTCCTCCAGCGCGGCTTTGCCGATATTCATCGGGCAAATCCACGTTAACCATCGTCCTTGTTCTTGGCTACTTTTGTACTTGTGGCTGAGGTGCGCCAACATTGCAAAGGTAAGATCGCCTTGCGGATTTTTGCCGGCCACAATAATTTCGCTTAAGCGTGAACTGGCGGCGCTATCGACTGTGGTTGTGATATTTTCAGTTGCGTTACCAGCGCTTTGCTTGTCAGTGTTGTTGCGTGCTGTGGTTTGCATTGCGAGCAGAGCTCTGTTAGCTGCGAACATAATTATCCTCGGCGTATAACGCCAACACTGATGCCTTCGATGGAGAAGTTACTGTCTCTAAGATCTACTTCGATCGGGCTGAAATCTTCGTTTTCGGGTTGCAGCATAACAATGGCTTTGTTGCCTTCGCGGCGATAGCGTTTAACGGTGACTTCGTCGTCAATGCGGGCGACGACTATGTCATTGTTGCGCGCCGATTTAGTTTCTTTTACGGCCAGTAAATCACCATCTAAAATGCCCGCATTTTTCATGCTCATGCCTCGCACTTCTAAAAGATAGTCGGCAGGCGGGTTAAAGAAGTTTTGCGGAATTGCGGCGTAATCTTCTATGTGTTGCTCGGCCAATATGGGGCTGCCTGCAGCAACGCGGCCCACAATTGGAATGCCTCGCGCCTCTTCGGGTAAGCGAATGCCGCGTGATGCACCTTCGATAATTTCCAGTGCGCCTTTACGAGCGAGGGCTTTTATATGTTCTTCGGCGGCGTTAGCCGATTTATAGCCCAATATTTGGGCTATCTCTTTGCGCGTGGGTGGGCAGCCGGTATTTTCCATATGGCTTTTGATAAGGTCGTAAACCTGTTGCTGTTTGGCGGTAAGGGTAATTCCTGATTGCATGCTCATAGTGGCCTCCACGGCGTGACTGTTTGGCTATACAGTATGTGATTATAGTCAGTATTGCTTTGGGTGCAAGTGTTTATTAACTCTTTGCTGCCTGTTTTGGGTCGTCAAAATAGGCGTTTGAATTTATCGCTGCGTGAATATATGGCTGTAAAGCTGCTACAATCACGCCCTTTTAATTCGATGAGGCCTCTGTTTCGGCATGATTTCTTTTTTAGTACGACCTTGGGTGTTAGTGCCTTTTATTGCGTGTTCCTTGTCGGTGCCATCGACTTATGCCAAGGATCTTATTATTCCTAAGCCCCCGCAGGCGGCGGCTAGGGCTTACATTCTTATTGATGCCAAAACTGGACATGTATTGGTTGAAGAAAACGCCGACGAACAATTACCCCCTGCTAGCCTCACCAAAATCATGACTAGCTACATCGTGGCTGATGAGCTTTCTAGCGGAAAGCTGGGTGAGCAGGATAAGGTCTATATCACTGACGATGCATGGCGTCGCGGCGGCACATCGAGTGGCGGCTCGACCATGTTTGTAAAGCCGCGCACCGAGGTGTCGGTGATTGATTTGTTGCGCGGTGTCATTATTCAGTCGGGTAATGATGCTTCTATTGCGTTGGCTCAGCATGTGTCGGGCAGTGAGGAGGCATTTGCAGATGTAATGAATCAAACTGCAGCGCTGCTGGGTATGAGCAGTACCCATTTTGTGAACTCTACGGGCTGGCCTGCCGATACGCATTTGACCACAGCGCGCGATTTATCTTTATTGGCTAAAGCGACTATTAATGATCACCCCGATTACTACAAGCTGTATGCTGAAAAAAGCTTTGAATACAACGGCATTAGGCAGGATAACCGCAACAGTTTGTTGTTTCGCGATAGCAGCGTTGATGGTTTAAAAACGGGCCATACCGAGGCGGCGGGTTATTGTTTGGTTTCTACCGCTCAAAAAGATGGTATGCGCTTGATTGCCGTGGTTTTGGGTGCGCGCTCTATGGAGGCGCGCGCTGTGGAGTCCCAAAAACTGCTCTCTTATGCTTTTCGTTATTACGAAACCCATAATGTTATTCAGGGGGGGCAAGCGATTCAGCAGGCTAAAGTCTGGAAGGGTTTGCATAACCAAGTGGCGCTAGGCGTCAGCAAGGATATTGCACTGACAATTCCACGGGGTAGTGCCGAAGATTTAGAGGTGACAACTGAGGTGCTTTCGACCATTAAAGCGCCTTTGCAGCAGGGGCAGGTGTTAGGCAGTATCTCTGTTTCTTACTCGGGTGATCAACTTTATAAGGGCGATATTGTTGCGCTTAATGATGTGGCTGAAGCGGGGTTTTTTGCCCGACTTTGGGATAGCTTAATGTTATTTATTAATGGTTTTGTGCAATGAGTAACGATGTAACTCCCGCGCCATTGTTGGTTTTTCCGTGCCCGGATTACCCCATTAAAGTCTTGGGTGATGCCTTTGAGGGTTATTCGGCGATGGTGCTCGAAATTATTGAAAAGCATGCGATGTTGTGTGCTGCTCCAGAGCCTTTAAAGCTCAGTCGCAATGGTCGATTTGTTTCTCTTACGGTAAAAATTATTGCCACTGGGGAGCCGCAATTGCGGGCGCTTAACGATGAATTGGTGGCGCTATCCTTCGTTAAAATGGTTATGTAATGGTGCAAACCCCTATTGAAATTAAGTGGTTGGGTTTGGTGGATTATTATGATACGTGGCAGTCCATGCGTCGATTCACAGATCAGCGCACCGACCAAACACCCGATGAGATATGGGTAGTTGAGCATCCACCTATCTATACCCAAGGGCAGGCAGGTAAGCCTGAGCATTTGTTGCGTAATAACGGCATTGCGGTGGTGCAAACGGATCGCGGGGGGCAAATTACCTATCACGGCCCTGGCCAGTTAATTGTTTATCCTTTGTTGGATATTAAGCGCAAAAAACTAGGTGTCCGGGAGTTTGTAACTCGCATCGAACAAAGCGTAATAAAAGCTTTGGCTGTTAACGGTATTGAGTCCGTAGCTAAATCCGATGCGCCGGGTGTGTATGTGCGTGGTGAAAAAATTGCCTCGATAGGTTTGCGTGTTCGCCGTGGCTGCAGTTTTCATGGTGTGAGTATTAATGTGGCTATGGATTTGGCGCCTTTTTTGTCCATAAATCCCTGTGGTTATGCGCGCTTGCGCATGACGCAGGTGCGTGATCAGGATCCTAATTTTATAAATTTTGATCATTTTAAGCAGCAATACATAGTTGCACTGCTGGCCGAGCTTGAGTGCTTTGCGGTGGACACTGAGTAATTTGAGGTAGTCATGACTGAACAATTTGATCCCATTAAGCGCACCCGCCGCATCGCTCAAGGTGAAAAGCTCCGTGACGCCGATAAGGTAGAGCGTATTCCTGTAAAAGTTATCGCTACCGATGCGCCCTTGCGTAAGCCGGATTGGATCCGCATTCGTATTCCAGCCTCAAAAGAGGTCGAGCGCATTAAGACGTTGTTACGCAAAAATAACCTGTCTACTGTTTGCGAAGAAGCTAACTGCCCGAATTTGACGGAGTGTTTTAGCGGCGGCACAGCGACCTTTATGATCATGGGTGATATTTGTACCCGTCGTTGCCCCTTTTGTGATGTTGGGCATGGCAAGCCCAATGCGCTAGATGCCAACGAGCCTAAAAACTTGGCTTCAGCGATTGCTGAAATGGGACTTAAATACGTTGTTATTACTTCGGTTGATCGCGACGATTTACGCGATGGCGGTGCGCAGCATTTTGCTGACTGTATTCGCGAGTCTCGATTATTGAGCCCTAATTTGGAAATTGAAATTCTCACGCCCGACTTTAGAGGGCGCATGGACATTGCTTTGGATATTTTGGGTAATCAGCCGCCTGATGTTTTTAATCACAACCTCGAAACCGTGCCGCGTTTATACCGCGAGGCTCGCCCGGGCGCTAACTTTGATTGGTCGCTGCAATTACTGCAAAAATTCAAAGCCGCTAACCCCAGTGTGCTGACGAAGTCGGGCTTGATGGTGGGCTTGGGTGAAGAAAAAGAAGAGATATTTAACGTGATGCGCCAAATGCGTGCACACGACATCGATATGCTCACCATTGGCCAATACTTGGCGCCTTCGCGCGAGCATTTACCGGTGCGTCGTTATGTTGAGCCCGCCGAGTTTGATGAATATACCCGTTACGCTAAAGAGTTGGGTTTTGCGCGCGCCGCCTGCGGCCCGCTGGTACGCTCTTCGTACCATGCCGATAAACAGGCGCACGGGGAAGAGGTTAAGTAATCCCTTGGTGTGGCTAGGCGAGGTTCAGGATTTGCGGCAACAGCCGCAGGTGATGGATTCGTTAGTGTTGTGGTTGCACGGCGAATGGTTAGCGCGAGGGCCACGTGATGAGCAAAGTTCGGCTCGCGCTTATACGGCCCGCTATCAGCAAATGCAGCAGCATCTTGGGGGGAGTGCGATACCCACAACTTTTGTGGCGCTAGCACATAACAGCCCTGTGGGTTGCATTAGTTTGACGCGTTTACAGGCGGCTAATAAGCATTTTGCTCGCGGTTTGTGGATGACCAATTTGTACGTGGTACCCGCCGCGCGAGAGCAGGGTGTTGCTAGCGCCTTGCTTGCTGGCGCCGAACAGCAAGCTCTGCATTTAAATGAAGCTGTTTTGTATCTGTTTACCGATTCAGCGGCTGATTTTTATCGGCGACGGGGTTGGCAGCAGTGTTTGAATTCGGTTGTGCCGAAAAGCGCCGATGATCGCCGTGTGTGCGTTTTTAAAAAACACTTGGCTAACATGGGGGGCTCAGGTGGTGTGGTTTAGACCTTAGGCCACAGCGCTTAAATCTTAAATTCGTCGATGTAAAAGGCATGCTGTAATTGAGGCCGCCCCTCATATCTGTTAACCTGCCGCCCCATTCGAATGGGGGTGAATGCACGCATTATTTTTGTCTTGCGAGCATCCAGTGAGCTTGTCGCTATTGCGCATTTTGGTCTTGTGGCCAGCACCCCAAAATACCCTGTGCAAATTTGTCCAGCTGCTTTAGTCTGGGGCTGTAACAACCCTCATAGCTATATTGCAGCGCTGTCCGGTGATTCACTGCTGTAAAGGCCGCAAGACCTTCGACTTCTGGCTACGAATTTTTTACCGCCATTTTAGGGTGGTGGTACGCAATGTTTGATTTAAGAGTAACCGCACGGCGGGTACTGATTCGTTAACTTCGGTTGGGGTTTAATCCAACCGCTGACTATTTCAAGGCGTCTAATGACTCGATTTGTTTTTGTAACGGGTGGCGTGGTTTCGTCGCTTGGTAAAGGTATTGCATCGGCTTCTTTAGCGGCTGTATTAGAGGCGCGTGGCCTTAAAGTTACCATTCTAAAACTTGATCCCTATATTAATGTTGACCCAGGCACCATGAGTCCGTTTCAGCACGGTGAGGTGTTTGTCACCGAAGACGGCGCCGAAACCGATCTTGATCTTGGCCATTACGAGCGCTTTATTCGCTCAAAAATGACGCGTAAAAACAACTTCACCACGGGTCGTGTATACGAAACCGTATTGCGCAAGGAGCGTCGAGGTGATTACCTTGGCGGCACAGTGCAGGTGATTCCGCATATTACCGATGAAATCAAGCGTCGTATTTTAGAAGGTGGCACGGGATACGATGTGGCAATGGTTGAAATTGGCGGCACCGTAGGCGATATCGAATCGGCAACTTCTTCTTCAGAAGGCGTTCCGCCAGTTAGTGGTTTAATTGCATTGCGAAAAAAGCGCATTAGTGCATCTTACTTTAGTGCCCTACATCGCAACCGCAGGCGAGACCAAAACCAAGCCCACCCAGCATTCGGTCAAAGAGTTGCGCTCGATTGGCTTACAGCCCGATGTTTTATTGTGTCGCTCTGAAAACACCATTGATGAAGACTCACGCCGTAAAATTTCCTTGTTTACCAATGTTGCCGAGCGCGCCGTTGTGCCGCTGCCCGACGTAGAGACCATTTATTCTATTCCCCACCACTTGCAAAGTTATCATCTCGATCAAATTCTGTTAGATAAATTCCGCATCACCGCACCCGCCGCCGATTTGGCTGAATGGGATTGGGTTGCCGATCGTAAACTTAACCCCGTCAATAGCGTGACTGTTGCGATGGTGGGCAAGTACATGGATTTGCTTGATGCCTATAAATCCTTAAATGAATCCTTAAGTCATGCCGGTATTCATACCAATACCAAAGTGAATATTCGCTACATCAATGCTGAAACCATCGAAGAGAAAGGTTTGGCATTGCTTGAGGGCGTGGACGCTATTTTAGTGCCCGGCGGCTTTGGTGCGCGCGGTCTTGAAGGGAAGTTGGCCTCGGTACGCCACGCTCGCGAAAACAACATCCCTTACTTGGGTATTTGTCTGGGCATGCAAACCGCCGTAATCGAATTTGCGCGCAACGTCGTGGGTTGGACCGACGCCAACAGCACCGAATTTAATCTCAAAACCACACATCCTGTAATTGGTTTGATTACCGAATGGATTACTGCCGAAGGCGACAAAGAAACCCGCGATGAAAGCCAG
>JAXHOG010000042.1:0-6581 GCA_034519605.1 Marinagarivorans sp.
GACGGAGTGCAGTTTCATGGGTGGTTGCTCCAGTAGAAAAGAAATGAGAACGATTCTATTTTAGATGTGTTTGCCAACGAACCCTTGCGTGGACAGGGCTTGATGCAGATCAAGGTCGGTAGTCCAGCCTGCAGGCTCAGCGACACGTTGCGCGCTTCGCCCAGGTTGCCCGTGGAGTAGCCGCCACCCGCCCAGTACTTCTTGTTGAACAGGTTGTAGACGTTGCCCAAGAGCGTGAGCGCCTGGCCGCCGACCGTGAAGTCGTAGCTGAACCCGGCGTTGAAGACCGTGCGGGCTGGAATCTGCAGGGTGTTGGCGTCGGTGGTGTAGGACGCCCCGGTGTAGCGGGCGGTGCCGTGCAGCTTCAAGCCCTGCACGCCCGGCACCAGGTACTGGACATTGGCCGCCACCTGCCATTTGGGCGCGAACGATGGCGCATTGCCCTTGAGCGCGGCGTTGTCGGGCGACACCTTGTCGATGGTGGCGTCCAGATAGACCGCCGAGAGGCCGACATTGAGCGCCTTGTTCAGCGGGTAGGCGCCGCTGAGTTCCAGGCCCTGATAGGTCAGCCGACCGTCCTGCGTGAGGTAGCGCTCGCTGCCTCGCAGGGAGTCGATCTGGTTGGCGCGTTCGACCCGGAACAGGGCCGCCGCGTAGTCAACGCCATCTTGTTCGTGCTTGGCGCCGATCTCATATTGTTTCGACACCGTGGCCTTGAGCAGTTCGCCGGCGTTGGCGTAGTCCGGGCTGACACGGGTGCGCGCGGGCCAGTTTGACGGGCAGGGCGACCACCACAGCCCCAAGCCCTACGTGCGCAAAGCTTTCGAGAAGTATTCGGGAATGTGGCATCTTTGCCCACGGCTTTGCCCGCGCCCGCTGCGACGACTGTGGGCACGACTTTGGCGCGGCCTTCTCCTTGCAAAGGCCGGGGCGTTCGCCCCTCGTGCAGCACACGGCGCATGGGTGGAGACAGCGGCACACCTCACCGACCACGTCTTCCCCGCCCGCTTGCTGCGCCAGTGGGTGCTGTCGGTGCCCAAGCGGTTGCGCTACTTTATGCAACGGGGCGGCTGCGGTGCTTGGCATGGTGTTGCGCATCTTCTTGCGCGTCATTGCGCAAACCCTGCAAGCCAGCAGCCCCGGTGCGGCGCATGGGGACAGGTCGCACTGCACATAGGCGCGGACGCCTTCATCCACCGCTTCGGCTCCAGCCTGAACGAGCATGCGGTATTTCCATGTCTGTGTGGTCGATGGCGGAGGCGGGGGGCTGGGCGCGGCCGCGCGCCGGGGCGCCGCGTGTGGGGCGCCCGCCCGCGCCGTTGCCGCGGGGTGGTCCCCGCCGGCGCCGGGCTGGGCCGCCCGTCGGGGCGCGGGCCCGCGCGCCGGGCGGGGGGGCGGTGGCTGTGCGGCTCCGCTCGCGGTGCGCGTGCGGCGGGCGGTGCGCGCCGCGGGCGCGGCGCGCGGGCGGCCGGGTGTGCGTTGCCGGCGCGCCGTCGTCGCGCGGTTGCCGCCGAAGGGCGCCGGCGGGCCGCCGGGCGGGGTTGTGCCCGCTCGGCGCGGGGCGCGCGGCGGCGGCGTCGTGTCCGCCCCCGGCGGTCCGCGCGCGCGCCGGAGTGCATCAGCGCGGGCCGCATCCACGCCGCACTGGCCGTCGATTTTTTCGTCAAAAGTGGGGCCCAACGCGGGGGCGGCGCAAGGCGTCTTCGCTGACCACTTTGGCCATGCCCAGCGCTTGGGCCGCCACAGCGTCGCCGCGCAACGCGGTGATGTGCGAGTACCGCCGATGCCCAGCCAAAAGCCCAGCATCAGCGTGCCCAGCACGTCGCGCTTGTCAGGCGCGTTGCCGCTGCGGTAGCTCAGCGGGCATTCCGACACCCAGCGCTCGAACCCACCATGTGGCGGCCAAGAACTCGGCGAAGAAGACCACTGGCCGTGCGGCGTGGCCGCTGCACCTCGGTCCCAGCGCACATGCATGCGACCGCCCAATGTGTCGACAACCGCGGCATATCGCCGCCGTCAGCGCCCCGCAGGCGCCCGCGCGTCGATTCACCCATGGGTGAGTTTGCCAAACAAGGCTGGCACCGCGCATGCGGCTACCGCACGCGGGGGGACGCTATCCTGCGCGCCTTTGTGGGCCGGGGCCTGCTCGAAGGCTTTGAGGCCCAGGAGATGCTGGGCTACAAACACAGCGGGTTTTCTGTCGACACCAGCGTGTGCATTGCCGCGCACGACAAAGCAGGGCTGGAGCGCCTGCTGCGTTACTGCGCCCGGCCCCCGTTTGCGCTGGATCGGCTGCGCAAGGCGGGCAGCGAGCTCATCTACCGCTGCGCCAAGCAGCACAGCGAGCCCGGCAGTGGGCAGCCAGGCCAGCGCGGTGCCAAGCGCGGTGCCAAGCACGGGGCACAGGCCGACGAGCTGCACCTCACACCGCTGGAGCTGATCGCCCGCCTTGCCGCCTTGGTGCCACCACCGCGCGCCCACCGCCACCGGTACTACGGCGTGCTGGCGCCCAACTCGCCGCACAGGGCGGCGGCGGTGGCACTGGCCGCAGGCCAAACCGCAGGCGCAGGCACAGACAAGGGCACGACACAGCCCGAGCCAGGCGATGCGCCCACAACGGCAGAGGTCACGGTGCAAGCCACGGGCGCGGCCACCGCCGGCGCACCCAGCCAGCCCGAGCCCACCCAGCCAGCGCTGCCCAAACGCCCAGCGCACATCCTGTGGGCGGTGCTGATCGCCCGCATCTACGAAGTCTTCCCGCTGCTGTGCCCGATCTGCGGCGGGCAGATGCGCATCATCGCGTTCATCACCCACAGCGCCGACATCCGGCACATCCTGGAGCACATCGGGGCAGAGACAGAGCCGCCGCGCATCGCGCCAGCACGCGGGCCACCGCTGTGGGACGGGTGCGATGTGCCGATGGGCGATGGTGTCGAGGTTGAGCCAGATGGGGACGAGGCGGCCCAACCGGCGCCGGACTTTGAGGCCGATCAGCGCATCTGCTGGTGAGGGAAGGCGACAGCGGTTTTGCCAACGCTGAGGGGCAGGGCTGCGTCTGTCGCTGCCAAAAAATGTGCAAACCGAAAAATCTCGGGCGACTGGCCTTGAACAAGCGCTCAGGCAGGCCCAGCCTGAAGGCCTGTGATGCCCAAAACCTGGGCAAATTAAGCTAGACCATTTGTGTACTCATGCCCAAGTTTTTAATGCCTTTACGCTCATTTCCACCTTAAACTTTTCCGAATACTCCATTTAAAATCAAGCAATTAAAAAGCATGCCCTGTAAGACAGCATTCATGAATGCTTACAGGGCAGTTAATTTCTCTCGTCTATTTTTGCTATTTAATATCGTTCATAAAACATTTATTTGGCTCACTCACAAAGACTGATTTTTACGCTGGCATTATGCACATTGCGCCGTAATCCATTAATACTTCCAAGTCAGCGTGGCCAAAACACTAAACGGTGCTGCATAAGAGGCCTGCCCAAAATCTGCATATCTCAAGCTAGATAAATACTTTTTATCTGTCACGTTATACAAGTTAAGGGCGGCATTCCAATGGTCGTCAATTTTATAGTTCGCCATTAAATTCAGTGTGGCATAGCTGTCTTGCTTAAAGCGCACCGCGCCTATATCAACGTGCGTATCGCTTTGCCAATTTAAGCTTGCGCCAACTTTTAAATTTTCTACGAAGGGCAAATCGTATACAGTGGTGATATGCGCTAAATGTCTTGGTATAAAGGGGTTTACATTTTGGTTGTTATCGCCTTTTACACTCATTAAGCGCGTGTAACCTGCATTGATATTTAATCTATCTGTTATTGCACCAGATACATCAAACTCATAGCCTTTGGTAGTGGCTTGAATGCCCTCGTAAATTGATCTGGTACCCGATGTACCAATGAATTGCGCTTGATTTTCTTGCTCAGTTTTAAACAGTGCAAACGCGCTATTTAACGTTTTATTAAACCACTCACTTTTTACGCCCGCCTCATAGTTTTTACCCTTTAATGGCGCAAGCGTTTTTAAGTCTGCGCCTATCTCTACTTGCGGCCGATAAATGCCTGTATAGCTCGCATACACAGAGTGCGTGTCGTTTAAGTCATAAACTGCACCAACATAAGGAGTGAACTTACTGCTCTCCTTTGCATCTTGTGGCGTACCATAAGCAGCGCCTTCCAACTCATAGCTGAGTAAGCTCCCACCTACCGTTACGTTTAAAGCATCTACTGGGTTAAGTTTTGCAGCCATGTAAATATTGGTATTGGTGCTCTCATAATCAGAGTCTTTACTTTTTGCACCAAACGTTGGTATTGGTACATCAGCAAGCGCATCAAAGCTACTAGTGACGGTATTGCCAAGCGTGTCTCCCGTTCTAGAAAATTCTTTTATGCCAGATTTACTCCAGGTAGCACCAACCACCAACTCATGCTTGCGGCCTCCTAGCCCAAACGGACCGTTAGCATAAATATCAGCCACGTGGTCTTTGGTATCAAAGCTGTACATGTAAGGATAATAAGTAAATGCGCCTAAGCCAGTTGCACGGTCTTCGTTTCCATCAACATAATTGTAGCGAGCATCAGATGCCGTTTCTTTGTAGGTTAATTGCCCTTTTATTTTCCAATCATTGCTAAAATGATGTGTCAGCTCGGCAAAACTGACTTGTGTATCAACATTTGCAAAAGCCCAATCTGTTGCATTAGAGTCAGACACTTTATAGTTACGCCTGCTGCCATCGGTATACAGTAATGGCAAACTACCAAACATATTACTATCCGATGCATTTTTTTGATAAGTATGGCCTAGTGCAACGTTAGTACTGTCTGACAAATCAGCTTCTAATACGCCATAAATCACGTCTCTTTTTGTGCTGTAACGGTCAATATATGAGTCTCTATCTTGATGCGCTGTAACTACTCGTGCACGCACGCTACCATCTGCGTTAAGCCCGCCAGACACATCTGCATCAAAACGGCGGTTATTCCAAGAACCCAACGAGGCATCAACTTTTGCCTGAAACGTTGTGGTTGGACGCTTGCGGATAAAGTTAATGGTGGCAGACGGATTGCCCGGCCCAGTTAACAAACCATTTGCGCCACGCAATACTTCAATACGGTCATAAACAGCAACATCTAAATCGCCATAGTTGGTGCCGCTAAAACTAATTGGTGAGATTAAGCCATCAATTTGAAAGTTAGTAATATTTAAACCGCGCGCCGTGTATTCGGTACGATCTGTTTCAAACTGCTCAACTTTTATCCCCGTTGCGGAAGAAAGCGCATCGTTTACTGACAATATACGAAAGTCATCTAATTGCTCACGCGTAATCACTGAGATAGATTGCGGTGTTTCGCGCAAAGTCGTGTTTAGCTTGGTGGCTGTGTTAGAAGATTTAACTGTGTAAGACTTCGTTTTTTCACTTGGCGTAATTACATTATCAGCACTAGCTTTTACTTGCACCTCGGGTAACGTTTTGGCTTCAGTGACTGGCAAGGCTTCTTCTGCCGACACAATAAATGGCATGGCCATCATGACCGCGGTGAATATTGCTTTGTGACGAAATAAAACAGTTGAATGCGATTGGTTCATGATAAACCCTGTATAAAAAAGGTATAAAATTTGCTGGCTACAGGAGCCGCACTGTAAAAACAGGCTCGTTGGCTTGCGTGAACTAATAAATGTTAATTAAGACTTTTTAACCCAATAAAAATAAACGATAACAACACTAGGAATTAACAAACCAAGCAGTGAAACTTGCTCGATCGCGCCCTCCTCTATCAGCGCTGTCACCAATGCCACAGCGCTTAAAATGCCAATGACAATGGGCCAAAAAAGATTTGTTTTAAGTTTTTATTTTGCATAAATAGATGCGTGACCATGATTCAATAAGCGAGGCTTAATATGCCTCGCTTAACCTGACAGCGGCCCGTGCGTTGCGCGGGCACGTTCTGGGCGATGCGCCAAAGCACGCCGCTGGGGTCGGTGAGCACGAAGTCACGCATGCCCCAGGGCCGTAGATCTGTTCGAGACCGGCGTCGTGCAGGCGCTGCCACCATGCGTCGACGTCCTCGACCAGCAGATGCATCATGAAGTTGTGTGCATGGGCCTCGTCGCGGAAGTCCTGCACCAGAAAGGCCGCACCGCCGTGGTGGAAGTAGGCGACGCCCGCGGTGTCGGAGGCCAGCGTGAAGCCCATGTCGGCGTAGAAGCGCAGCGACAGCGCGCAGTTCCGGGCTGGCACGAAGGCCTTGATCTCGACGACGCGGCCTGTCATGCAGTGTCCTTGGCTTTGGTAAGCAAGGCCGGCGTCGAGACTGGCGTACGCTCGGCATCGCCAACACGCGCCGTTGTTGCTCGCAGCGCCCGATGGCCGGCGAGCCGCGGCCGTGTAGCATCACCACAGCCGCAAATGCACTGAAGCGCAGCCTGCTTGGCGAGGCGCTTGGCGGCGAGGGACTTGTGCGGTGGCATGGGGCAGGCAGTGAGATGGGCTGGGCTGAGCGCGGCAGACGCTTGCCCATGAATAAGCGCTAGCTCATGAGTGTAAATGAGAATCGCTCTCGATTCCGTAAAAGTTTCAGAA
>JAXHOG010000027.1:0-50643 GCA_034519605.1 Marinagarivorans sp.
TGCCATCAGATTGTGTTTGTTAGTCGCTTTTTTTTTTGGAATTTTTTTTGGAATTTTTTTTTTGCGCTAACAACCTCCTGCCGTTTTGCCCGTGCATATCGGTCACGAACAAATCTGATTACTAAACACAGTAGCCTGGATTTGTTCTATCAGTAATCGACCTTATTCCTAATTAAATAGAGCAAATCCCTTATTGGGGGTAAGACATGAAGATGCCAGAAAAACATGACCTGTTGGCCGCCATTCTCGCGGCAAAGGAACAAGGCATCGGGGCAATCCTTGCGTTTGCAATGGCGTACCTTCGCGGCAGATATAATGGCGGTGCGTTTACAAAACAGTAATCGACGCAACGATGTGCGCCATTATCGCCTAGTTCATTCGTGACCTTCTCGACTTCGCCGGACTAAGTAGCAATCTCGCTTATATAACGAGCGTGTTTATCGGCTACATCGGTACTGACTCGATTGGTTCGCTTATCAAACGCTTCGCTGCTAAAAAAGCCGGAGTAGAAGATGGTAGAAATCAATAATCAACGTAAGGCGTTCCTCGATATGCTGGCGTGGTCGGAGGGAACTGATAACGGACGTCAGAAAACCAGAAATCATGGTTATGACGTCATTGTAGGCGGAGAGCTATTTACTGATTACTCCGATCACCCTCGCAAACTTGTCACGCTAAACCCAAAACTCAAATCAACAGGCGCCGGACGCTACCAGCTTCTTTCCTGTTGGTGGGATGCCTACCGCAAGCAGCTTGGCCTGAAAGACTTCTCTCCGAAAAGTCAGGACGCTGTGGCATTGCAGCAGATTAAGGAGCGTGGCGCTTTACCTATGATTGATCGTGGTGATATCCGTCAGGCAATCGACCGTTGCAGCAATATCTGGGCTTCACTGCCGGGCGCTGGTTATGGTCAGTTCGAGCATAAGGCTGACAGCCTGATTGCAAAATTCAAAGAAGCGGGCGGAACGGTCAGAGAGATTGATGTATGAGCAGAGTCACCGCGATTATCTCCGCTCTGGTTATCTGCATCATCGTCTGCCTGTCATGGGCTGTTAATCATTACCGTGATAACGCCATTACCTACAAAGCCCAGCGCGACAAAAATGCCAGAGAACTGAAGCTGGCGAACGCGGCAATTACTGACATGCAGATGCGTCAGCGTGATGTTGCTGCGCTCGATGCAAAATACACGAAGGAGTTAGCTGATGCTAAAGCTGAAAATGATGCTCTGCGTGATGATGTTGCCGCTGGTCGTCGTCGGTTGCACATCAAAGCAGTCTGTCAGTCAGTGCGTGAAGCCACCACCGCCTCCGGCGTGGATAATGCAGCCTCCCCCCGACTGGCAGACACCGCTGAACGGGATTATTTCACCCTCAGAGAGAGGCTGATCACTATGCAAAAACAACTGGAAGGAACCCAGAAGTATATTAATGAGCAGTGCAGATAGAGTTGCCCATATCGATGGGCAACTCATGCAATTATTGTGAGCACATACACGCGCTTCCAGCGGAGTATAAATGCCTAAAGTAATAAAACCGAGCAATCCATTTACGAATGTTTGCTGGGTTTCTGTTTTAACAACATTTTCTGCGCCGCCACAAATTTTGGCTGCATCGACAGTTTTCTTCTGCCCAATTCCAGAAACGAAGAAATGATGGGTGATGGTTTCCTTTGGTGCTACTGCTGCCGGTTTGTTTTGAACAGTAAACGTCTGTTGAGCACATCCTGTAATAAGCAGGGCCAGCGCAGTAGCGAGTAGCATTTTTTTCATGGTGTTATTCCCGATGCTTTTTGAAGTTCGCAGAATCGTATGTGTAGAAAATTAAACAAACCCTAAACAATGAGTTGAAATTTCATATTGTTAATATTTATTAATGTATGTCAGGTGCGATGAATCGTCATTGTATTCCCGGATTAACTATGTCCAATAGCCCTGACGGGGAACTTCTCTGCGGGAGTGTCCGGGAATAATTAAAACGATGCACACAGGGTTTAGCGCGTACACGTATTGCATTATGCCAACGCCCCGGTGCTGACACGGAAGAAACCGGACGTTATGATTTAGCGTGGAAAGATTTGTGTAGTGTTCTGAATGCTCTCAGTAAATAGTAATGAATTATCAAAGGTATAGTAATATCTTTTATGTTCATGGATATTTGTAACCCATCGGAAAACTCCTGCTTTAGCAAGATTTTCCCTGTATTGCTGAAATGTGATTTCTCTTGATTTCAACCTATCATAGGACGTTTCTATAAGATGCGTGTTTCTTGAGAATTTAACATTTACAACCTTTTTAAGTCCTTTTTATTAACACGGTGTTATCGTTTTCTAACACGATGTGAATATTATCTGTGGCTAGATAGTAAATATAATGTGAGACGTTGTGACGTTTTAGTTCAGAATAAAACAATTCACAGTCTAAATCTTTTCGCACTTGATCGAATATTTCTTTAAAAATGGCAACCTGAGCCATTGGTAAAACCTTCCATGTGATACGAGGGCGCGTAGTTTGCATTATCGTTTTTATCGTTTCAATCTGGTCTGACCTCCTTGTGTTTTGTTGATGATTTATGTCAAATATTAGGAATGTTTTCACTTAATAGTATTGGTTGCGTAACAAAGTGCGGTCCTGCTGGCATTCTGGAGGGAAATACAACCGACAGATGTATGTAAGGTTAACGTGCTCAAATCTTCATACAGAAAGATTTGAAGTAATATTTTAACCGCTAGATGAAGAGCAAGCGCATGGAGCGACAAAATGAATAAAGAACAATCTGCTGATGATCCCTCCGTGGATCTGATTCGTGTAAAAAATATGCTTAATAGCACCATTTCTATGAGTTACCCTGATGTTGTAATTGCATGTATAGAACATAAGGTGTCTCTGGAAGCATTCAGAGCAATTGAGGCAGCGTTGGTGAAGCACGATAATAATATGAAGGATTATTCTCTGGTGGTTGACTGATCACCATAACTGCTAATCATTCAAACTATTTAGTCTGTGACAGAGCCAACACGCAGTCTGTCACTGTCAGGAAAGTGGTAAAACTGCAACTCAATTACTGCAATGCCCTCGTAATTAAGTGAATTTACAATATCGTCCTGTTCGGAGGGAAGAACGCGGGATGTTCATTCTTCATCACTTTTAATTGATGTATATGCTCTCTTTTCTGACGTTAGTCTCCGACGGCAGGCTTCAATGACCCAGGCTGAGAAATTCTCGGACCCTTTTTGCTCAAGAGCGATGTTAATTTGTTCAATCATTTGGTTAGGAAAGCGGATGTTGCGGGTTGTTGTTCTGCGGGTTCTGTTCTTCGTTGACATGAGGTTGCCCCGTATTCAGTGTCGCTGATTTGTATTGTCTGAAGTTGTTTTTACGTTAAGTTGATGCAGATCAATTAATACGATACCTGCGTCATAATTGATTATTTGACGTGGTTTGATGGCCTCCACGCACGTTGTGATATGTAGATGATAATCATTATCACTTTACGGGTCCTTTCCGGTGAAAAAAGGTACCAAAAAAAACATCGTCGCCGAAGAAATTGTTATTAGCCATGCCCTAGCTGATCTTGCGGTTATTACCCAAGTTATCGCGCAGCAGGCTAACCACAAGGTCATCATTAATCACAGCGTGCGCACTCATCGCGCGCGCTGGGTTGCAATGGCGAATGAGGCCGCACAGCATAATTTACGCAATCGTTTAGGGCAGCAGCAACACAGTTTTGCGCGCTTTGTAGCATTGCAAGAAACCTTAAAATTACCCGAAATTCCAGAGTGGATTGAGTGTTTTGATATTAGTCACAGCAGTGGCGAAAATACTAAAGCCAGTTGCGTAGTTTTTAATCGCGATGGTGCGGTTAAAAGCCGTTATCGCCAATTTAATATCGAGGGCATTACGGCGGGTGATGACTATGCCGCGATGGAGCAAGCATTAACGCGGCGCTACAGTCGATTGCAAAAAGAAGGCGCGGGCTTACCCGATTTATTATTAATTGATGGCGGTAAAGGCCAGCTAGGTAAAGCGCGCGAAGTTATGATTGAATTAGGCATTACCTCCATAGTTTTGCTGGGCGTTGCTAAAGGCACAACTCGTAAAGCGGGTTTTGAAACTTTAATTGCCGAAGATAATTCCGAAACTGTTTTGCAAAGCGATAATCCGGCGCTGCATTTAATTCAACAAATACGCGATGAAGCGCATAGGTTTGCCATTACCAGTCACAAAACAGCACGCGATAAAAAACGTAGCCGCTCAACACTTGAAGATATTCCCAGTGTAGGCCCCAAGCGCCGCCGTGAATTATTAAAACGCTTTGGTGGTTTGCAAGAGATTAGCAAAGCTACCCTGGATGAGCTTGCTAAGGTTGAAGGCATTAGTAAAAAAATGGCGCAAACCATTTACGATTTTTTACACGAGCATTAATTTTAGCGCGCGTTAATTAGCCACCATTTTCTTTTCTGAAAACTACAGGATTTAATAACCATGTTAAGTTACCGTCACGGTTTTCATGCGGGCAATAGTGCTGATGTGCTTAAGCATTGGGTGATTGAGCGAGTATTAAGTTATTTAACACAAAAAGACAAACCCTGTTTTTATGGTGATACCCATGCGGGTGCCGGTATGTATTTTTTAAATTCAGATATCGCCAATAAAACAGCCGAATATCAACGCGGCGTAAAAAAGCTTTTTGGTGGTGCGGCGGCGCCCTTACCCTTTAGCCGTTATTTATCCTTGCTTAGTCAGTGCGAAGCCGAAGTGGGTGCCGATGCTTATCCTGGTTCGCCGTGGTGGGCCGCAAAAATTTTACGCGCGTCTGATCGTTTAAATTTTTGTGAATTGCATCCACAGGATTACCCTAAGCTAGAGCAACTTTTTAAACGCGATAAGCGTGTAAAAGTTTTTAATGAAGATGGCTTTATTAAAAGTGTGGCTTTAATGCCACCGCCCGAAAAACGCGGCTTGGTCGTTATTGATCCATCGTACGAAATTAAATCCGATTACGAAAAAGTCGTGCAGCATATTGTGGCGCTGCATAAGCGTTTTGCTACTGGCACTTATGCGTTATGGTATCCGGTCGTTGATGCGGCGCGCGCGGCTAAATTGGAGCACCGTTTTATTCAGGCAGGGCTTAAAAATACGCAATTGTACGAGCTGCAAACGGAGTTGCCCGAAAATGGCGGCATGTATGCCTCGGGCATGATTGTGGTTAATGCGCCGTGGACACTCACTCAAGATGCACAAAAAGTGCTGCCGTGGTTAAGTCTGTGTTTATCGAGTAGCGCCGTAAAGGCGCAAGGTAAGGATGCAGGCTTTCGCATTAAAACCTTATGCGATGAATAACTCATCCTGTTTTTTTTATTGCGCTAGGTGCTGAATAGTGACTTTTTTTATCGTTTTTAAAAATAGCCACTGGGGTTTAAAAATAGCCACTGGGATTTAAAAATAGACCCGCAGTACGGTTTCTGCAATGCAGGCAATACGGGTACTGCCTTCTATTTCGACGCTGATTTCGTTGACGACATCAATACTGCGTTTGGCCGGTATTAAATCGATCAGCTTGGTGCGTGCTTTAACGCTGGCACCGGCTTTAACGGGGTAGGGGAAGCGCACACGATTAAGGCCATAATTGACCAACATTCGAGCTTCTGGGTAAAGGTTGCAGGCGGGATTAACGGAGTCGGTGAGCTTGGGTAGTAATGCGAGTGTTAAAAATCCATGTGCAATGGTGCAGCCAAAAGGGGATTCTTTGGCCGCGCGCTCGGGATCGGTATGTATCCATTGGTGATCATCGGTGACATCGGCAAAAGTATTAATGCAGTCTTGACTGATAGTGTGCCACTGGCCAACAAAGGTTTCTTCTTCAATGTGCGGATTCCATTTTGCATAAAATGCGCGCACTTCAGGGCTTACGATTTGTGGTGGTTCGGGTTCGCGCTCAAAGAAGGGGTTTATGCGTACGGCCCAAGGGTTATTGAGTGTATTGCTGAGCGTTGAGGTGATTTTTTCGGAGACCATTTCGGAGAAGTGACGCAACTGAGGTTCGATTCGCGATTTGATTTCTACGGTTCTCAATTGCTTCCGCAGAATGCGCTCTTTGTCTTTGATGAATTCTACAACGCTCATTAACTCTTCCTCTGGTGGTGGGCTGAGTCAAGTCTTGGGGTGACCTGATCACGTTATGATTAACGATACGTCCAATAACTTGCAGGCTTTACGCTTAAAAGCCCCAAAAGGTTTTACCTATCCCAAAACCAAAGGCGCCATAGCGCTGGGTTTTAACTAATGGGCTGTGCTCGAAGGTGGCGCCAGAGAGGTCATCGTACCTGATGTACGCGCCAATTAACCAATCGCCTATTTTGCGGCGGGTGGAAAGTTTGCTGTAGCTACCGGCGTAACCGCCGCTAGCTTGGTAGGCAGGGCGCGCGTCGGTGGCATAAAGCGCATCTACGGTGTAGTAATAAGTGTGATTGTCGCGCGAGCCCCACAAGGCGCCGATCGAAAAACCTAAGCCCCAACCGCCGAACACTTGAGGCTTACGAAAACTGAATCGAGGGTTAAAAACATAACCTTGATGCTCCATGTGCCAATTGTTTAAGGTGAATACTGCGCGTACGGGAAAGCGCAGTGACCAGCCATCATCAAAACTTTTGCCCGCTAAAAATACGCTCATCGACGGTCCTAGTTCAAATGCCGAATCGAGACTGGGCATACCTTCGCGGGCGTGATTATCTTCGCTATCGCCACTTAAGGCGGCATCGGCCGAGATGTCGATTTGTACGCGATGGTTGTTAAAAAATTCACCGCGCGCACCATCGCGATTAATTTTAAGGAATTTACCGTTGTGTAAGAGGATGGGCACAGGAATGATTTTGGCGTGGGCCTGATTAGAGCCTCGGTAGTCGTGCAGAATTTGCCCTCCAATCCCAATGCCTAGCTGCCAGTGTTCTGGGTCTTTTGTGGTGTCGGCAGCGTTGGCAAATGGACTGGTTAATACCAGTAGGCTGGTGAATAGTAGTGCGGCGATTAATGCGTAGGCGGGTATGGACAATGTCATCGATAAGCTCGGCGGGGCTAATGTGTTTGGCCTCCTTATACGCTATTCCATCTGATCAAACAACGCGCGCCTTTTGCACTCACATTCGCATGGGCCGCGCACTATAAAAATTTGAGAGCAAAAATACGCGGACAAAAAAAGCCCAGCACAAAATCTGGGCAATCTGGCGTTCGTTATTATTTTAATTATTATGCGGGTTTAAATTTTTCGCGAACCTACGATATGTATGCCAAATACATCGGCTGAAAAAATACGGCAAATACCTTTTAGGTAAAGTTTAAAATCGTGAATGTGTTGTGGGCTGGTCATTTTTGTTAGGCGTTCTTTATTTTCATTGAGATTTTTTAGCCAGTGCTCGTTAATTGTTTTTTTGTAATCTGTGGCCGGAATATCAACAATGTCGGTGAGCCTAAAATTATTATCGTCGAGCATAGTCAGCTCGTCTTTTAGCGTTCGGTAATTGCCGGTGTAAGAAAAATTTTTATTGATATGATTGCTTAAGCTATCGAGTGCATGAGCATGCTGAGAATGGCTAAAATGCAATTCTTTATGAGCCATAACTCCGCCAGGTTTTAAGAGTTGATTGGCCTTTTTAAAAAACCCGCTTAAATCATTAATGTGGACTAGTACTTCATCGCTATAAATAGCGTCGTACTTATCGAGTGTACGCAGATTTTTCCAATGCACTACTTCAAAGGTTGCATTAGCACCGTATTTTTTGGCGCGGGCTTCGGCGATGGGAATTGCCATGGGCGATACGGTAATGCCGTGGCCAATAACGCCGTATTTGTGGCATAAATACACTAACGGGCCGCCCCAGCCGAACCCTACTTCTAAAATGCGCATGCCGGGTTTTAATTTCATAATGCGGGCAAATTCATCGAGTTTTTTCTCTTGGGCTTGGGTTAGGCTAAAACCGTCTTCCCACATGGAGCAGGAATATAAATTCCATTCTCCGCCTGTCACACAGTTAAAAAAATCGGGATTTACTTCGTAGTGTTCGGCAATGCGATTGGTTTCTTCTTCGAGGTTGTATTTTTGATAAAGATCGCGAGTGGGTTCGTTAATGGTGGGTGTGGCGATGGCATTGATAATTTGGGCTGACTGCTGCATAACTATGATCCTTTAATAAAATGATTTTATACCAACAAGTACATTTTAATTTTGCTATATGCCGCAGTGTGGCAGCGCCTCCTCCGGCATTAAGTTGATGTCAATGAGTTTTCCAAATTCTGCTTTGCTGGGTATATAAAATGTGGCGGCCATGCTGACGACACAATGATTTTTATGGTTATAAATATAGCCCTGTACTTTTACAAAACGCCAAAAACGGCGAATAACTATGGCTTTGGCGGTTATTTTTGAACCTATTTTTACGCGACCTAACCATTGTGTTTTGCTAGATAAGGTAACTGCAAAAGTGCGATAGCGTTCAAAAATGGCGTAGGCCAATAATTCGTCGAGAATGGCAAAACTAATACCGCCGTGTAGAGTTTGTGGGTAGCCTTCAAATTTGCGTGCGGTTTCCCACTCGCAGGCGACGCCGCCATTTTTTTCGTGATGAATTTTTAACTGCAAACCGTATTGGTTATTAATGGAGGTGACAAAACCATTAAAAACACTGGAGGTTACGCCGGGAGGGATGAGTTGATCACCAAGTTCGGGGATATCGTTTTGCGCTCGGCGTTTTTTAAATTTTATTTTTCGCATCATGCGTTGCGAAATAATGCTCAGCATGGTTAGGTCTGGAAGATATTTAATAATCATCATAAAACCTCGATGGCTTAAGTTGATTTTCTAAATAATTGTCGGTGCTTGTTACATGACCTTTTGTAGCCTGATTTTTTCGGCCTTGCGCGGAATCAATGCACTGGCTGTTATCTAATTAGTAGGAATTTGACGCTTGCGCCAGTTTATTTATGCACAAATGAAGTAATTGATAAAAAGACGGCGTTATTAAAAATTAAGTGACACTTAAATAATTTAGTCACAGGAGCGCCATAAAATAAGATGCTGTAAAAAACCAAAAAGGCCATCACCTTAAGTGATGGCCTTTTTGATAGTGTGGCAGGCGCCACTTGTGAAGTAGGTTTAGGTTTTAAGTTTGGCCGGTAGCGCGCTTGATTAAACCATTAAGCTCGGGAATGCATGACCCGCAGTTGGTGCCGCATTTGAGTTTCTGCCCCAACGCTTGGGCGCTATCGCAGCCTTGTTTGATGGCTTTATTGATGGCGGTTGTACCAATTTGGAAGCACGAGCACACAATGGCGCCCTCATCTTCGCCGCCTTTGCCCTCGTTACCGGCCAAAATGGCAAAGCGGTTCATGGCGTTGGGTATTTGCCCGAGTAGGGTTTCTAGCCAGCGGCCTTCGTTGGGCATGTTGTTGCCTTGCTCGCTGTTAAAGACAACCACTAGTGTGTCGTCGATAAAACCGGCGGCGCGGTAGTGTTGTTGCTGGCTGTCCTTAAGGGTTTGCCAGTCAGTAATCGCAGGAAAGAGTTGTTGTAGCCAGTCATCAAAATTAGCGGCATCGCTGCCGGCTAAACGGAATTTATAACCGTGTTTGGCGGTGATTTTGGCCCAGTAGTCGCACGGCGGCACAACGTCCTGTGTGGTGACTAAAAAGCCTGTCCACTGCGTGTTATGCGCTTTGATGGCGACAGGGCTGTGTTTGAATTCGGGTTGGCCGCAAATGGGGTCGGTAAAGGGGTTTACTAAGGCATCGGCGCGGGCGCTGGCGGCGTATTTGTCGTTCCAGTGCATGGGCACAAATACTTCGCCCTGGCGTTGGGCGTTGGTGATGTTGACGCGGCCAATAAAACGCGCGCCGCGATTGCTGAGTTCGGCAAGGTGATTGTCCTTCACACCGATACGCGCCGCATCTTCGGGATGAATATCAATATAGGGTTCGGCGGCGTGGCCTAATAAGTGCGGCGCGGTGCCGGTGCGCGACATGGTGTGCCATTGGTCGCGGATGCGGCCAGTATTCATAATCACTTCGCCGACTTTGGGTGGCTGCACGGGCATGCGCGCGGTAACGGCAATAAAGCGCGCTTTATTGTTGGGGGTAAAAAAGTAGCCATCGCTAAATAAGCGCTTGGAGCCCTCGGGATTGGCGGCATTAACGGGCCATTGGATGGGCTGCATGGTTTGATATTGCGCCTCGGTCATGTCGGCCATGGCCGAAATATCAAAAGCGCGTTTGCGGGGGTTATCGAGCGCCGATAACGCGGCGTGCTCACGAAAGATCTCGACTTGATGCTGGTAGTTAAACCCTTGATCAAAGCCCATTTTGCGGGCAAATATCGACATGATGTCCCAGTCGTGTTTGGTCTCGCCAGGCGGGGGTAAAAAGCCTTTTTGCAGTGAAATGCAGCGCTCGGAATTGGTCACGGTACCGTGTTTTTCGCTCCAAGTCGTTGCCGGTAAAAGTACGTGCGCGGTTTTGGCGGTGTCGGTATTGGCGATGGCTTCGCTGACGATGACGAGCTCGCATTCTTCGAGTGCGCGCTTCACGAAGTCGGCGTCGGGCATACTCACCACCGGATTGGTGGCCATAATCCATACGGCTTTAATGCGGCCATCGTCAATCGCTTGGAACATGTCTACGGCTTTCAAGCCTTCTTTTTGTGCCATGTTAGGGGCTTGCCAAAATGTGGCGACGCGGTCGATATCATCTTGTTTGTCAAAACCCATATGGGCCGCGAGTTGGTTAGCTAAACCGCCGACTTCACGGCCGCCCATGGCGTTGGGTTGGCCGGTAATGGAGAAGGGCGTGGCGCCGACTTTACCGATTTTACCGGTCGCTAAGTGGCAGTTGATGATGGCATTGCCTTTATCAACGCCCGACGACGATTGGTTAATGCCCTGCGAAAATACCGTGACTACTTTGACGTTTTTGGCAAACAGCGCAAAGACCTCGGCTACGTCTTGGTCCTTCACATCACAGGCTTGGGCCACGGCGTGTACGCTGCCCGCTTGGGTTTTGGCGATGGCAAGCGCCTCATCAAAGCCTTGGGTGTGAGCGTTGATGTAGTCGTGATCGAGCGCGTTGTGTTCGGCCAAATAACTGAGCAAACCATTAAAAAAGTAGGCGTCACTACCGGGCGCAAGCGGGATGTGGATATCGGCAATATCGCAGGTAGCGGTACGGCGCGGGTCGAGCACAATCACCTTCATGTGGGGGCGATCTTGTTTGGCTTTGACGATACGCTGGAAAGTGACCGGATGGGCGTAAGCGGTATTGGAACCGACCAAAATAAGCACGTCTGTTTGCTCTACATCTTCGTAACAACCGGGCACCGCGTCGCTGCCAAAGGCGCGCTTGTGCGCCACTACAGCGCTGGCCATACATAGGCGGCTGTTGGTATCCACATTGGCGGTGCCGATAAAGCCTTTGATCAGCTTATTGGCGACGTAATAGTCTTCGGTGAGTAGTTGGCCGCTTAAATAAAAGGCGACGGCGTCGGGGCCGTGCTCGGCCACGATGTCTTTGAATTTTTGCGCGCTGTAATCGAGGGCTTCGTCCCAGCTTACGTCTTGGCCAAATAATTGCGGTTTAAGTAGGCGGTCGGGTGACTGTTGGGTTTGATGCAGCGACGAACCCTTAACGCATAGACGGCCAAAGTTGGCTGGGTGATCTTCGCGCCCTTTTACCATCACGACTTGGTTGTTGCTGACGGTAGCGGTAACGCCGCAGCCCACACCGCAGTAGCAGCAGGTGGTTTGTTCGGTATGGTTGGCGGGTTCTACCTCTGTTGGCTCAAGATGGATGGCGATAAGCGCTGACATAAAATTCCTAAGGTAAGAGTGGCGCGATGGCGCTAAGCGGCGACTTCATCGGGCTGTAATTGTATCTCGGGTAATTGCGCGCAAAATGCGCGGCCCATTAGTAGTTGCGGCATGGCATTGATCACATCAACACCGTATTCCATTAATTCAAAAAAGTATTGGCCATCGCGCACATCGCCAAAAAACACGATACCCACTAGGCGGTTATTGTCCAAAATCAGCTTGCGGTAAATATGGCGTGCGGGGTCGCTGTAGACAAACTCTCGATGGTGCTCGGCCGTCATCCATTCTCCGGCCGAGAATACCTGCACGCCCGATACCTTGAGCTTGGTGGCCACGGGGGTGTTTTGGTAAGCGGTTTGAAGATTAAGGCAAAGGCGATCGGCCAGGCTAATACAGTGCTGCCAAATGGGCTCGACCAGCCCAAAGGTTTGGCCATTGTGCTCGGTACATTCGCCAATCGCGCTAATGTTTGGATGGCTGGTGGTGAGATAGTCATCCACTTTAATACCGCGATTGCCCTCAAGGCCCGCCTCTAAGCCGAGTTCGGCATTGGGTGTAATACCGGTGGCAATAATGGCGATTTGGCATGGCAGTACTTCGCCACTGTTTAAGCGCGCGCCAGTGACATGACCTTCGCCCAAAAAGGTATCTATCTCTACGCCCAAGCGAAACTCAACGCCCTTGGATGCCATCACTTTTTCGAGCATTTTGCCCGAGGCTTTATCGAGTTGGCGATTAAGCAGCCAGCCGCTGCGGTGAATCAGAATCACTTTAATGCCGCGTACCGCCATGCCGTAAGCGGCTTCTAGACCCAGTAAACCGCCGCCCACGACTATGGCGTGTTGCGCCGTTTGGCTCCGTTGCAAAATGGTATCGACATCGTTAAGCGTGCGAAACGCCATCACGCCAGCAAGCGCTTGGTTTTTAGCCGGAATGCGCGCCGGGCGCGAGCCAGTGGCGATAATGAGCTCGTCGTAATCGAGTTGGTTGCCGTTATCGCAGGTGATGGTTTGGGCGTGTTGATCAATACCGGTAACGCGTACCCCCCCCAAAAAAGTGATGTTGTTGTTGGCATACCACTCGGCCGTTTTTTGCACAATGCTATGGGCCGTGGTTTCGCCTGAGAGTACAGGCGATAACATGATGCGGTTATAGCTGCCGTGGATTTCGTCGCCAATAATCGTGATGGCAAAGCGCTCAGCATCGCGCGCACGGAGCTCATCGACCATGCGGCCAGCGGCCATGCCATTACCCACAATAATGAGTTTTTTCTGCGTCATAAAACACGGCTCGGTTGTGATCTTGTGCCGCTTTTCGTGGGCGGTTATCCCTGTAAGCAGCTCAAGACATTTCTATAAGACCTGCACAAAGCCCTGTATTTGGGTTGTTTTGGTGCGCCTTAGCCTCTGATTGGGGCGTTGGTGTGTGCGTGCGGTTGAATAAAAAAGGCGGATAACCTATTTTGCGGCCGCTATTTGCACTTAAATTGAGCTTTTGACTCAATTCTTAGGGTTGTTTGCGCAGTTAATAGCGCTTTTGCAAGATGCGGGCCTGATTGCGTGATATTTGAGCGAGTGAGGTGAGCCATTGATTAACTGGTGAGAGTTTTGCACTAGGATCTTGGTATTGAATGTATTGTCTTGTGCTATGTGTGGGTACGGCTAGGCGCGTATTTTGCCCAGACGTTTAATGGCGCACGCGAAAAAACTGAACGCTAGAGGAGGACAAATCTATGGACACTATCAACATGTTAATTTACGAGCTCGGCGATATTGCCGCGCTCGCACAGGCGCGGTTTCAGGCGCGGCATCAACATATCGACCCTGTGATTGGCATAAATCGTCAAATGCGCAAACAGGGTTTTGCGGTGGACTTACTGTTGATTGATTGCCACGTCTCTAAAAAACGCATCACGCTATTAATCGAAGATGCCAAGCCCGATACCGTGGGTTATCAGTTTGGTTACAACGACAAAAGCCCAACCCGTGGTTTTGCGCCAATGCCGGTGGCACAGCTGACCGAGCAAGGTTTTTTGGATTTAATGGAGCGGGGTTTGATCTAGTTTAATAGCGCGGGGGTTAATGTGAGTTTTTGAGCGAGAAGGTCGTGGCAGGGTAAAAACGACAGACCCCCGGCAAGATTCGCCGAGGGTCTGTAAGTGGGATGACTTTTTAAGCTATCGAGCTTTTTAACTTGCTAGGCTAATAAATCCAGCGAGTTGGTGGATTTAAAAGGGCCGCCAATGCCGAGGCCTTTGGCGATAGTCTCGTTAAAGTCGTAGGTTGAGCCATCGTTGTTTTGGCTTTGGTTTTTGCTTGAGAAGCCCGTTTTAAAGCCGGGCATGCGGGTTGCCATAATAAACGGCGCGTTGGGCGTAGTGTGATCTTGGCCTTCGCCCATGCAGGTCACTTGCGCAAATACGGTGGTATCGATGAGCGGTTTGCCATCGGGGCCGTTATTGCTGATGAGCTGCTCGATAAAGTACACCGGTACTTGCGAGACATAACGCAGTGTTTCAATGTAAGAGATAGGCACTTTGTCGGCGGTGATAACGCCAGCATGCACCGAACCGTGAGCGTCGCCAGTGAATCCTCCTGTGTGATTAACGCCGTAGGTTTTCCATAGGCCTTGCTCGGAACCTAACTGCAGCGTGGCAAAGTTGGTTAAGCCCGCTTTTAGTCCTGCAATCAAAATATCCACGTTGGCTTTGCCGTGCTCTAGCATTCTTACGCGCAAGCTGGCTTCGCCTGATTGAGCGGGCAGCATGAGGTTAGCGGGTGCTGGCAGTGTGGGCGCAAAAGTCGCGGGATCAACGCCTGTACCTTCCATAATCTTGGTGATGCGCGATTCAAGTTTTTGAATCGCGGCGGTGTGCTCAAGTAAACGCTCTTTTTCACTCGCCGAGAGCTTCTTTTTGATCTCTTCGATGGCGCGCTGTTGGGCCTCAAAGGCCTTGAGGTAGGTAAAGTCAGGGTCGCCTTTATCGCCGCCGCCAGTAAAGTAATCGTTCAGTGCCGCATGCGGATTGGTTTTGGGTTGGGCCGAAGAGCTAATCGCTGCGCCCGCTGTTTCGCTGCCCACAAACATAGCGGTAAAGGGTGTAATGGCGCTGAGTACTGGCGCGATAATGGCGTCCATGGTGGGTTGGCCGTAATTACGTGAACCTAAGGCTTGGGAGGCGCGGGCATGACCTGTCACCATGGCATCAATTTCGCGGAAGTTACACACACTGGCCACCTTGGCATAGTGTTCGGTGGACTGGTTCATTTGGGTGGCACTTTTGGGCAACCAAAAACCATTGGGAGCACCGCTGTTGATGTAACAAAACACGGCGCGTTTTGTGCTGCCTTGGGCAAAAGCTTCACGCGAGGCGACAATGCCCGCGATGGCGGGAAAGGCGCGCAACATGCCCGACGATATACCCGTTTTGCTCATAAGCTCTAAAAAACGACGGCGATCTTTGCGGATTTTGTCGCCACGGGCACGGATTGCGTGCTCGTGTTCTTTAAAGTATTGCGCTTTTACCTTGGGCGCATTGGCGCGCATATGCTGCTGTTCTTTGGCAACCTGCGCGTGCTCGTGGTGCTCGTCCAGCAGATATTCGTGCTGTGCTTTGGGCATGCCATTTTTAAGTGCTTTGTTTAAGCCGTTTTTAAAATCATGGTCTTTCATGGCGTTAATCTCTTGTCGGGTTGTGTGCGCCCTTTGTAGGGCGCACATCCTAATCGTTGTCGTTTAAGGCGAGGTCGTCGTTTAACACGAGCCGCTATCGTCTAAAGCAAAATGCTTAGCGTCTAAAACGAAGTACATCCGATAAAACGAGCTTTTTCAGCATTGCTTTAGGGTTGCTGTTCGCGCCCAAGGCTTTTTCTAAGTTATCTTTTACGCACAACATTTGGCCTTTTTCTTTCGTGCTTAAAGAAGGTTCGTAACGGGCATCAACATCGGAGGGGCGAATGGGCGAGCCGAGGGCAAAACGATAGGTTTTTTGCACTAAACAAGCATCAACGCCGGGTAGATCATTGGCCACTAGGGCTTTGGATAACTGCTTAGCGCCTTTAAAAGGAATGCCGTTGCCCGTTGCTTTGGCGTCGTCGGCGATGGTGGTATCAACACCACCGACAATGTCGCCACTGTATAAAAAGCCACCGTCGTTCACCATTTTGACCGGTACATTGGTTTTGCCGTTAGCACCTAAGCCTTTTTGTACAACCATGCCATTGACGATATCGCGGGGTAGGCCGACGTTATTGAAATCGTCCATCGCAAATAATGGGTTGATCACGGCATTGTGGCAAACCGAGCAGCTGGTGCCGGGTACGTTGGTTTGGATATCGTAGAAGTCGGTGGTGGTTAAATCCCCCGCTTCTTGGCGGGCTTGCGCAACCGCCGCGGCGGCTAAGCGAGCATCGCCATCGTTGAGTGCGCCCGGTTGTGGGATAGACTGGCAAAGCATGTCTTGACGAACGTGAACCGCGCGGCGAATTGGCGAGGTGCGATCGTCGTGTGCGTACAAGGCCATAAAAGCACCCGATGCAATCAGACCGCCACGCTTGGTGCCAGCGGTAGAAACTTTAACAAACGTATCACCGGTGGCGCCGGGCATGCCGTAAAAGTCGGACAAGGTTTTGTTGAGCATGGTGTAGTCGGCTTCAAACAGTGACTTATAGCTTTGACTTTCGTCGTAAAAGACGTGTTTGTACATCTCGCGAATTTCTTGCGCCATAGAGTTTTTCACCTCATTGGTGAATTTATCGTTACCAAAACGGTTAACGTTAATAACGCCATCGGTCGCAAACCAAAGGCCTGCAAAACGGCCTACTTGCTCTTTACCCTTAGCCGAATTGATCAAACGATCCACTTGATATTCGAGTGTTTCTGGCGTTGATAAGTCGCCATTGTAGGTCGCCTCCAATAATTCGGTATCGGGTGCCGAGCCGGTTAATGCAAAGGCCAAAGCCGAAGCGTACTCAAAATCATCCAGCACATAGGCGTCGGCATCGGCGGCGGTAACTTGCGCTTTAAACGCATTGGGCGCGTCTTTAATTTTGGCGGGCGCAACTGAAACATCAATAATTGTATGGTCGCCACCGTATTGCCCTGTGTTGTAGACCTTGTCGTAAGCAATGTAATACACCGGGCCTGTGGTGCCTTTAACGTGGAAGGTTAAAGTGACTGGGCCAGCCCTGTTGACGGGTAGGGGTTGTGTGCCTGCAAGATTCAGTTTTAAGCCAGGGTAAACATTGGTGGTGTTGGCGACAGGAGTTGCGCTCAACTTAACGACTATAAGATCGTTGCCCGTAAAGGTATAACCGGCGTCAGCAGGGCTTTTGATGTTGGTGCCGCTGCCACCGAGGCTAATCGGGGTGGCGGCAGGTTCATAGACTACGCGCTCGGGCGCGGCGTTGAGTGCCGTTAACATTTGCGTTTTGGTTAAGCCCAATTCAGAGCGATACAAAAATTGTGGTGACATCAAGGCCGAGCGAATCGCCCACTGCAAACCGGCTTCTACAGAGTTCGCGCCAGTGATGATGGCGGTGTATTCGTTTTTTTCTTCGGCGGTGAGCGGGCGTCTAAACGCGGGGTAGGCAAACTCGCTCAGGAAGGACGCGGCTGTGGCGGCTTTGGTGGTTTCGCTCCAGCTAAATGACAATGCACCCGCGGTTTTGGTGGCCCAGCGCGAAATATCGGTTGCGTTAGAATCGTAGGAGTTCAGGCGCCCTTCGTTAATTTTTGCGTAGGTGTGGTTGGGTAAACCCGCCACCGTGACATCACTCGCAATTTTACTGTTCGACGAATAATCGGCAGGCAGCGGTTTATTAAACAGCGCTTGCAGTGAGTTTTGGTATTCGTAGCTGGTTAAAAACTTGAGCGAGCGACGACCGTAATTGACGGGATCGGGTGATACGCACGAGGTGGGTCCAACCACAACCTCTTTGCCGCGTAGTGACCACAAGTAGGCGGCGATGTCTTCGGCGCATTGGCCGTTACAGGTGCCAGCATTGGGCATGCGCTCGTCAATAAAACGCGCCAAATCTTCTACCGAGGTGCCGGTGTAGTTGCCACTCGAAAAAGTGGGGTTCGAGGGGTATTCGAAGTTGTTGACATCGATGCCATTGGAGTTAGCTTTGGCTTCAAAGAAGCCGTCGTGGTTGCCATCTTCGTGGCAAACAAAGCAGTTGCCGCTGGTATTTTCAATCAGTACTTTACCGTTGGCGGGGTTGCCGTCGAAGGTCGATACGGGCACCGACGAAGATGACGCCGCTTTTGAGCTGGACGAGATCACCGCGCTGGAGCTGGATTTAACACTGCTTGAGCTTAGAGTAGCGCTGCTCGATGATTTTGCGATGCTGCTTGATGATTTAATGCCACTCGAGTTCGATGAGCTCGAGCTGAGATCAGTAGTACCACCACAGCCGACTAATGTCGCTGATAGTAATCCTAGGGTTAGAAATTTTTTCATTATCGTTCCTCGGTATTAAATTCTAGAGCCACTCATAGCTACGCAATGCACGCGCCAATAGGCTTTTCTAAAGCAAGATTAATTTTTTTAAAATAATACAGGATTACACCTAAATAGGCTGCGAATAGGTCGTTCTCGCGGGGTATTAATGGCGTTATTGGTCACCCCAAAAGCCCTTCTGCGACAAACCTTCTTTTTGACTCTTCTGTCGCGTTAATGCCGAGTGGTGTAGAGGTTTGAATTGACTAAGGGTTTAAAAATTCTGGATTCCCGCTTTCGCGGGTAAAGCGAGTTATGGTTTTGAATTACGCAATAAATAACCAATAAATTAAGCCTAAGTAAAAGGCCCACTGCAAACCGTAATAAAGCGGCTTGTTAAAAACCTTTATTTTTTTACCAAAAGTGCGAATTTTGTAAAGATGGGAAAAAGCGCGGTTCAATAATCCCACTTTATCGCCCTCGATATTTTTAGTGGCAGAGCCTGCTACCACAACACGAGAGAATATTTCGTTAATCCAATCGATCACCACATAATCGACTGGGCGCTTTACATCTAAAAATAAAATAATGCGATTTTGATCGGTGGTGTTTTCGGCGTAGTGAATAAAAGTTTCATCAAACATCACCGCCTCGCCATCGCGCCAAGAATATTTTTGGCCATCAACCGAGATGTAACAGCCGTCGTCATTGGGGGTGACCAAGCCCAAGTGGTAACGCAGCGAGCCCGCGTAAGGGTCGCGGTGTTTTACCAGTTTGGCGCCGGGCGGCAGCATGGTGAACATCGCAGCTTTAACCTTGGGTAATTGGTTAATCAAACTTAGCGTCTTGGGGCACAGTTGCTCGGCCGATTTTAAATTCGAGCCGTACCATTTCAAATAAAAACGCTTCCAGCCAGTGCGAAAAAAAGAGTTAAAACCTAAATCGTCCAAGTCGGCGGAGGCCTTAATCGCGGCTGATTGATTGAGCTCGATGGCTTCGTCGCGAATGATTTCCCAGTTGTCTTGCAGCAGCTTGAGTTCGGGGAATTTTTCGACGTCGATATAGGCGGTTTGTGTGTCTTTAGAGAAAAAATAAAACAGGCAGTTGATTGGGGCTAAAAAGTTTGAGTGGTCGGTGAGTTTGCGGCTAAAGCGCTCGTGCTGTACAACGCCACGGCGTTGCACGTAGATGGCGCAGGCCACAAAGACACATAAAATAAAAATTCCCATGGCGCATTCCTCAGTATTTATAAGAGCGCGGGCAGGATACTGGGGGGCTTGGGGCTATTCAAGCGACTTATTGGCGCTTAATTATCTCTGTGGGATGGGGGTTTTTAGGAGTTACCGCTAACACTCGGCGCATTAGCGGTTTTAGGGGAAGTTTATTGTGCCTTAGAGGCTGAGGCTGAGGCTTAGGGGCTTAGAGGCGCTGCTTTATGTGCCTGTTTTGGTGCTGGTTTGACGCTGATGCTTTTCGTTAGAGGATTTGCGTTGGCGGCGCACAAATAACGACAGCGCCAAGAGCAGCATGACAGACAGAGGATTAAAGGCCCCCAGCGCAATGACCGGTGCGCTGCTGGATGACGACGCTGCAGTGCTTGATGACGAAGCCGCCACGCTTGATGACGAAGCCGCTTTGCTTGATGACGAAGCCGCTTTGCTTGATGACGAAGCCGCTTTGCTTGATGACGAAGCCGCCACGCTTGATGACGAAGCCGCCACGCTTGATGACGAAACCACTTTGCTTGATGACGAAGCCACCACGCTTGATGACGAAGCTGCTTTGCTTGATGATGCGACAGCTGCCGGTGTTTCTAGCAAATCAATGGCATCAATACTCACACCGGCCGATAAATAAGCGGTGCTGCCCGAGCCGCTAATAAGGCTAAGTGTGAGTTTGTTCCACGCATTGGGGTCGGTATTCCACGCGCTAGCGGGAATATCAAAATAATAGGTGACGTTATTGCCGCGATAACTGCCCGTGGTTAATGTACGGCTACTGGGTTGCTTGGACGGGGTTTGAAATTTTGATGTCCAGTTATTCACGGTAATATTGGGGCGGCCACCCGAAAATGCCGTTGTTAAACCTACACGCAGCGTTTGCTTTTGCGCAATTTGGCTGGCCTTTAATTTGAAGTAAATGGCGCGATCGTTGTTGATGTCTTTCCAAATGTAAGCGGGAAAATGATTGTTGGGGGTAGTGCCGATATAAAAATCTTCGGTATCCCAGTTAGCCATGCGTGGGTCGGAGGGGTGCATGGTGGTGAGTTTGTCGCCATTTAAAAATTCTTTAGGCGAGCCATCCCAATGGCCGATGGACCAAATGCGGGCGTCGTTGGCAGGATCATTGGTGATCTTGATGGAGTTTAAGGTGGTGGATTCACCGGCGGTAACGGTGACCGCGCCGGCTTCTACCGCGAGCTCATTTTTATACACCGTCATGGCGTAGGTGCCGGGGCGCATATTGGTACTCGAGAAATAGCCTTTGCTGGTTAAATCGGCTTTGGTCCAGTACTGGGCAATATCATTAGAAAACCCAAGGGTGTAGTTAAAGTTTGTATCGGTATTGCTTAGGCCAACCCCGGCAATACGGCCACGCGCGCTGCTATCTAAATAACCCAAAAGGCCCATGTTTTTAAACCATGAGGTATCGATAGTGGTGCTAGGCGCACTGCCATTGGTCACAACAAGGGTGTAGTTATTCAAAATACCGGGGCGGAATGCTTCCGTTTGGGCTTGGCCGTAGTTCACGATATAGGTGAGCTCTTGATCGCCGCCAGTCTGCATTTTTAAACTGCGGTAAAAGGGTCCGCCAGAACCCCCTTCTTGGTTATCACGCACAAACCACATACCCACATTGCTGCCAGTGGCACCAAAGTATTGCCAATCGATCACGCGTTCGTTGGAGTAGTGCTTAGAGCGAGTTTCGCCATTGCTGTTCGCAAAAACGTCGGAGGCCTCAATGGCGCCGACGTTTTTACTGACGTCTGAAGGTACCGGCCCCTTGGGTAATTTGCTGCCAGTAATACGCAAAATGTAGCGTACATGGCCGTGCTGATCGGGCTCGGTTTTAAAATAGGTGGCCATATAAATGTGCGGGTAACCTTTGCGCACCATGTAGTAATGCGTGAGGTCTTGGGCGGTTACGGTCACTTTGATGTAATCGGTATTTTTCACTTCGGCGCTCACAGAGGCGGCCGAACCCTTTGCGTATAGCCAATCAAAACCGGCATTCACTTGTGAGCCGCGCGACGCATTTTGGTATTCAACGCCGTTGTACACCAGCGAGGCAATATCGCCGGGCGATTGCGTACTGGAACCCGCATCAACACGGCGCACTTTAAACACCAGGTTGGCGCCTGTATCGATGGTGTAAAAATTGGTGTCCGAGGTTAAACCAAACGCGGCAAAGGCCTTAGTGCTGGTGATGGCGAGGCCAATAGGCAGCGCCAATGTGGTGACGAGTATTTTAAAGCGGGTACTGAATGTGCGGTTGCGGTGTGTTAGTGATATCGGGCGCGCTAGCGACATAAATAGTGACATAAGAAGGTCTGCCTCGGTGTGTGGGTGAGTTCTCTGCGGCCGATAATCCTTTGGGCTTTTGTCCTGTATATGCTCAACAGTTGGGTCGTGTTAAATAATGGGGTCGTGAATCAATCCCGGTATGGTGCGTTTTATGCGCGGAGGTTTTGCGTGCCAGTATAGCGATATAAATACTGTAGTCTGTTGCTTGATGCTCAAATCTTGATGAGGGCGAGGTTATTATCGGGTGTAATTGTTGGCTGTTGGCTCCATCCCTACCAACCTGCAGATCATCCTAAAAGCCTCAGTTGAAACACCAAAGTCTGCGCAACCCCTTGACGTGAATAGCAAAGGGTTTACACCTCTTGTTGGCGCTCAAATGAGGCTTTTAGGATCATTCCACGTTATGTGTTGTAGATTAATCGAGAGGGTATCAACACCCTTCTTTGCTCTAGCGGTTACTTTCGCCTTTATGTAGTGGCTTTGTAACTATTCAGCATCGAGCCTAAATGCAGTCGCGCGGTTATTTTCTGGGCCGCTCAAGCCATCCATGGGCGCTATACAAGCGCTCCCGGCGCTTAAATGCCCTGAAAATAACCACCCAACTGCATTTTTGCGTGAAATTCGCTAGGTGCTGAATAGTTACGTGGCTTTTAGGTTGATGCGCGTTAGCGACGGCGAAACAGTGGCCGTGATTCGTCAGTTGAGGCTTGGTAGCTATTGCTGAAATCTCCAAGACTTTCTTTCATTGACTCGATATCGGCATCGTCATTGACGCAGTAGGCGTTAAAACCGCAGCGCTGTAAAAAGAACAGCTGATCTTGCATGTAGCCGCCTGCCGCTTGTAGCTCGCCGGTGTAGTCGCAGTCTTCACGTAAAATACGCGCTAACGAGAATCCTCGGCCATCGGCAAACGCGCCAAAAACAATGGCGATAACGGGCAGTTTGGCCATGCTTTTGGTGAGCGAATCGGGGTTGAAGTCGGTAGCGATCCAAATGCCAATGTTGTCACCTTGGTAAACGCTGGGGTTGCTCAGCCACGCTTCGGCAGGGATTAACCACTGGCCGTTATTCAGTGCGGTATCGGCAAGTGCATCGGCTTCAACGATTTGCCAAGGGTTGTTTTGGCTTTCGCCGTTTTTAATCAGCTTTGACATATACACGCTCCTTAAAGGGGGTCAGGCCTACACGGTTGTAAACGTCCAAAAAGGTTTCTTCGGCTTGACGTTTTTCGAGGTAAACGTCAAGTACGGTTTTAACCGCGCCAACCACTTCGTTGCGCGAAAATGCAGGGCCGAGCACTTTGGCTAGCGCCGCCGCATTTTTAGAGTTGCCGCCGAGTTGTACTTGATAGAACTCTTCGCCTTTTTTGTCGACACCCAAAATACCAATGTGGCCAACATGGTGGTGGCCACAGGCGTTCATGCAGCCCGAAATATTTAAATCGAGTGGGCCTAAGTCGTAGAGGTAGTCGATATCGTCAAATTCGCGCTGTAGCGCTTCGGCTACGGGGATGGATTTGGCGTTGGCGAGCGAGCAATAGTCGCCGCCGGGGCAGCAGATCATATCGGTGAGCGTGCCCACGTTAGCGGTCGCAAAACCGTTGTCGACTAGCTTTAGCCAGAGCTTATAAAGCTGGTTGGCGCGCACATCGCCGAGCACGATGTTTTGCATATGGGTGGTGCGAATTTCGCCAAACGAGTAGTCATCGGCAAGGTTGGCAATGGCCTCGAGTTGGCTATCGGTAATATCGCCAGGCGCAATGCCTGTGGGCTTGAGTGCCAGTGTTACCGCGCGGTAGCCGGCCTTGCGATGGCTGTGCACGTTGTAACTTAACCAGCTAGCAAAGGCTTTGTTGTCGCCACGCAGTTGGTTGATCTCGGCCATTTCGGCAATATCATCCAGCTCGGCATAGTCGGGCTCGGTAAAAAAGCTTTTGCAGCGTTTGATTTCTTTGTCGGTTAAACGCGTGGGGTTGTCTTGCATTTTTAGCCATACGGCTTCTACGGCATCGGCAAAGGCTTCTGGCCCCATGGCGTTCACTAAAATCTTGATGCGCGCTTTGTATTTGTTATCGCGGCGACCATTGAGGTTGTACACGCGTAAAATCGCTTCAAGGTAAGTGAGTAAATCGTGCTCGGGTAAAAATTCCCGGATTACTTTTCCGATAACCGGCGTGCGGCCCAAACCGCCACCCACAAGTACGGTAAAGCCAATATTGCCATCCTCTTTTTGCACTAATTGCAGGCCGATGTCGTGGAAGTGAATGGCGGCGCGGTCTTCGACGGTGCCTGATACCGCAATTTTAAATTTGCGCGGTAAGAACGCGTATTCGGGATGGAAAGTTGACCACTGGCGAATGATTTCGCAGTAAGGGCGTGGATCAACGATTTCATCCTGTGCAATACCTGCAAAATGATCGGAGGTGGTATTGCGAATGCAATTGCCACTGGTTTGCACCGCGTGCATCTCGACTTCGGCAAGCTCGGCCAGAATATCGGGTACTTCTTCAAGCAAAGGCCAGTTGATCTGAATGTTTTGGCGGGTGGTAATGTGCACATAGCCTTTGTCGTAATAGCGGCTAATGTGTGCCAATTTACGAACTTGCTTGCTGTTGAGCATGCCGTAAGGCACCGCTATACGCATCATGGGCGCGAGGCGCTGAACATAAAGACCGTTCTGCAGACGCAGTGGCAAAAATTGTTCGGGGGCAAGTTTGCCGTCTAAATAGCGCTCGGTCTGGCGGCGAAATTGCGCCACGCGCTCTTGGATCAGTTTTTGATCATGCTCGTCGTAAACGTACATGGCATGGAGTACCTTTTAAGGTCAGATAAAAGAGGTTTATGTATATGAAGCGCGGAGGTAGCGTTAGCCCTAGAGGGCTTAGCCGATCAAGCGGCGAGCAGTGTGCCCGCAAGTATTGATTTATCGCCTTGCGGTGATGATGCCGCGCTTTTGAAGCGGGCGAAGGATACAGGAAAAGCGGTAAATCTGCGACTGTCAGCGCTGCAAGCTTACTTTGCATCGCCCTACTAATAGCGGCGTTTTTTTTGTGCACTCTTCATTGAATGCACCGCTAAGCATAAATCCCAAACGAGTGTTGAGCTCGTCATGCTACTGCTTTAGGCGAGCAGTCTCGTGGCTGAGTCTTGGTTATGTCGTTACTGAAAGCTCGCAATCGCTTTGTTTGATGCTTCTGCCGTGCTCGTGCTAAGCGTATCTTTGGCAGCGCGGTAAGTAACGCTGGCCTTGCTGAGCTTGTTCACGCACTGGCGGCGTTGCTCGTATCCGCCTGCAGCACAAGACTCGCGCAGCTCGCGGTATTGTTGAATAACTTTGTAGGCTTGCACGGTATCAATTGAAGTAGGAGTTTTCTCGGCAGCGTTAGCTTTAACGGCAACGCTGGCGGCAAAAGCAAAACCTAGGCACAGTAAAGTTGTTTTCATGACTGTCTTCCATTTTTAGCGAGGGTAGTGTTACTTCGCGCGCATTCTAGCAAGAATAAAGTGTGTACAAAAGAAACATCTTAGGTGTATTTCTTCTCTTAAAAAATCTTTTTATGCTCGCAGGTTTTGTTCTTGGTTAAAAAACAAACAACTACTGGCTTGCGGGATAAAAATGTGACTGTTGCGGGCGCGAGGATTTGAGTGGCTGCAAGCCTACGCCAAGCGGTAGTCAGGAAGCCTCTGTGTCGTTATTATGCTGTGCTCCCGAGGTGAGTGGTTAAGCCTGCAGGGGCGATATAAAAATCTGTAACGGTAATATAAAAATAAGTACGCCCTCAAATAGGATGTTTAGGAGTTACCACCATGTTTATGTTTTTATTCAGCGAAGGCATGGCGCCTTTTTATCGCATTATCAGTAGCTTCCCGACGGTTTTTTTTACCTTTTTACTGGCCCTGTGTTTGATTTTTTGGCTGATCGCTATTTTGGGTGTCATTGATATTGATGTACTCGATTTGCCAGATACCAGTGCCGATAGTAGCGGTATGGTCAATGGCGCTGCGGGTCTACTAATGAAACTTGGCCTCAATGGCGTGCCGTTAACGGTTAGCCTTTCTTTAATCGCTATTTTTGGCTGGGCGATTAGCTATAACACAACCTATTTTTCAAATACCGAAAGTTACTTGTTGCTAATGCGGTGGGTGGCCAATATCGGAATTTTTGTTATTGCCTTAATAGGTTCTATTTTTTTAACCGCTCTTGTGCTTAAGCCTGTGCGCAGTTTATTTAATAAAATGTCTGCCGATTTCTCAAAAAACATTATTGGGCAAATTGCTATTGTGCGTACCTCGCGTGTTGATACGCGTTTTGGTGAAGCTGTTTGTCAGGATGGCGGCGCAGGTCTTACGCTTAAAGTGCGCGCTTATGAGGGCGTTCAATTTAAAAAGAATGATCGGGTTGTACTGCTGGAATATATAGAAAGCGAAAATGCTTACCGTATTATTTCGGAAGAGGAGTTTACGCGGGTTTAAACATCACGAGCTTAATTTTTTTAAACAATTTTTTATAAACTTACAATGGAGAAAACTATGGATGATGTAGCGGGAATGATGGGATGGGTTGGGCCACTAATTGCTTTTGTAGTGGTTTTATTTGGATTAATTTTAGTGGTTAAAACCTGTTACGTTAAAGTTGACCAAGGTACAGCATTAATTGTTAACGGGCTGCAAGCAACGCCTTCGGTGCATTTTACTGGCGCTTTGGTATTTCCTGTTATTTACAAAAAAGAATTAATGCGTATATCGCTAATTACGCTGGAGGTTGACCGCCGTAGTAAAGAGGGGTTGATTTGTAAAGATAATATGCGCGCCGATATTACCGTGGCATTTTATTTACGCGTGAATGAGACCGCGCAAGATGTATTAAAAGTGGCTAAATCCTTAGGCTCGGCCCGCGCCAGCGATAAAGACGCCGTTAACGAGCTGTTTAATGCTAAGTTTTCCGAGGCGTTAAAAACCGTAGGCAAGCAGTTGGACTTTGTAAAACTGTTTGAAGACCGCCAAGAATTTCGCGATAAAATTATTGAAGTTATCGGCAACGACTTAAACGGCTATGTGCTAGAAGATGTGGCCATTGACTACCTCGAACAAACCCCTAAATCATCGCTGGATCCTAATAATATTTTGGATGCCGAAGGCATTCGTAAAATTACCGAGCTCACGGCTAGCCAAAATGTTTTTACCAATAATTTAGAGCGCGATGAAGAATTAGCGATAAAGAAAAAGAACGTAGAAACCAAAGAAGCCATGCTGGCCCTAGAGCGTCAACAGGCCGATGCCGAAGCGCGCCAATCGCGCGAAATTGCTACTTTAAAAGCCCGCGAAGAAGCCGAAACCAAAAAGGTGCAAGAAGAAGAGCGCTTGCGCTCTGATGCCACCACCATTCGTGTTGAGCAAGAACTAGCCGTGCAAACCGAAAACCAACGCCGCGAAATTGAAGTGGCGGCGCAAAATCGTTTGCGGGCTGTGGCTATAGAAGAAGAAAAAGTGACCCGTGCGCGCAGCTTAGAAATTGTCTCGCGTGAGCGCGAAGTTGAAATTCAAAAAATCGAAGCCGAAAAAGCTATTGAGGTTGAGCGCAAAGAAATCGCCAATGTGATTCGCGAGCGCATAGCTGTAGACAAAACTGTGGCCATAGAAGAAGAGCGCATTAAAGAAGTGCGCGAAGTCTCCGAAGCCGATCGCCATAAGCAGGTGCAAGTGTTGGCCGCCGAAGCTAAAGCCGAAGAAGAAAAAGTGCGCCACGTAAAAGCCGCCGAAGCCGAAGAATTAGCCGCAAAACACAAGGCGATTGAAGTGACTACCTTGGCCGATGCCGAATTAGAAGCATCAACCAAACAAGCCGAAGCTAAAAAGAAGATGGCCGATGCCTTTCGTGTGGAGCGTGCAGCCCCCGGCCTTGCCGAGGCTAGCGTACAAGCGGCAAAAGCCGAATCTATGGAAAAAGAGGGCATAGCCGCAGCCAATGTGATTCGCGCCAAAGGCGATTCCGAGGCGCAGGTGATTAAATCGAAAGGTGATGCCGAAGCGTCCATTATTAAATCCAAAGGCGACGCCGAAGCCGATATTATTTCGGCCAAAGGTATTGCGACCGCCACCACCGAAAAAGAAGTGGGGCTTGCTAAGGCGAATGTCACCCGCGAGCAATTCCGTGCCGAAGCTGACGGTTTAGTCGAGAAGTTTGACGCCATGAGCAAAATGAGCAGCGAAGCGCGCTCACACGAAGAATTCCGCATGACCTTAGAAGCAGCATTAAAAGAAGCCCTAGCTTCGATTGATGCGGGTAAAGATATCGCCAAAGAAAATGCCGAAGTGCTTTCTACCGCATTAAGCCACGCCAAAATTGATATTGTCGGCGGCGAGAATCACTTATTCGATAATTTTGCCAAGGCACTCTCTATGGGTAAAGCCATTGATGGATTGGCGAGTAAAAGCGAAACCATATCGGGTTTATTAGAGCGTTTTGCGGGCATTAAATTATCCGATGTCGTGCCTGGGCAATTTACCAAAGCCAATACCGATGCCAGCAAAAATAAAGACATAACCCCCGTATAAATTCTCTACCTTGCGTTAATACCCTAAAGGCTCATTTAATTAATGAGCCTTTTCGCTTGCATGCTGCGCACAACACTTCTGTTTAAAAGGAATAAACAATGTCGACCATTGACAATGACCAACCCTCTACACTTGTTGATGCTGCCGTTGCAGAAGGTGGTGCCTACGATATTATTCGTCAGCGCTTAATCGAGCAGGGGCGATTATTAAAAGAGGCCAACGACAGTTTAAATGCTGAGCGTTTAAAAGAGTTTGGCGCTATTGATATGGACGTTATTGCCCGTATTCGTGTGCGTACCGAGAATAACTCGGTGGCAAGGGATGTGGTACAGGTTGGCGAATATTTATTATTTGGTTACAACGTTTTTATTGGTTTAAAAAAAGAAACAAAAATTGAAGATGTTTTTTCGCTTTATAGTTTTATCAATAATGACGATGGTTACGAGCTTGAAACCGTACCCACTGAGGCTAATTTTTTATACCATGCGGGATTCAAACAAGATTTTGAAGAGCTGTACCGCTATTACAAAGACACCAAATTAATTGAGCTAACCCTTAAAAATGATAAGTTGTTAGCGGCTTTCCAAATTGGCGAGCGCATAGAGGATATGCGCGTATTTCGTTGGTCTATTTCGCCCGATGGCAAAACGGTAACTTATATTGATAATCGCGGCGAACGCGATATTCAATTACCCAACGCTTACGATTTTGAGTGGCAAGAAACCAAGCGTGAACATGTTGTGCACGGCCGTCATGCCCACATTAATATTCTCGATACCGTATTTGTCGATACAATTGCTGGCGATTTAACAGTAAAAATAGAAAACAATACCGAGGATGGTTTAGGTATTTACCGCGAACCGGTAGAAGACCAAACACAGTCGCTTGATGATGCCAAAGTTTTTTATGCAAAAGTGGGCGCACTCATTTTGCTAAAAATTCTGCCTTACCGCGAACAAAAATGGCGCTATTTAATTTTTAATACCTTAACGGAAACGGCTTTGCGCGTTGATCGAATCGGTGAGAGCTGCATTCAATTACCGGAAGATCACGGGGTAATATTCCCAGGTGGTTATTATTTGCAAACCGGTGAATACAAAACCTTTGAAGAATCCGTCGATAATTTTCGTTTTAAACGCATGATTCGCTCGCCCAATGGTGAGGATGTGTTGTTTGTATTTTATGAGCCCGTAGCAGGCGCCGTTGCGCTACTTGGCTATAACATGATCAATAAAAGCCTGAGTAACCCTATTTTTGGCCACGGCTACGCCTTATTTGCCGATGGCCGCATTGTTATTTTTACCGCCGAAGACGAGCCCTCTCGGGTTCACCCTATGCAAATTTGGCAAAGTCCTTATATTTCGATGGAATACGCCAGCCAACTTCCCGTGAGCAAAACTTTTTTTGGCCGCATTGGCAATGCCGAATTAGTGCGCGGTATTTCGGATATTTATAGCGTACACCGCATAGTGCAAAATCAATCGGTGTCGCTTAAGTTATACGAAGAGTTAAGTCGCATCAGCCATAAACTTTTTGATAATTATTATTGGTTGGCTGAAAAAGAACTCGCCGATATTGCAGATATTATTCGCGCCGTCGAAAAAACCTCCGAGTTAGTGATTGATGAATTTGAAAAAGTTGAAAGCATTCGTAAGCAGTCGGCCAAAGCGATGCAGGAAGCCGAAGCCGAGCAAAAAAGTTTATTAGCTAATTGCCGCTACAACGAGTGGGAAGGTGTTGAGGGTTATGTTGATGCCTTGGGGCAGCTGCGTAAACACCAAGGGCGCTTGGTGACGCTTAAAGAATATCGTTACATTGATGTGCAATTGTTGCAGCAACTAGAAAACGAAATTGTGCAAGTGGTGGATGAGCTTAGCGCTAAAACGGTAAATTTTTTAGCCGATGCTAAAGCGCTTAAGCCTTTTTCGGATCGACTAGGCGCGTTAAATACCAGTGCCGAAAAAGCGACTTCCAGTGCCGAATTAGCCCCCATCATCGAGGGCATAGAGACTTTAGCGGGGCATTTGGATTTGTTATCGGAATTGTTGGCAACCTTGGCCATTGCCGATGCTACTTTGCGTACGCAAATTATTGATGCGATATCGGAGGTTTATTCCAACCTTAACCAATGCAAAGCACGCATTAAAAATAAACAAAAAAATGTAGGTTCAGAGGAATCTAAAGCGCAGTTTTCGGCACAATTTAAATTGTTTTCGCAAAGTATTCACAACGCTTTTGCCTTGGCCAATAGCCCCGAAAAATGCGACGAACAATTGGGCCGTTTATTGGTTCAGTTGGAAAGCTTTGAAAGCCAGTTTAGTGATGTAGAAGAGTTTTTGGTCGATATTATGGCCAAGCGCGACGAAGTGAATGACGCTTTTGAGGCGCATAAACAGCAACTTTTGGACGAGCAGCAACGCAAAGCCAGCGCCGTTGCCGATGCCGTAGTACGTATTTTAAACAGTGTAGAAAAACGCTCGTTAAAATTTAAAGCCGCCGATGAGCTAAATACTTTTTTTGCCTCGGATATTTTAATTGGCAAAGTGCGCGAAATGGTCGCACGTTTGCGCGAACTTAATGCGGCGGTTAAAGCAGATGATATTGAAGCTAAATTAAAAGCGATTAAAGAACAGGCTATTCGCGCACTGCGCGATAAAAGCGATATTTTTGAAGATGATGGCAAGGTGATTAAATTAGGGCCGCGCCATAAATTTAGTGTTAATCAGCAAGAGCTCGACCTCACCTTAATCCCTAAAGATAACGCTTTATATTTACATTTAACCGGCACCAATTATTTGGAGCTATTGCAAAGGGATGATCTCAATAGTTTGCAGCCTTATTGGAATGTGAATATTGAATCCGAAAGCCCGCAGGTTTACCGCGCTGAATATTTAGCCTATAGCCTGCTAGAGGCTGCACGCAATAATGTGGCGCCGCTCAGCCAAAAACGTTTGAACGAAGCGTTCAACGATCAGCAAGCTTTAGATCAATTGGTTAAAGACTATGCTGGCCCGCGCTATAAAGAAGGTTACCAAAAAGGCGTACACGACCACGACGCGGTATTAATTTTACAAAAAATTATCCCCGCCATCCGCAAGGCCGAAACCTTAAAGTTCCAACCATTGACGCGTGCTTTAGCGCAATTATTTTGGGTGCATGCGCATGATGCGTTAGGTGCCGAGCTGTGGTCGCAGTGGGCATCGCGTGCTCAATCGGCGCAACAGTTGCAAGATATTTTTGCTAGCCACCATGCCACCGATTTATTGATTGCCGAGCTTGCTAAACCTATTAATGCTTTTATTGTTGAGCAGCAATTTACGGTGGCAGAAAATGAGCCTTTAGTGATTGCTGAATATCTAGTCGCGGAGCTTGCCCGCGATAATTTTGATTTTGCCATCTCGCAATATGCCGATAAGTTAGTAGAATTATTAACGTCTACGGTTGACCCTATCGCATTAGAAATCCTGTATAAAAACTTAGAATCCTTACGGCAGCAACCCCGTGCGTTATTTGCGTTGGCCCGTGCGTGGTTGCAAGCTTTAGTGGATAGCCCTGTCAATAAAGGCGACGATAAAAACCACTCAAAAACAGCGCAATGGGCTTTTTATTGTGATGAAGCGGCGGTGATTTTATGCGCGCCTAAAGTGCCGCGCCGTCGTTTAACCGTGGAGCTGGATGTCACTGTAGAGGGCTTGTTGGGCGACCATCCTAAGCTGCAACAACAAACGTTGTTTTTATCTTTAAACCGATTTATTGCCGCTTTACGCGAACATACGCAAACTTATATTCCTAATTACCAACGCTATTTGGCGCTGCGGGCCGAAGTCATGAATGACGAGCGCAAAAAATTGCGCTTACACGAATTTAAACCGCGACCATTAAGCTCTTTTGTGCGCAATCGTTTAATTAATGAATCTTATTTGCCGATTATTGGCGATAACCTTGCTAAACAAATGGGCACAGTAGGCGATAGCAAGCGCACCGATTTAATGGGTTTGTTGATGATGATCTCGCCACCCGGTTACGGTAAAACCACTTTAATGGAATATGTGGCGAGCCGTTTGGGGTTGATTTTTATGAAAATAAACTGCCCTTCACTTGGCCACGATGTGTTATCGCTCGACCCCGCACAGGCACCTAATGCTACCGCCGCGCAAGAATTGCACAAATTAAATTTAGCGCTGGAAATGGGCAATAACGTGATGCTGTATTTAGATGATATTCAGCATACCGACCCCGAATTTTTGCAAAAATTTATTTCTTTGTGCGATGGCACGCGCCGCATAGAAGGCGTATGGCGCGGGCAAACTAAAACCTACGATATGCGCGGCCGCAAGTTTTGTGTGGTGATGGCGGGTAACCCCTATACCGAATCGGGTGATGTTTTTAAAGTGCCCGATATGCTGGCCAACCGCGCCGATATTTACAACTTGGGGGATATTTTAGGTGGCATGGACGAGCAGTTTGCGATGAGCTATATCGAAAACAGCTTAACTTCCAATGCGGTTTTGGCGCCCTTGGCACTGCGGCCTTTAGATGATGTGTATAAATTAATTGCCATGGCCGAGGGCCAACAAGTAGCCACCACCGATTTAAGCCATGTATATAGCGGCGCCGAAATTGCCGAGATTTGTGATGTGTTTAAAAAAATGTTTGTGGTGCGCGATGTTATTTTAAAAATTAATCAGCAGTACATTGCATCGGCCGCGCAAAACGATAAGTACCGCACCGAGCCACCGTTTAAGTTGCAGGGCAGTTACCGCAACATGAATAAAATGGCCGAAAAAATATCATCGGTTATGACCACCGATGAATTAATGCGCATGATAGACGACCACTACCAAGGCGAATCGCAATTATTAACGAGTGGTGCCGAAGATAATTTATTAAAGCTTGCGCAATTGCGCGGCACGCTTACAGAGACGCAAGCCAAGCGCTTTGCCGACATCAAAAAAGATTATTTAAAATATAAAGACAGCGATAGCGACACCGATGGTGCGCAGCGCATTGCGCAAAAAATTGGCGAAGTTACCTTGGCGCTTAAAGAGGTGCAGGGCGCTTTTAACCGCGAGTCGGCTGTGGTAGCGCCGCTGCAGGCGATTGCCAATATGTTGAGCGAGTTAACCACGGTGCTCGCCAATAATAATCAACGTGCGAAAACTGCCGACGCAGTCCCTGCCGCATGGTTAAAACCCATAGAGAATATGGCGGCGGTATTGGAAAAATCTGCCACAGATATTGTCGCATCCATTGATAAATCGGTTGATTTTGATATTACTATTATCAAGCGCATCACCAAATTGTCCTCCGATTTAAAAGCGTTTTCGCAGGATAATCGTTTGGTGAAAAAGAAAGAAATGGATGCTTTTGACGAGCTGGATGATGCTGAGTGACTAGGGTTTTGATGCATAAAAAAACGCGCGAATAATCGCGCGTTTTTTATGGATACTATTAGTTTTTTTATGATGCTTAACGTCTTTTCTTAAACATAGCCGCCGCAATAATGCCCGCAATGGCACCCATTAAATGGGCCTCAAAAGAAATATACGAGTTTTTGGGCAGTACGCCAAAAATCATCCCACCCCAAGCCATAATCACCACAGCGGCTATCACAAAGTTTTTAAAACTGCGCGTAAACCACGCATTGGCAATACACAGTGCCCACAAACCAAAAATCCAGCCGCTTGCGCCTATATGCACGCTACTGCGCCCAAACAACCATACACCCAAGCCACCCAGAACAATAATAACGGCACTCGCCCGCCAATAATAACGCAGGCCTTGCAGCATAATTAACATCGAAAAAATGCTAAAGCCCACAAGGTTATTTAATAAATGTGCAAGGTTGGCGTGTAAAAAAGGCGAAGCCAGAATACCGATTAAACCATCGACTGTGCGCGGTTTTATGCCAAAACTATTGAGTGAGCCACCCAATAAAATAGAGTTGATAAGAAAGATAATCACCATAATGCCGGCGAGTGCGGCAATGGTTTGAATTTTTTTAGTCATGGTGTTGTGCGTACTTATTTTCATGGATTTCTAATTAGTCCTTAACCCATTTTGCAAACGCTTAAGAATTGCATCGGCGGTTTCGGGGATTGGGGTCGTGAGGAGATTGGTTTGGGGGGGGCTGGCGTCGTTACTGGTGGTGCGAGCGCGCATCAGGGGGATGGAATCGAGGGCGGTGCGTATGCCTTTGCGTTCGGCTAATAGGGTTTGGGCTTGCTGCAGTTGCACTGTCGCGTGGAGGGTATCTAGCTGTTGCTCTAAACGAAACAGGTTGTAGCGATTGTGGCTAAGCACGCCTTTTAAACCCACTAAGGTGGCGTCTAGCTCGGCGACTTGTTGTTGGCTGCTTAAAAAAGTGACGTGCAGTTGCGCAATTTGCACCGCGAGTGCTTGAGCTTTTTGGTCTTGCTGCTCTGCCAATGCTTGCTGGGTATCGTGTTCTATCCGCTGCGTTTTTGCCTCTAGGGCTTGCAGGTTTTGCTGGGCTTCGGCGTGGGCACTTTCTAGCGCGCGCAGGTTGCGTTCACTGCGTTCAAATTGTTTTTTTACGGTGCTGTATTGGCGCTGGACCATGATGGTGGCTTCGGCTTCCGAAGGGTTACCCGCTTCTTTGCTGGCTAATTTAGCAATAACGATGTTCCACGTATTCATAGGGCAGACTCGGTTAGATCATTTTTTAAGTAGGGGCTGTAAGCGTTGGCCGCTTGGATCACATTGGCGCCCAAAGTTTCAATTTCTAACACAATATGGGCTAACAATGAGTTGTTGGATAGTGCGCCAAACACGGTGTAGTAATCTCGCCCATTGCTAAAAGTTTCTATGCCCATAGTCGACAGCGGAAAATATTTGTGGGTGCGCAGTACAGCGGCGTCAAAGCTTGCGACATCGGCGACATCGTCAACCGCCCAAAGCACGGCTTCTACCAACATTTGTTGGCCTGCAATGGTGAGCAGCAGTGGTAAATCACCGAGTTGGTGCATCACAATTTCGATGGTGTTGTCGTCTGCTAATAGCGCAAAAGTTGCTTCGTGGGTGTTGGCCAAGTTTGTGGTTAGCAGTGCCTCAAAAAGCTCGGTGATATTCCAGCTGGGCGGATTATGGCTGAGCATGGCGGTGCCGATGAGTTGGCTGGCGTTGCCAAGCGTGGGTAACACCAAGTGCTGACGCAGTTCTTTTTCGACTAAGGCTAATAATTTGCTGTTATCGGGGTTAATCCACGATTCTTTTTTGACCAAACCCTGTGCGCGCAAGCGTTTACGGAATTCACGTTGATAGTGAGCTGACGACTTAGCGACAGTTTTAGTTTGTGGTGTGGTCTTAGGTGTGGTCATAACAGGAGGGGCGTCACGAAAGTGATAAATGCTGCGATTATACGGATTTGCTTCGATTGCGGCGACCTTTGTGAGGCATTGCGTGGCTTAAATGCCGCGATATTGCGCGCGGTGGTTACACCTTTCCCCCCATTTTGGCATAAGCTTAAAACGATTCGCAGGGCAAAAAAATAGCTAACACTACAAGAGGGTAGGCCATGACCGACTACAAAGCACCCATTACCGATTTTAATTTTCTTCTTGCGCATGTGATTGGCGCCGCCTCTTTATGGCGGGAATTGGGAATAGACGAGGCTGATCTCGATACCGCCAGCGCGATTTTGGGCGAGGCGGCCAAGCTCTGCGAGCAGGTCATTGCGCCACTCAACCGCGAAGCCGATGAAGTGGGCTGTAAGTTAATCGATGGCAAAGTGATCGTGCCCGACGGTTTTAACGAAGCTTATCAAGCCTTTTGCGAGGGCGGCTGGGGCGGGTTAGGTGGCGAAGCCGAATTCGGTGGCATGGGCATGCCCAAAACCTTAATCGCTTGCGTGGAGGAAATGGTGCAGGGCGCGTCTATTGCTTTTGGTTTGGCGCCCATGCTCACGGCGGGCGCGTGTTTGGCGCTCAATGCGCACGGCAGCCAAGCGCTCAAACAAGCCTATTTGCCCAAAATGTACAGCGGCGAATGGTCGGGTGCGATGGACTTGACAGAGCCTCATGCTGGTACTGACTTGGGGCTTATTCGTACTAAAGCCGAAGCCCAAGCCGATGGCAGTTATCGCCTTAGCGGCACCAAAATTTTTATCACCTGGGGCGAGCACGACATGGCCGCCAATATCGTGCATTTGGTATTGGCGAAATTGCCCGATGCGCCCGAGGGCGTAAAAGGTATATCGCTGTTTTTAGTGCCCAAGTTTCTTCCTAATGATGACGGCAGTTTGGGCGCGCGCAACAGTGTCAGTTGCGGCGCGCTGGAAAAGAAAATGGGTATTAAAGCCTCGGCTACCTGCGTGATGAATTTTGATGGTGCCACCGGCTGGCTGGTGGGCGAAGCTAATAAAGGCTTAGCCGCGATGTTCACCATGATGAATTACGAACGTTTAACCGTCGGCATTCAGGGGGTTGCCGTTGCCGAAGCCAGCTACCAAAATGCCAGTGCCTACGCTAAAGACCGTTTGCAAAGTCGCAGCCCCGCTGGTGCGGCTAATCCGTCACAACCCGCCGACCCTTTATTAGTGCATCCCGATGTGCGCCGTATGTTGATGCATATGCGCAGCTTTAACGAGGGCAGTCGCGCCTTTTATTTGTATGTTGCCAAATACTTAGATATTGCCAAATTCAGCCAAGATGCTGCGAATAAAAGCCACGCCGAAGGCCGAGTGGCTTTATTAACACCGGTCGCCAAAGCCTTTATGACCGACATGGCGTTTAGCGCGGCAGTGGAAGGCCAGCAAGTATTTGGTGGCCACGGTTATATTCGTGAGTGGGGACAAGAGCAATATGTGCGCGATATCCGCATCACACAAATTTATGAAGGCACCAATGGCATTCAAGCGATGGATTTATTGGGGCGCAAGGTGGTCGCTAATAAATGTCAATGGTTAGAAAATTATGCGCAAGAAATTATTGTATTTTGCAGCGCGCCTGCCACCGACGATTTAAAAACCTACGGCGCACAGTTGGCCGATGATGCGCGCATTATTACTGCGTTAGGCAAAGCAATTAGTGAGCGCGCTATCCACGACCCACACATTGTAGGTGCTTGCGCCGTCGATTTTTTACACGCCTTAGGCTTGGTGTCTTACGGTTATTTGTGGTTGCACATGGCAAAAGTTACCGACGCTTTAATAACTCAAAAAGATCAAAGCTATAAACCTGAATATCTCGCGGCTAAAAAATATACATGCCAGTATTTTTTCCAGCGTGAATTACCCAAGGTGAACTTTTTAGTGGCGCGCATGCAAAGCCAAACCAATGACTTAATGGCTATGCCCGCCGATCATTTTTAATGAGATGGACTTTTTAGATTTTGAACTTTATTAAATTAAACCGCTCTTTAGGCTCCGAATCAACCGTGTTATGTGTCAACGCTATTATGTTGAAAAAGCACTTGAAAATCGCTTTGTAAACATTATAAAGCGGTTAACGTTTGTCTACGGAGCCCCTCTTTTATGAAGTCTTTTATTGCTTTCTTTTTTTTAATGGTTTGTTTAAATAAATCGGCTTTTGCCCTGTGGCCCATGAGCGATGGCAACGGCAACAATTTACCTACGCTTGCGCCAATGCTGGAAAAAATAAATCCTGCAGTGGTGAATATTGCTACCTACAGCTCTCGCAAAAACGAAAACCCTTTATTAAATGATCCTGCTTTTAGGCAGTTTTTTAATATGCCCGATCAGCCCCAACAACAAAGGCGCGAGCGCAGTGCAGGTTCGGGCGTGATTGTCGATGCCAGTGCGGGCACGGTGATTACCAATTATCACGTCGTTAAAGATGCCGACGATATTCAAGTTTCGCTCACCGATGGTCGCACCTTTCCCGCCGAATTAATTGGCACCGATCCCGAAGCCGACGTTGCCGTATTAAAAATAAATGCCAAGGATTTAACTCAAGTCGCGCGCGCTAATTCCGATAAATTGCGTGTAGGCGATTTTGTAGTCGCCATTGGTAACCCTTTTGGCTTAGGCCAAACCGTCACAACCGGTATTGTGAGCGCGCTTGGTCGTACCGGTTTGGGTATAGAGGGTTACGAAGATTTTATTCAAACCGATGCATCGATTAACCCCGGCAATTCTGGCGGCGCACTGGTGAATTTGCAGGGCGAATTAATCGGGATTAATACCGCCATTATTGCGCCCAGTGGCGGCAACGTCGGGATTGGTTTCGCCATTCCCATTAATATGGCCTATGCCAGCGTTGAGCAAATTCTTGCCCACGGCGAAGTGCGTCGCGGTCAATTGGGTGTGGGGATTCAAGATATTAATGCCGAATTACAAAAAGCCTTTGATTTAAAAAATGGCCAGCAGGGCGTTTTGGTGACTAACGTCAGTGACGATTCCGAAGCCGATAAAGCCGGTTTATTGCCTGGTGATGTGATTATTAAAGTGGACGATAAAAGCACAAACAGCGCCAGCCAGCTGCGTAATCAAATCGGTATTCACCGTATTGGCGACACTATTAATATAACGTTTATTCGTGAAGGTAAAGAGCAAACCGCCAAGGTAAAAGTGGGTAGTCCATTGGGTGAGGGCGTCGATGGTGAGCTGCATAAACTCTTAGAAGGCGCCAGTTTTGAAGCTAATAAAGATGGCAGCGGCGTGATTATTACGCAATTAACTCGCACCAGTAACGCCGCCCGCGCGGGCCTGCGCCCAGGTGATATCGTAGTGGGCGTTAACCGTCATCGGGTTAATACCATGGCCGACTTTAAACAATTATTAAGCCAAAGCAAAAATCAATTATTGCTCCATATGCAGCGTGGTCACGGTAGTTTTTATGTGGTAATTCAGTAGCTTTAAATACCTTTTAGAATACGCAGCGCAATCAGTATCGGAAAAAAACACGTGATACAGCGCCACACTCAAAAATCCCGCCACAAACGCGGGATTTTTTTGGTTTAACAGAACGAGAGTTGATTAGGTGGTTGCTGTTAGGGTAGGTATAATCGCGCCATTTGCGGCCTGTGTTTGGATGTAACCTATGAACGACGAAATTAATTTTAAAAATAACCCGCTCCACGGTGTGAGCTTAAAAACCTTATTAACCGAAATGGTGGAGTATTACGGGTTTAATATCATTTATGCCTATTTAAATATTAATTGTTTTAAAACTAACCCTAGTATTGAGTCCAGCGTTAAATTTTTGAAAAAAACCGATTGGGCGCGAGAAAAAGTCGAAGCGTTTTATTTGTATCAATTTAAAAGTTTACCGCGCGCGTCGGAGGATCAATTTCAATTCCCCCCGCGTGACCGCATTGTTCCGCAAGGCCAAATTCCTGGTGAGCCTGCCGTATTAAGTTTGGAAGATGCTGAGCGTCTGCGTGAAAAACGCGCTAAACGCACCGCCGATCACGACACTAAAAAACCTCGTCCGCGCTCAACACGCGATAGTGGTAAATATAACGATCGCACATCGTCGCACAGTAATGGCCCACGCAGCAGCCCACACAACAGCAATAGCATTCCTAAAACGCCTAATTCCCCGCCGTTAGATCCTGCCGATCCTTGGGCGCAATGGCGGGATAAAGAATAAGCATTAGTTGCGCTAAATTTGTTTCGCGGTTTATTGACCGCTGTTATTTTAGTGATTTTAGGCCCCAGGGTTTGGGTGGCGGCGTTTGGCTTTGAAGAGGCGATATTCCCTTATAAATACCCAGCTATTTTTTCGGTGAGTGCAGCGTTTGTGGCTATTTGGGTTTTCTCTATTTTAGATAAATCGGTCAATGCCAAAAAAGAACAGGCCGCTTTTGATGCTCAATTTGTGCGCTCGCAAACGGGTATAGGTGCCGCCGAGGCCAGCGAGCATTAATTGCTGATTATTGTTCACCCCAAAAAAAGCCCCAAACATACTCAATGTTCGGGGCTTTTTTTGTTTGGATTTCTTGTTTGTGCCTTTACTGGGTGGCTTTGAGCGTTTGTTGGATAGCCAAAAAATCGCTTAAACGGTAAAGTGAGACCCTGTTCCTGGTATTGAGAGTAGCCCTTTAGTGGCGTCTTACTCTGCGCTCAAAAATTATCGATAGGTATTCTTTTGAAAATTCTTCTTGTTTTTGGAACCCGCCCCGAAGCGATTAAAATGTGCCCACTGGCTCAGCGTTTAATGGCCGACGACCGCTTTGATGTAAAAATTTGTGTGACGGCGCAGCATCGGCAGATGCTCGATCAGGTGCTCGATATTTTTGCGATCAAACCCGATTACGATCTTAATTTAATGAAACCCAACCAAACCTTAGAGTGGTTGACTGGCGCCATTGTTGAGGGGGTGGGTAATGTTATTGCCGAATGTCAACCGCAGCTTGTTTTGGTGCATGGCGATACCACTACCGCGTTTGCGTCGGCTTTGGCAGCGTTTTATCAGCGGGTGGATGTGGGCCATGTTGAGGCGGGTTTACGTACGGGCGATATATTATCGCCGTGGCCTGAAGAGGCAAATCGCAAATTAACAGCCACATTAACTAAATTACATTTTGCGCCTACACAATCGTCGGCCAATAATTTATTAAAGGAAAATCACCCGCAAGAAAACATCGTTATCACGGGTAATACGGTGATTGATGCATTATTAAAAACTGTTGAATTTAATCGCCAAAATAATCCACCCCTAGCGCCGCAGTTGCAAAATCTATTGCCCGTTTTAAGCAATAAATTAGTGATTTTAATTACCGGCCATCGCCGCGAAAATTTTGGTGCTGGTTTTGAAAACATTTGTGCAGCGCTTAAATACATCGCCATTAATTACCCCGCCGTAGAGCTGGTTTACCCTGTGCATTTAAATCCTCAGGTGCAAAAACCGGTCTATGAAATTTTGGGTAGCTTGCCCAATTTTCATTTGATAGATCCCTTGGAATACCAATCGTTTGTCGTGCTGATGGATATGGCCGATATTATTTTGACCGACTCGGGCGGGATTCAAGAAGAGGCGCCTTCGCTTAAAAAACCGGTCTTGGTGTTGCGCGATAAAACCGAGCGCCCAGAAGCCGTGACCGCTGGCACAGTACGATTAGTGGGCACTAATGCCAAAAAAATTATTGCCGAGGTCGAGCAGCTCATTAAAAACCCAAAAGCCTTTGGTGAAACCATCAACCCTTATGGCGATGGTAACGCCTGTGAGCGAATATTAGCGGCCATTGTAAAGAGCTATAACTTATAACCATGAAGAAAATTTATATTGTTTATCGTTCGATGTTTGATGCCCAAGGCAATGTGCAATCTTTTGGTGGCATTCAAAATTATATTTTGAATTTAACCGATATTTTTAAGGCGCAGGCATGGGATGTACACATTGTGCAACCCGCTAAAACCCCGTTTGTGGTTGAGGCTAAAAGCTACACTGTATACGGCATTAATACCGGTTTTTATCGAGGGAATCTTAAAAAATACGCATTAACTCGCTGGGTAAAAACGCGCGCAAGCCGTGATGATGTAATTATTTTTGCGACCGATACTTATGGCGTGGCAATGGCCAAGCACAATACTTTAGCGATTCAGCATGGCATTTCGTGGGATAAACCTCGCCAACACAAAAATATGCTGTGGCAGTTGCTGGCCTCACTCAATAATCAATTGAAATACTTAAACTATGGCCGAAAAAGTAAAGCCTTGGTCTGTGTTGACCATAACTTTGTGAATTGGTATCGCACTTGGTTTAACGCTGACGATAAATTATTTAAGGTGATTTATAACTTTTATCAAGAAAAAATATCCCCCGCCGACTTTGCAATAAAATGGCAATTTAACGCGCTTGATGCAGGGGCTAAAAAACCTTTAAAAATTATTATTGCGCGTCGATTTGTCGATTATCGCGGTTTAAAAATGATTGGCCCCGTGATTCAAAGTGTGCTTAAAAAACATCCCGAACTTGAGATAACCTTTGCTGGCGATGGGCCGCTTAAACCTTATTTACAGTCTCTTTTTGCAGCACAAAACAATGTGACTTTTATGCAATATGGTGCAGACGAAAGTTTTGATTGCCACAAAAATCACCATATCGCGATTATTCCCACGCTCGGCTCCGAGGGCACATCGCTGTCGATGATCGAAGCCATGGCCGCCGGTTGCATGGTGATTAGTACAAATGTGGGTGGCCTATCGAATTTGGTGATTGATGGTTTTAATGGCCGCCTCACCATGCCTGATGCGGTTGAGCTAGAACAAGCCTTAACCGCCGCCGTCGAAAATATGACCCAAACCCAAACTTTTGCGCGCGAGGGCTTGCGCTCGATAGAACACACCTGCTCTAAAGCCCATTGGGGACAGCAGTGGGTGGATGTGATTAATGCGTTGGATGTAAAACAAAAATAATACGCAAAAATAGGGAAAGCAAGGAAGAGACTTTGCAGGAGCATAAAGTCGGGGTGCATAAAGCCGAGATAGCTTGTCCATAATTGCTCCTGCATTATCTTAATGACCTGCATCCATGCAGGCCTAGCGGCCCAGAAAATAACCGCGTGACTGCATTTGGGCTTGGTGCTGAATAGTTACACTTTTTATTGGTTTCGATTTAAAGCGTTTTAAAAACTTTGCGCGCAATTTCCAATGTTTCGTTAATGTCGGCGTCGCTGTGGGCGGTGCTCATAAACGCGGCTTCGTAAGAGGCGGGGGCTAAGTTAACGCCGCCCTCTAACATGCCGTGGAAGAATTTATTAAAGCGCGGATTATTGCAGGCCATCACTTGTTGGTAATTGCTAACGCGTTTTTCTTCGGTAAAAAATCCGCCCCACATACTGCCAATGTGGTTGATGGTAAAAGGAATACCTGCTTCGTTGGCGATGGTTTGTAGGCCGTCGCTAATGGTTTTGGTTTTTGCAAATAAAGGCGCGTAAAAATCGGGGGCTTGGATGATTTTCATCATGGCTAAACCCGCTGCCATCGAAACTGGATTACCCGACAAAGTCCCCGCTTGGTAAACCGGGCCAACGGGCGCGATGTAATCCATGATTTCCACTTTGCCACCAAAGGCGCCCACGGGCATACCGCCGCCAATCACTTTGCCAAGGCAGGTGAGGTCGGGTTGGATATTCATAAAACCTTGCACGCCGCCAGTGCCAAAACGAAAACCCGTCATCACTTCATCAAAAATCAAAACAGCGCCGTACTGGGTACACACCTCGCGCAGGGTTTCTAAAAAGCCGGGTTCGGGTGGAATGCAGTTCATGTTGCCCGCCACCGGCTCGACAATAATGCAGGCGATTTGCTCGCCCGCTTGGGCAAAGGCTTCGCGCACTTGTTCGGGGTTGTTGTAGCTAAGTGTAATGGTGTGGTCGGCAAGGCTGGCGGGTACGCCCGGCGAGCTGGGCACGCCAAAGGTCAGCGCACCGGAGCCGGCTTTGACTAATAACGAGTCGGAATGGCCGTGGTAACAGCCTTCAAACTTAACGATTTTGTCGCGGCCTGTGTAACCGCGTGCGAGACGAATGGCGCTCATGGTGGCCTCGGTTCCGGAACTCACAAAACGGATTTTATCGATGCTGGGTACGAGCTTGATCACTTCTTTTGCGAGTGTGGTTTCGATCTCGGTAGGGGCGCCAAAGCTTAAGCCAAGTTTGGCTTTTTCGATCACAGCGGCCAGAACATCGGGGTGGTTGTGCCCCGCTATCATCGGCCCCCACGACAGTACGTAGTCGATGTAGCGTTTGCCGTTGCTATCAAATAAATAAGCGCCATCGGCACGGCTAATAAAAATAGGCTCGCCACCCACGGCTTTAAAGGCGCGCACGGGAGAGTTAACACCGCCAGGAATAACGGCTTTGGCTTGATCGAATAATTGGCTCATAGGTAGGTTCTTTTTTTGAAAAGTGTTAGTTTTTGTCCCGTTGCGCCCAAAAAAAGCGGTTGGGAATGGGGCTTTCAAAGCCGATGCGCTGCGCGCTGGCAGCGGCTTGGCTGGCAAACTTAATGCCCTCGCTGCTGGCAGTAACAATACCGCTGCCGTGGCCTAAATAAGTGGCAATTCCGGCGGCTAACATGTCTTCAATGGCGGCATCTTGCGGCTGACAACAACCTGCTTGCCAGTTAAATGTTTCTAAAACGGTTTCTTCGTTATACAAAATATATTCAAAACTGCGGCTGCTTTGGTTGCATTGGTAGTTCAGTAAATGCTGGCAATTGCTCACAAATAAACGGTGAATTAAATCTTCGGCCACAGGCGCATTTTGGGTTAGCGCGGCGGTGTGGTCGTTGTTGCACACCAGCAAGGTGCTGAGCGGAAAAATTAGCTCGGCTAGCGCGCGTGGGTAGTCGGCGGCAACGGTAGCGCTATTATCCCAATATTGCAGCGCGGCAGAGCACACCACGGGAATGTGCGGATAATCGACCAAAATCGAATGAATGGCCTCTAGATTACCGACCGAGCCCGCATAACTAACATCAATCGCCGCCACGGGCATATCTTCTAAAATCGAGCGCGCTTGCTGGATAACCAAGCGGCTATCGGCGGGCATTAATTCGTGCTCATTAATACGACCACTCGCGCAAAGACCGGTTATCACCGAGGCGCAATGGCCACCTAAACCGGCGATTGTTTCTGTAATGGCTTGTAAACCGCAACGCCCGGCGGGGTCGTGCGTGGTAAACGCTAAGATAACGGGTGATGAAATATCCATAGGGCCTCCTGAGGTAGGCTGGCAGTGTAGCACGCGCAAATAGGGCCATTAAGCGCGCCAGTGCTGATTGAAAATACTGACAACTGAATGCGAGTTTCTTTTTAATAACTTCAATTTACACCGTCAAGAATAGCCTTTTTTAGGGCGCGTCCTCGCGTGGCTAGGTTCAAAAATGTTCTAGGTTGAGTTCAAAAGTTTTTTAGTTTGAGTTCAAAAATAGCCCAAAGGCCTGCTAGCAAATTACGCTGTTAGGTTTACCATAGTTGCTTTTAAGGCCGCAGGCTTTACCCATCGAGGACGCAACAGATGTTAACAAACACAACAAAATTATTGACCACACTATTATTGACTACACTACGCCGCACAGTGGTTATTGCCGCCGTGCTAGTGGTTACCGGCTGCAGCGCAGGCTTACAAACCTATTCTTCTTACGACCGCCAAGTCACCTTTGGCAACTATAAAACCTTTGCATTTGCCAGCGAGCAAGCGCCCAAACCCGAAGGTGCTTATCAATCTTTAGATGAGCGTTATTTACAACAAGCGGTGCGTAAAGAGTTAGGTGCGCGCGGCATGACAGAATCTCAAACACCGCAAGTATTAATTGCCTTTAATAGCGCCAGCCAAGAAAAAATTGCCCAACTCCCTAGCTTGAGTACGGATGTGCGTCACTATGTGGATGCCTATGGCCGTGTGCGTAGCGTCTCCATTAGTGGCGAGCCACAAATTGTGCAATACACCGAAGGTACTATGAGCGTGGATGTTATCGATGCCAAAGAAAAACAAGTTTTGTGGCAAGGTGTTGCTGTAGGGCGCAAAAAAATCCCGAAAGACAATAGCTTAGAAGACGACATTAATAGAATGATCACCAAAATATTCGAAAAATACCCCTTAGGTAAATTGCAGTCCATGCCTGTGCAGCCCTAAGATTTTTAATTAAGGTTTTTGTAACCATTCAGCATTCCGTCAATTGCACACAGAAAATAACCGCGCGACTGCATTTTGGCTTGGTGCTGAATAGCTACCAAATATTTAGCATCTCTTAAACGGTTTCTGCATGTTGTTATGGGCGTCATGTATTGCCGATAGCTTGTTGTATCTATCGCTCGTCACCCTCGGTTTACCGGGGGTTTATTTTTTATGGAACCAGAGGCGGTTTATGAATAGACACACTGTTAAATTCGCAAAAAATTTAGCTCAATCCATGGCCAGTACTTTATTGGCGTCGAGTATGTTCACGCTATTAAGTGGCTGCCAAACAGTCACGCACGAGTCAACGGCTACTAAAGACATTAAACGTTGGCCAACGGTGAATGCACCTGCAAAAAATATGGCCGATGAGGCGAAAATAAAAACACTTTTAACCAAAATGACGGTAGAAGAGAAGGTCGGGCAAATACTGCAGGCCGAAATTCAAACGGTGACCGCAGACGATATTAAAAAATACCATTTAGGTTCGGTATTAAATGGCGGCGGCTCGATGCCCAATCGCAACGCTAATTCTGCCCCAGAAGATTGGCTTAAATTGGCCGATAGCTTTTACGAGGCCAGCATGGATACCCGTGATGGCAAAGTGGCAGTGCCTATTATTTGGGGCACCGATGCCGTGCATGGCCACAACAATGTCTATGGCGCCACCTTATTCCCGCACAACATAGGCTTGGGCGCGACCCATAACCCCGCATTAATTAAACGTATTGGTGAGGCCACTGCGCGCGAAGTGCGTGCGACAGGCATTGATTGGGTATTTGCCCCGACGATTGCTGTGGCACAAAATGATTTTTGGGGCCGCACCTACGAAAGTTATTCCGAAGATCCAGCGCTTATCGCGCAATTTTCGGGTGCCATGGTGGAGGGTTTACAAGGCACGTTTGGCAGTGCTAATTATTTAGATAATCAACACGTACTGGCCTGTGCAAAACATTTTATAGGCGATGGCGGTACTTTTGGTGGTGATGATCAGGGTGACAGCCGCATTAGCGAGCAAGAATTAATTTCCGTTCATGGCGCTGGTTATTTACCAGCAATTGAGAGCGGCGCACAAACCGTGATGGCGAGTTTTTCATCGTGGAACGGCGAAAAAATGCACGGCAACCGTTATTTATTAACCGACGTTTTACGTGGCCCATTAAATTTTGATGGTTTAGTGGTGGGCGACTGGAATGGCCACGGCCAAGTCCCAGGCTGTACCAACGATTCCTGCGCACAAGCGATTAATGCCGGTGTCGATTTAATAATGGTTCCCATTGATTGGAAAGTGATGTACGGCAATACGCTCGCACAAGTTAAAAGCGGCGAGATTTCACTGGCCCGTTTAGAGCAAGCGGTTAGCCGTATTTTACGGGTTAAAATTCGTGGTGGTTTATTTGATGGTAGTCCATCGGCACGTATGAGCAAAGCCGTCGTGGGCTCTATTGGTAGCGAAGCTCATCGCGCTATTGCGCGTCAAGCGGTACGCGAAAGTTTAGTGTTATTAAAAAACAATAATGCGTTATTACCGCTTAATCCCAAACAAACTATTTTGGTGGCGGGTCTAGGTGCCGATAATATTCCCATGCAAGCGGGTGGTTGGAGTATTACTTGGCAAGGTACAGGTACTAAAAATTCCGACTTCCCCGGTGCAACGTCTATTTATTCCGGCCTTAAACAAAGCGTTAATAAAGCCGGTGGGAAAATTGTTTTATCGGAAACAGGCGATTTTAAACAAAAGCCCGATGTCGCCATTGTCGTCTTTGGCGAGCAACCTTATGCCGAAGGTGTAGGCGATAGAGACACGCTGGAATTCGAGCCTGGCAACAAAGCAAGCCTCGCGTTATTAAAAAAATTAAAAGCGCAAAATATTCCCGTGGTATCGGTATTTTTATCAGGCCGCCCGCTGTGGATTAACCCCGAATTAAATGCTTCGGATGCGTTTGTGGCCGCTTGGTTACCGGGTACCGAAGGTGCTGGTATTAGCGAGGTTTTATTAAAAGATGCGGCGGGCAATATTGCGCATGATTTTAAAGGTAACTTGTCTTTTTCTTGGCCCGCACTGCCTTTACAGGCCGAAATTAATGGACCTAAACCTAGCACTCAACCTTTATTTAATTTGGGCTATGGTTTGACCTATGCAAAAAAAACACCCACATTAGCGCCATTACCCGAGGATGTTGCTGGCATTACCGCCGGTGATGATGGCGTTATACCTTTTTATGTCGGTCGTACACAGCAGTCTTGGATTTTATATATTCGTAATGGTGAACGCGATCAAATGTTAAGCGGCGCTTTTGCACAATTGCCCACCGGTGACGTTACGATTAAAACCGTTGATAAAGACGTGCAAGAAGATGCCTTGCGTTTAAGTTGGAAAGATACATGGCGTGCGGGCACGATTATTCGCGAAGGCGAACCGCTAAACTTAACCTCCTTTGTTAAAGCGGGCACGGTAAGTTTTGATTTAAAAGTGAATGAATTCGCTAAAGCCGATTTAAATATCGAATTAATGTGTGGTGAAGGCTGCACTCGCCGAGTTTCCATTGCAGATTTTGCCAAAGCCAACATGGCTAAAGGCTGGCAGCATTTAAGCATTCCTTTAAATTGTTTTAAACGCGATGGCGATAGTTTTGATGCCGTCACGCAGCCCTTTAATATTGTGGCGGGTGGTAAAGGTGAAATTGAATTTGCTAATGTTAAATTTAAGCGTGAAGGCGAGGCCAATTTTAGCTGTCCCGATTACCGTACCCAAAGCGTCACGCCAGTGCCGCAAAATGTGTATTGGGCAGCCGATTCGTGGATGCCACGTCATCAAGCTATTGTTAATAATAAGGCTAAAAATAAAGCGCAGCTGGTGATGATTGGTGATTCTATTACCCAAGGTTGGGAAGCTGAAGGCAAAACCGTTTGGCAAAAAAATTACGCCAAATTCAATGCGCTTAATTTAGGTATTGGTGGCGACCGCACCGAGCACGTGCTTTGGCGTTTACAAAATGGCGAACTAGACGGTGTAAATGCCAAAGTCGCGGTGGTGATGATTGGTACCAACACAGTTCGGCTTTTGCCACAGCGGCGGCGGGGTCGATTGCGTCGTGGATGGCGATACATTCTGGTTCGGTGGCGCAAAATATCGGATCGCCGACATCGACGAGCACGCGCCCGAAACCCACGGCCGCGCTGCGCCTCAGAAGGCGCATTGGGCGCGCAGGCGACCCAGCGGCTGCAAGTCTTGCTCAATGCCGGCCCCTTCACGCTGGAAAGCGTGGATCGCGATGTGGATCGCTATGGCCGGTCGTTGCGGGTCGTGGATGCCGCTACGCGGCAGTTGCCCGATTGGCGGAATGCTGGTGGCCGAGGGGCTGGGCGCGGAATGGGGCGGGGCGCTGTCCCTGGTGCTGAAAGAGGCGGACGTTCAGCGCCCGCCCCTCTGTTCACATCAGCGGCAGTCTGGAAAGCCGCCGTTACCGATTTCGCGACCCAACAGCGCGCCCGCGCCGCCGCCGATCAAGATGCCGGCGATGTTGGACTGGCCACGGTCGATCTGGCCGCCGAGCAATCCACCCAGCGCCGCGCCGACGATCAGGCCGGTGGTGCCGTCCGAACGGCGGCAATAATAGCGGTCGTCATAGCCGCGATAGATGCGGGTGCGGCGATCGACGCGGATCGGCTGGTAGCCGCCACGATAATAGCGATCGGGCCGATAGCTGCGGCCATAGCGCGGATCGGGGCGGTTCCAGTCATAGCTGTAGACCGGACGGCCGGGGCGGTGATGGGTGACGCGCTGGTCGTTCCGGCGATCCTGACGCCAGTCGCGGCGATCATCCCGACGATCCCCCGACGGCATCCTGGGCGATCATCGTGCGCTTGGTCGGCCCGGCGATCCTGACGGTCGCGACGGTCATCCTTGCGATCGGCACGGCGCTCCTGCCGGTCATCACGGCGATCCTCAGCCGCTCGCGATTGTCGCGCTCCGGCTGCGCAAAGGCGGGCGTCGCGGCAAGCCCCGTCAGCGTCATCGCGCCGAGCGACAAGGCGGCAATGGCCTGCTTGAAAGTGAATGTCATGGGCGGCGGGTCCTTCCCTGGGGTCGTCTCTGCTGTCAGAACCCCAAGGCGTACAGGATGTTGCATGAACGGAACAAACAGGTGTTCATCGTGGGTTTGGTCGATGGGGGAATGGCTGCGGTAGCGAGAACAGGTTTATTGCAGGACCATCACGACACTGGCGCGTCGCGCGTCGCAATCAGGCGGCGACTTTGCGCGCATGGGTCTGACGCCCTGGCCTGCCAGCAGGCCCGCGATCGAAATATCCTCGTCCAATTCTTCCCAATGCAGGCCGGCCGGGAAGTTCGACCTGGCGTTGCTCCATCGTCGCATGCAACAGACGCGGAAACCAGGCGAGGGGCACGCCCAGCGTACGACCATCAAGCTCGACCCAGAAACTGTCCGCATCGAACCGGACGGCGAGGGTCAGAGTGCAAGTCATTCCAGGCGCAGCGGTTCACCCACCCAACAGATACAATGAAATTGTTGCTTCAAGAGTTGCGCACGCCTCTACTTTTTTCAATCTCTTCTTTGGTGGAGGCGGAGGCATCGGAGGGGCGGCTGAGCGTGTCGATGCTTGATCGTTGTATCGCGTAGGCGGGGGCGGCGGCGGGGGCGGC
>JAXHOG010000102.1:0-26733 GCA_034519605.1 Marinagarivorans sp.
TGCGGCTACCGGCTCGCGTCAGTCCATAAGGCAGTAGCATCAGGAGGGCAAACTTACATATTGATGTTAATAGGGTGTGTGGATTTTTAAAATGAATAGCCATGCTTAATGCAGTAACAACGAGTAAGGTTGGAATATAAGCGTCTGCTATGGCATCTATCGTTTGATAATTGAGCATGTATTCTCTTGGTTATATAGAGGTCTTTGCGAAGGCTTGAATAACACGCCTGTGGTCGCTGAAGAAGCTAATGGTTGCTGTCGTGGTTATTGATGAAAGCTTAAGGTAAGCTGCGCGCCTCTTTCGAGTCACTGCTTAGTTTGCCTAGCACGAGTGTCTCGTGCTCGGTTAAGGCGTTCGCTTTATCCCTACTTTTGGCTGCGTGCTGCCCCTATCGATGTACTTTACTATGTTATTTGAAAATCTAGGCCTTAATCCGGCCATTCTGACCGCTATTGCGGAACAAGGTTATACCATTCCATCGCCCATTCAAGTCGCAGCCATTCCACCGGCTTTAGAGGGGCGTGATCTTATGGCGGCAGCGCAGACTGGTACTGGTAAAACAGCGGGTTTTACATTGCCGATCTTGCATCGTTTGGCGCTGGGCCAAAAAGCGGCGCCCAACCAAGTGCGTGCTTTGGTGCTAACGCCAACACGTGAGTTAGCCGCACAAGTGGCCGAAAATGTAGCGGCTTATTCTGCGCATTTACCCTTGCGTTCAAATGTTGTTTTTGGCGGTGTTAAGATTAATCCTCAGATGATGGCTTTGCGACGCGGCAGTGACGTTTTAGTCGCAACACCTGGGCGACTGTGGGATTTGTACCAACAAGGTGCGGTGAAATTTAACCAGCTGGAAGTGTTGGTTTTAGATGAAGCCGATCGCATGCTGGATATGGGATTTATTCACGATATTCGTAAAATATTGGCCGTACTGCCTAAGCAACGTCAAACCTTAATGTTTTCGGCCACTTTTTCTGATGAGATTCGAACACTTGCAAAAACACTGGTCAACAATCCTGTTGAGGTTTCGGTTGCACCCAGTAATTCGACGGCAAAATCTGTTGAGCAATGGATTCATCCTGTGGATAAAGCCAAAAAATCAGCGCTGCTAATTCGTTTGATCAAAGAGGGTCATTGGCAGCAGGCACTGATATTTAGTCGCACCAAGCATGGCGCAAATAAATTAACCAAGCAGTTGGAAGATGCAGGCATAAAAGCCGCCGCTATCCATGGCAATAAGAGTCAAGGTGCGCGTACGCGCGCGCTAGCCGAGTTTAAATCCGGAGATATTCGTATTTTGGTGGCTACAGATATTGCAGCGCGCGGCTTAGATATAGATCAGTTACCGCAGGTGGTTAATTTTGATTTACCGAATGTGCCAGAGGATTATGTTCACCGTATTGGTCGTACGGGCCGTGCGGGCGCATCTGGTTTTGCAATATCTTTGGTCAGTGCTGATGAGTTTGATCAGTTAAAGGATATTGAGCGAGTTATTGGTAGTGTTATTCGTCGCGAATATGTCGAAGGTTGCGTGCCCGTGAATGACGTTCCTCCGTCGCCTACTCCTGGTGCCCAGCGTGCAGCGCGACCTAAACAGCCAAGGCCACAAGGTGAGCCCCGTCAAAACCGAGCTCCAAATTCTGCTGTTGCCAATAAACCTAGGACTCGTCGTTCAAGTGAGCCAGGGAAAGCTTCTTCTGGGACGCCAGCAAATGGCAAGCCGAGCGGTAGTGCGCGCTCAGGCCAACGCTCTAATAGCGGTCGACCCATGCGTGATTCTCGCGATTAAGTTTTTAGGGGTTGTGTTTGTCTCTAAATAAAAAGGGCTAGCTTAATAGGCCAGCCCTTTTTTAAAATAATTCTTCGTGGTAGTCGACGGCATCTTGATGGACATTGGGCGTGTTGCCATCGGCATCCTGTGGTGCATCTTTAGTGCGGAAAAATTCAAAAATAGCGTCTTGATCATTAATGCGAGCACGCTCGCCTGTTTCTGGATTTATGCGAACGCTGACGATGTTAACGGGTTGAGGGAAAATGAGCTCGGGTTTGTTGGTTAGCGCTTCTTCCATATAGTTAATCCAAATTGGCAATGCGGCTGAGCCTCCATACTCATTGCGCCCCAAGCTTCGATTGTCGTCAAAACCTACCCATGTGGTAGTAACAATTCCGCCCGCATAACCCGAAAACCAAGCATCCACAGGGCCGTTAGTCGTGCCTGTTTTACCCGCTAAATCTGAGCGTTTAATTTGTTTTGCTTTAACCGCTGTGCCTTTGCGAACCACGTCTTTAAGCATTGAATCCATTAAAAACGCGATATCTTCGCTCATGACTCTGGGGGCAATGACAGAGGTAGGTTTAGCCTTGGTAAGTGCTTGAGTTTCTTCGCTTAAGCTAAATGCATCGCCTTTAAAATCCAGTGGGGAATTTTGCGTACATAGCGGGCTGCTGCAAACGATGGATTTTTCGGTCTGGTAAATAATTTCATTGCTGGGGTTAGTAATATAATCAAGAAGGTAAGGTTTGATTTTATAGCCACCGTTGGCAAATACGGTATAGCCTTGAGCAATACTTAAAGGGGTTACCGCGTGGGTGCCTAATGCAAGTGATAAATTGTGCGGTAATGCCTCGGGGTTCACGCCAAATCGATCAATATTTTTCAGCGCATTTTTGATGCCCAGTGTTTTTAATATGCGAATTGACACAAGGTTTCTAGATAGGTATAGCGCTTTTCGTAGGCGCATAGGGCCATAAAAGTCCCCGCTAGAGTTTTCTGGGCGCCAAGCACCTTCGAGTTGATCGTCATTAAAAACAATGGGTGCATCATTGACGAGCGTGGCTGGGGTAAAGCCATTTTCGAGCGCGGCAGCATACAAAAAAGGTTTAAAGTTAGACCCAGGTAAACGCTGTGCTTGTACGGCACGATTAAAGCTACTCTGATGAAAATCATAACCGCCAATCAAGGCTAGAATTTGTCCAGTAAATGCGTCGATAGATACTAGGCTTGATTGGGCTTCTGGTATTTGAGTGAGCGTCCATTCATCGCCGTTTGGCGCTAAACGAATAATGTCACCCACTTTAAAGGCCTCGCTTGCTGTAGTTGGCGGCGCTACGGTTTGGTTTTCGGAGACATAGAAGCGAAGACCGCGACTAATTTTGGGCCATTCCAGTTTTTTTGTTTCGTTGTTTAATAGTAAAACGTTTAAGGAACTATCTGAGATATTCGTAATGAATGCTATGACCGTATTGCGTTGTGATGGCCGTTGCCGAAGTGCTTCTAATTGTTTTTCGGCGCTACTGGCCTCGTTGTGCGCTTCGGGTCCTCTATATCCATGGCGGAGATCATATTGATTTAAGCCAAGCATCACCGACTTTTGGGCTTGCTCCTGCAGGTGGGTATTGATGGATGTGTATACACTGTAACCCTCTGTATAAGCTTTGGGGCCCAGCAACTCTAAAGCTTCTTGCCGAGCTAGTTCGGCCACGTAAGGAGCCTCAAAATCTAAACTGAATTGATGAAGCTCTGCTGTTATTGGTTCCGCAGTGGCGCTTTTTAGCTCATCTAGAGTAATAGATTTTAGCTCAGTCATTCGACCTAAAATCCAATCCCTTCGATCTTTGGCGCGCTCTGGATTAGCTATGGGGTTTACGGTTGATGGTGCTTTAGGGAGCGCAGCGATTGTGGCAAGCTGAGCCGTGCTGAGTTGATCGATGGGTTTGCCATAATAAACATGAGCCGCAGCCTGAATACCATAGGCTCGATTACCCAAAAATATCACATTTACATAGAGCTCTAAGATATCTGCCTTAGAAAGTTCATTCTCTATGCGCATTGCCAATAGTATTTCGTTGAATTTACGCTTAAAGTGCTTTTTCTTGTCTAGGAAAAAATGTCGAGTGACCTGCATTGTAATGGTGGAGCCGCCCGAGCGTCTTTCACCGGTTATCAGTAATTGTGAAAGCGCCCTCATTAGCCCTTTTATAGAAACACCGTTGTGAGAATAAAACCCCTCATCTTCAGCGGCCAGTAATGCATCAATATAGGTCTTTGGGATATCTTTATAGCGAATTGGTGAACGGCGTTGTTCTCCGAACTCGCCAATAAGTTTATTATCTGCAGAATAGACGCGTAGTGGTGTTTGAAGCTTTACGTCACGAAGAGTTTCAACGGAGGGTAACGATGGGCTAAGGTAGAGATACATTCCTGCCAGCCCGAGAAAGATACCACCGACAACAGTCAGTGCTAGCCAAAAAATAAAACTAAAGAGTGATTTAAGCATTGTAATAACGGTATTTAGTGACAGCAATTGTCACGGATTGTTAGCTATCTAAAGAAGGTCAGCAGTATATAGTCTTTTCTTGGGCTGCATAGGCTAAGCTTGTGGCTGCTTGATGATGGCCTTGTTGCAGCCCAGATCATAGATGCTATAACATTAACTGAAGCTCAATAGCGGATAAGAATATTAAAATGAGTGTCCTCAGCTTTCTAAGTAAAAAAAGCAAGCCAATACTTGGTTTAGATATTAGCTCGACCACAATCAAAATGATTGAGTTAGCACGGCATGGCGATAGCTACAGAGTGGAAAACTATTCTGTCCGCCCACTACCTGCAGGTGTCGTTGTTGAAAAAAACATCACGGATGTTGACGTCGTTGCGCAGGTGATCAAGGCTACGATTCAGCAGGCCCGTACTAAGGTGCGTGATGTTGCCGTTGCAGTTCCTGGCTCGGCGGTCATAACCAAAACAATTGAAATGCCAGCGGGCCTATCTGATGATGCTATGGAGTTGCAGATTTCATTGGAGGCGGATCAATACATACCTTATCCATTAGAGGAGGTTTCAATTGACTTTGATATTTTGGGCGCTTCAGAAAAGTCTCCGGATCACGTTAATGTGCTTTTGGCTGCATGCCGTAGTGAAAACGTTGAGGTGCGGCAGGCTGTATTGGAGCTTGCAGGGCTAACGGCTAAAGTGGTCGATGTCGAGGCTTACGCGTTAGAGCGTTCTTTCGAGTTATTGACTGATCAGTTGGGTGGTGTTGGTGGTAAGGTCGTAGCGATTGTTGATATTGGATCAACTATGACTACGCTGAGCGTTTTAGTTTCTGGAAAAATTGTGTACGCACGAGAGCAGTTATTTGGTGGTAAGCAGCTAACAGAAGAAATTCAGCGTAGATATGGCCTCTCCGAAGAGGAGGCTGGTCTTGCCAAGCGTCAAGGTGGTTTGCCAGACGATTACGAAGCCGAAGTGCTTGAGCCATTTAAAGATAATGTGGTTCAGCAGGTTGCTAGGTCGCTACAGTTCTTTTTTTCCTCCAGTCAGTACCATGAAGTTGATCATGTATTATTAGCTGGTGGCGTCGCCTCGATGGAAGGTTTGGCTGAAATGGTTGAGGAGAAGCTAGAAGCCTCTACCAGTGTTGCAAATCCGTTTGCCAATATGTCGGTGTCTTCACGTGTTAATTCTGCAGCATTAGCGAATGACGCGCCCTCTCTAATGATTGTTACTGGTTTGGCGCTAAGGAGCTTTGACTAAAAATGGCTAAGATAAACCTTTTAAGTTGGCGGGAAGAATATCGTAGGGAGAAAAAACAAGAATTTTTTACACATACGATTCTTGTTTGTATCTTGGCTGGCGCCGCTGCTTTTGTGTGGGTCAGTGCGATTGATTCAGCAATAGAAAACCAGAATTACAGAAATAAACTTATTCAAGATGAGCTTGTTGTCCTCAATAAGCAGGTTGAAGAAATACAAGAGTTGAAGCGAAAAAGAGAAGAGCTCATTTCTCGAATGCGCGTTATTCAAGACTTGCAGGGTACGCGGCCAATCATTGTGCGATATTTTGATGAGTTTATTCGTGCAATCCCCGATGGGGTATTTATTCTATCTATGGTGCGCACTGGGCAAACTATTACGCTGGATGGAATTGCGGAATCTAATAGCCGAGTAGCGTCATTGATGCGAAATATCGATAACTCGGAATGGTTTGATGAGTCAAATCTAAAATCTGTGACGGCTGACCCAGCTTATGGTGAACAAGCGGTTCGCTTTTCTGTAGTATTAAACACTGTTCTTCCTTCAAATGAAGACGATAAAAATAAGAAAAAGTGAAGGATTAATTTATGGCTAAAATGAATGAGTTAATAGAACAAATACAGGGCTTTGATATATCAGCTTTAGATTGGGATAGAGTTGGTGTATGGCCTCTTGTTGGGCGAATTTTTTTATGGTTTTTGGTAATTGCCGTTATTTTAGTCAGTACTTTTTTTCTGATTGTTAAAGATAAAAACGTAGAATTGGAATCTGAGACCGCTAAAGAGGCAGCGCTGAAAAAAGATTTTGAAGCAAAAGCCTTCGAGGCTGCTAATTTGGATAAATATCGTAAACAAATTGCTGAAATGGAAGAGTCTTTTGAGGCTTTAAAAAAACAACTTCCTGATGATACTGAGGTTCCTGATTTAGTTGACGATATAGACGAAAAAGGCGTACAAAGCCGTTTGGTTATAAATAGTATAAAGTTGCAAGGTGAAAAGCCTGCTGAGTTCTATATCGAGTTGCCTATCGATATTAAAGTTTCAGGTGGATATCATGAGTTTGGCGCATTTATTAGCGGTATAGCGGGAATGCCTAGGATTGTGACGCTGCATGACTTTTCTATTAAGCGCGCAGGTGCTACAGGTGCGACGCTCAATATGGATATTCAAGCAAAGACCTACCGCTACAAGGATCAGGAGTAAAGTATGAAAACCCCTACATCTCTACTCTTACTGGTTTTTTCTGCATCGTTGGCTGGATGTGCTTCGTCAGGTGATACATCCGACTTAACCGCCTATATAGCTGAGGTTAAGGCAAGGCCGCAAGGAACCATTTCGCCATTGCCGCCAGTGCGTACATTTGATCCCTTTATTTATGGTGCAACGGCATTGCGCAGTCCTTTTGATGAGCCCGTTGCAGTAAAAACAATAGTTGGGACTCGTGATCCTGACGTCAAGCCAGATCCAACACGAGTAAAGGATTTTTTGGAGTCGTTTAACCTAGACTCTTTAGTTATGGTGGGTACGCTTGAGCAAAGCGGCGCATTATGGGCACTTGTTAGTGATCCAAGTGGTGGCATTCATCGCGTTACGATCAATAACTATATTGGTAAAAACCACGGTAAAATAACTTCCGCTACTACCACACAAATCGATCTTGTTGAGATTGTTGCTGATGGTTTAGGTGGCTGGGTACAACGTCCAAGAACAATAAAATTATCTGAGAAGGAATAACTGGCATGTACACAAATTACAGAAAAATTGCTGGAGTTCTATCCGGTCTTATGATCACTCCACTCGTATGGGCAAGCGAACTCAAAGATGTAAAATTCTCTGAGCTACCTGGCGATAGGGTTGAAATTAGATTGGTCTTCGATGAGGCTCCGTCTACTCCTCAAGGTTACACTATCGAGCAACCAGCACGGATTGTTCTCGATTTTGCTGATGTCGAAAATGCGTTGGCTCAAAAGAAGTTTAATATGGACATGGGCAGTGTAAGTAGTGCCGTTGTTATTGCTGGCGGAAATCGTACGCGATTGATTGTTAATATGAATCAGTTGGAGCCTTATGCAACGCGCATAGAGGGTAACGAGCTGGTTATGGAGGTGGGAGGTTCTACCCAAGCTTCTGCTGTAGCAACTACGGCTGTTGATGTGGGCTCACCCTCTGTTCTAGCGCCCAGCAAAAATAGGTTCGACAAGTCAGTTTCTGAAGTTAAAAATATCGACTTTCGCCGTGGAGACGCTGGCGAGGGTAAGATTATTGTTCAATTAACTAACCCTAATGTGAGTATCGATGTCGAAGAGGTTTCTGGCGGGATAGAAATAGGTTTTTTACAGACAGATCTTCCTAGTAAGTTGCGTAGAAAATTGGACGTCACTGACTTTGCTACGCCTGTTCAAATGATTGATGCGTCAACAAGCTCATTACGTACGGTGTTAAAAGTCGCTGCGTCAGGAGAGTATGATTACTTGGCTTATCAGGCTGACAATGAATATGTTGTAAGCATAAAACCGCTAACTCGCGCCGAAGTAGAAGAGAAAAAATCAAAATTTGCCTACACGGGCGAAAAGCTATCACTTAACTTCCAGAATATCGAAGTCCGGTCAGTTCTTCAGTTAATTGCAGATTTCACAGACCTTAACTTGGTAGCAAGTGATACCGTAAAGGGCAGCATCACATTACGTTTAGATAATGTTCCATGGGATCAAGCGCTTGAGTTGGTGTTAAAAACCAAGGGTTTGGATAAGCGTCAGGTGGGTAATGTTTTGATGGTTGCTCCAGCAGCAGAGATTGCAGAGCGGGAGCGCCAAGAGTTAGCAACACAAAAACAACTCGAAGAACTTGCTCCTCTTCGCACGGAGTATATTCGTGTGCGTTACGCCAATGCGCGTGAGCTTTTTGATCTATTTATGCCGCAAACTGGTTACGGTTCAAATGGTGGTGGCGCCGGTACATCGGGTGGTCAGCGTAATTCGACAGGTTCTATTTTGTCTGAGCGTGGTAACGCGATTGTTGATGAGCGCACGAACTCTATTATTCTTACGGATACCGATGATCGTATTAATGAATTCCGTAAAGTCGTCGATCAAATTGATATTCCAATTCGTCAGGTAATGATTGAGGCGCGAATAGTTATTGCTAATAACAATTTCCGAAAAGAGTTGGGGTCGCGTATTAATTTCGCCTCTCAAAATTCCGCTAACGGGGGTAAAACACAATTTGGCTTAAGCGGGAAAATGGAGGAGCTGTTTAATCAAGAACGTGCAGGTGTTGTATACGATAAGAGTGATAATGGTGAGCTGGTAACTGGTGTTGATTCTCGAGCTGTAGATCTTGGTCTTAAAGCTGCTGCTGGTAATCTCACGTGGGGTATTATCAAGGGTGATGTTTTGCTGGGTTTAGAAATATCAGCTCTGGAAAATAGTGGTTATGCTGAGCTTGTGAGTCAACCTAAAGTAATTACTGGTGATAAACAAAAAGCATCAATTGAAAGCGGCAAAGAGGTTCCATACCAAGAAGCCTCTGCAAGTGGCGCAACGGCTGTATCATTTAAAGAAGCTGTGTTGAAGTTGGAGGTCACACCTCAAATTACGCCCGATAACAATATCATTATGGATTTAAAAATTAATCAGGATACCGTTGGTGAGATAACCAGTACTAACGTACCTGCTATTGATGTAACGGAATTGAATACCCAAGTTTTAGTGGGGGATGGGCAAACTGTTGTTTTGGGTGGTATTTTCCAGAATGAAACGGTGAAAAGCCAATCTAAGGTACCTTTGCTCGGCGACATACCTGTTTTGGGTCGTTTATTCCGCAAAGATATTAAATCTGATAATAAGCGCGAGTTGATTATATTCATTACTCCGCGAATTATGTCGAGCACCTTGACTAACAACTAATGTCTGATGTTGCTAATGTAGTACTTATCGGCCCCATGGGGGCCGGTAAATCCACTGTCGGGAGGCTCTTAGCCTCCCGACTTGGTTTTAGTTTTGTCGATACCGATACCGTAATAGAAGATCGCACTGGCGCAGATATTCCATGGATTTTTGATGTGGAAGGCGAAGACGGCTTTAGATTACGAGAAACCAGCGTACTCAACGACTTGCTCGAAGAGCGGTCTCCGATGGTGATTGCAACCGGAGGAGGAATTGTGATGCGCGATGAAAATATAGCCTTACTAAAAAAACTGGGAACGGTGTTTTTTCTACAGGCGTCACTAGAGCAGTTGGTGGCACGTACGAGTAAAGATAAAAAGCGTCCTCTTCTACAAGTAAACAACCCTAAAGCTAAAATTCAAGAGCTTTTGGAGTTGCGAGCCCCTCTTTATGAGCGCGCATCGCACGTTAGCATCATGACTGATGTTCGTGGTGCCAAGGGTGTAGTCCAACAGATTTGTGCTTATTTACAGCACGAATGATTGTTTTCAAGTTTGGCGCCGCCTTGCCATCTGACCATAAAAGCATTTAGCATATCTGCTATTTAGGCCTGTTTTATAGGGCTATATAAAAGGTTATTTATGGCCCAGCTTATTCTTTCGGTGAGTTTAGAGGATAGGACGTATCCTATTTTTATTGGTGGCGATTATTTTTCGTCGGTAGACACATGGGAGCCCCTTGTTGCTGGGCGCCAAGTTATGGTTGTCACCAATACTACGCTTTCAGAGCTTTTACTCCCTCAGTTAATTGACTGCTTACAGCAACTTTCGGTACCTGTACAAAAACTACAGAATGTAATACTTCCAGATGGTGAGCAATACAAAACCCTTGACTGCCTCGGCCTAATTTTTGATGCCTTACTCGAGCATAGATTTGACCGCCGCTGTTTAATCATTGCCTTGGGTGGAGGGGTCGTTGGTGATATGAGCGGCTTTGCTGCGGCGTGCTATCAGCGTGGCGTCGAGTTTATTCAGGTGCCGACGACACTATTGTCGCAAGTGGATTCTTCTGTTGGTGGTAAGACTGGCGTTAATCATCCGCTGGGTAAAAATATGATTGGTGCTTTTTATCAGCCTAAGGCCGTAATTATTGATACCAGTATATTAGTCACGTTGCCAGCGCGAGAATTGTCTGCAGGTTTGGCTGAAGTTATTAAATACGGGCTTATAGCAGACACTCAATTTTTAGCGTGGCTGGAAGATAATATGGATCTTTTGTTGCAGGGGCAGCAAGAGGCTTTGGCCTATGCTATTTATCGTAGCTGTCAAATTAAAGCTGAAGTTGTTGGGCAGGATGAAAAAGAGGGAGGAATAAGGGCCATTCTCAATTTTGGGCACACGTATGGCCATGCCATTGAAAACACTCAAGGTTATGGTGTTTGGTTGCACGGCGAAGCAGTAGGTGCTGGCATGATTATGGCAGCAGAGCTTTCTCAAATGCTTGGCTGGATCTCTGTCGAAGATTTGAATCGCGCGCGTAGATTGATTCAGCGTGCGGGATTACCGGTAACCCCTCCCATAAGCATGAATCAACAAGATTTTATCGATGGTATGTCGGTCGATAAAAAGGTGTTAGATGGTCAGTTACGCCTAGTACTACTTAAACAGCTTGGCCAAGCTGTAGTAACCTCAGAATTTAATCATCAAGTACTTGATCAGCAATTAAGTGCGTTGAATTAAAAGCAATTTCAATAGCCCCAAGGAATACACAATGGTTGATATGAATCATGCAAACCCGTTTGATGGGGGAGCCAATTATATTAATCCACCTTCATGGCAAGGTGTTTTGCGTCAAGTGAGCCATCTAGCGCAGTTCTCTGGTGGGTTACAGGTTATTGATGGCGGTGTCGGTGCTGGTAAAACGGTGTTTGCACATATGTTGGCCAATACCTTACCCGCTGAAGTTGCCAATGATGTGCTGGCTCTACCTGCGGGTTTACCTACCGCCCAAGTCTTTGATTGTTTATTGACGGCCTTGGGTTTGGATGTTCAGCAGGGGCAAAGTGTTGGTCAGTCCATTGTTGCGTTGCGGCAATTCAACAATCAACTTAAACAGGAGCAAGAAAGGAAAATACTAATTATTGATGATGCTCATCATCTGGATGATCAAGCCTTAGCGGCTTTAGCGAGTGTTTTTCAAGGTGACAATGATGCAGAAGTTGGCTTGGCAGTAGTTTTTTTATCAATACGAGGTTTGGCGCAGCGATTGGACAAATTAAATTTGGTGGATGTTGAGGTGCGCGACTGCATTTTGCCAAGCTTTTCGGCAACTGAAGCTGAGGACTTGTTGGGGCAAGAGTTTGCGGCGGTTGCAGGTGAGGGGCAGCGGTTTCCATTTGATGATGATTTTGTTGCCGCTTTGTGGCGCGAGGCGAATGGCAATCCTCGTGAACTTCTGCGTTTAGCGCATGATGCATGGGAGGATTTGCGTCAAGAGTCTACACCGTTATGGCAGCGCATACCCGTTTGGCATGCCGTGGCTATTTTTGCGCTGATTGTTGTGCTTGCCGTTGGCGTGGTCACTTACAGCGCTAAAAAAGAAGCGGCGCAACCCCTGCCTCCGGCTGTCATCACAACCAAAATTACCCCTTCAGCTTTGCCGGCCGTGGAGCAATCTCCTGTTGTTGAGTCACCCGTTACTATTGTGGACACAGCCATACATAGCGAAGATAGCCAGCCAACAGAGTCTCTCGCTCAGAGCAGTGTAGAGTCTCTCGCGAGCGAGACCTCAATGGTTGTTACTACCGAGGTCAGTGAGGTTATAACGTCAGCGATGGATACCGAAAATAGCGTGCCGAGCCCTGTCGTTTATACAGTGCCTCCTTCTGAGGGCGTTGATGTTAGTAGCGCTATTAACTCGGCCCCTAAAGCCCCAGCGGTAAATCAGGCACCTGTGCCACCGACGCCACCAAAGATAATTAATCGCCCCATCGAGGGTTTAACGTCAGACGAAGCTGCGCTAATGTCTATGGCCGATCGCGGTTTTGCGATACAAATTTCTGCATCTAACTCTTTAAAGTCTTTAGAGTCTTTTGTGGCTGAGCAGCGCAATCGAAGCACATTAAAGATTTATCGCTCTATTCGCTCTGGAAAAAATTGGTATATCGTTGTTGAGGGTTTTTACGCCGATAAAGATTCCGCATTGGCCAGCATGAAAAATTTACCAACTCATCAACTTAAAGCCGGACCTTGGCCAAAAAGTATTTCTGCCATCAAGCTAGAGATCGAAGCATACAAGCAGCAAGCGCGCTAAAACAGGGCAATAGCTGCCATCTCCCTCGACCGTTAGTTGCTGTCGTCTTGCCAATAATGGTCTTTGCCGTTAATATCTTGCGCCCATTTATCAGGTAAGCCTCTTAAATGATGGTTTTTTTGTCTTTGGCTAGGGCTGAAAAGCTTGGCCTTAGCGCTCTAACATGTTGTTCAGAGCTCCTTGGCGCGAAAGTCGCATACCCCCCAGCCTGTGAAAGTACTGTACCTGAAAGCGTGAGTGCGAAAGCTTTTGGGTGCAAGGAGTGCGTCATTAATGATGTTCCTTTTGGGGGCATCCAAATGCTGTTGATGCTTAAAGCAAGCGTTAATTTGGCACGAGTTTTAACAACCTAGTGAAGTGATCCGCTTATGAATACTGGCCTGTACCGGTTAGATGAGTTTAAAGACAACTGTGGTTTCGGAATGATTGCCCATCTTAAGGGGCAAGCGAGCCATAAATTGTTGGCGACGGCTATAGAATCGTTAACGTGCATGACGCACCGTGGCGGTATTGCTGCAGACGGAAAAACGGGTGATGGCTGTGGTTTGTTATTACAAAAGCCAGACACTTTCTTGCGTACCGTTGCAAAAGAAGAGGCTAATTTTGAATTGACAGCGCTTTATGGCGTTGGGGCTTTGATGCTCAGTAAAAATAGCCAAGCATCTGATGCGGCTAAGCAAACTGTTATTGCTGAGTTGGCCAAAGAAGGTTTTAGCGATATAGCATGGCGCAAGTTGCCCACTAACTCCGATTGTTTGGGTCCTATTGCCAAGGCCAGCGAGCCTGATTTTTATCATGTGTTTATCAACGCAAGCCACGACGACGAGCAAAAATTTAACGCAGCGCTTTTTATTGCGCGCCGTCGTATCGAAAAAGCACTGACGGACGATAAAGATTTTTATGTTGCTAGCTTAAATAGCAAGGTTGTTTCGTTTAAAGGCTTAATGATGCCTGTGGATATACCTAAGTACTTTTTAGACTTAGGCGATACCCGTTTGGAAACAGCAATTTGTGTATTTCACCAACGTTTTTCGACCAATACATTGCCTCGTTGGCCCTTGGCTCAGCCGTTTCGCATGCTGGCCCACAATGGTGAGATCAATACGATTGTGGGCAACCGTAATTGGGCATTGGCGCGTACCCCTAAATTCAAAAACGATTTTTTACCCAATCTCGATGAAGTAACACCGTTGGTTAACCGCACAGGCTCGGATTCCTCAAGCTTGGATAACATGCTGGAGGTATTGTTGATTGGCGGTATGGATTTGCATCGCGCGGTGCGGATGTTGGTTCCACCTGCGTGGCAAAACGTCGAAACAATGGATCAAGATCTCAAAGCTTTTTACGAATATAACTCGATGCACGTCGAGCCTTGGGATGGTCCAGCCGGTTTAGTGGTAACCGATGGCCGTTTTGCTGTCTGCACGCTTGATCGAAATGGTTTAAGACCATCGCGTTGGGTGATTACCAAAGACGACCACATCATCGTTGCGTCGGAAGTCGGTGTTTACAACTACGCACCAGAAGATGTTGTGGCCAAAGGTCGTTTAGGGCCTGGCCAAATGCTATCTGTCGATACCTTGACGGGTCAGCTTTTTCATACCGAAGACATTGATAACCAGCTAAAACAATCACAGCCCTACCGTAAATGGTTGAACGAGCAAGCCACCCGTATAGAGTCGAATTTGAACAAAGACAAGCCAGAAGATGGTTTGTCGGATGATGAAATCAAAGTCTATATGAAGATGAATCGAGTCACTTTTGAAGAGTGCGACCTTATTCTGCGTCCGCTGGCCGAGGGTGCTCAAGAAGCGGTTGGCTCAATGGGTGACGACACACCAATGGCCGTGTTATCGCAACAGCAGCGCTCGCTTTATGATTATTTTCGTCAACAATTTGCGCAGGTAACTAACCCGCCAATCGACCCATTGCGTGAGTCGATAGTGATGTCTTTGGAGACCTGTTTAGGTCGTGAGTTAAGCGTTTTTGAAGAAACAGAAGTGCATGCGCGACGCGTTATTCTTAGTACGCCAGTTTTAACGCCAGCCAAATTTCGCGCTGTGCAAAAAGTAGATGCCCAAAAGTACCCGTCAAAAACCTTTAGCCTGCATTACGACCCAACACAAACAAGCCTAAAAACGGCGTTAAATGTCCTGATTGAAGACGTTGTTGCAAGCGTAAAGGCTGGTAATGCGCTAATTGTTTTGACCGATACCGGCCTCACCAAAGATGTTGTGCCTATTCATGCGTTATTGGCAACGGGTGCGGTGCATCAACGCTTGACCAACGACGGTCTACGTTGTGACGCCAATATTATTGTGCAAACGGCAACTGCTCGCGATTCCCATCAAATTGCTACCTTGATTGGTTATGGCGCCACAGCCGTATTCCCGTACCTCAGTTATTACGTCATCAATAGCTTAATTGCGAGTGGCGATCTCAATGTTGATGTTGATACAGCGTACAAAAACTATGGCAAGGGAATCGACAAAGGTTTGTTAAAAATCCTGTCGAAAATGGGTATTTCTACCGTTGCCTCATACCGTGGTTCGCAATTGTTTGAAGCTATAGGCTTGAGCAGCGAAGTGGTCTCATTGTGTTTTGACGGCACACCAAGCCGCATTGAAGGCGCTGATTTTGAAGAGCTCGAGCTTGACCAAAAGATTCTTGCCAAGCTGGCGTTTACGGCACGTAAACCTATCAATCACGGCGGTATTCTTAAGTACGTTTACGGCCATGAATACCATGCCTATAACCCAGACGTGGTAACAGCATTGCATGAAGCTGTGCAGTCTGGCGAATACTCGGCTTGGCGCGATTACGCCAACTTGGTGAACGAGCGTCCAGTAGCGACTTTGCGTGATCTTCTTGCGATTAGAAAAGACATCACGCCCATCGCCATTAGCGACGTTGAGCCAATTGATGCGGTGTTAAAAAACTTTGACTCGGCAGGCATGTCCCTTGGTGCCTTGTCACCGGAAGCACACGAAGCCCTAGCCGAAGCCATGAATACGCTTGGTGGTCGTTCTAATAGCGGCGAAGGTGGTGAAGACCCCGCACGCTACGGCACTATTAAAGTATCGAAAATTAAGCAAGTTGCCTCCGGTCGATTTGGCGTTACACCCGCCTACCTCACCAGCGCCGAAGTGCTGCAAATTAAGGTCGCTCAAGGTGCAAAACCGGGTGAGGGCGGCCAGCTCCCGGGCAGTAAAGTTAACGATTTAATTGCGCGTTTGCGTTATGCCGTTCCCGGTGTGACGTTAATTTCGCCTCCGCCACATCATGACATTTACTCGATCGAAGACTTAGCGCAGTTAATTTATGACTTGAAGCAAGTTAATCCAGACGCATTAGTTTCGGTCAAGCTGGTATCGCGCCCCGGCGTAGGCACCATTGCAGCGGGCGTCGCCAAGGCGTATGCCGACTTAATTACTATTTCGGGTTATGACGGCGGTACCGCTGCAAGTCCAATTACCTCGATTTTGCATGCTGGTTCTCCGTGGGAGTTAGGGCTTTCCGAGACACATCAAACACTCTGCGCTAACGATTTGCGCGGTAGAGTTCGCGTCCAAACCGATGGCGGTTTAAAAACCGGCCTCGACGTCGTTAAGGCGGCTATTTTGGGTGCTGAAAGCTTTGGTTTTGGTACTGCCCCCATGGTGGCGCTGGGTTGCAAATACCTGCGCATTTGTCACTTAAACAACTGCGCTACGGGTGTGGCCACACAGCAAGATAAGCTGCGGAAAGATCATTACATCGGCACGGTTGAAATGGTCATGAACTTCTTCCGTTTTATCGCCGAAGAAACCCGCGAATGGATGGCTAAACTCGGTGTGCGCTCGTTGCGTGAGTTGATTGGTCGCGTCGATTTATTAGAGCTTGTTGATGGCATCACCTCTAAGCAAGCCAAGCTCGACCTTAGTCCCATCATTTACACCGACGATCTGATTAAGAGCAAGCCACAGTTCTGCCAAGTTAAGCGCAACACACCCTACGATGAAGGTCGTAAAGCCGAGCTAATGGTGGCCGAAATATTACCGTCCATTGAAGCCAAAACAGGTGGTGAGTTTGAATATACGATCACCAACTGTGATCGCTCGATTGGTGCGCGCCTCAGCGGTGAAATCGCAAAACGTCACGGCAATTTAGGCATGAGCGATGCGCCCATTACCTTGAAGCTCAAAGGTATTGCCGGCCAAAGCTTTGGTGTTTGGAACGCTGGTGGTTTGAACATGTACTTAGAAGGTGATGCCAACGATTACGTGGGCAAAGGCATGGCTGGCGGCAAGCTGGTTATTCGTCCACCGCAAGGCTCAAGTTTTGCCAGCCAAGTGACCAGCATTATTGGCAACACCTGTTTGTATGGAGCTACTGGTGGCAAGTTATTTGCGTCCGGTGGTGCGGGCGAACGTTTTGGCGTGCGCAACTCGGGCGCATTTGCGGTTGTTGAGGGTGCTGGTGATCACTGCTGTGAATACATGACAGGCGGTGTCATTACTGTTCTGGGTCAAGTAGGGCTTAACTTTGGTGCCGGCATGACGGGTGGTTTTGCGTATGTGCTCGATGAAGACAATAGCTTTGTTGATCGCTACAACCATGAATTGGTCGATATTGTTCGTGTTAATACAGAAGCTTTAGAGGCGCACCGCAACCATTTGCGCAGTGTTCTTAAAGAGTTTGTGAACGAAACACACAGCGCGTGGGGTCAGCATATTATCGATAAGTTCGATTATATGGTTGGACGTTTCTGGTTGGTCAAACCCAAGGCGGCAAGCTTGCAAAGCTTGTTAACGAGCTTGGGTGTGCGCGGAGAATAATCAGCCAGGGCCCTTTGTTAGGGGTCGCAGCGATTGAGGTACAAATTATGGGCGAGCGAACAAAAAATGTTTTTCAATTTTTAGATGTGGGTCGTAAAGACCCGACTAAAAAAGCCATAAAAGTGCGAAAGGCTGAATTCGTAGAAATCTATCAGCCCTTTAGCAAAGAGCAAGTGCAAGATCAATCCGACCGCTGCTTAAGTTGCGGTAATCCCTATTGCGAGTGGAAGTGCCCTGTGCATAACTTCATTCCCAATTGGTTGAAGCTGATTGCTGACGGCAATATTTTTGAGGCTGCTGAGTTGTCGCATCAAACCAACTCACTACCGGAAGTGTGTGGTCGTGTATGTCCGCAAGATCGCCTGTGTGAAGGTGCTTGTACGCTCAATGACGGTTTTGGTGCTGTAACTATCGGTAATGCCGAAAAATACATCACCGATACCGCTTTTGCGATGGGATGGCGTCCCGATATGTCCAAAGTTGTTTGGACTGATAAAAAAGTCGCCATTATTGGTGCTGGCCCTGCCGGTTTGGGCTGTGCCGATGTGCTGATTCGTAATGGCGTTAAGCCGGTTGTATTTGATCGCTACCCCGAAATTGGCGGTCTACTGACCTTTGGTATTCCCGAATTCAAGCTTGAAAAATCGGTGATGTCGCGCCGCCGCGAAATCTTTACCGATATGGGCATCGAGTTTCGTCTCAACACCGAAATTGGTAAAGATGTCACTATGGAGCAGTTGTTGGATGAGTACGATGCTGTATTTATGGGCATGGGTACTTACACCTACATGAAAGGCGGCTTCCCTGGCGAAGACCTTGAGGGCGTCCATGATGCACTGCCTTTTTTGATTTCAAACGTTAATCGCAATTTAGGTTTTGAGAAAGATCCTGCCGATTTTGTTAGCGTTAAAGGCCAGCGTGTTGTGGTCTTAGGCGGTGGTGATACCGCGATGGATTGTAACCGTACCTCGATTCGCCAAGGCGCCAAACGTGTTACTTGTGCTTACCGCCGCGATGCCGAAAATATGCCTGGTTCACGCCGCGAAGTACAAAATGCGCGTGAAGAAAACGTACACTTTTTATTTAACCGCCAGCCTATTGAGGTTGTTGGGGAAAACGGGAAAGTGACCGGCGTCAAGGTTATCACCACTCAAATGGGGGCTCCCGACGAGCGTGGCCGTAGTCGTCCCGAGCCGATAGCCAACAGTGAAGAAATTATTCCCGCTGATGTTGTGCTGATTGCCTTTGGTTTTAGACCCAGCCCAGAACCCTGGTTTGAGACAAATGGCGTTAAGTTAAATGATTGGCAAGGCGTAATCGCCCCCGAAAAACAAGCCTTCAAATTTCAAACCACAAATCCAAAAGTGTTTGCCGGCGGTGATATGGTGAGAGGTTCTGATTTGGTGGTAACCGCTATTTGGGAAGGACGTGAAGCCGCAGAGGGTATTCTCGATTACCTTGAGGTATAAGGCTTGAGGTATAAGGCTTGAGGTATAAGGCTTGAGGTATAAGGCTTGAAAATTAGAGCTAATTAAAGGTTCTGTAACACGCGATCAAAAGCCGGCTGATGCCGGCTTTTTTATGTTTGGCGCTTTTTAAATACATTGAAATCGTCTTTAAGTAAATCGTATTAATGGTTTGTAAATCAAATCGCAAAACAGCCAAAGTGTATAAACTGCGACTAATATTTACGTTGATAAAATATAAGGTAATGACATGACAGAGTTAAAAAATGACCGCTTTTTACGTGCCCTTTTGCGCCAACCCGTTGATGTTACACCCGTGTGGATGATGCGTCAGGCGGGTCGTTATTTACCCGAATATCGAGCCTCGCGCAGCAAAGCCGGTAGTTTTATGGATTTATGTATGAATCCCGAGCTTGCTTGCGAAGTCACTTTGCAGCCCTTAGCGCGCTATCCTTTAGATGCGGCAATTTTATTTTCGGATATTCTGACAATCCCCGATGCCATGGGTTTGGGTTTGTATTTTGAAGCGGGCGAAGGTCCTCGTTTTAAAAAAACCGTTACCTGCGCCGCCGATGTTGATGCCTTACCCGTCGTCAATACACTCAAAGATCTACCCTACGTAACCGATGCGGTAAGAACTATTCGCAAAGAATTAAACGGCCGTGTTCCCCTAATTGGTTTTTCGGGCAGTCCATGGACTTTAGCCACTTATATGGTCGAAGGTGGCTCTAGCAAAGACTTTCGCAAAGCCAAGGCCATGGCCTATAACGACCCCGCGCTCATGCATGCTTTGCTCGATAAACTAACCTTGTCTGTCACCGAATATTTGAACGAGCAAATTAAAGCGGGTGCGCAAGCGGTACAGATTTTTGATTCATGGGGCGGTGCTTTAGCGCACGATGCCTATCTAGAATTCTCACTCGCACCTATGCAAAAAATCGTCAACGGTTTGATCCGCGAATATGAAGGCCGACCAATCCCCGTGATTTTATTTACCAAAGGCGGTGGTCAGTGGTTAGAAGCTATGGCCAATACTGGCGTGACGGCCTTAGGTTTGGATTGGACAACCCCGATCGGTGACGCGCGCTGTCGTGTCGGTAATCAGGTTGCGCTGCAAGGCAATATGGACCCGTCGATTCTGTATGCCAGCCCGGAGCGCATCAAAGCCGAAGTTGGCAAAATATTAGCTAGCTACGGTAAGGGCAGTGGCCATGTCTTTAATTTGGGCCACGGCATTACCCCAGAAGTTGACCCAGTACACGCAGGTGCATTTATTAATGCGGTACACGACCTTTCTGGAATCTACCATTAAGTGCCATTTTTTGTCCTTTTGTGACACCAAAGAGGGTATTTGATCGAAAAACATACAGTGAATTGTAGCGGAGTGTTAAAATCGCGAAGGATTCAGATGCCACATGGCAAATGTTAGTTTTCTGCATTGGAAATCGCAGTCTCGCGATAACACATATACAACTTTGTTGAGGTTTGAAGTGGGCGTAAAACAAATAAAAATAGAAGTCACGGAAGTCACTATTGGTATGTTTATCTCGGGTCTTGATCGCCCGTGGACGCAAACCCCCTTCCCTTTACAAGGTTTTTACGTTCGCAACTTGGACGAGATAAACACCTTAAAATCGCATTGCCACCATGTTTATATTGATATTTTAAAGGGTGCTCGCCCTGTAAAAGCCGATTTAAAAACCTTATCGGCACCCGCAAGAGCTAGATCTACCGGACGAGCCAGCGCCACCGATAAACAGACTGGCTTGGCGCCCCTTAAAGTGAAATACAACACCTACGCCGTCACAGAGTCTTTACGCAACGAGGTGAGCTTGGCGCGCGAACTCCATCGCGAAGTGCATTTGGCAGTTTCTAGCATTATGGAACAGCTCACCACAGGTGATGCGGCCTCGGCTATAGCTTCCACTAAACGCTCAGCCAGTGCGATGGTGGGAAGCGTATTGCGTTGTCCTGATGCTTTTACGTGGTTAACACGCATTAAGCAGCGCGATGAACACACCTACAATCATTCGGTACGATCCGCCATTTGGGGCATTCTTTTGGGGCGTCATATGGGCCTGTCCAAAATGGACCTAGAAGCCCTTGCTATGGGTTTATTGCTTAAAGATGTCGGTAAAACAAAATTGCCTCAGGATTTATTACTAAAGCAAGTGCGCACACCTGCTGAGCAAGCCGAATACGAAACATTCGTTGCTCTCGGCGTTGAGATGCTTGAGGGTGTTGCTGATTTACCGCCACGTGTTGTAGGTCTCGTTAAAACACACCGCGAGCATGTGAATGGCTCGGGTTTCCCCAAGCATTTACGTGGCGACAAAATTCCTTTATTGGGTCGCATTGCGAGCGTAGTAATTTATTACGATGAGGTCACTAACCCGCGCGATGCAGCGCGTCCTCAGTCGCCATCTAAAGCTGTGGCGCAATTGTATGACGGTCGAGATTCGCTGTTTCAAGGCGATTTGGTGGTGGAGTTTATTCGTTCCATTGGCCTGTATCCGACGGGAACCTTGATCGAGCTAAACACCGGCGAAGTCGCGGTTGTGGTTGAGCAAAACTTCGAGAGACGCTTAAAGCCTCGCATCATGGTTGTTCTTGATCCACTAAAACAAAAACTGCAGCAACCCGTATTTTTAGATATGGCTGAAGATGACAAAAATAAACAAACCAAAATAGATGCCGGCAAGTTAAGAGCCGATAATGCGGAATGGATTGAAATTGCACAAGACCTAGAGGCCGACGCTTATGGAGTTGATGTAATGGCTATTTGTGATATTTACATCAATCGACCCGAAGCTAAGAATGCGTCGGGATTGTTGGGGTTTTTAAAAGGCAAAAAAGGTTTGGGGGCCATGTTTGGGTCTTAGTCTGGCTTGAGTGTAACCAAAATAACTGATCAACGGAAACCGAGTAACCCTCCTGAATAATCCCTAATATTTTTTATTGAATTTAATTGCTTAATATTCCTGTAATGCATTCCATCTGCCTTTGGATCGAGGGTACGGATACTGGTTATTAGAAATATGCGGATTGGTGCTCTTATATGGCTGTAAATCAGGGCGTTTACTGCCAGCAAAAAGTGACGCTTAAATCATTTTTTAATGAATGGACTACATCTTTCTATACGGGCGATTGATTTTCATTAAAATCTTAACCAAGATCGCGCCGCGTTACGGAAGGTCAAGTATTGGTCAAGGGAACAAGGGAAGCGTAGGTGACAAGTTTAAAGTCTCAATATAAAGAGCAATTTGTTAAATTTATTGCGCTTTCATTTATCCTAAAAACCTCAGTTGAATCACCAAAGTCTGCGCACCCCCTTGACGCGCCTAGCCAACGTTAAAAACCTGAACAGCCCATAAGGTTGCCCTGCATTTTTAACATTCACTATTCACATCAAGGATTTACACCTCTTTTTGGCGCTCAACTGAGGTTTTTAGGTTTATCGCTCTACTCTACTCTGTAGTGGTCAACAAAAACCGGACAATTTTATAGGCGGATAATTATCTTAGGCCGCGTTATGTTGTTGGTTGATGATAGCTTGCCGTTTTTCAGCGGCTATAGGTGGCAAGCCGTTGTTGTGTTTGTGGGGGCGTCGGGCGTTGTAATAATAATCAATATAGTGGTTCACATCCGCCTCGGCATCCTCAAACGTTTCATAGCTCCTAAACGTGGCATACGCTCGGTTTTAAACGATCTAAAAAATCGTTCCATGGGTGCATTATCCCAACAATTACCTCGGCGGCTCATGCTTTGTGTACGCCCAGCATGGGCATGAACTTATGAGGTGAAAGTCCTCTGTAGGAAGATCACCGTTTAACGCAGTTTATTAAACGTTAACTACTAGCGAATGGCAAGGGCGTTACCGCGAGGTAAGGTCTGGAGGAAGCCGCTAGCAAAATTGCGAGCTGACGAAAAGAAACATCATATAAGGCCTATTCTGGGGGCGAGTTAGCACAAGATGACAAAGCCCTGTGATCTAACTGGTTAAGGTAAATGATGCAGTTGTGCAATGAAAGTCCATGTTCTTATCTGGGGAGATCTGTTTAACCAGCTGCTGTAAAAAAAATAGTCAGTGTGGCCACGGACGCATAAATAGGCCTAACTCATAAGTCACCATAGTGAGAGTTAAAAAAAATGGTGATATGCAGTAGCGCACGATTTAGTAATAAACCGTGTGATTAAACAGAAGTCAGCAGACGGCATAGTAGCCAAACGCCAAGATTAATACCTTGGACACGGCGAAGGCCTGAACCTTATTTTTCGAGTTAAAAGACACCGCTAGCCTAATTTAATGTGCCAGCCGGATATTAATTAAATTAGCGCACAGCCATGACACTCAACTCAAATGACAATTTACTCGATTTAATTTTACGTAAAGAAAATTTAAATTTTGCATGGAAGCATGTGCGTGCAAATAAAGGCGCCGCAGGTATTGATGGCATTACCATTGATGACTTCGTGGTGCATTTTAAAGCCGTAGGATCTCATCTTGTTGAAACCATCCGACAAGGTGATTACCACCCATACCCCGTTAGACGAATTTACCTCCGCAAACCTGATGGTGGTGAGCGAGCGCTTGGGATACCCACGATCTTCGACCGTGTTATTCAACAAGCTATCGCACAAATCATCGGCCCAATTTTTGATGAAAACTTTTCGGAGTTTAGTTATGGTTTTAGGCCAAAACGTTCCCAGCACGACGCTGTGAAAAAGCTCCAGAGCTACATCAAAGACGGTAAACGAATAGCGGTGGACGTGGATTTATCTAAATTTTTCGACCGTGTTAATCATGATTTACTCATGACAAAACTCGGCACAAAAATACACGATAAAATATTACTCAAACTTATCGCACGCTTTCTGCGCGCTGGTTTTGTTGAAGGGGAATGCTGGCACGCCTGCTACGAAGGTGTTCCACAAGGCGGCCCCCTTTCGCCCCTGCTGTCAAATATTATGCTCGACCCGCTCGATAAAGAACTGGAAAAGCGCAAGCATAAATTTGTTCGCTATGCGGATGATTTTATAATCGTCGTCAATTCGGTACGAGCGGGAAAACGCGTAATGGAGAGCATAAAACACTTTATAGAGCGAAAGTTAAAACTTAAAGTGAACGAAACCAAAAGCCAAGTAGCCCCCGTAAATCAGTGCAAATTTTTGGGTTTTAGCTTTCATGGAGCCAAATTAATTTGGCATGAAAAATCCTTAAAGCAATTTAAATGTCGCGTCCGTCAGATTACCGGACGTTCTCGCGGTATTTCAATGGAAAAGAAAATACAAGAATTAACGCAATATTTGCGGGGCTGGATTAATTATTTTGGCATAGCGCAAGGCTTCCAAAGGTGCGTTGATTTGGATGGCTGGATAAGGCGACGTTTAAGAATGAGCTATTGGAAAAGTTGGCGCAGGGTGCGCACTAAAGTGCGTAATTTAATGCGGTTAGGTGTGGATGTAAAACTGGCTGTCTCGTGCGGAATTTCCAGTAAAAGTTACTGGCGTAGCGCGCGAACAGAGGGCGTAAATATCGCACTTAACAACGACTATTTTAAAAAATGGGATTAATTTCATTACGTGATCGATGGGTAGAAATTCATTATGGATAAGGAAACGCCCAGTGCGGACCCGCACGCTGGGTGTTGTGGGGAGGGAGAGCTAGACACTCTCCTTTACCCGATTAAATTTTTTGAATGTTGTACCGGTAGATTCATTTAGACATGGGCCGTCGTCCTCCGTTTCGTTTTTAATAATTCTTGTATTGCACTGTTACAGTCAAGGCAATCTGACAAGTTCCTTGTGGTTTGCTCAGTTCTAAGATGATATGCTGTGAAATTCATTCCAGCATGAAGCTAAATGCACCCAGCCATAAATATTCTTTGAGAATTGTTTTGTGGTTTTTAATTGTTCTTTAACAAAAGTGACCTCAAAGCCCTCAATAAAGTCAGATTCTAATTTCCGGATGTTAAGCGCTGCCTGACCACTTTATGAGCTGGCCGTTTACCATGAACCTTCAATATATTTTTCGCGCGCGACAAGTGTGCTTCTTAGATCTGAGTATTAATCTCAGGATCGCTTTCTTTGATTTCTCCATTGGATGGATGAGTATAATTGAATACGAAATCAAGATGGCCTAGCGATCACCTTACCTTTGCGATGGTGTAGAACGTGAACAACCATGCTTTTAAATATGCTCAACAGTATTTACGAGCTCTTTCGTTCTCGTAGTTTCCAATTTAACGCTTTGATAACAGTCCGATCTACCGCCGTAAAATCTCGCTCGATGCCTTTACAGCTTACGCCGATGTCACAGAGGTACTGTTGATCAATCTTGTTAAATTTCACCCCTCGGCCTTATGGACAAGAGACACTAAAATTGTGCGGTAAGCCTTGGTAAAATGGCCACCTCACAGCGAAATCGCACTCTACTACCACGCATGATAACTGCCAAGCTCAAATCGCGGGCGCGGCGCATCCGGCAAGCTTTTGCTCGCACTGGCTTTTTCATTTATGCCACGCGCCGAGGCTTTATCACGGCGCCATGTCGTAACGCGCAACCACATTGATCACAAACCGGTAAATCATTTCGCTGCGACATATAAGCCTGCCAATCCAATAATACTCGCTCGCTAACAGTTGCTTGACCATGCACTTTACGCGCACTATTTAATCGCGCGCGTATTGCCGCGCTATAAAGCCCACCATAGCGTACCAGCGGTTTTCCAGGCATGGGCACATGCTGTAACCAGCGCTGTAAAAAGGCATCAACACTTAAATGTAACTGTTCTTTCTTTTGTGTTTTATGCGAGGTGTAGCTAAAAATAATGCCGCCACTATCGCTCGCTTTTAATTGCCCTTTATTAATCGGGCCGCCTTTAACATAGCGTGCTAAATATTTTGCAACGCCCACCGCTGAATCGTAACGTTCCGAAAAATACACGTGCCAATAGCTACGCCCTAAACGATTAAGCAATGTTTTAATATGCGTTTTATCACGCCCCGTCGGCAATACAATATTTTCTGCGTTTAATGCCTTACGACAAAAATCCAAAAACTTCCCACGAAAGATTTGCCGAACAGGTTCGTAGGGGAAAAGGGTTTTCTTTTTTGGGGTGACCCATTTATTGTCGGCATTTAAACCACCGTGGGTTACCAATGCATGAATATGAGGATGCAACGCTAAATCACGCCCCCACGTATGTTGCGCCAATAAAATACCTGCCGTGGCGCCCAAATAGCGAGTATCAGCGCTAAATAACTTAAGCGTTTCCATCGTGGCTTTAAATAAAAAATCCGATAGTAACGCACGATTAAATCGCCATAAATCATGCAATTCGTGAGGGAGCGTAAAAACAATATGATGATGCGAGCATTCAATCAATGCCGATTGCGTATTGCTCAACCATTCTTGCGTTGGCATCGCGCGGCATTGTGGGCAGGCACGGCATTTACAGGAGTTGTACCACACGCCATTAATATGCCCTTGCTCGCAACTTTGCACGTGACCGCCTAAAGCAGCCGTACGACATCGCACGATCGATTGCAGCGCGCGGTGCTGATAAAGCGGAAGTGAATGTTGTTTTAAAAAACGCGGCAAATGCGTTTGTAACAACTGCTGTAAGGAATAATTAGCCATACCTTAGGTATAGACTATACTGTATTTAAGTACAGTAAATATAATGGCGACGAAGGATCTCCGGAGATCTCGAGTGTAAATTT
>JAXHOG010000010.1:0-41956 GCA_034519605.1 Marinagarivorans sp.
GTAGTACTTCCGCTGATTTGGTTACGTATTGCTTCTTGGCTATGGCCTCAATAACATCAACTGTAACGCTGTTTCCAAATTGCTTGTATGCATTTACGCTTGACGAGTTTGGAATGAAATGCTCTGGGAAGCCCTGTATTCGCGCAGCCTCTCGAACGGTTAGCTTTCTTGGATTCTTATTTTCTTGCTCAATCAATATCTCACTGCCATCTTTATAATAACGAGCAGAAATTGTGCTGGTATATGGTGATTCACTATTAACCAATCCAAAACCAAAACCTTTCCCGTTAATTTTATTATTTATCTTCCTGCGCTGGTGACCTTCCCATAATTTATCTGAAATCGTGTATTTTGGATCAGGATTTGACTCCAAAATATCGCCAACTTTTGTAGGTCGTCCTAGGGGCGATGGATAAATAAATTCGGCCAAAATTCCGTCGCGCCACAGAACGATATAAATTCGTTGTCTATTTTGTGGAACTCCAAAGTCTACAGATTTCAGTACCATTTTCTTTGCTTCGGCCTGAATTTCTTTTGGTGAGCCATGTTTAATTAACTGCTTGGAAATATTGCAACTGTAACCAATAGCAGTAAGCGTTTTTAAAATAACTTGTAATGTGTAACCTTTATCATGGCTTATTAAGCCTTTAACATTTTCGAGTAACGCAAATTTAGGTTTTTTGGTTTTTAATATTTCTGCAATATTGTGGAAAAGCGTTCCTCTTGTGTCGTCTATGCCAAGTTTAAGGCCTGCGTGAGAGAATGGTTGGCAGGGGAATCCAGCAACTAAAACATCATGTTGGGGGATATCTTTAACTGGTATTTTTGTAATGTCACCAAAAGGGTATTCGCCATGATTTTCAAAATATGTATTTTGTGCATTTTTTTCAAACTCTGATGAAAAGACGCAAACACCACCAGAATTCTGAAAGCCCATCCGCATACCGCCTACGCCTGCAAATAAATCTATAAATGTAAATCGATTGGTTGATGCGCTTTGTATGGGAAATTGCTTTTTAACCTTCTTTTGGAAAGATATTCGATCCTTATAAAGCCCTGCTTCAACTAAAACGGCTACCACTTTATTTTTGGTTGCTTCATTTTTTAGTCCGTAAAAATCCGTATTATTTGCAATTGCATGAATCCATTGGTGCACCACTGCTTTTGGTTGCGAGCCCTCGGGCGTATATTTTTCAGCAATAGACGCCAAAGCATTCTCAATAGAAACAATAAAATCACTCACAGCTTTTACTCACGCATATAAATCAAACACCAAAAATGGTGTGATATAAATTAATCAGGGATAAGTTCTTTGGTTGGTTTGCCTAAAGCATTAGCAATTTGTACCAACATGAGATATGACGGATTGGCTATTCCGCGCTCAAGGCGCGAAATAAAAGAGCGATCTACATTGGCAGCTAAGGCCAATTGCTCTTGTGAGATATTGCATTCAAGGCGCACCTCTTTAACGCGGGCGGCCAATGCTTTTATGTATTTGTTATCTGCATGTTTTTCCATGGTGCAACCATAAGTTAATGAGGATTAAATGTCTGGGGCATATAGTCCTCAAATGTGTTTGATGGATTAGGTTTTTTGAATTGATGGTTTATTTGCGGTGTGAATGTGGCGTTAGTGCGCTGTGCTTTCTATAAAGCTATTTCAGTATTGGTGGAATGATATCTGTGGGAATAGATTTTTCTGTTTGCAGAACAAAACAAAGGCGCTGGATCCTCTCAGGATGACGATGTGCTGATTGTTGTTTTTGCAAAGCTATCTATGTAGCGCTTCGCGGTTAATGCTCTACTAAAACCGAGTGCTAAAACCTAGGACAGGCACCCCTCAAAAACAAAATCCCTTTACCCAACACACCTGCCAGCGTCAACATCAAGAACAAAAAACACTAACGCAGCCGACAAAATACATTCCGGAACCCAGCCAGCTTGTATCCATTTGCGATACGCCTTATTACCACGTAGTTTTCCGCTGTGTGCGGCGGAGTTATTTATGTGGTTTCGATAGGCAAAAATACGCAATGGTTACTTGCCCATTTGGTATTCGGCAACAAAAAACATAAAAGTACAGCGTTCCCTAAGCGCTCAATAATTTCCCAAAAAAACCGTCGGAAGGCGCTCCGCTTTTCCAACCTACAACCCCGAGCTTCATTAAAAATCGCAAACCAAAAAAAAAGCCCCTAATATTAGGGGCTTTTGCATTTTTATTAAAAAATAGTTAAGTCACATTATTTTAAATTTTGCAGTGCCGCCAAAATATAAATTAATGGCGCGTTCCAGTTAATCGTAATTTCGTTGGTGGAATAACTGCACCAAGTATCACTAAAAGATTTTGCGGGTAAGCTTGAGGGGTAATTACATTTTGGCGTTTCGGGTTGCATGGCGTGGGGGCCGCCCACTAAAAAGCCGGGAACTGGGTCGGCTATGCCGTCGGCTACCGATGGACGATGGTGAATATTCATCGGCGATTTTGCGCCAGTACCGGTCACAAATGAATAACCCGTGGCGTTGCGGCCAAAAATGTAATCGGCGGCGGCCGTCGCTGCATCCACAAAGTCTTTATTGGCTTGCAGTCTATTGGCGTACAGCGCAACTAAGGCTTGGTTGGCCGCGCCCGAATTACTGCCCCATGTAAAGTCAGTGTCTTTGTCGCTGGTATGGGCCATGGGTACGCCATAGGCCGAGGCTTTGTATTTGCTTACCGTGCCACTGGCAGCGGCAATTAGTTTGTTCACTACGCTTTGGTAATCGTTAGCTGGCATCGTTGTTTTGCCGTGCTCGGCCAAGGAGATATAACCCAGCGTTGCAACCCCGCCCCACCAAGGGGCTCCTACATCGGCATCAATACTTTTAAAGCGGTCGAGATAAGACGATTGACCCGTGAGTAAATAAAGTTCGGCGGCGGCCCAAGCAAATTCATCGGTTACATCTTTATCGCCATATTCACCGGTAAAAATATCGCTCGGTTGTACGTAATAAACACTGGGGTTGGCATCGGCCCAATTCCACGCGGCGATGGCGGCGTTGCGGTAAAGCGCGCTTTTACCAGGGTAGGCTTGCTCAAAATTGGCATAGATACGACTGGCTACCGCCATTACCGCTGCAAAATCCAAGGTGGCGGCGGTGGTGCGTTGCACAACGTAGCGTTGCGCTGTGGCTTGGTTGGGCATTTGCTCGCCGGAGAAATTTTTGGTGGTGAGTTTGTGATAAACACCTCCGTCGGGATCTTGCATTTTTTCCATCCACTCAAGATTCCACATGGCCTCGTTGAGGATGTCGGGCACGTTGTCGTTGGATTCGGGAATGTTGGTTTTAAGCGCCTTAAAGTAATCGCTGTATTGCTCGTAGGCGGCAAACAGGGTGTACATGGAAATACCGGCGTTGACGATGTATTTGTTGTAATCGCCCGCGTCGTACCAGCCTTTGGGGGCCGAAATCACGGTGCCTGTAGGGCGCGTTGCCGATTTCGCCGATTCATGAACTATCACGTTGGTATCGGGGTGGCCCGCCGCACGCTGCCAAATACCGGCGTATTGAGCCGGTAATGCGGTGCTGGCGCGGTTGAAGTAATAGGCTTTTACGGCGGCTTCGGTGACGTCTTTAAAAACACTATTGCCAATTTCAAAGGTGTAGCTTTTACGCCCACCCACATCCGCCAAGTAATAGGTGCCGGGGGTTGTGACAGACGAGAAGTCGGCTTTGCGAACGGTTTCACCCGAGGCCGACCATGTGGCCTCGGCCGAGTAGGTGCCACAAAATACTTTGGTATTGTCGCTAGCACGGGCGATATAAAACTGGGTGTTTGAGGGTTTTTCGATGACGGCGACTTTTTTAGAGGCGGGTAAAAATCCCAATTGATTAATGCGAATAGGGGTAGTACTCGGCCCTGCATTGGTGGGAGATCCGGTGCAGTTTTCGGGGCTTAGGCTACTGGCCGCCGCACTCGAACTGCTAGGCGTAATACTGGAGCTGCTCGGTGCGCTGGAGCTTGATGCGATCGCCGAACTTACACTGCTCGCAATAGCGGCGCTAGAAAGGCTATTCACAGTGCTGCTAGTGGCTGGGTTGCTAGTGACTGGGTTGCCACTGCAGGCACACGTCGATATGGCGGCGCCGAGGATTAATAATTTTTTATACATAAAAATGCTCTCATGATGGGGTTGCCTTGCGTGCTTGTAATAAAAAAAGAGGCACGCAACAAAAAAATAAGCGCTCGGCAATTTTTATTAACCGACAACTATAGAGCTGACCGACGGCTATATTGCTGTCAATAACTTGCTTGCTCAATGCGTATAAGTGCAGTGTAAAAATTTCGTTTCTACAACTCCAGCGATAGAGCCTAAAACTGTGCAGCAAGCCCTAAGACACCGCAAGCGCCAACCAATAAAGCCCATAAAATGATCTTTATTAATGATTAAAAGCGTTTGCACAGATAGGTAAAAGTTCCGCAAAAAAACGTTTGCGACCTAAAAAATATGACGCATTAAAATAAACACACAGCTTTGCTGTGCAGAATAAAAAGCATTTATTGCAAGAATAAAAAAACCAGCGTTTAAAGGCTGGTTTTTTTTGCAACGGCGAGAGCGGTTAATTAGACAGAATCAACGCGCACTTAACCATTCACCTTAACTATGCGCTTTACTCATCCGGTAATTCGGCGTTGTGGTAAACCTCTTGCACGTCGTCGCAATCGTTAAGCAAATCTAAAAACTTATCGAATAGCTCAAGATCATCGCCAGAAATTTCGGTATGGACTTGCGGAATAAACGTGACCTCTTCCAGCTCGATTACCAATCCGGGAAACGCTTCGGACAGTGCCGTTTTAGCTTTGTAAAAATCGGTGTGCGGTGCATACACCGTAATCATGCCGTCTTCATTTTCGATGTCGGCTACATCAACGTCGTGCTCCATTAAGGCTTCGAGTACGGCTTCTTCGTTGTCATGCTTGAATGCAAAAATAGCGCGGTGATCAAACATGTGCGCCACCGCGCCCTGAGCACCAATTTTGGCTTTGGCTTTGTTAAAGCAGGTGCGCACATCACCAAAAGTGCGGTTGTTGTTATCGGTTAAACAATCAACAATCACCATACAATTGCCGGGACCAAAACCTTCAAATCGCACCAGTGCGTAATCTTCACCGCCACCGCCTTTGGCTTTATCAATGGCTTTTTCTATAACGTGGGCTGGGATTTGCTCTTTTTTGGCTTTTTCAATTAAGCGGCGCAGGCTGAGGTTAGCCGTAGGATCAAAACCACCATTTTTAGCGCAGACGTAAATTTCTTTGCCGTATTTGGAGTAGAGTTTGGTTTTCATGGCGCCGGTTTTGGCCATGGCATGTTTGCGGTTTTCGTAAGTTCTTCCCATGAGCGATCTCTGCTTTTTTTTGTAGGCGAATTAAGGTGATATAAAAAATGTCGGCTTTTAAGTCAAAAATAGGTGATCAATAAGACGCCGCATTATGCCGTTTTGTGGCCCGCGTGATAAGCCTATCCTCAACTAAGATTAGGTTAACTCATGGTCTATTTAGGAGCATTCCGTGCGCATGGGTAGCCACCAAAAATAAAAAACCCGCGTAACTACGCGGGTTTTTTATTGCAAATCAACAGACTATGCCCTTATTGCTCGGCTAAAAAACCACCGCTTTGGCGCTGCCACAACTGCGCATACAAACCTTTCGCGACCAGTAATTCATCATGCGTACCCTGTTCTACCACTTCACCTGCATCCAACACGATTAAACGATCCAGCGCCGCAATAGTCGATAATCGGTGCGCAATCGCTATCACGGTTTTACCCTGCATTAAATCCATTAGGCTTTCTTGAATGGCCGCTTCGACTTCGCTATCGAGCGCCGAGGTAGCTTCATCCATAATTAATATGGGTGCATCTTTTAAAAGTGCACGCGCAATGGCAATACGCTGGCGCTGGCCGCCACTTAATTTAACACCACGTTCACCTACATGGGCATCAAAACCGGTGCGGCCTTTCGCATCGCTTAACCCCAAAATAAAATCATAAGCCTGCGCTTTTTTAGCCGCCGCAATAACATCGTCAAGGCTCGCATTATCTTTGCCGTAGGCAATATTATCGAACACCGAGCGATGCATTAATGCCGTATCTTGCGTGACCATACCGATATTTTTACGCAAACTATCCTGCGTCACATCGGCAATATTTTGGCCGTCGATGCAAATCGCGCCGGATTCGACATCATAAAAACGCAATAATAAATTCACCAAGGTCGATTTACCTGCGCCAGAGCGGCCCACTAATCCAATTTTTTCACCGGCCTGAATGGTTAAATTACAGCCCGAAATGATGCCCGCCGCTTTACCGTAGTGAAACGTCATATCCCGATATTCAATTTTGCCAAGACCGCAAATCAATTCTTTAGCCTCCGCTTTATCTTCAATGGCTAAAGGCTGGCTTAGGGTATTAATGCCATCTTGCACAGTGCCAATATTTTCGAAGAGACCACTGACTTCCCACATAATCCATTGGCTCATACCGTATAAACGCAAAATAACGCCTACAGCCGTTGCCACCACGCCCACGGTAATTAAGTTGAGTCCCCACAAATAAATACACAGCGCCGATACCGAAAAAATCAGCAGCGCATTAATACTCCACACGCAGGTTTTTAATTGCACCGCCAAGCGCATTTGCGGGTAAACCGTTTGTAAAAAATCATCCATGCTTTGGCGCGCATATTCGGCCTCGCGCTTGGCATGACTAAATAATTTAACGGTATTCATGTTGGTGTAAGTATCGACGATGCGCCCCGTCATCTCACTACGCGCATTGGCTTGATCCATCGAAACCTGCTTAAGTCGCGGTAAAAAATAATGTAGCAAGCCGATATATGCCACCAACCAAACAACAAACGGCAGTGCCAACCATAAATCTAAACCGGCTACCATAATTAATATGCCGCCAAAAAAAATAATGACATACAAAAAAACATCCACCAGTTTTACCACTGTTTCGCGCACGGCTAGGGAGGTCTGCATTACTTTTGTCGCGATACGCCCAGCAAATTCATCCTGATAAAAACTCATGCTTTGGCGCAATAAATAATTATGGGCCTTCCAGCGAATCGCCATCGGGTAATTACCCAGCAACCCTTGATGCAAAATAACTCCATGAAAAAATACGCAGACAGGCAAAACGACAACCACCAAAACGCTCATGGCCAATAAATCATTGCTGTGTAACTGCCACAGCTCGGCGGGCGAATAGTTTGTAAGCCAATCCACCAACACGCCCATCATCCGAAAAAGTGAAAGCTCCATAAGCGCAATGCAAGCACTCAGCACCGCCATCATAATTAATAAATGCCCATAACCACGGGTAAAATAACGACAAAAAGCCAGTAAGCCTTTCGGTGGCTGACCACCCGCTGATTTAAATGGTTGCGTACTTTTTTCAACAAAAGAAAACATGAGGATAATTACCACGGTCGGAAAAATAAAAAAGGATGCTCTAGGCATCCCTTATCCAAATGTAACTATTCAGCACCGAGCCAAAATGCTGTCGCGCGGTTATTTTCTGGGCCGCTAGGTTTACAGGGATGTAAATCATTAAGGTAATGCAGGAGCAATTACCTACAAGCCATCCATGGGCGCTATACAAGCGCTCTGGACTTTGTGCTCCTGCAAAGTCTACCCCCCACGCATCCATGCTGGGGCCGGCGCTTAAATGCCCCGAAAACAACCACCCAACTGCATTTTCTGTGTGAAATTGACGGAATGCTGAATGGTTACATCCAAATTATCAATAAAACGTAAAACCTTACAAGAATGTAACACTGCAACTCTAATTTACTGACACAACCCTAGCGTTTTATTTTTTAATCTCTATTTGCTGTAGCCACTCCAGCGCACCCGGCGTATTACGCCACAACAAGCGGTTATGCGCGACATATAAAATGGCTTCGTTTTCGTCACCTAAACCGTAATAATCCGGTAGTTCTTTAGCAATGGGAATAATATCCAACAGCATGGGCACCACAAAACCATTGGATTTCATGGCCGCTTTTAAGCCTTTTTTAGCCTCAGTGGAATTTCCCATTTTCAAAAACAGTGCTAAGGCTTTGGTAAACAGCATCATCGCACCAACATCATTAAATTTGGCGATTAAGGCTAACGCATCATCAACGCGCCTAAGTTCCACATACAAATCGGCCAATAAATAACGCGCACCTAAATTGTCGTTATCGCACAATAAAAGGCTTTTTTCGTAGCACTCTATCGCTTTTTCGCGTTGCAAGCCCGAACGATAAACTTCGGCTAAGGCTGTTAAGACACGCATATAAGTTCGGGTTTCGTGTACACCCCAAAAGTGTCCTTTATTTTGCGTAAAAAATTCTCCACCCAGCGCTTTCTCGGAATAATCCAATAACGTTTTAACACTTTTAAGGCGCTCTGTTTTATTACCTACCATGACGCGAGGTAAAAGATCATCAACTACATCATTCACATCGTAAAGATTAGTGACGCCAACAAAATAACCATGAATATTGCCAATGGGGCCATCAAAGGGTTCGTCATCATCATCAAAGGTTGGAATTTCGCTGATCATTTGACTCGACAATGTAATATCGCGAATCATGCTGGGTAAATCGGTACGCAATTTAACCAGCAACGGCAAGCACTCGCCCGAGGTCATTTTAGCTTCATTAATTTCACTAAAAAAATCCAGCGCAAATTGTTTATCTAAGAACGGAAAAACCGTCTCAGCAATTTTATCTAGAATATATAAATTGGCCGATTCGCGCTCAACATCACCATCTTCTAGCATGACCTCCAATATCCGGCAGGCCATATTAACGCCGCAGGCCCACTGAAATAATTTATGCTCTTTACGGTAATTAGCTGGAAAGCTTTTTTCATTCACTTTACAGCCGGCCGAAAAACGGTAGCGCTCCATTTCAATTTCGTGACTTAGATAGGTTGCATACTGCCCCAAAATATCGTTGTCTTCTGTACTTAACTCTCCCGCTTCGACATCCAAAAAAGCTTCATAACGACTATTTTCATGGAACAAATCCAGCCAAACCAAACCCAAAATAAAGCCTTTAAAGTATTCGATATCCCAACCGTATTTAGTGAGTACTTCCGATACTTTACGTGGCAATGCGGGATTAACACCCATAGTTTTTACCTGTTTTTTTGTTTATTACTTAAATGTTTAATAATTTTAAATGGCAATCAATAAACGCGAAAAAATGCTTAATTAATAAAAAATGCTTAACTAATAGAGTTTTTCCAAATACTCCTTGGCCACCGATGACCACAAAAAACGTTCAGCGGAGGCTTTTTTAATCATCGCTGCATATTTAGTGGGCTGTTTTTTATAGGTCGTTAATGCGCGTTCAAAAGCATCTAACAAGCCTTGCGATTGCGATTGCAAATCAGCACCCGCGAATACAAAACCGGTTACGCCATCAATAACTGTATCGCTCAGTCCACCCACTTTATGCACCAAGCAGGGTTGGCCTGCGCGCATCGCCAGCATTTGGCTAATGCCGCAAGGCTCAAACGAACTGGGCATTAAAAATAAATCGCCCGAGTTATAAAGCAAGTCGGAAACTTCAGTAGAATAGCCCTGTAAATAAATAAAATTGGTATGCGTACCGGCCAAAGCTAATAACTGTTTTTGATATTGCTCAGTGCCCGAGCCTAAAAAAATAAAGACGCCTTTATCACCCAATGCTTCTAACAGCTTTTGCACAACGGTTTTACCATCGGCCATTACAAAAAATAAAATGCGTACTTTTTGATCGGTAATACGGCCTACCGAAGTAACTAACATGCCGCGATCTTTTTTAGCCGCCCAGCGTGTTAATCGTTTTTCGGCCAACCAATGGCAACTGTCTAGCGTTGTGGTTTTTGAGGCCCAGACTAATAACGCATCAATTAACTTGGGGATCAATCGTACCTTTGGTACTTTAATATAAGAGGCATCGGCAGGATATTCGCAGCCATTTAAAATACCGACTAAACGGCCTTGCTCTCTGGCCATAATTAAATCGTGATCTAAACCTTCGCCGCCATAAATACCCTGCGCAACATTACTTTTTCGGGTAATTTCTTGGGCATAAGTAGGCGACACAGCATGGACTTTATCGGATAAATTAATGCCAGCGCGCATGGGATTAATGCAGTGCACAGCGCGGGTATCACAAATTAAATTGGGGCTATATTTTAAATACGGAAACCACGTTTCAAAGGACGACTCGTCACCTTTAAACGGGCGCACACCCTGTAAAGACAAATTGTGAATGGTATAGACAGTACGCAATTTTTTTAATTCGGCCAGTTTAGGGTCGAACTCACGCAACACCAATAACAACGCCGCATGCCAATCGTGCAAATGCAATGCATCTAATTTTCCAAACGCGTTGCCAATAATGGCTTGCGCTACTGCAGCGCAGAAAAAAGCATACTTAGAGGCGTCGGTGGCAAAGGGGCGATTATTTTCGTCATTACAATATACACGCCCGTCACCGCAGGGAGAAAAACGCCGATGGCGCAGTGCCCAATAGCTGACTGATTCATGCTGTTGCGTAGACGATAGAATTCGATAAAGCTCTACACGCTCAAGCCCGCCCGCAAAAGATACGCTGTATTCGCCACAAAGCTCGGCCGAAGGCATAACCGCAAAATAACCATAGTCGGGCAAGATCACCTGTACATCACAGCCAAATTCGGCCAACGCCAAGGGAATATCGCGTACCACATCACCAATACCACCGACCTTGGCATTCGGTAGCGCATCGTTTTCAGACGCTAACATTAATATACGTTTTGTCACTGATACCTGTTCCTCTTGCTGAATGTAACCCAAAAAATCTGTCGAACCATAGCACAAATCAGATCGCAATTTTAGCGCTCAACACCTCGAGCAAAATTGTTGATTGGCAGATCTGCTGGTATCATTGCCGGCTATTTCATGACTTGGCGTCGCCACTACCAATGCGGTTTTTTTATGTCCTTCTCCCATCAAATTCTTACGATTAATAACGATCTTCCCATTAAAACATCCAGCCCTATACACAGCGGTAAAGTGCGCTCGGTTTATTGGCTCGATGCCATAGACAGTCGGCGTCTTATTGAAGAAAAAGGCTATGCACTCGCGCTCGATACACCGCTTGCGATTATGGTCATCAGTGATCGTATATCGGCGTTCGATTGCATCTGGCAAGGTGAGGGCGGCTTAGCAGGCGTGCCCGGCAAAGGTGCGGCATTAAATGCTATTGCCAACCATTGGTTTGGCGAATTCAAAAAAAATAATTTAGCCAATAGTCATATTGTCGATATCCCACACCCGTTTGTGTGGATCGTACAAAAAGCAACACCCATTATGATTGAGGCCATCTGCCGCCAATATATTACCGGCAGCATGTGGCGCGCTTACGATAACGGCGAGCGCAATTTTTGCGGCATCACTTTACCCGAAGGCCTACAAAAAGATCAAAAATTACCCGAGTTATTAATAACGCCATCCACCAAAGGTATTTTAAAAGGTATTCCCGGCGTACCCGAGGCCGACGACGTTAATATTACACGACAAGATATTTTAGGTAATTTTAGCGCCTTTAATTTTAAAAATTGCGGCGATATTGATCGCTACGAAAAATTGCTCAAAGAAGGCTTTCAGGTGATTTCCAATCAATTGGCCAGCCAAGAGCAAATTTTTGTCGATACAAAATTTGAATTTGGTTACGTTAAAAATCAACAAGGCCAAGATGAGTTAATTTATATGGACGAAGTGGGCACGCCTGACTCATCACGTATTTGGGATGGAAAAAGCTACAAAAATAATAAAATTGTCGAGCAAAGCAAGGAGGCTTTCCGCCAGTTTTTACTCAACCACTTTGAAGATCCCGATATTTTATTAAACAAAAATCGCATGACCGAGCGCAATGCTTTAGCCGTCAACAATCAGCTACCGCTAAACGCGCTAATGGACGTATCAAAAACCTATTTAGATATTGCCCAAAAAATTACCGGCAAAAAAATTGAATTGCCCGAAAATCCCAAAGCAGAAATTGTGGATGTTTTAAACAGTGGCTATCAATTAATTCGTTAATGTTCGTGACGAAGTGTGAGCATCACTATATTTTCTATCCCCTTCACAATACTTCCTGTCCGCAGATTATTGCATTATTTCATGAGCGGTAAGATATCGTGGCGCGGCTTGTCAATCGGCTTGATGGTTAATCAAACCCTCACAAAAAACTCCAATCCATCGCAAATACCAACGCATCCTCGCGCCCTAGTGGGGTGGAGTAATAATTGGGGCGTTCGCCGACTTGGTTAAAACCTACGGCCTCATACAAATTAATGGCGGCAATATTGCCGGCGCGCACCTCTAAAAATAAGGCGCTGGCTTGGTTTTGCAGAATATCGACGAGCGCTTCTAAAAATAAACGCCCGATGCCTTTACCTTGGTATTTTTCGTCGATCACAAATAATAATAATTCAGCTTCGCCTGCGACCAACGAAATAACGGCATAGGCTATTAACTGATCATTTTGAGTTAAGCCCACAACGTGATGAGCATTGGTGAGCGAGCCTTTAAAGTGCGATTCATTCCACGGCGTAAAGTGAGAGCGTTTTTCGATTTCCAATAATGCGGGTAAATCGTCGAGACTAAGATTTTTTAAATGCAGTTCGCCAAAGCTTGGATGCTGGCAATTTTTTAAATGATCCATAAAAAATTCTTAATTAAAACCAAGGTTTTAAAGCCAACCAAATAAAGCGCTTTAATAGCGGTTCTTTGAGTAATTGCGCAAGGCTTGGAAGGCACACCGCTGGGCAAGGTAAATGGGCGGAGGTTATTGGCGTGCCGTAATTATCTGGCGCGGCTTGATTTAGCTCTTTTTGATTTAGCTCTTTTTGATTTAAGAGGGCTTTATTTAAAACAATGCTTGCCGCCATTTCACCCATAACCACAATCACTTTGGGCGCCGCCATTTCGAATCGGCTGGCTAAAAAGGCTTGCGTCATTTCTTGTGCGTCTTGGGTTTCGTTGGGGTTGGCTGTAGCGGAATGCAAAAGCGGCCAGTTGATAAAGTCGGGCTTGGGAATAACGCCGTCGCGCGCAAATGCCATCACAATATTGTGTAGCAGCGCCGAGGTTGGCAGTGCAGCTTTGGGCTCGCGGCTATCAATTATCACCACGCCGTTGGCGAGTGACCAAACCGACAAACTAAAACTCAGGGGCTTGTGGCGACTTTTAATTAAAAGCTGTTGCAAGGTGCGGTCGCTGTCGATACGCGCAAGGGGAGTCTCGGCTAGGGCTTGGCTGGGTGCAAGAATATCCTTAACCAACGATTGGCTGGCCGCATGGTGCGCAGGCGATGGACTGGAAACTTGAGACGCCGAAGGCCTTAACGCTGGATGTACCAAAGGCTGCACATCAACAATGTCATCTTGCAAATCATCCAGCCAAACCTCCGGCAAGACACAGGCAACCGAGGCTTTGGCGGCGGGCAAAATGCTGCGCGGCACAAAACTCTCGATGCTCATGGCCGCCAGATATTGCATACGTGTTAGCTCGTTCATTCGCGCCTCGCCATTCTACGCTCGCCACCATTCACGGGAAGCTAGACGCCATACTGCGGATGCGAGCGCGAGCCACTGCGCTCTAGCAAATTTAAAGCATTTAAATAGGCTTTAACCGAGGCGGTAATAATGTCGGTATCGCTACCTACGCCATTCACAATTTGGCCGCCGCGCTCTAAGCGCACGGTCACTTCGCCTTGGGCTTCGGTGCCTTGAGTAATGGCGTTAACCGAATAAAGTAACAAGGCGCTTTGGCTGGCAACGATTTTTTCGATAGCTTTATAGGCCGCATCAACTGGGCCGCTGCCCTCGGCAATCGCGCTTTTAAGCTCGCCTTTAATGCTTAACTTGATCTGCGCTTGCGGCGTTTGGCCGGTTTTACTGCACACTTCTAACGTATTTAGCTCGTAAACATCGGTAATGCTATCGGCCACTTCGGAGACTAAATGCTGCAAGTCTTCATCAAAAATTTCGTGTTTTTTATCGGCCAAGGTTTTAAAACGCGCAAATACTTCGTTGAGCTGATCTTGATTTTCGAAGCTAATACCGAGTGCCTCAAAGCGCGCTTTAACCGCAGCGCGGCCCGAGTGTTTACCCAGCACAATTTTGTTGGCGTTCCAGCCGACATCTTCGGCGCGCATGATTTCGTAAGTTTCGCGGTGTTTGAGCACGCCATCTTGGTGAATGCCTGATTCGTGCGCAAACGCATTGGCGCCCACAATCGCTTTGTTGGGCTGTACTGGGAAGCCTGTAATACCTGAGACCAAGCGCGAAGTGGCGACTATATGCTCGCTTTGAATGCGGGTTTGGACCGGAAAAATATCGTGGCGCGTGCGCACGGCCATCACAATTTCTTCTAGCGCGGCATTGCCCGCACGCTCGCCCAAACCGTTAATGGTGCATTCCACTTGGCGCACGCCATTCATTACCGCCGATAACGAGTTGGCCACAGCTAGGCCTAAGTCGTTGTGGCAATGGGTCGAAAATATCGCTTTGTCGCTATTGGGTACAGCCTCGATCAGACGCTTAAACATGGCGCCGTAGGCCATAGGCTCGCCATAACCGACGGTATCGGGCACATTAATAGTGCGCGCGCCAGCGTTAATCGCGGCTTCGGTGATGCGGCACATAAATTCAAATTCACTGCGGCTGCCATCTTCTAGGCTAAATTCCACATCGTCGGTGTAGTTGCGAGCGCGCTGAATGGCTTTAACCGCTTGCTCGAGGACTTTTTCGGGCTCCATTTGCAGCTTGTACTTCATGTGAATCGGCGAAGTCGCGATAAAGGTATGAATGCGCGAGGCGTTAGCGCCTTTTAGGGCTTCGGCGGCGCGATCAATATCGGCATAAACCGCGCGCGCCAAGCTGCACACGATGGAATCTTTTACCGCTTCGGCCACGGCTTTTACCGATTCAAAATCGCCATTACTCGCAATCGCAAACCCCGCTTCGATCACATCAACGCGCATTTTTTCGAGCATTTTGGCAATGCGCACTTTTTCATCCTTAGTCATAGACGCGCCGGGGCTTTGCTCGCCATCGCGCAGGGTGGTATCAAAAATAATTAGCGGCTGCTTGCTCATCACAAAACTCCCCCCAACAGTTGGGGTTAATAAAATAGGTGTATTAATTAAGAGAAACGTCAGTCATGGCAGGCGCTGGCAATAATTTCTTCTGACGCGCTCAAGCCATCCATGGGCGCTCCTCATGCGCTCCCGGCGCAAGAAGGGTCAGAAAAAATCACCGCCAGCACCTTTTATCATTACCGAGCCGACCAACATTACAATAAAAAGGCGGCCATTCTAGTCGGCTAACCAAACACCATCAACAACAGCATCCCGAATACAAAGCCACAGCCGCAAAACAAAAAAGCCGCAATTAAGCGGCTTGAGTTATCGCATAAGCAAAACAACTAACGCTTAAAGTCCAGCATGCGCTGTAAAGGTTTCATTGCTTGTATGGCCAACGCTTCATCCACAAAAATTTCGTTATCGGATTGTTCAAACACGGCCAATAAGGCATCGAGGCTATTCATCGCCATCCACGGGCAATTGGCGCAGCTGCGGCAGGTGGCACCATTGCCTGCGGTGGGCGCAATAATGAGGGTTTTATCGGGACATGCCTGCTGCATTTTGTAGAAAATGCCTTGGTCGGTGGCAACGATAAACTCGGGATTAGGCAAGCTGCCTGCTGCTTTAATGAGTTGCGAGGTCGAGCCCACAACATCGGCCACATCAACGACAGAAGCCGGTGATTCTGGATGCACCAAAATAGCGGCATTGGGATAAACGGCCTTAAGATCTAACAAGGCTTGGGCTTTAAATTCTTCGTGCACAATGCAGGCGCCGTCCCAGCACAGTACATCGGCACCGGTTTCGCGCTGTACGTAAGAACCCAAATGCTTATCGGGCGCCCACAGAATTTTTTCGCCAAGACTATCCAAATGCGCCACTACGTCTTTGGCAATGCTTGAGGTTACAACCCAATCGGCACGCGCTTTAACAGCGGCCGAGGTATTGGCATAAACGACTACGGTGCGATCGGGATGCGCATCGCAAAACGCGCTAAATTCTTCGATGGGGCAACCTACATCGAGTGAGCATGTGGCTTCCAGTGTGGGCATGAGAACGCGCTTTTCGGGCGTGAGAATTTTGGCGGTTTCGCCCATAAATTTTACGCCCGCGACAATTAAGGTTTTCGCGGGGTGATTTTTGCCAAAGCGCGCCATTTCCAGCGAATCCGAAACGCAGCCGCCGGTTTCTTCGGCCAGCGCTTGGATAATAGGATCGGTGTAATAGTGCGCAACAAGGGCAGCGTCGTGTTTTTTCAGCAGCGCTTTAATTTGCTCTTTTTGGGCTTGCACTTTGGCGGGGTCAGTTTTTTGTGTGTCGGGTAAATGCGCTAAATGCTCACGCACGATTTCTTGAGGCGATAACTTAACCGCGCCCATGGCTACGGCGGTATCTTCACATTTGGTCATCACTAGCCCCTTGCGAAAAACGACATTTAACAGCAATAAAAATAACGGATAAAAAGAACGGATAAAAAAAGGGGAGCTAGGCTCCCCTTTAGGTATACATGGTGGGTCGTGCGCGATTCGAACGCGCGACCAATTGGTTAAAAGCCAACTGCTCTACCGACTGAGCTAACGACCCATGCTCTGCAATGCTTTTTTAAAAGTAAGTTTTTATAACTTAGGGGGAAACCACCAATCACTTTTAAGAAAAGAAAAATGGTGGGTCGTGCGCGATTCGAACGCGCGACCAATTGGTTAAAAGCCAACTGCTCTACCGACTGAGCTAACGACCCGTTTAAGAGGCGCACATCTTAAAGATTTTTGAAAAAAGCGCAAGCGCTTTTTTAGGTTTTTTTCTGCGCAGATATTACGTCTTTAATATATAAATCAATGACATACAAAAAAGGCGAGCCGAAGCTCGCCTTTTTTACTCGGCACGATTATTTGGACTGCGACACCATATATTCGATTGCACTCTTGATTTCGTCTTCAGTACAGTCGGCGCAAGTACCCTTTGGTGGCATTGCATTTAAGCCTCCCCAAGCGCTTTTAAAGAGCCCATCCATACCTTTGGCACTAACACGCGGCGCCCAATCTTCTGGGTGGCCAAACTTAGGTGCGCCCGCCACACCAATGGCATGGCAAGCCGTGCATTTGGTGTCGTAAAGCGACTGCCCCGTGCGAGGACCAGCTACAACTTCAACAACAGCCGCCGCGCAGCTATCGCCTGCCATACATAAAGTGCCTACGGGCTTAATGCGATCCTCAAGCCCTTCATCACTATTTACGGCCCACACCGCTACCGATGCACCCAGTGCTAATACAGCCAATAGACCGCGAGAAATCACAGCAATATTCACAAGCTTACTCCAAAAAGTTTAAAAAAAAACGGCGCAATTATAGCCCAAAGAAGCCACAGGAATAGTACTGGCTTTGATATGAATAAAAGAATCTGCTATTTAACTTGGCCGGCGCTGAACGGCGCTATTAATTTTCCCCGCTTTAAAAAACAAAAAGCCAACATGGTGTTGGCTTTTTTAAAAGCAGGGCAATTTTAATCAAAACGAAGGTATTGGCTATTGTCTCCTACCCAGCGCTGTTTGCTATCACCGTCAAACTGATAAGCTAAGGTCAACCCAGCATGGCCGCCCCCCTGAAAATAACTCATTTTAAAGTTATGAATCCCTTCGCTCAGTTCAATACGGCAACGCTGCGTTGAATAAGGACGGTCACGCTCAAAGGCACACAGGCGCGCGCCATCTACATCCAAGCTAAAGCCGTCATCACTACCGGGAATAAAATAATAAATACCCGCTTTTTTAACGTTAAAACTCGATTCCACATCAATAAAAAAACTATCACCAAAACCAATCACGCCCAACTTGGGGTGCACAATGCGTGCGCCGTCTTTAAGCATGAGCCTATCAACCCAAAGCGATTTGGTGTTAATAATATCTCTCTCCTGAAAAATATTGGAGATAGGCGTGCGGTTTTTATAAATCTTCAGCTCCAATGTTTTATTAACCATTGCAGGTGTCGATTTATAAATGGCCATAAAAATAAACAACATCAAAAAAGCAAAAAAACCAACCTCTTTGGGCTTTTGTAATGTGCAATTAAGCGCACACCGACCATACTGGCACAGACGATGAATTAACTGACTCATTATCGTATTACCTCGATATTCCACAACGAAAACCAGTTACGCAGTTCAAATTGGCCTTCGGTAATAGGAAGGTTAAACGTAAGCGGCGAGAAGTACGCAAATACAGCGACTACCATAACGCCCAGCAAAGCCAAGTTCACAGTGGTAAAGCGCGAGCCTGTGAGCAAACCATCCTTAAAGACATACGCAAAAACTAAGGCCGCGTTAATAATGCCAAACAACAAAGGCACAAAGTAATGGTACAGATACATCACGCGGTCAATCTGTGCGATGGCGACCATGTAGCTCACGTACAGCCCCGTAAAATACAGAATGTACATAAATAAGCGCTCATCTTTAACCGGCAAATCAAAAACAAAACGCCCTAACAGCAACGATATAGACAATAAAATGCCAGCAATCACGCTCAGCCAAATTAAAGGGTTGCCCACTAAATAGGCATAGCCCACCTTCACAACACCATCGTAAGTATCTTTGCTCCAGCGGTAATTAATACCTTTTCCACCAAAGGGCCACCTAGCGTAATAACTGCCGTTTTCGGTGTCTTTACAGTTATCTAAACGGGGAACACCATCGGCGTATTCCGACATATAAGTGAGATTATCCTTAAGGCCATGGCGGAAAGTGGTAAAACTAAAACTGCCATTCGTTTTAAGTGACTCAAGATAGGCTGGCGACGCCTTGTAGGTATGGCCAGCAATCACCTTAGTCCCCATGCCAATATGCACATAAAAAACCAAACAAAAAATAAAGGCCAGCGCTGCAAAAAAGGCAGCGACCGAGAGTATGGCGCGCTCGATAACCACTAAAAATTCGCCCTTTAATAGCGCTTGGCCTTTGTCTTCCAGTAACAGCATGCCGTAGATCAACGTCAGCACCAAGCCATTGACTTTTACAGCGGTAACTAAACCGATAATTAGCCCCAAAATGACGTAGTGCTTAAGCGATATCACCTCTTTATTCGTCACGGTTCGAACAAAATACCAAAGGCTCATCAGGATAAAAAAGAATTGAATACCTTCCAGCATGGCCGCGCGCGAATGCAGCACCATGGCATTATCAAAAATCATATAAAGCGAGAATATAAATGCCAAAAAACGATAGCGCGTGATACGGAATAATATTTGATACAAGAACCACACCGACAGCGCCATCATTAATGCTGACGGCAAACGGTACGCCCAAAACTCCATGCCTTTAGGCATCTCGTCGCCTTTAAGGTAATCGGTACTGTGCAACGCCGTAAGATCAATATTGGCATTGGGGTTAAAAACGGATTCACTCAAACCCAGTAGCATTTTACCCAGAGGTGGATGTGGCTCCATGTACATCACGCCATCAACATGCTTTTGCGCCGAGACAACATGGTAGTTTTCGTCCCAAAACATCGATTTAGGGTATTGCAGCCCAGCTAAATACATCAGTAAAGACAGCGCCAGTAAAATACCCGGTGTTAACCAAGACTTATGCTGCGCCCAAAATAACGGCAAAGATGTAGGTTTATGTTCAGTCATGTTAGAAAATTCAGAAAAAAGAAGGGCGCCACCTTATCAATCCAAGATAGCGCCCTCAATAGTTAAAATGTTGGAAACTGTAAAGATGAGACTTATTGCGCCAAGCGCTAAAACAAAACTGAGCGCCGGCACATAAGTTAATCCGGCAGCGTAACGTTAAGCTCTAAAACGGCGTAGTCGCCATTTTTTTCGAGCTGAACTTCAATCTTGTCCATATCAATATCCACATATTTACGAATGACCATCATGATGTCTTTCTGTAAATCGGCGAGATATTCGGGCTGATTACGGCGCGAGCGTTCGTGGGCCACAATAATTTGTAGGCGCTCTTTTGCAATCGATGCCGTATCACTTTTATTGCGTGCGAAGTAGGCCAAAAAACTCATGCTGATCTCCTAAACAAACGCTGAAATAACCCCTTATGTTCGGGTGTTAAAAAGCGGTGCTCAACATCTTCACCCAGCAAGCGCGCCACCGCATCGGTGTAAGCTTGGCCGGCTCGACTTTGCGGGTCGTGAATAACGGGTAAACCTTGGTTGGAGGCTTTAAGCACCGAAGTACACTCGGGAATAACCCCTAGCAATTTTGCCGCAAGAATTTCTTCAACGTCAGACACCGCCAACATCTCACCCTTGGCGACGCGCTCGGGATTATAGCGAGTCAATAATAAATGTTCTTTAACGCGTAAACCTTGCTCGGCCCTTTGCGATTTGCTTTGCAAAATACCCAAAATACGGTCGGAATCGCGTACCGACGAAACCTCGGGATTAGAAACTACAATCGCTTCGTCGGCAAAATACAGCGCCATAAACGCGCCATGCTCAATACCCGCTGGCGAATCGCAAATGATAAATTCAAAGCCATCATCGGCTAAATCTTTAAGGACTTTTTCAACCCCTTCTGGCGTTAATGCGTCTTTATCGCGTGTTTGCGAGGCGGGTAAAATGTACAAATTTTCACAGCGCTTATCTTTAATTAACGCTTGCTTGAGCGTCGCTTCACCATTAATGACATTCACAAAGTCATAAACCACACGGCGCTCGCAATTCATTACCAAATCCAAATTACGCAGACCTATATCAAAATCGATGACGGCCGTTTTGTGGCCTTTCATGGCTAATCCGCTGCTGATTGCAGCACTCGATGTCGTTTTACCTACACCACCTTTGCCCGAAGTCATCACTATTACTCTGGCCACAAAAATTACCTTTTAAATTATTTATAAGATGCTTCTGAAGAAGCGTTGTTGTTTGCTTGCAAACCCCCGTGTTTAAAGCTCAACTTTTACAACACAAGCGGCCTAAGCAATAGCCATTTGAAGGGACTCGACCTGTAATTCTCCGTGTGCAAAAAAAATCTGAGCGGCACTTTTCCAGCTCGCCTTGCGTAAAATTTCGTCAATCATAAAGTGCCCAGCAATAGAAACCAACTCCGCCTCTTGGCTCAAGCAAAAAATACGCGCCGATTCATCACCTTTAACGCCAGCCAGGGCTCGCCCGCGCAACGGTGCATAGATATGAATATTGCCAACTGCCAAAACTTCTGCGCCTGCCGAAACGGGCGCCAAAACGATAAGGTCACCCTCGGAATAAATTTGCTGTCCAGAGCGCACCGGCGTGGTAATAGTTTTAGAGGGCGTCACTAAGGTTGTTTCGGGCACCTCAATAATTGTTTCGCGCACCTCAATAATTGTTTTGGGTGCTGCACTCAACGCTACCGTATCAATGGCTGTCGCACTCGTGACATCCAAAGCCACATCCGGCTCATCGGCTACACGTCCTTTGCCTGCCGGAAACAAACCTAAACCTAAGCGCGCCGCAAAATCGGCCAACCAAGGCTCGCTGCCTTTAATCCCCGCAAGCCTAAAGCCCAATTGCTTGCACAAGGCAAGAATGACACTGAGGAACTCGTCATTTGCGCCTGCCAGCGTATCAATACTCAAAACGATTGGCGTGCCGCCAAAAAAATCTGGTGAAGACTCGACCTTAAGGGTTAATTCAGCGCGAACTTCATCTCTATTCAGCGACTTCAACTCCAATAGCGTCATTGGCAATAGCGCGCCTTTAATTGCAAAACTCTGCGGACGCATCGCCACTGCCGCTTTTTTTAAAGCCATACTTTATTCCTAGTGTTTTCACGAGCAAAATGTTCGCCGTTTATAACCCTTTATAGAGGGTTAAACAACCCGCCCACAAAGTTAACCACTTTTTTGCATTCGATGTATACGCACTCCCCCGCAGCTGCGGGCTAGCGCTGTCATCGCCATTATCAAACTCGTTGTCACGTTGTTGTATATACAGCGGCTGATGGACGCATTAAACTTCGGCGATAAAAAATGCATCCGGCTGATACCTATATCCTTCTTAATCCTTCCCAGTATTTTTTAGCTTCGTAATAAAATACAACGCCAAAAGAGGGTGTTCGCTTAAGTTAAACGTGCACACAAGAATCATTTAACGCAGAAATATCTATAAAAATAACGACACTGGAGGGGTTTATGACTCACACATATAAAAAACCATTATTTAAACGCTCAACACTAACGGCCTGTATTTTGGCTGCTACGGCACTGCAAGCACAGGCCCAAGAAAAAGCTAATGGTGCAGAAGCACATATCAGTGAAGAAATTATTGTTTATGGCATTAAACAAAGCTTGCAAGATGCGCAAAGCATCAAGCGCGACGCAGCGACTGTTCAAGATGTCATCACCGCCAGCGATATTGGCGCGCTGCCCGATAAGTCGGTTGTTGAAGCGTTGCAACGTGTGCCCGGCGTTACCATCGAGCGCTTTGAAGCATCGGATGACCCAGATCACTTTTCGGTAGAGGGTGGCAACGTAACAGTGCGTGGCCTTAACCGTGTGCGCGCAGAAATTAACGGCCGTGACGGCTTTAGTGCGAGCGGCGATGGCGGCTTAAACTTCTCAGACATTCCACCCGAAATGGTTGGCAGTGTAATTGTTCAAAAAAACCAAGAAGCCAGCATGATCGAAGGCGGCATCGCGGGCACAATTAACTTAGTGACCCGTAAACCCTTCGACAAAGAAGGGCTTGTATTAATGGGTACTGTAGAAGCGGGTTACGGCGATCTTATTGATGACATTAGCCCCCGCGTATCAAGCGTAATCAGCAATACATGGGATACCGACGCCGGTAAGTTTGGCGCCTTACTGAGTGTTTCGAGCTCGAACTTAACCACACGTGGTGATGGCGTAGGCATTTATAACTATAAACGCAATCCCGGCACCAACAATTTTGCGCCCTTGGCCGCATCAGCACGCCAACAAGAAAACGACCGCGACCGCTTAGGTATTGCAGCCTCATTACAATGGGCTAACCCAGCCGAAACCGTTCAAACCACACTGGAATTCATCCGCTCCGACTCAACACTTACTTGGAGCGAGCACTTCCTTGAATACGCCACAGAACCTTGGGCCAGTGATGCCGACCAAAAAAACTTTAAGTCAACCGACGCAACCTATGACTGTAGTGGAAGCAGCGAGACAATTCCTTGCATGTTTACCTCCGGCACCATCGCTGGCGGTGTAGGCAATGCAGGTGAGAGCTACCGCGACTTCCGTGGCAATCCTTTTTACGTTGCGGGTGCCCGTAAACGTACCGACGAGCGTGTGGTTAACGACCTTAGCTTTAACGTCGAATTTACGCCGAGTGATAATCTTAAAATTACTGCCGATGCTCAATACATAGATGCGAGCAACGACATCTACGACATGACAATTCACAACAAAATAAACTCGACCGATGCGTTTATTGATGTGCGTAACTCAGACAACCCGAAATTTGAGCTGATTAACAACACCAACGGCACCAATCTAAACGAAGGCAAAAGCTACTTTATGCGCTCGGCCATGGATCACCAATCGGCTAACGAAGGCGATGAGTTTGCACTGCAGCTGGATGGTGAATACAGCTTTGACGAAGGTCTGATTAAAGCCGTTAAAACCGGCGTGCGTGTATCCAAGCGCACCTTAGATTTTAAAGAATCTTTGTATAACTGGGGCTCGCTTGGCGAGACTTGGATGGGCAACCTGAAAACAGGGGATACCCTCTTGGATTCAGGCTTAGTGGAAGCCTTTACCTTTAATGATCATCTTAACGGCTCGGCGCTGCAGGGTAACAATACCTTCTTGTTCCCGTCAGACTCCGCTTTAAGCAATGCCGAGGCTTTTTACGATTTGGCTATGGCCAATGGCGTAACCATGAACGGCCAAACTTGGAAGCCCTTAAGTGCTCGCAAGGGAGTGATTGAAGGCACACCTTTCCGCCCAGGCGAAATCGCCAAAGCCGAAGAAGACCGCAGCTCTTTCTACATTCAAATGGATTTTGGCAATGAAGATGCCACGTTACCTTTCTCGGGCAACGTGGGCTTACGTTATGTAAGCTGGCAGTTAACCTCTACGGGCGCCGATCTTTTTGGTGCCGCCGACGAAATATTTAGCGGCGAAACCGATAACTTTTTAAATAGTCCAAGCTGGACAATCTATGGTCGTGATCCTACGCAAGCGTTTTTTGCTGATTACTATAAAGAGGAATCTGCCGAGCAGATTGACGCTCGAGTAATTTCTCATTACGCGGCGAAAGAGGCCACCAAAGCTGAAGTCAAAAAGTTCTTAGATCAAAAAGACGGCAAGGTTTATACCGTTAAAGGGGACAAATTTAACCGGTTACTGCCTAGCCTTAACTTAAGGTTTGCGATAACGGATGAATTTATTGCGCGTTTTGGTTTTTCTCAATCGATGTTTTTACCCACACTTAACGATGTAAAAAACAGCCGTTTGGTCACACCAGATCTCTCTATTAAATACTTTAAAGGCGCTGATGGAAAAAATACCAGCCGAATCGAAAGTGTTAGCCCTGCAGGTTATGCTGCAAACGGTGCCGGTAATCCGCTATTACAGCCAGAGTTGTCAACCAATTACGATTTAACGTTTGAGTGGTACTACAACGACTTTGGCTCATTAACATCGTCATTATTTTACAAAGACATTGAAGATTATTTCCGTCAATCTAGCTCTATTTTACAGTTAACTAACGCTGCAGGCGTTACCCAGCCGGTTACAGCTACCTTCACGCAGAACGCCGGCGTGGCGACTGTTCAAGGGCTTGAACTTGCCTTGCAAAGCTCGTTAGAAATTATTCATGAATCATTAGAATACTTTGGTGTGCAGGCCAGCTACACCTACATCGATGGATCATCTGACGATTACGGCGATGTTCGGTATGGTGGCGATCCAAACAATAAATACTCTGCGCGCTACAACTTCAACAATATCCGTGATCTGCCCCTCGAAGGGTTATCGCAAGATAACTACAACCTAGTAGCCTTTTACAATAACGAGACCTTTGAGGCGCGATTGGCTTACAGCTGGCGCTCAAGCTACCTACTCAACTCGCGTGACGTGATTGCTTACGCACCAGTTTTTGGTGAGGCGACTGGCCAGCTCGATGCTTCTGTCTCTTGGAAGTTTAACGACAACTTCAAGGTGGGCTTGCAAGCCAACAACCTTTTGAATGAGATCACCAGAACCTCTATTCTTAACGAAGTTAACCCTGGTGCGGCGGTGCAAGAAACTGTTAAATCGCCTCGCTCATACTTTGCAAACGATCGTCGTGTAGCGTTATTTCTTCAAGCTCAATTTTAATTGGATTAATAATTTATTTTAAAAATAAAAAAGGCATGGTCAGTGACTATGCCTTTTTTTTGTTTTACAACTTAAGGGGATTCCGTGATAAAAAAAATAATCATTGCCGGCGGTGGTACAGCAGGGTGGATGGCGGCAGCGGCGTTTTCACGTTTATTTAATCACTCGAGCGTGCACATTACGCTTATCGAATCCGACGCTATTGGCACCGTAGGCGTTGGCGAAGCGACCATTCCTCATCTGCGATACTTTAACGACAAGCTCGGCATCAACGAGCACGACTTTATGCGCGCGACCAACGCCACCTTTAAATTAGGTATCGACTTTATAAACTGGGGGAAAATTGGCGAGCGTTATATTCACCCTTTTGGCGAATTTGGATTTCCCACACCGCACACATCCTTTTTAAAATATTGGGCGCGCGCCGATAAACTCGGTTTAAATTTACCCACCGATGAATTTTCGATTGCCACGCACATGGCGCGCAAGGGTAAATTCGCCTACCCCTCTAAAAACGAGCAAAGCCTTACATCGACTTTTTCTTATGCATTTCATATCGATGCCAATCGTTATGCGCAATATTTACGCACACTCTGCGAAAACAATTTTTCGAATTTCAACCGCATCGAAGGCAAAATAAACAACATTACTCAAAATACAACCACTGGAAATATCGAAGCCTTACATCTTGAAGATGGAACGCGGATTGAGGGTGATTTTTTTATTGATTGCAGCGGCTTTAGATCTTTATTAGTGGGTGAAACGCTAGGCGCAAAAACCATTGATTTAAGTAAACATTTACCTTGCGATAGAGCGGTAGCGGCGCCGACGGATGAAACCTACCCCAATACACCTTATAGCCAAGCCACCGCACATTCAGCGGGCTGGCAATGGCGCATTCCGTTAAAACATCGCACCGGTAATGGTTGTGTATATGCCAGCCAATTTATGAGCGATGACGAAGCGCTAAACCTGTTCCACAAAAACTTAAGCGGCAAAACATTAGCCACACCGCAAGTGATTAAATTTAAAGCCAGCCATAAAAATTTATCTTGGAGCCACAACTGCGCCGCCGTAGGCTTGAGCAGTGGTTTTATTGAACCCTTAGAATCCACCGGCATACACCTTATTCAAACAGCCATAATAAAACTGATTGAGCTGCTGCCGAGCCACGCCGACTACACCCATGAACGCATCGAATTTAATCGGCAAATGGCCGACGAATACGAAAAAATCCGCGATTTTATTATTTTGCATTACCGAATATCCGAGCGTGATGACTCTGAATTTTGGCGCTATATAAAAAACATGGAGCTACCCGATTCGCTCAAAAACCGCCTAGCGCTTTTAGAAGAAACAGGTATTGTCGATACCTACCAACATGGACTTTTTTTAGAGTCAAGCTGGGCTTATGTATTTTTAGGGCAGGGCGGCCAGATAAAAAGCAACAGTACACAAACGCATCATTTAAGTGATCGAAGAGCTCGTGCAGCAATTACAAAAATTCAGAGATGAAATAGCTGCTCAGGCGCAAGCTATTGGCAATAACAAAGAATTTATCGATAAAATTTATGCCGGCACAATAAAAGAAGCTTGGCCGGAATCCGCCCTGAGTTTGTACGGAGTATTCTCCTAATGACACAACAACGACCCACCATTGCCATTATTGGGGCAGGCTTTCCGCTGGCATTAACGGCTTATCATTTAGCCAAAAAATTAAAAGCGCTAAAACCCATTATTTTAGCGCTTGAGCTTGAAGAAGATCAGGCACAGCCAGAAATACAATTCGCCTTCCCGCCTTTTGCCGAGGCCTCACTGCCCACCCTAAAGAAAAATTTAGCGGCGCACCCTGCGCAGGTAATAAAACTAAATACACAACAGGGTGATTTTAATTTTAATTTTTCTAGCTATGGTGTGGCGAGCTCATCCATTACATTCCCACAAGCTTACGAGGTGTACGCCAAAACCGCTACATATCCAAAACCTTACGATGCTTTTTTAAATACGTCCAATACAGGTTATAGCTATTCAAACACAGAAAATGGCAATATTTATAAGCAGCAGGCTGTTGCATCGGGTGTTTTATTTATACCAACGCAACACCCTAATATTGAATTAACAGCCGATAAAAAATCCATAGCAAAATTAATAACCTCAAGCCAACAAGCTATAACTGCCGATTTATTTATTGATTGCTCGTCAAGCTTTAAGCTTATGGCTAGCCTTCAATCCAAGGTTGATATCAACCCAGAAAATATTCCTAAATGGGATATGGAAAAACTCTGCGCGTCCACAACTAATCCACAGAAAGACGCGCGCATTAGCTTTACCGACAAAAACATAACACTAAGTGCTGGTTATCAAAATAATACTTACACGACCGCCTACCATTTTTCACCGGAAGCGAAAACAGCACCCTGTTATTTTCAATCACCTTGGCAGGCAAATTGTATTGCGCTTGGCTCAGCATTTTTAAATGTGCCCGAATTACTCGTTTCCCATAACCAACTACTCGAGCTGCAATTAACACTGCTGCAAGAGCTTATTGGTGTAAACACTAATAACCACGCCAGCCAACAGTTTTTTAATGGGCGCTCGAATAAATACGCCGCCGAAGCCATCGACAGCATCAATTTATTATTAAGTGCAAACCTAAAAAATATCACGTTAAATAGATCTAATAAGCAGCAAGTGGAATTATTCAGCTCATCAGCTAATACGCGAAAAACCGATCGTTATTTATTAAATGATGGCTGTTGGGCAGGTCTATTCCACGCCACCAATAATAAACCAATGGCTTTAAGCGCTCTTGCCGCTGCATCAAACGCCGAGCGAGTAACCGAGCTTGCCGCGAGCCTTCTAAAAAAACAACAGGATTAAAATTATGCCTATTACACACATTGCGATAGTAGGCGGCGGCACGGCCGGCTGGATGGCCGCAGCGGCGTTTAGCAAAGCATTACCGAAAACTGAATTTAAAATAACGCTGATAGAAACGCCCGAGATTCCTACCGTCGGTGTTGGCGAGGCCACAATTCCGCCCATAGAAGCCTTTAATAAATTATTAGGCATCAATAAGTACGAACTACTTAAAGCCACACAAGGCACCTTTAAACTGGGCATAGAATTTTTAAACTGGGGGAAACTAGGCGATAGCTATTACCACCCCTTTGGAGTCTATGGGACATATTTTGATAATGTTCCTTTTCACCAATCATGGAAAAGAGCGCGCAGTCATCAAAAAGCCAGCGAGCTCGAGGCCTATTCGTTAAATACGCTTGCTGCTCGCCAAGCGAAATTTATCGAAGCTCAAAAAGTGAAAAATTCTCCGCTTGCAACCATTCACCACGCCTACCATTTTGACGCCCGCCTTTATGCAAAGTATCTCAGGCATTACAGCGAAAAAATGGGTGTCGTAAGGATTGAAGGCAAGGTAAATAAGGTTTCTTTAGATTCTTCAAATGGATTTATATCGCAGCTACATTTAGACGGCGGCGATGTTATTAATGCCGATTTTTTTATTGACTGCACCGGCTTCCAGGGCCTATTAATCGAAAAAGCACTCAATACCGGTTACGACGATTGGAGCGCGTACCTGCCGTGCAATAGTGCAATAGCAATCCCCAGCCAAAAAAGTTACCCAACGCCATCACACACAAAAGCTATAGCGCATGGTTTTGGTTGGCAGTGGCGCATACCTTTACAGCACCGTGTGGGTAATGGATTTGTGTATTCAAATAATTTTTGTTCTGATGCAGCCGCCGAAAAAACATTACTCAGCAATTTAGAAACAGAGCCACTAGCTACGCCCATCCAATTGCGCTTTACCACCGGCCAGCGAAAAAAAATGTGGAATAAAAACTGCCTAGCCTTGGGTTTGGCCAGTGGTTTTTTAGAGCCACTGGAATCCACGAGCATTCATTTAATTCAATCGGCTATATCAAAATTTTTGGGAGTATTCCCAAACGCATCTTCTTTTGAGCACGAGGCAACACGTTTTAATAAACTCATGAATCAAGAAATGCTTTCGATTAGAGATTTTTTAATCCTTCACTACAAAGCCACCCAAAGAGACGATACCGAATTTTGGAATTACTGCAGAAATATGCCCATACCCGATTCGCTACACGAAAAAATAGACCTCTATTTATCCAGCGCACATCTTTATAAAGATCATCACGAATTATTTTCCGAAAATAGCTGGCTCTCGGTTTTTGAGGGTCAAGGAATAACAAGTAATGCCTACAGCTCACTCGCAAAACAATCGTCTATTACAGTGCTCGCAGAACGGATACACAAAATTGGCAGCATCGTAAAACAATGCGCCGACGCCATGCCCTCACACGACGAATATATTCACAAACATTGTAAAGCTGAAAAAATATAAGGTTTTAGCGTTTAGCAATTACTTACTGTTGATGTTGTTTTAAAAGTTGAAACTCGCATAGCGAGTTGGCTATGCTGCGCGCCAAATTAACGGAAGAGTAGGGATTGGTTATGCGCTTTATTGGAATGAGGATGAATGTTGTTGGTGGCTATTGGTTGCGCCAGCTTTTGGTGGTCATACTGGCCATAAATTGTGGCAGTAATGCTTTCGCTGCAGCTTGCGGGGCTCATGTGGGAAGTGACTGTGGTTCATCCATTCCAGCGAAAATAGGTTCAATCATAAGCGGTGGGCAGTGTAATGAGTGCGGTGGCGTTAAAGTCTCCGCTGCTAAGACAGATTCTCGTAACCCAACATCCTGCGTCAATATTTTCTGCAGAGAAGCAAGTGATGACCTCCTGCACAACAACGCAGGGTAATCCCACTTAAATTTAAATTCGCTTACACAGAATTGAGAGTAATGAATCATCACTCCAGCCTGCTGATTTTCTCAGGCCTTTTAAACTGACTTTACGAGGGCGGTCAGCTTGCGCAATCCTTAATTTATTCATCACAATATGTTTAATTATCGCCATATTTTCTGCAGCATTTTTCGTGCGAATTCGGCTATCGTCTTCATTAAAAACAACATCCAAAACCCAATGCAAACTATTTTCAATAGCCCAATGTGCGCGAATAATTTTATTGTGCTCTTCCGCGCTAGCCTCGCGACTACTGATGTAATATCGAAACTCTGTGGACTGCTTGCCATTTATTGTTCGCTGAGACTTCACGGCAACACATGACTTAATCCCTGGCCATTGATCTTTCATTGCCAACCAATCAAGTTGATCTGTCGCTAGACACTCTCTTTTCTCGAGTCGATTTCTATTCATTTCTTCTGCGACAAAAACATCAACAAGCTTATTATTTTTCATGTCGGAAAAATGATTAAAATGTTTTGTTAAGGCCTCAAATAAAGCGTTTTGATTGCCTTTTACTGCAATAACGTAGTGTCCGCCGGCATTTATTATTTTCTCGGCTATCGCTTTTTGGCAACCCATAGCATCTAGCGTAACCGTAGCGCCTTTTAAATTAAGCATGTCAATAAGTTTGGGAATCGCAGTAATTTCATTCGATTTTTCAGCGACTTTTTCTTGCGCCAAAACTAGCCTCGCCTCAGCGGCATAAGCGCTCACCATGTGTATAGCCGATTGCTGATTGGCTTTATCGAAACTGCGGCGAATAACTTTCCCATCGATAGCAATAACATCACCTAGGCTACTTTCAAAATCCGCCACCCACTTTAAAAAGCAGGCTTTAAAAGCTTCGGGATTTAGGCGTGAAATAACACGTTGAAATGTATTTTTTGAGGGTATTCCGTTAGTTAATGGAATGTGTTTTTTCAAAAACTCTAACTTGCATTGAGCAAATGCTACAAAGTCCTCCCAACTTTCAATGCCGCAAATAGACCCGCAAAATACAATAAAAAGAATGTCGGGTAATGCGTGTAGTTTTTGACGATCAATACGAGGATCTTCAATGCTTGAAAAGTATTTAACGAGGTCGATGGGGTGGTCTTTAGTCGGCATTTTTAGGCGTTTTTGTGGTTAATTCGGTGCCGATTATAACTGCATGTCGTTAACTTCTTCTATCGTGCTTCTAAAATCATCGATTTAAGTGGGATTACCCTGCACAACAACGGCATCAGCTACACCCAATTAGTCGCCAAAACACCGGGTTCACTTGCCGTTGACACGGGTTCGGTGAGTTATAGCGTGCCCATTAAAATGCCACCCCAAGCGGCATCCTTAATGCCGGCATTAAATATTAACTACAAAAACTCTCGGCCTACCCGAGAAGCGCCTTTGGTCAATGCAGGGCACGATTGGATAATCGCAGGTTTTACCACCGTACCCGAATGCGATTCAGGCATTTTTGAAGACTGCACCCGCAACATTAAAGACAGAGAAACGTTTCTCAAGGTAACGAATCCATCCCAGTCTACCGCTGTAAAAACAGTTCAAACTCCAACCGGTTACCAGTATTGGTATGGTGACAATTCGCAAGGCCAAGCCGGTAAAAGCAATCAACTCACTAAAATTGCCGACATTTACGGCAACACTGCAACGCTGCATTACCGGCCAGACGGCCTATTGGGCTTTATTTATTTCAGCACCCAAGAGGCGGTTATTTTTAACTACACCACTAGCAACATTTTAGACTCCATCACCACCGCTATAGGCGGATCGCTAATCGCCCCGGGCAAAGGCCAATGGGTGTCGCGTTATGAGTTAACCCACAGCAAAAGCGAAACATCCGACCGCATGTTGCTCGCACAAGTACTCGAGTGTGGCTTTGATGACCTCCGAAAAAAATCCTGCGCCAAACCTTTGGTTTTTAATTACTCCAAAGGCCAGTTGGGGTATGAGTCAAGTGCTGCCACAAATATAGATCCCACGTGGAAGATAATCCCCGAGAAAGTGATACGCACACCTAAAGCAGACAAGTACACGTTGCGCGATATGGATCTCCTTCGCAACGGAGAAAAGGTAGTGCAGTTATTTAATCATGAGGCTTTTATCAACGCGGGTATTGAGGACATGCCGTATGCCTATATTGGAAGCACTTACAGATTGAGGCCTGTGTCCCCGACAACTACCGCAATAATTGGCGACTTTAATGGCGATGGTTTAGAAGATATTCGGTACGGCGGGGCTTAGTTGGTGGCAAAAAAATAGTAGCGGCAGTAACACCGTTCAATTTGAATGGGATGGGGTAAAACCTGTGTACGATAGTAAACTGGGTAGCTCGCCCCCGAGTTACACGGTTGTGCCGCATATCTCCGAAAATAAAGATGAAATTATCAATGTCGGTCACCCGAAAGATATTGACGGCGATGGTCGCATAGATACCTCGGGCTTTACTTTTGATGAGGGAATTGAAGTTATTGATTACAACAAAGATGGCCGCACCGATGCGTTTTATATCTCAGGCGGCCAATTTATGGTGGATTTTAATATTAAACAGGGCAGTACGTTTGTGCGCGCCGGTAAACCCATACGCGCATTTGCCCCAGGTATTGGGGGATCTGTTTATGCTTCAGGCAAGGATGCACAAATAGAGCTGTGGGACGACCTCATCCCTAGTTATATTCCAAGGTGATTTCACTTCCGATGGCGTACCAGATGCGATATTCGTCAGAGAAATGCTTTTACTTGCGGGAAAACGCGGTCAACCCGATTTACTGACTACCATTACCGATGGTTTTGGTGCGCAAATAAAAATTGATTACGACACACTGCACAGCGATGCCATTGAAGGGCGGCCTTTTTATACACAAGCGCCTGAACATTTACCTTGGCCCAACGAGCGCGCTTCTAGGTCGATGAATGTTGTTAAACAAATCCAGAACAGTGATGGCCTAGGAGGCTTTACCACAGAGCGTTTTTATTACGAGGGTGGTTGGTACAACTACCACAAACGTAAATTTGTGGGCTTTCAAAAAATCACCCACATTGATGTAGATCGCAACATAGTTACTGACACTTTTTACAATCTCGAAATGCCATTTCACGGTACTGTTGCCAAAGTCGAGACCAAAACAAGCAATGGGCAATGGCTAGCGCGTACCACCAACCACTTTGTGCAACACCCACAAAATCAACGCTTTGTTTACAACGATTACACCATTGCCGAAACGTACAATTTGCAAGCTAACCCCGTTAGCGTTGTTAGATCGGATAATACCTACGATCAATATGGTGCGGTAGCCTATAGCCGGAGTACCGTGGGTAATGGTTTAAGCGGCACTACGGTGACGGGCGTGATTAAAAAGTCCAACACGACACTTATCCCCAGCCATAACCTCGAAAGATGGTTATTAGGTTTTGTGACCCAAACAACTACCACCACAAGCCATGGTAATGGCAACGATGTACGCACAGTAGTGAATAAGTACACCGCCGAACCCAATACACTCGATGTTAAAACAAGCACCCTCTTTTTTGGCACGCCCTGGCAGCAAACGGTTACCCAATACCGCGACCGCCTTTACGGCGCAAATGCGGGTGTGGTTACGCGCACGGTAAGTACGGCTATCGATGCTACAGCGCCCGTATCGGCCGAGCGCAGTGCAACACTTAAAGGTTTTGAAGACGGGGTTTACCCAACCCAAAGCGTGAATGCTAAAGGCCATATCACCACCTTGGGATACGATAAGCGCGTGGGTAAAGTCAATTACACTCGCGATGCCAATGGCCTCACGAACTACACCACCTACGATGCCCTAGGCCGCAGTATTGAAGAAAAAAGCCCGACCGGAAATCGCACACAAATTAACGGTTATTTTTGTAGCAATTCGCCCTACGCCTGCCCCACTTATGCGGTATATGCCAGCACCACCCAAACCACGCACCCGAGTGAAGGCAGTAACCTAGCCGCCCCAGTAACCGTGAGCTTTTACGACAGCTTGCAACGGGTTATTCGCACCGAAACCATCACCAGCGATGGTGTTCGTGTTAAACAAGATACTGAGTACGATACCCAAGGCCGCGTGCTGAGTGTTAGCGAGCCCTACACTGGCAGCTACCCACAATACTTTACCCAGTACAGCCAATTTAACGCTATGGGTGTGGCCGAATATATTGAAGCGGATGATGGTGGCAGCCTTCGTATAAGCACTAGCCAACGGGGCGATTTGGTGGCCACCACCAAAACCGTAACCATTGCCAACTCTAATAGTACACAAACACAAACTAGCACCACCTACACCAATGCTTTGGGGCAAGTAGTTAAGGTGGAAGACGACGCGACGACGCCCATAAACTACACCTACGATAGTCAGGGCAACCTCTCCACCACTCAAGTAAATAATAACGCCAGTACTACCGTGTTTGTTGTGCATGATTATGTCGGCCGTAAAAACTTAATTAAAGACCCCGCCGCAGGTGTTATTGAGTTTACCTATAACGGTTTTGGCGAGCTGCGCCAACAAATTTGGCAGAAGGGCCACGAGCAATCAAAAAAGCATGCGTTTTGATTTTGATGTACTGGGCCGCCAAATAACCCAAGTAGAAACCGCCAGTAACGGCCCAGCACCACTACCTTAGTTCGGTGTTTGATACGCTCAAGTTAGGCCTACTCACTAGCAAAAGTGGTAACGGCACCACCGAGGCCGTGGCCTACAACAGCACTAAGCCAAGTGACTGGCCAAACCACCGCCATTAGCGGGCTTACTGCCAAAACCTTTACCTACCTTCCGATAATTTTGGCCGCCCCAAAACCACGCTTTACCCTACCGGTTTAAAAATGCAGCAGGTGTATAACAGCGATGGCCTACTAACCCAAACCAAGGACATCACCGGCACCGCTAAAAATGTGTGGTCGCTGAATACTACCCGCGATGAGCGTGGGAATTTTGTGGCCCAAAGCTTGGGTAATGGCGTGATCACTCGCAAAACCTTTGACCCTATCAACGGCACGCTCACGGCCATTACCAGCGGTAAAGCCACCAGCCTTAGCGCGCTGCAGGGCACCTTGCAAAAGTTAACTTACAAATGGGACAGCATTGGTAACCTGCAATACCGCAAAAGCCAACGCGTTAATAACGGCGGCACGCGGGTAGAGGATGTGAGCGAAACGTTTGAGTACGACAACCTCAACCGCCTCGATTACGCCACCAGTTACGGCTTGGGCATTACCCCGCGCACCCGCGATTATGCCTATGACATTTACGGCAACCTCACCTACAACGGCACTTCTAGCCTAGTTACAACCGCACCAATGGCGCCAGTATTTACGGTGTTACCCGTGCCAATAACAAAGACTACCTCTACGATGCCTACGGCAACGTAGTGCAGCGCGGTAGCGAGTTAAACATCTACAACGTATTCAATAAACCTACCCAGCTGGGCAATACACAATTTGTTTACGGCGCCAGCCAGCAAAAGGTCAAGCAAGTTACCGGCACCAAAACCACCTATTTTATTGGTGGACTATACGAGCTAGAAAATAACAACGGCACCATCACCGAAACCAGCTACGCAGGTGCTTACACACAAAAAAAATCGGCCAGCACACTAACCTATCAGTACTCGTTGTACGATCACCTAGGCAGCACCGATGTGATCACCAATGAGCTAGGCGCCGAACAAAGCCGCATGGCCTTCGACCCGTTTGGCAGCAAACTGCAAAGCCATTTTTCGAGTTACCCAAGCACTAGCGCCAATACCAGCAACTATTTAGGCTACACCGGCCACTCAATGGTGGAAAATCTGGGCTTGATACACATGGGCGGCCGCGTCTACGACCCTCTCGCTGGGCGGTTTTTGAGTGCCGATTTATTTGTGCAGGAACCCAACAGTACGCAGAGTTATAACCGTTACAGTTACGTGGGTAATAATCCTTTGAGCGCGACGGATCCTTCGGGATATAGAGGGGTTTCTCGAGAATACACGGCCGTTAAACATCCACAGTACATTACCGAAACCAGGGTTACTGGCTACGGTCCTGGAATATATACCGGTCAAGCGGCGCAGCATTATTTGAGTGGTTTGTCTTCTTCAGCATTCACCAGTGGCGCTGCGATGAGTGCGGATAAAGGGTTTATCATTGGGCAGAATGATTACAATGTGCAGTGGAATCGTTGGGTTGGCCAATTGATTACCTCGTATAACAATGGAAATGTAGCTGCGGGTAATACCTTGAGGGGGTTGGCTAAAAGCACTGCTGATGCGAAGAGTGAGGCGGATCGGGTGAATGGGGAAGGGTTGGGGTTGGGGTTGGGTGGGTGTGGTGTACCGATGGTTTGTGCTGCAGGGGATGCGCTGCAGGGAACGGAATTTGGTGTTGGAACAGCGCTTGGGGGTGCATCAGCGACTGCCTCCGCTCTTAGATATGCCTCAAGCGCTAGCGATCTTGAGGCGGGCGTCAGATCGGCCTCTCGAGTTGTACACGATGTGCATCCTGCTTATCAGCAGCAAATCAACGCAACGAAAAATGCTGTCGGCAGATTAAATGGTATTTCCAAAGCACTCGGTATAGCGGGCGCTATCCCATCTGTCGCTATGTACGGGGTAAACATAACTCAAGGTCACTACAATGCTGCGGCTATAAATGCTACAGACCTTTTAATGTCTGGCGTTGCATTTTTTCCACCATATGGAACTGCCGCGAGCGTAGTTTATTTCTCGGGGCGGTTTGCTGTTGATTACAACACGCGGTGAACAAAATGAATTTGCTAAAAGCAATAGTTTATGCGAGAGCCTGTGTTTATCGCGAGGCCTATGAAGCTGAAAATAAAAGTGGAGGTGATAGCCGAGTTATTGCTAGTTGCTTGGTCGGGGTATTTGATGCCCCTCTAATATTGGCAATGCTACTTGCCCTAGACTCTTTGTTTTTTGATGGTATTTTTATACGTAATGGATTTTCATCAAATATTACAAGTGCATTTAGTATTTCGTTCACTGTTTTGGTTTGCTCGTTGGAGTATCTATATTACGAGGTGCTAAAAATAGGTTTAAGCGACAAAACTTCGCCTCCTAAAAATAGAGCTATAGGGATCAGCTACGCGGTATTATCTTTGGTTGTAGGAAGTTTTCTTGTCTATTGGATGTGGTGATATACGCTTATAGAAAAAGTGAGTGGTGTGAGGAATCAGCACTCACTTTTGACATAGTAGAAATTAATCGGGGATGCCCAGAACACTAACTTATTAAATAAATAGATTAGTGTCCTTAGGTTTAAATCCCTACCAAAAAAGCAGCTAAAGCCTCACAGCCTTAGCTGTTTTTTATTGTGTGCGATTTAGGCGGATTGTTGTTTGATTGGCACATCGAGCATATTCGTAATAATTTTTTGTTTAATCCTTTGTAGTAAGCTTACCAATTCAAAGTGTTATTGCAGCTTAGGGGCTGGCCCGCGCTTATTCTTTGTCGACTGACCGCCATCCCCCAGTAAATTATCAATCGTCACTTATAAATACATAAAAAACACCAGAGGCGTGTTGAATATATTCAAATTGATTACAATCATTACCACCGCCATAGCGCTAATGTGATCACTTTTTTAGGGCGATCTATTTACCGGAAAATGGCGCTTTGGTTTACCCGCATAAAATAGCGAGTAACCTTAATTTTTTTCACCTTACGGATTTATTAATTTTATGAATAAAATCGAACAAGCCGCCCAACAACTTTTACAGCGTCGCATTGATGGCATCGATGGCCCACGCCTAGCCGAAGCGTTGCGCCCAAACACTCTCGAGCAAGCCTTTGCCATACAAAAAGTGTGAGCGAGCAATGGCAGGCCAAAAGTGGTGAGGTTGTTAAAGGCTGGGGTGAGGCTTGCCTGCACTGAGTTGCTGTTCTTAGTTGCTGTAAGATTTTTTAAAAATTAATCACTGGCGCCACAACACCGACACCAGCATTGGCCTTAACGACCGCGCGAATTGCTTTTGGGTCATTTAAAGTGGTGTAAGGGTAGGCCTCTGTAGGTGTCCAACTTGCGCCGCCGATGTAGGGCAGCCCCGCTTTTTTCTCGGTCTCTTGTGCGGTAATTGCTTGCTTGGCCACCGTTGTTAAATCCACAGCCGCACCATTAAGCCAAGAGCCTTTGTCGGTAAACCGCTGCGCCCACTTTGAAAATTCAGCAACGCCGATTAAATCGGCGGGTGCTGCACCTTTCACATCAAAAACATTTTTTTCCGAATATATATCGGCTTGATAAGCAGGGCCTATTGCGTAAGCTAAATAATATTTTTGTTCGTGGGATTTTTTCTTGGTGTTTTCATAAAGATTATTGAGCAAGTGTACTTTGCCATAACGTACACGCGGTGAGCGTTGCCCTAAATGATTAAAATAATTACGATAAAACGTTACATGAAAATCATCTGTTGAATGGCTATCGGAGTGGCCAATTAAAATACTTTTATCGTGGTTGCTAAATTTGCTGTAAGACACAGTGACATAATTAGCGCCACGTTTAATGTCGAGTAACCCATCGTAGCTTTTGTAATGGTCTGTATGCGGATTCACACCGTTGTAGTCTGGGCCATCGGTAAATTCACAGTGATCGATCCAAACGCGCTGAGTTTCCTGCACGGTTAACGCATCGGGCTCGGCATTCCAATCACAATAATCGGTATCGGTGATATGGCAGCCCTCTTCAACCTCTTTAAGCTCGTGATCGCGCCCAGTAATAAAACGTAAGTTACGAATAATAAGATTACTACCACCGCTGGTGTATACCCAAATCGCACGCAAAGTCGGCATTTTATTATTATCAACCAAGCCCACAAGAGATAAATTACTGCGCTTTATTTCGGCCTTTTGATACCCCCAACCATCCGCTTCTGTCGACCCATCGATCACTCCTTTAATGTACATAACAAAGGGTTTATCAAGTAAGGATTTTTTATGCATGAGCTTAAGACACTGCTTAAATTCCTGCAAATTAGCCACCGTGCAGGATAATGCATCCGCACCAGCGCCGCCCGTAGGTGCGCCATTGGCATGCTGTGTCGCCCAGCCCATCAAGCCATCATCGAATACTTTTTTGGGGCTGGCGGCGTTAGCTGCAGAATCCCCTTGGGTGCTGCAACCCATCAGCGCTATAGCTATAGAAACCATCAATAAAGCCGTTATTTTCATTATTATCTTCGCTATTTTTAGTGGGTGTTTATGGAAAGTCATTCCCTAAGTTTATGCAGAGATTAAAAATTTGGTAACTATTCAGCATCGAACTTAAATGCAGTCGCGCGGTTATTTTCTCGGCCGCTAGATCTACATGGATGTAGATCATAAAGATAATGCAGCAATTATCTACAAGCCATCTCGGCTTTGTGCTCCTCGACTTTTTGCTCCTGCAAAGCCTACTCTTACATATCCCTATGCAGGTGCAAAGCTCTACCCCCACGCATCCATGCTGGGGCCCGCGCTTATTCATTATCGACTGACCGCCATCCTCCAGGAAATGATCAATCGTCACTTATGAGCACATAAAAATCAGGAGAGGTGGTGTTGAATATATTGAGATTGTTTACAATCGCAACCGCTATCACCGCGCAATCGGATCACTTTTTTAGGGTGGTCTATTTAACGGAAAATTGCGCTTTGGCTTACCCGCATAAAATAGCTACGAGCCTTCATTTTTTTCACCTTACGGATTTATAAATTTTATGAATAACATCGAACAAGCCGCCCAACAACTTTTACAGCGTCGCATTGATGGCATCGATGGCTCACGTTTAGACGAAGCACTGCGCCCAACCACTCTCGAGCAAGCCTTTGCGATACAAAAAAGTGTGAGCGAGCAATGGCAGGCCAAAAGTGGTGAGGTTGTTAAAGGCTGGAAATGCTTATTGCCGCCGCCCGAAAAATTCATGATTGGCGCCATTTATGGCAGCAACGTGCAAGCACCGGGAATTTGCTCGATTATCCCGCTCAAGGATTTCGCCGCGATAGAGCCCGAATTCGCTTTTGTGTTTAACCGTGATCTTGCGCCGCGCGATACTGCCTACAGCGATGATGAAGTAAAAGCCGCCATAGCTTCTGTGCACATCACCCTAGAGCTCATTAAAAGCCGCTACCAAGATCCAACTACCTGCGAGTTTCCCGAATTATTAGCCGATGGTTTATTTAATCAAGGCATTGTTGTGGGGCCAAAAATCGAAGGCGCAGCACCGAGTGAGTTAAAGATTACCGTCGAATACAACGGCGAAACGCATAGTTTTGATGGCAAACACCCAAACCTAGCACCCTACGCCCCCTTAACCTGGTTAGTTAATTTTTTGAGCGCACAAGGCATAACACTCCAAGCCGGCCAAGCCGTGATTACAGGTTCTTATGCGGGCGTAATTAATGTGCCATTTAATACAGAGATTAAAATAACCTACCAAAACTTAGGCAGTCTTAATGTTAGCTTTTCGAAAAAATAAGCTTTCGAAAAAAATAAGCGGCGTAATTAATTTTTAGCGAAGGATGTAAAGTGACTTGGACTCAACAGAGTCAGCTAATGGCGGTTGCTCAGGTGAATCCTTCCGTTACGCCTTGTCACCCGTAAAAATAGCTTTGGGCGTGATCTCGATAAAAACAGTCATAATGTTATTTTCGACCAAAGAATCAATATTTTGCGTTAATGACGACAGCGGTACCGCAACGGCGGTCTCTTCAGTCTGACCAAATTTGCAATCAAAACCCCAATAGGTCGCCCCAGCGGGCAGAGGTTTTTTGCGGTCATTTTTAAGCGTTTTTTTGATCTCGTGTTTGATCGAGTCAACAACACGCGGCACTTTAATTTTGGGGTGGGCTAATTTGAAGGTTTTTTTCATGGGAATCCTACGGGGTGGGTTGTCGCTGTAAAGTTTAAGGTCGCGCAGTGTAATGTCTATAAGGGGCGACCGCCACGGATGGCTTGTAGATAATTGCTCCTGCATTATCTTTATGGTACGACACTCACTACTCCCGATTCTGAAGAGAATGCAAAGGCTTTTGGATATCTCAATAATCTTAAAGATTTACGTTCGGGCTACCCGAGTGTGCGCTTAGCGGCATTCATGTCAGTCGGCACGCATTTAATTTGGGACGTCGCTTTTGGTGAGTGTCGAACAAGCGAAGTGCATTATGCCGGTCAATTGGTCGGCTCCGCACCCGCACAATCGCTGACACTTTTCGATCGTGGTTTTTTGAGTGCCGAGCTATTGTGCAGATGGGAAACACAAGCCCCAGAAAGCCATTGGTTAATTCCGCTCAAGAAAAAATGACGATACACAACCCTGAAAACCTTGGGTGAATTTGACGAAATTATTGAAATGCCAATATCCGCAACGAATTTCGTTTGTGATGTCCCTGCGCTTTATTCAAGATGAGTTTTTATGGCTGTCGATTGCGTCGCCCAGCACTATTCCTAAAAAACTGCGGGAAATGCGTGAGAATGTTAAACAATTTATTTTACCCAAACGAAAACGGCCCTCAAAAAAGAGGACCGTCAAGTCATCTCGCAATCGTTAGCCCGTAGAGACTATTCCTCGATAGTGGGCTTAAGTGAGTGGTGTTAGCTTTAAAGCTGGGTTTTTTATTGGCGCTATGTTAACAGCTATTCACGCACAGCAGGACGAGCGCCGCCGAGTAAATACGTAACTGAACGTAGCATTAC
>JAXHOG010000061.1:0-9513 GCA_034519605.1 Marinagarivorans sp.
TCAGTTACGTATTGCTGATAAACTTGAGCGCTTGTGTCGCTACATTAGTCGGCCAGCGGCTTCAGAAAACGTCTCCGCGTATTAACCGCCACGGCAGGTGCGTTACAAGTTCAAAACTCCGTACCGCAATGGCACCACCCATGTGATCTTCGAGCCGCTGGACTTCATCGCCAAACTAGCTGCGTTGCTACCTAAGCCGCGAGTCAACCTCACTTGCTTCCATGGCGTCTTCGCGCCCAACAGCAAACACCGCGCCCAAGTCACTTTCGCCAAACGCGGCAAGAAGGCCGAGGAATCCGGAGCTCTTGATACCGAGTGGCATGACTAGCTTTCGGCAGAGCGGCATGGGAGCATGAACTGATTTTGCCCGGCAAACCGCATTGGCGCCATCCGTGGCAATAACCTGGATACAACGGCTCAAGCATGTCTTCAATATCGACATCGAAGTCTGCGAACACTGTGGTGGTCAGGTCAAGGTCATTGCCGGTATCGAAGATCCGAAGGTCATTGAGCAGATTCTCAAGCACTTGAAGCAGAAAGCGGCCAAGGCGGATGCCGCTGATGGTGTAATGAGTTACCACCAGAGCGAGCGCCACCGCTAACCGCCAGCCTGTTCGACCCATCGCAGAGTCGTCTCTTTGACTGATAAACACAAAGCTAACACTGCCAACTTTTAAATGGGGCGGTGGGACGGCTTAAATCCAGCGAACCCTCAGTCAATGACTTTACCGCCAAGACGAACCTTATTAGAGCGATTTGGGCTGGCCCGACGGCGATAGACGGCGATAATTGCGATTTGAACGGTTAACGAGTGAGGGAATTTCGGGTATGATGCTTCACTAGAAGGGCAAAAAGGTGGTTTATACTTCCTATACTCGGCACGGCGGAAGATTGAGCTGCAATTTGATAGCGGAATGAGCGCTCGACAGATTGCGGAGCTTTCAGAGGCGTGATGCTGGCACCAATTCGTAAACGACTAAGTTGGGAGAAGTTATGAAGGACACGAGTCCAATGGCAGTGAGTGCTTCGATAGGACGATTGGGATCACTGGTCGCAGATCCTGAGCGCGTGCGAATGATTCGGAAGAATCTTGGGCTTACGGTTCAAGATGATTTGCGCATCGCCTACGTAGGCGGGGGTAATATGGCCGGCACGTTTAACCAGTGGTTGCGTGGCGAGCACGACAAGGGAGTGCCGGTGATCACTTACTCTGGCATGATGTTTGATATTGCGGAGACCCTCGGCGCGTCCTTGCTTGTTGGATCGGATTTTCCCTCCCAGGAGAGCGTGGCGTATCACGACAAGATAACATTCTTACAGCTGCCCGCCCCGAGCGGCTCGGGACGTCTGGAGCGACGACTGTCTCGGATTCGAGCAGGTGCAGCTGCAATTCAGGGTATCAACCAGTTTGATCCACACTTCACGATTGTTGGTGCCGATTTCCATTGGTCGGCGATCCCTTTTCTCAAGGGAATCAAGATTCTCTCAATCCACTGTAGTTTTTGGCCAATCGACTCTCAGCCCCAAGGTCTTCGGACCAAGGGAGAGCTGTGCTACAAGGGCTTCATTTACAAGCACTTCATTAGGGGGGCGATTGGGACCTCTGCTTCGTGTGCCCGACAGATTCAGCAACTGACGGATGCTTCATTGGTGACGGATTCCGAGGTGCCTCAGTACTCGTTTGACCCGGGAGTTAAACCAAGCAGAGACCTGCAGTCGCCCGTGCGTGTGCTGTTTGTTGGGCGAATGGAGTGGGACAAAGGGATTGAAGACCTGCTACATGCCGTCGCTCAATTGAACGAAGAGCAGGTGCTGGCGACCTTGACCTTTGTCGGAGATGGTTCGGCGCTCACCGCGTTCCGGAAGGAAGCGGAGTTAGTCGGGAAGGAATGGGTGACTTTGGCGGGGCGGCTGCCAGCGCGCGAAGTGTTCCAAGCGCATGCAGGCTGCTGACATTCTCGTCTGTCCCACACGTCGGGAGTTTCTTGAGGGGCTGGCGCTGGTTTGTGTCGAGGCGATGGCAGTGGGGACGCCATCTATCATGAGCAGTGTGGTACCAGCCTACGAGCTTCTTGGCGAGGCCAGTTTGACTTTCCCGCCGGAGATGTGGCGGCCTTGCGGGATCAATTACTTCGCTTCATTCGTGAGTTCGAGCTGAGAGAAAAGCTTCATTCTGCTGCGGTCAAGAATCGCAAACAATTCATGGATCGCAGCAAGTCGTGGGGATCTCGACATTGCTGAACAGCTTGGCGGATACGCTCGGTTTAGTAGGGTACCAACATCAGTTAGCTCTCGCAGGGAAGGGCAACGAGATGACCAGATCGAACTTCTTCGATCGTGATGCTATGCGATCGAATCGCGACAATCTGGTCTACGATTGGTGCAGGGAAATCGGGGTCATTTGCACATTTGACATTCAGCCAAAACAACGAATCATTTACCGTTACTTTCAAATGCCTTTACTGCCCGACTAACGGTAGGTAGCTCTTTTGATAAGCATCCCCCATTCGCTTAGTGTAAAATGGATCTCACTTAAATAAGCGCGAGCCATACCTTCGCGCACGGTAAAAGTATCGACATAATACTGAAGCGGTTTTGGTGTTACTAGCTTTTGTGGCTTGGGGATATCATTGAGTGATTGATCCAAACTCAGTAAGCACTGAGTGTCTTCGACAAACTGATCTGAACCCAAAAATAAACCGAGGACAGGCACCCCTCAAAAACAAAAGCCTTATACCCAACACACCTGCCAGCGTCAACATCAAGAACAAAAAACACTAACGCCGCCGACAAAATACATGGCCAGATAACCAGTAGTTGCTATACCTAAAGGAAATAGCCAACGCCATGACCCAACCCCGCAGCCAGCTTGTATCCATTTTATTACCACGTAGTTTCCCGCTGTGTGCGGCGGAGTTATTTATGTGGAATTACGGAATCACTCAAAACGTTACTGCAAACTTTTTTTGATCACAGTCACTTGTTAGGTTGTTACTTAAACGCTAGCGCCGCAATATAGACACTTCACATGACGCGCAGCAACATCTCTACTGCACTTACTGCAAATTTTTTTGGTACATATTTCCCATCAAGCTTGCCATCTCTTAGCCTTTATGACCTACATCCCTGTAGGCCTAGCGAGCCAGAAAATCATCACTCAATGGCGACCACTAACCCAATTAGAATTTTGTGTTTTTAAAAAAAACTGAAAAAATAATCAAAAAAAAACCTTAAACTCTAAATTTTAAGGCCTTAACAATAATTATGCGTGCCACCTATTACTAGGTTTCTGCAGGGATTTTTATGGTTTGGCCAATGCGGATTGAGGCGTTGTTTAAGCGGTTATATTCCACCAAACGCTTAACACTCACACTGTGGCGCTTGGCGATGCCCGACAAAGTATCGCCTCTGGCAATGGTGTATTCCGACGGCAAAGACGAGCGATTATTCATCACATTCCACGCTACCAAAGTACCCGCTGGCGGCTGCGCATTAAAATACTTTTGCACACCATCAAAAATCGCTTTGGCCATAAATTGGCGGTAGCTGGTGGTCGCCAATTTGGCCGCTTCTTGGGGGTTAGAAATAAACCCCGTCTCTACCAAAATCGAAGGCACATCGGGCGATTTAAGTACCATAAAACCCGCTTGCTCCACATGCTTTTTATGCAACTGCGCAATGCGGCCCATCTGCCCCAATACCGAGGCACCCACCTGCAAACTATTACTTAAAGTCGCCGTCATGGATAAATCCACCAGTACGCCCGCTAATACATCGTCTTTATCATTCAGCGAAACCCCCCCCACACCGCCAATTAAGTCGGCGTCGTTTTCTTTGGTGGCCAAAAAGCGTGCGGTCTCACTGGTGGCGCCGTGGCGCGATAACGCAAATACCGAGGCGCCGCGTGCTTTGGGGTTTTTAAAGGCATCGGCATGTATCGAGACAAATAAATCGGCGCGTAAATCGCGGGCTTTATTGCGGCGGGCGCCGAGCGCAATGTAGTAATCCCCATCGCGAATTAACTTAGCTTTATAGCCTGGCGTAGCATTGACCAAAGTGGCCATGTGCCGTGCAATCGCCAAGACTACATCTTTTTCGCGCAATTTTTGAGGGCCAATGGCGCCAGGGTCTTCACCACCGTGACCGGCATCAATCGCAATAATAATGTCGCGCCTATCGTGCGGGGCCTCTTTGGTGGCAACGCTGGGCAAGGCGGCAGGTTTAACTTCAACCGTCCTTACCGTTGTCGCTGTAGTGGATGGAGCTGTAGTGGATGGAGCGGTATTGGATGGAGCTGTATTGGCGGGTGCCGTCACGGTCGCCATAGTTTTTACCGCTGTGGGCGTCGAGGCATCGTAAAGATCGATCACTAAACGGTGGGGTTTATCGCCGTGTTTTAACAGCGAAAAACTGCGGGGGGTGAAGTCGGTTTTCATATCCAATACAACCCGCAAAGTGCCTTGAGCTTGGGCTCCATAACGAATTTTGCTGATGGGGGTATCCTTGATCTCTAGGTCGCCCAAACCTTTTTTAAGCTCGGTATGGGTGATATCAATAACCACTCGTGCGGGATTTTTTAAGGTAAATAATTTGTGCTCGGTGGGGCCGCTTAAGTCGAAGACTAAACGTGTACTGTCGGGCGCACGCCAAATTCGCACGCCATCGATTTCGGCGGCATAACTTTTAATCGCCAAGCTACTGCTGATTACGGCAGCCACGGCGATCAAAAAAATAAACTGTAACGCGCAAGACATTGTCGCGTCCTCCAATAATGGGTTTTAGGTTTTATTATTGCGCAACGAGTCGTTTAACGGCTCGATGAGGCGCTTGGCCATGGGCGATAACGCGGTAATAACAGCGCGGCGCCCAATGCCCGCATCACTCGCTTGGGCACTTAAACTTATCTGTAGATCGGGCGTGGGCAAAATGCCTTCGCCTTTTATGGGCCACTCCACTAAACATAATGACTGGCCATCAAAATACTCGCGAATGCCCATGTACTCTAATTCTTCGGGATCGGCCAAGCGGTAAAGGTCAAAATGGTAGACGCACCCAGCGGCTAATTCGTAAGGCTCGACCAAGGTATAGGTGGGGCTTTTAACATTACCCGAATAACCAAAGGCCTGTAAAACGCCGCGTGTAAAGGTAGTTTTACCCGCCCCCAAAGTGCCCGATAAATAAATAACCGCGCCCTGCCCTATGAGCTGGGCGCCAATAGCTTGACCCAAAGCGACAGTATCGGTTTCATCATGCAAAAAAAGTGACAACTCTGTCATAAAAGCACCAGGGTCTTGGTCATAAAAGCACCAGGGTCTTGGTCATAAAAGCACCAGGGTCTTGGTCATAAAAGCACCAGGGTCTTGGTCATAAAAGCACCAGGGTCTTGGTCATAAAAGCACCAGAGTCTTGGTCATAAAAGCACCATTAATTCATTCATATCAGCACAATTAGCTCAGCACTTTGCGCACAAGCGGCGCTAAATCGCTGGCGGCTAAGCCAAACTGGCCGTGTTCGGCGGCCAACATATCGCCCGCTTCACCATGGACACACACGCCCATTTGCGCGGCGGTTGATAAGTCCAAACCCTGGCCAATGAGGGCGGCAATCACGCCGGTGAGCACATCGCCACTGCCGGCTGTGGCCAAACCGGGGTTGCCGACTTTGGCAACTATGGTGGTCATACCATCGCAAATCAGTGTGCCCGCGCCTTTAAGTACAACCACGCCGCCATACATGCGCTGTATTTCGGCGACGGCCTCAAATCGGTTTTGCTGAATCACCGCCACGCTGGTATGTAATAAACGCGCCGCTTCACCGGGGTGTGGGGTCAATACCCAGTTGCCGCGCTTGGCGTATTTATCTAAACGATCAGCCAATAAATTTAACGCATCGGCATCCAGCACTAAAGGTTTATTGGTTTTAAGCACTTGCTGCAAGAGTTGCTCGGACCAACTGCTTTGCCCCATGCCTGGCCCCGCCGCAATCACGGTGGGGCGCTCTAATAAAGGTAAAAGCTGAGAGGCGGCATCAACGCCCGAGCTCATGACTTCGGGTTTGCGTACTAAAGCGGCTACCACATGCGCAGGCTGCGTGGCCAAACTCACCATACCCGCGCCCGCCATGGCGGCGGCTTCGGCGGCCATAATCGCGGCGCCGCCCATACCGGTATCACCACCTACCACTAACACATGGCCATATTGCCCCTTGTGGGCATCGGCCTCTTTGAGCGGTAATTGGCCTTTTAAACTGTCGTAATCGACCGTAAACGCCGCTGGGCTAAACGCGCTGTACAACGAGCGCGGCGCACCCAAATCATCAAAATACACATCGCCCGTAAAGGCAGGCGCGCGGCCGGTTAGCAAGCCCGCTTTGCAGCCAATAAAGGTAATTGTCGCCACCGCGCGAATGGTTTCGCCCAAGGTGCGGCCCGTATTGGCACACAAGCCCGAGGGCACATCCAAGGCTAAAACCGGTAAACCGGTTTCGTTCACTTCCTTAATAATGTCTTGAATGTTTGCGCGCAGTTCGCCGTTTAAACCAATGCCCACCAAGGCATCCACAATCACGCAACCATCGGGTAAATGGCGCGCGGCGCCCGTGCTGTAGGGCAGAATTTTCACGCCTTCTTGTTTGGCGTATTCATAAGCTTTAAGCGCATCACCGCGTAAATCTTGCGGGGCAGCAACATACAACACCTGCACATCCCGTTTGGCCTGCGCGGCCAAAGCCGCTACCACAAAACCATCGCCCGCATTATTGCCTGCACCACACAACACGGTAATCGAACCGTGAGGGAATAACGTTTCCAGCAGCGTAAATGCAGCGCGGCCGGCGCGTTTCATTAACACAATGGCGGGTATTTTTTGGGTTTCGCTAAATAATTTATCCAGCTCGCGCACTTGGTCGGCAAGATAAAGGTAACGTGGCAACGGGGGGATTGTGGACTTATCAGACATAAAAAAGGCGCTTAAATTGATAAAAGCGCCAGTATACTGCAAGCCCGTCGCAACTGGGGTTACAGCCACGCATTCCACAAAGCCAAATTGAATAAATAGCTTTTAATAAAGCATTTTTAGCAAGCCACGCCAAACAAACAACGGTTTGAATTTTGATGATTAACGCCGCCGATTTACTTGCACAACTGAGTGCGCTTTTGCTGCGGCATCAAGCGGCGTGGCGTTTTAATGCGTTTAATCAAAAGCCGGAATCGCAACTCAATGATTTAATCGTCTTACTTGCCCAGCAAAATGAAGACGCAATGTGGCAACTGGATAATCAGCCCGAGCAACAAGCGGCATTTTTTTCGCCGTATTTTCCGGCTTTATTTGCGTGGCTAAAAGACCACGCGCCCGCGCCCATATCGCGGCAACCCGATAGCACGCCCTTTTGGTTAAAAACCTCAATTGGTGGCCGTAAATGGCAGCAGATCCACCAATTTATCAGCCAATTACCGCAAGCGACCGAGGCCATAGAATGGTGCGCAGGCAAAGGCCATTTAGGCAAAGCTTATGCTTGGCAACATAACGCGCAGATAACGAGCGTGGAGTGGCAATTAACGCTGTGCCAGCAAGGGCAAATTGAGGCGCAAAAATTGGGGCTCAACCAGCGTTTTATTAATGCCGATATTCACCAATTACCCTTCACTGTTTTAAATAAATCAAAGCCCAAGCTTTGGTTAGCGTTGCACGCCTGCGGCGATTTACACCGTGAATTTATTGCGCAAGCCAGCCAGCACGGCGCGCAACATTTGGCGTTAGCACCCTGCTGTTACCACCGCCAAAATGCCGCGCATTACTTGCCGTTATCCAATACCGGTAAAGCATTTGATTTGGCGCTCAATAACCAAGATTTACGCTTGGCACAACAAAATCAAATAACGGCGGGTTTAGGCGAGCGTAAACAGCGCGCGCAATTATTAAATTGGCGGCTGGGTTACGAGCATCTTCGCCAACAGATAGAACCCCATATTCAATACCGAGCACTGCCCTCGGTCAAAAACACGCAATACAAAAGTTTTAGCGAATTTTGCCTTTGGGCCAGTACGCAACACGCGCTTAAAATACCCGCTCATGTCGATTTAATCGCTTTGGAATACTATTTAATGCCTTTCGAAAAATATGGCCAAAACCAACGTGTAACCATGATGCGCCACGACGCCATTCGCCACTGCTTTAGGCGCCCGCTGGAATTATGGTTATTGCTGGATAAAGCCGCCTATTTGCAAGAACACGGCTACCGCGTGCAATGGCAAGAATTTTGTGACGCCGCTGTAACACCGCGTAATTTAATGTTGCAGGCGTGGAAGGAATAGCAAAACTAAATAGTCACCCAACGGCGCAAACAGAAAACCCAAGTAGCTTATTTAAAAAACAATTAATAAAGATAAAAAAATAATGCCCCCAGATTTTTACCCACAACTCAGCCAACAAATAAAAAACTGGGGTCAAGAACTCGGGTTTAATGACGTGGGTATTACCGATACCGACCTTAGCCACTACACGCCAAAATTATTAGCGTGGCTAGAAAAAGGCTACCACGGCGACATGGCGTGGATGGCAGATCACGGTAATATGCGCTACACACCCGACGCTTTAGTGCCCGATACTTTGCGCATAATTTCGGTGCGCTTAAATTATTTAGATATGACAAGCGAGCACATAAAAACCCTAAAAACACCGCACAAAGCTTATATCGCGCGTTACGCACTGGGCCGTGATTACCACAAAATAATGCGCAAACGTTTAGCCACACTCGCCACTAAAATAAATGATTATTGCAGCGACGCAGGTTTACCTAACCCCACCCAGCGCGCCTTTGTCGATAGCGCACCGGTTATGGAAAGGCCACTCGCCGAAAAAGCCGGTTTAGGCTGGATGGGTAAAAATACCTTAGTCATAAATAAAGAGGCTGGCAGTTGGTTTTTTTTGGGAGAATTATTTACCTCACTGCCATTAATTACCGACAACACCGATAAATTAAAAAGCCAAGATCACTGCGGCAGCTGTACCGCGTGTTTAAAAGTCTGCCCCACCGATGCGTTTCCCACGCCTTACACGCTGGATGCTAAACGCTGCATCAGTTATTTAACTATCGAAAATAAAGGTTCAATCCCCGTAGAATTTCGCGAGCCTATGGGCAACCGTATTTATGGCTGCGACGATTGCCAAGCCATTTGCCCGTGGAATAAATACGCCCAAACCAGCAACGAGCCCGACTTTAAAGCCCGCCACAATTTAGACGATGCCGATTTACTGGAATTATTTTTGTGGGACGAAGCTACTTTTTTAAAAAATACCGAAGGCTCGCCCATACGCCGCATTGGCTACGAAGGCTGGCAACGTAATATTGCCGTAGGTTTAGGCAATGCGTCTTTTGATGAGGCGATTATTCACGCTTTAAAAGATAAAAAAGAAAGCGCCAATGCCATGGTCGCCGAACATATCGATTGGGCCATCGCACAACAAATCGAGCAGCAGTTGAAGCCGAATAAAAGAAGGACGAGGAAGATTAAAG
>JAXHOG010000005.1:0-11139 GCA_034519605.1 Marinagarivorans sp.
CCTAAAAACCGCAGTCCAGCCCGCCAATTTCCATCATTAGCGTAAAACCACACCCCGAATATCACTTTGGATCAGGTTAATAACGCCACAATATTGAGAGGGGTTTTTGGCGTTGTTTTTTGCTTAAAAAATTCGGCGATGATTCCCAATAAATGTCGCCATGCCTCCTGCGGTTTTAACTGCGGAGCAATCGCTTTTAACTCACCAAAAATCATGCCCAGTCGTTGGTACGCTTGCGCCAATTTGTGGGTGTGGCTATGCAAGCTCGTGAGCGTGATCATTCTTTTTGAACTGTGTGTCGTTAAACGCCCGATGCTACTTAATAATAATGGCCGGCTTGTTATCGCTTCGTGATGCAAATCGGGAATCGCTAAACGCACATACAATGTCCACCAATTATAAATGAGCGCAATAATGCGTGACATTAAGCGACAGCTCGCTACATCACGGGTCGTAAATCCGCTCCAGCCCCACTGATTTTTTAATTCATCAAAGTTATTTTCACAATCAGCTCGGTCGCGATAATGCTGAAAGACAGCGACTAATTCGTCTTCACGATCTGTCACCAAAACAGAATATTCGAATAATTTAATATCTTCTGGCTCATCAATAAATGAGAGCTGTTGATAATCTTGCTGAGTTTTTTCGATACCGACTATTGTGCTCGGTTTTAATTGTCGCCGAAAAATAATCACGCGGCGGGGATTATCCCAACCTTGCAGTTGTAGGTGATCTTCTTTACCTTCCCATCCTTTATGTATTTTCTTCCAGCAGCCTAAAGCATGATGTTTATGCAGTAATTTCAGTACATTTGGCGTTTTTTTGAGTTTAAACAAATAAGACTGTCCGATACTTTCCAGATCGCGCATCACATTGTCGGTGCCAAAACCAATATCACCCCGAACGAAAACGGGGCGATGTTCGGTGGGCATTTTTTGCAGTAACTGCATTAATTCGGGCAGACTGTAATTGGAGTGGGATTGATTTCCGGCTTTTACTTCCACCTCTAAAATCAAGCGTAAATTCGCCATCATGTAGGTGTGGTAAGTGTGCGAAGGACGCCCAGGTTTTTGAGGATTGTAGCCAACCTCCGCACCTTCTTGATGTCCGAAGAGTGGCTTAACGGTAGTATCAATATCTAAAATCCAAGGCGTATTAAAAAGGGGTTCGCAGCAATCGAATAAATTATTTTGCAACCATTCAACACCTTTTTCTGCATCCATTTTTTTAATGGCGCGCCTTGCAGAGTCATCGCTAATCACTTTTTTCATGCCCAGTAACGGCGGATTAACATTGTCATTTGTGAGTGTCGCAATATGCGCGTAGCGTTTGTGGCCAGATAATATCGATAATAATAGCGAACCCAGTACATCGGTTTTACTGGGTGCATTATTGCTGGCGTAGGTTAATGGACAGCTATTTACCCAATCATCAAAACGTGAACTTATTTTTAAAAATTGAATAAAAAAAGGAAGCTGCCCCATTGGGGTCACGGGTGAATCCGGCGCCCATTCGATATGAATTTTACCGTCGTAAGTGTCTACGCTGGTGGGCTGCAGGCTGGCCGTTGTGGGCGTCGATGATGGCTCACCTTTTGGGTGACTGGAAACTTGTGGGGTTTTCATGGCAACCTGCTGTTTTTGTTGGGGTTTTAGTGTATCAGAGGTTTTTAACTGCGGTATTTAGGTTCATGAGTAGACTAGGCTACAGGTCTATTTGTTGGGGTCAAGCAATTAGTTTGTCGTTGTGCTGATAATCACGCACAAGCAAAGGTGATAACCTCCAAAACTGTGCCTTACTGATCAAGCCTGTTAAGCTCAAACCCGTTTGTGATTTCAGCGTCACTCTATATCGGAGCGTTTTATGCCACACCACACTGCAGCGAATTGGTTGCCGCCGTTGGCGTTAACGGCGGCCAATCGGCCACGGTGGGAGAGGGTGGAGCATGAGCTTACGTGAGTTATCTCCTGTTGTTTATCAGCGCGTTTGGCGCCGCTACGTTGTTGCCGTTTTATTCCGAGCTGACGCTGACGGTTTTGCTGGCTAAAGATTTTAATCCTGTGAGCTTATGGGCTGTAGCAACCTTGGGTAATACCTTGGGTGCGCTAGTCAATTGGGTGATGGGTTTGTACTTGCGCCATTTTGAGCATCGGCGTTGGTTTCCTTTAAAGCGCACAAGCTTGAGCGCAGCCAAAAGTGGTTTCAGCGGTATGGTTATTGGACGTTATTGCTGGCGTGGTTGCCGGTGGGTGGCGACGCGTTAACCTTTATTGCGGGGGTTATGCGTGTCCATATTGTGCCGTTTTTAGTGCTGGTGGCCATCGGCAAAGGCTTGCGTTATGCGGTGGTGATCGCTCTGTTTTTGGGGTGGCAGAACACGGGCGTGGCTTAAATCGAGCGCGCCCACATAACAATACGATTGGCCGCCATGTGCGGCTTCTACTCCCTTCCTTAGGCCATCTCTGGTAATATTCCGCCCTTTTTGTTGGTTTGTGTTTGGCTTTGCATTTTTGAATGAAAATGTAAAGCAGCAGCGAGGTGTGTGTGCGGGTCAAAATTTGCGGAATTACCAGCGTTAATGATGCACAGCACGCGGTGGCAGCGGGTGCCGACGCACTCGGTTTGGTATTTTATCCGCCTAGCCCAAGGTATGTAGAGAGCCTTGAGCTGGCTGCTGACATTGCCCGTGCGGCAGGCCCGTTTGTGACGGTGGTGGGCTTGTTTGTTGATCCAGCGCCCGAGTATTTAAACCGCGTTTTGGCGGCCGTGCCCTTGGATATTTTGCAGTTTCACGGTAATGAAAGCCCCGAATTTTGTAGCGCGAGCGGGCGTCCATATCTAAAGGCGTTGCGTATGAAGCCCAGCGTTGATATTGCAGCGCTGGCCAACAGTTACACCGATGCGCGCGGTATTTTATTGGATGCTTACCGCAAGGGGGTTCCCGGCGGCACTGGCGAGACCTTTGATTGGGCGGCGATCCCTCACAATATCAACGCACCTTTGGTTTTGGCGGGCGGTTTAACGCCGAGCAATATTGCAAAAGCCTGTGCGCAGGTGGGGCCTTACGGCGTAGACGTGAGCGGTGGGGTAGAGGCCACGCACGGGATTAAAGATCCAGCGTTAGTCAGCGATTTTATTACGCAAGCAAAACAGGCTCGATAGGCCCTTTGGTTGAATCTACACAGCTCCATTTATATCCCTAATTTTGTTAAAAAAGTGAGAGACCTACGTGACGACATCATCGCAAGATAAATCTCCATTCGGCGCCATAGACTTTAATAGTCTGCCCGATGCCAAGGGCCACTTTGGTCAGTTTGGTGGCCGTTTTGTTTCTGAGACATTGATCCACGCCTTAGACGAGCTCAGCGAAATGTATGAGCGCTTAAGAATGGAGCCTAGTTTTCAGGCTGAATTTGACCATGATATGACGCACTATGTTGGCCGACCCTCGCCGCTGTACTTTGCCGAGCGCTGGACCAAAAGAGTAGGGGGGGCGCAGTTGTACCTCAAGCGCGAAGACCTCAATCACACGGGTGCGCACAAGGTCAACAACACCATTGGCCAAGCATTACTGGCAAAGCATTCGGGTAAAAAACGCGTGATCGCCGAAACTGGCGCAGGTCAGCACGGCGTAGCAACGGCTACCGTGGCCGCGCGCTTGGGCTTGGAATGTGTGGTGTATATGGGCTCGGAAGACGTAAAGCGTCAGTCGCTCAACGTGTACCGTATGAAACTTTTAGGTGCGACGGTTGTACCCGTAGAGTCTGGCTCTAAAACCTTAAAAGATGCGATGAACGAAGCCATGCGCGACTGGGTAACCAATGTGGATAATACCTTCTACATTATTGGCACCGCTGCAGGCCCGCATCCTTATCCAAAACTTGTACGTGATTTCCAGTGCATTATTGGCCGCGAAGCGCGCGCCCAATGCTTGGCACAAACTGGCCGTTTACCTAACGCTTTAGTGGCGTGTGTGGGCGGTGGTTCTAACGCGATTGGGTTATTCCATCCCTTTTTAAATGACAAAGATGTGGCTATGTACGGTGTAGAAGCCGGCGGTTTGGGCGTAGAAACCGGTAAACATGCCGCGCCCTTAAATGATGGTGTGCCGGGTGTACTACACGGTAATCGCACCTATTTAATGGAAGACGAAAACGGTCAGATCATCGAAACCCATTCAATCTCGGCGGGCCTCGACTACCCCGGCGTAGGCCCAGAGCACGCATGGTTAAAAGATGTGGGTCGCGTTAACTACGTACCGATCAACGACGACGAAGCCATGAACGGCTTCCGTACCTTAACCCGTGTAGAGGGCATTATGCCGGCGCTAGAATCGAGCCACGCCGTGGCCTATGCCGAAAAACTCGCTAAACAGCTGGATAAAGACGACATCATTATCGTCAACCTCTCTGGACGTGGCGATAAAGACATTCTTACGGTCGCTGAAATTGACGGAATCAAGGTTTAACATGAATCGAATCACTACAACTCTTCATTCGCTTAATACCGAAGGCCGCAAAGCCTTGGTGACTTACATTGTTAACGGCGATCCAGCGCCAGATGTAACCCTTGTGACTATGCATTCTATGGTGGCAAACGGTGCCGATATTCTTGAATTGGGCGTACCATTTTCTGATCCTATGGCCGAAGGCCCGACCATTGCGCGCGGTCACGAACGTGCCTTAGCACATGGCATTAGCCTCGCCAGCACCATGGCGTTAGTGGCCGAGTTCCGCAAAACCAACAGCATCACGCCGGTAGTATTAATGGGTTATGCCAACCCGATTGAGCGCATGGGCTATGAGACTTTTGCGCAAAAAGCCGCTGTGGCTGGCGTTGATGGCGTATTAACGGTGGATTTACCACCCGAAGAATCTGCCGATTTTGATGTTGAGCTAAAAGCGGCGGGTATCGAGAACATCTTTTTGATTGCGCCCACAACGGCAACTGCGCGCATCGCGCATATCACCGCGATGGCATCGGGTTTTATTTATTACGTATCGCTTAAAGGCGTGACCGGAGCCGGTAATTTAGATATTGCATCGGTAGAGGCCAAAGTGGCCGAGATTCGCGCCACCACAAAACTGCCTGTAATGGTCGGTTTTGGTATTAAAGATGGCGCCAGCGCTAAAGCAGCCAGCCAATGCGCCGATGGCGCCGTGATTGGCAGCAGTTTGGTTGCCTTGATGACCGAAGGCAGTGCCGTCGATATTGCCGCCCGAGTGGGTGCCAAAGTTGCCGAGATTCGTCAAGGTCTTGATCATTAATGCGCTGATCCTAGGTGAGCCTAGCGCGCACCGCTTAACCGAGCTTTTTAACCGATATTTTTAATCGAAAAAGTCTAAGTAACACGTCCGCCACTGGCGCCTAGTCTTAGCAAAGCCCACGCGGCAAGAGAGAATAATTATGAGTTGGTTCGATAAAATCGTCCCCAAAGTTGTTCGTTCGGAAGAACGCAAAAATACGGCAAGTTCTGTCCCTGAGGGATTATGGCAAAACTGTGCTAAATGCAGTGCCGTGCTCTACCGCCCCGAGCTCGAAAAAAATCTCGAAGTGTGCCCAAAATGTGACCATCACATGCGCATTGGCGCCCGTCGTCGCCTCGATTTATTTCTCGACAAAGAATGCCGCGAAGAGTTGGCGACCGACGTGCTACCCCTAGACCGCTTAAAATTTAAAGACGTTAAAAAATACAAAGATCGTCTTATCGAAGCGCAAAAGAAAACCGGCGAAAAAGATGCACTTATCGCCATGAAAGGCTTGCTCAAGGGTATGCCTGTTGTTGTAGTCGCCTTTGAGTTTGAATTCCACGGCGGCTCGATGGGTTATGTGGTGGGCGAAAAATTCACCCGCGCCGCCAATAAAGCCTTAGAAGAAGGCATTCCCTTGGTGTGTTTTTCGGCCACAGGTGGCGCGCGCATGCAAGAGGCGTTAATTTCGCTGATGCAAATGGCTAAAACCAGCGCGGTTATCGAGCGCATGAAACAACAAGGCGTGCCGTATTTTTCCATTATGACCGACCCAGTTTATGGGGGGGTGTCGGCCAGTTTGGCGCTGTTGGGCGATATCAATGCTTGTGAGCCAGGTGCTCGGGCAGGCTTTGCTGGCCCCAATATTATTGAACAAACCATTCGCCAAAAATTGCCTAAGGGCTTTCAGCGTGCCGAGTTTTTGTTGGAGCATGGCGCCATCGATATGATTATTCACCGCAGTGATATGCGCGATACGGTTGCCCGCTTAATGGCCAAATTTACCCGTCAAGCGCAACCGGCTGCCTAATGTATCCACCCTTTGCAACACTCGCCGAGTGGTTGGCATGGCAAGAAAGCCACCATCCCTCGGCTATTGATTTAGGTCTTGACCGCGTTCGCACCGTGGCCGAACGCTTGGGTGTTTTGCAGCCCAAGGCACAAGTCATCACTATTGCGGGCACCAATGGCAAAGGCAGTTGCGTGGCTGCGCTGGAGGCCTTGTTGGCCGCCAGTCATCAGCGTTTTGGTGCTTATACTTCACCGCATTTTTTGCACTACAACGAGCGTATTCGCCTACAGGGTGAAGCGGTTGGTGACGCCTTGCTGATCGACGCATTTGAGCGTATTTATCACGCTTGTGAAGGCATCTCCTTAACCTATTTTGAATACGGTACCTTGGCCGCGATGGTAATTTTTAACGACCGTACGCTGGATTTTTGGGTGTTGGAAGTGGGTTTAGGTGGACGCTTAGATGCCGTCAATATTATCGCGCCGGATGTTGCCGTTATTACCTCTATTGCAATAGATCACGAAGCGTGGCTGGGCAATAATCGTGAAGATATTGGCCGCGAAAAAGCCGGCATTTGCCGCGCTGGCAAACCGCTGATTTGCAGCGATCCCAATCCGCCAGTGTCGGTTATTGAACACGCCAAAAACCTTCACTGCCCAAGTTTGTGGTTAGGGCAAGATTTTAAATTACTGGATGATTTCGGTTTTTCGCCAAGCCCAGCGTTGCGCCAAACTCTGGCTTTAGGTGAGCACGACACCCTCGATTTAGCGCAAATCGTTTTACCTCGCCCCAGCGTAGTCGCGGCTTTAGAAGTGTGTGCCTTGCTGAATGTTTTACCCCCCGCAGAATCTTTGCCCGCGCTATTGGCCGATATACGCTTGATGGGGCGCATGCAGATTGTGCAGCACGGCGCGCAAATGGTCATTCTCGATGTTGCCCACAATCCGGCTGCTAGCACATTGCTGGCGCAACTATTGCGCGAACGTGGCCTCCATAAAATCATCGCCGTGGTCGCGATGATGGCCGATAAAGACCTTGAGGGCGCCTTGCAGCCGCTAGTACCTTTAGTGCAGCAGTGGCACTGCGTTGAATTGGAGGGGAATTCACGCGCTGCAAAAAGTAGATATCTAGCGCAATTATTAACACAGCGTTTACAGGTTCCTGCTGCCCAAGTTGTGGCGGGGCAGACGGTGGCAAACACGCTTACACCCTTAGCCATAACTGCAATGCCAGGGGTTTTACCCGTGGTGGTTTTCGGCTCCTTTTTTACTGTTACCGAGGCCCTCGGTGTGGTCGCTACACCGGCTGTAGATTCTGTTAATTCCCGCAAAAATCGTCATTGAGCGGTAGATATCAATAATCCTAGAAACCTCAGTTGAGCGCCAAAAAGATGTGTAAGCCCTTGATGTGAATAGTGAATGTTAAAAATGCCGGGCAACCTTATGGGTTGTTCAAATTTTTAACGTTTGCTAGGCGCGTCAAGGGATTGCGCAGACTTTGGTGATTCAACGGCGGTTTCTAGGATAATGAATGGATTCGTTATCAATAGTGGAGGCAGTTATGAATGATGGTTTAAAACAGCGCTTGATTGGTGCAATTGTATTACTGGCTATAGCCGTTATTTTTATCCCCACATTGTTTGATCGCCCAAAAATCGACCCCGTTGATAATCAAACCCAAATATCGCAGGCACCCAGTATTACCATGGAGCCCATCACTGTGGCTGAGCCTCCGGTAGTGGCATCACCTGCACCAGCACCTACGAAAATGCTAATCCCCAGTAATGAGGGCGATGACGTTGGCAACGACGTCGAGGTCACGTCAGCATCGACATCGACAACCCCACTCGTCACAACCCCTACCGTTCAGCCAAGTGTATTAAATAATAATGGCGTGCCCAGAGGTTGGGTGTTGCAGCTGGTCAGCTATACCGAAGAGCTCAAAGCGAACCAATTAAGAGATCAGCTCATCGCCGATAAGCATCCCGCTTTTGTGCGTGCCGCCGATATTGCTAAAGGGCGCGTTTATCGCGTTTATATGGGCCCTAAATTAGATAAAAATAAGCTCTTAAACGAGCAGCCCGCATTAGACGCGCGCTATAAAGTGAAAAGTATTATTTTGGATATCACACCCACCCAATAGCGGACGTGAGCTAAAGCAATAGACTACCGCACACATAAAAAATGCCGCATAACCTTAAGTTAAGCGGCATTTTTTTAAGCTTGTTTTTTTGTTTTTCTATCTTAGGCTAACGCGCGAAAACCTTACTTAACGCCAATTTTTGGTGCCTGCATGGTTATTATGCTGTTTGCATAAGCTGCGCGTTAGCCCATCATCTTTGCGGCAATACTGTCCAACTCGGCGCGTGACTGCAAGACATTGTTAATGGTGATCTCGGCGGTTTCTGGATCTAAATGCAATCTTTCAAACATCTTTTTGGGGATTGGCTGCGGGGCGTTTTTACCTTCGCCCCGACGCGCAAGCAGTTGCTCGGCAATAAAAATTAAATTCGCGTAAACGGCATGTTCACCTTGGTAGCTGGGGTTGTGCTGTTGGCGCAAAGCGATAACGACTTCATTCGGCATATTCCATATTTCCAGTAACCAACTGGTAATTTGGCAGCTACTCACACCCAATAGATGCTGCTCAAACGGCATGGCCTGGAATATGGGAGTTGGCTTCAGTATGGCGTGCGATGTTGCTGTAATAAGGTGGAAAAACATCGGCGAGAATCAACTCGCCAAAGTTACTTAACAAGCCCGATAAGTAACTCATGCCAAATGCAGGACGATGTTCGCGGGAGATGCTAGTAACCAAACCTTCTATCGCTGCGGCAATGCAGACAGCGTGTTTCCAGTAAGCGGCTACTTGTTTGTCACTCATGATACTGACATTTATGGTTTTACCCAGCGCTAAACCCAACGCTAGGTTAAGTACCATATCAAAACCCAGTACACGCACTATGGCATCGTGCACCGATTTTATTTTGCCGGGTGCCGAGTAATAGGGTGACGCCGCCCAGCTCACAACTTGTGCCGCGAGTGCGAAGGATCAAGCTCGACAATTTCGGTGAGAATCACTGATGTCGGCATCGGGATTAGCGCGTAGTTTGATAATTTTGCGGGCGGTTTCGGGCAATGGCGGTAGTTCGAGTGTGTCTTCTAAACGGGGCTTGATGCGAAGTTGAAAAAAACGCTGTACCGACGCCGAAATTTGCACTTTGTCTGATGCACTATCTTCTGGAAGCTCGGGCTTCTTTGCTGCAAATACGGCCTATGTTGAGGGTTTTTACCATGTCGTAAAAATCGTCGCGTTTGACTTCGAGCATTTGCTCCTGATCACCGGTTTCTAACCACAAGGTGCCAAATTCTAATAATGAGCTATCGACTAGCGTAGTGCGGCTATTCCATTGCGGGATTGCGGGCACTGCCGATAAGCCACTTTTTCCAATATCTCGCGCAGTTCGCTGGCATCTATCGCACGCAAATCCCGGCTGAAGCTCGTACTCACGGCTTCTAAATTTAAAATATGATCCCAAGGCAATAAAATCTGTACTTGGCGCTTGGTTGTCTTTTAACAGTAACGATTTAACCAAACAGCCTTGCGGGCTAAATGAACTAGCAGGCTGCTGGGGCAGTGCGTTACGTAACTGATAATGAATATTGTTAGTTTCCAGCATCTGCAAAATATTGGCAGGTAGTTGTCACGGTTTCATTCCTCGCTCTGCAATCGGGCATCTCTTTAATTACTATAGTTGGTTTTGTTTTTTTTAGTCGCGGCCACTGGTCGGAAAGCGTTATAGATTAGTGGTTTTTTTATAGCTTTTTTATTTTTTTATTAATGGAAAAACTTTAATTTTTGGCTAAGTTACGGCTGTTTATAAATTTGTAAACAATAGGGTTTTTTGCGTAAAACCCTCCTCATTTTAAAAATTATAAAAACTATTGGCAGTGTTGTCTGGGTTGTTTTTTTGACGCTTTTTTGTATTTTGTATTTAGCTGTCATTTAATTATCTTGTGGCGGGCTTGGCGCAGGTGGCGCCGCTAGTGCCCAGTCTTTTGGCGATTAATTGTTTTGCTTTACGCCGGTAAATGACAGGTCGATAACAGGTGGTTTTAGCTGTTCATTTACATAAGCAGCGCACTCTATATTGGCTAGACTTAGATCTGTAGTTAAGGAGAAGCGCATGACGGGTTTTAGCCATAAGAAATTAACTTTTTTAGTCGTCGATGACTTTAATAGTTTTCGCTCGACGGTCACTAGCATGCTGACGTCGCTTGGCGCCTCTCAAGTTGCTATGGCGGGCAATGGTGCCGAGGCTCTGGATGTGTGCCGCCGAAAAAAATTCGATGTTATTTTGTGCGATTACGATTTAGGCCCTGGTAAAAATGGCCAACGCGTATTGGAGTCACTACGACACCATCAGTTAATTGATCGCGAATCGTTATTTGTTTTTGATTTCGGCCGATGTATCAAAGCAAGCTGTTATGGCGGCTTACGACTGCACGCCCGACGATTATCTTGCCAAGCCTATTAATGCGCAGATGTTAGATCGTCGCATTGGTCGGTTTATTAGATCAGCGGGAAGTTTTACGTCCCGCCTATAAAGCGCTCGAAAATAATGATCCCAATTTAGCCATGGATTTATTAACCAAAATCGTCTTAGCTAAAGGTAAAGCTTCTTTAAGTTGCGCAAAAGTTTTTTGGGCGAGTTATTTATTGAATACGATCCAACTCAATAAAGCTGAAAAGTTATATCTGCATGTGTTGGAAACCAAGCCATTAGATTGGGCTAAATTGAGGCTTGGCTTATGTGCAGCAGGCGCGCAGGAAATTACGAAAAAGCGGGTGAAGTTTTTGCCGCATTATCACAAGAAA
>JAXHOG010000089.1:0-21105 GCA_034519605.1 Marinagarivorans sp.
CGAAGTTACGTATTGCTAATTGTTGATGTCTATTTGCCATAACCTTAGGGTCTCTAAATATTCAGCAGGTATATTAAAAATGATAACCACTTAATTTAGCGTCGATATTTTTGGGGTTTTCGCCGTCGGCAATGGCCACCATGCCCTCAACCACTAAATGCTGCCACACCGCATAACGATCAATATGGGCGCGCAATTTATTGGCTACCGGTAAACACAATAAATTCGCAAAAGAAACGCCATAAAGCGTCGCCAAAAAAGCAATCGCCAATGCTGGGCCAAGTGCTTCGGGATTACCGATATGCCCCATCACATGAATTAAACCAATCACCGCACCAATAATGCCGATAGTAGGTGCATAGCCGCCCATGCTTTCGTAAAAACTGGCGGCACTCTGGTCGCGCTCGCGCAGTAATTCGATATCGTGCTCTAAAATTCGACGAATTTTGTCAGCTGCTACGCCATCGACCAACATTTGCAAACCTTTTTTTACAAAAAGATTTTTTTCGCTGCTAATAACAGAATCCAAACCCAATAGCCCACGTTTGCGCGCAATATTGGCCCAATTTATAAATTGGTTGATGGTGGTTTTATGAAGAATTTTTGGAGGTTTAATCATCCAAAAAAATAAACTTAACGCACGGATTAAATGGGATTTTGGCGTTTGAATAATCGCAGCGCCAATAGTGCCGCCTAAAACAATTAATGCGGCGGGGCCATTCAATAATAAATGCCAAGCGCCGCCCTCTAAATAATTACCACCAATAACTGCCGCAAACGCAATGATGATGCCGAGAAACGTTAAGCCATCCATATTATCTCCGCCTGCTTAAGGCCGCACCCATCGCTTCTAAGTTTAATACGCAATCACTTAATCCCGCATCAGCGACAGCTTTCGGCATGCCATAGACCACACACGAATCTTTATTTTGGCTCCAAAGCACGCCGCCTTTTTGTTTTAAAATTTTGGCGCCTTCACAACCATCTGCACCCATGCCCGTTAAAATAATGGCAAAAGCCTGTTGACCAAAAGCATTGGCAACCGAAGCCAACGCAATATCGACCGAAGGTTTATAACTCACACGGTCATCGCCCGGTAATATTTTAATGGCGCCTTTATTGTGTGGATCAAACATTAATTGCTGGCCACCCGGCGCTACCAATACTAAGCCAGGTATTAATTTATCGCCGTTTTCAGCTTCTTTTGCACGCAAGGCACACACCCGATCTAAACGTTCCGCCAAGGCTTTGGTGAAATTTTCGGGCATATGTTGAATCACCACAATGGGCAACGCAAAACCAGCCGGTAAGCCCTCTAATACTTTGTGTACCGCAACTGGGCCACCCGTTGAAGCGCCAATCACTAAGATTGTTGCATTGCGCGGTAAATAGACGTCTGCCGCGTTGTCGTTATTTTTACTGTCCGTTGCCGATAAAACGGTAGGCGATGCTCGCAACAGATTGCTGCTGGAATAGTGTTTATCGAGGCCCGCACCAGAAACGAGAGGCGACGAAAAAGGCGCTGAACGAGCGCTAGTCGTTACGGTATTTTGTGCAACGGTATTTTGTGCAATGGTATTTGGCTCATGGCTGTAGCGCTGATCGGCGATTGCTTGCGCTTTAAATTGCCGTGCAAACGTAATTAAAGTGGTGTGAATTCTTTTCTTTAGTGTGCTCGAATTTTGGGAAATTTCAGAAAAGTTTTTAGGAATAAAATCAACAGCACCCGCCGCTAATGCGTCCAAAGTGATGCGGGCGCCTTCAAAGGTTAGCGACGACAACATCACAATAGGCACTTGGCGTTTTACCAAAATGGCTTTCACGGCCGAAACACCATCTAACATCGGCATTTCGTAATCCATAGTAATAACATCGGGCTTTAATTTATCGGCCATTTCAATCGCTTCTTGACCATTAGAAGCAATGCCAATTACTTTTAATTCGGCGCTACTATTTACGATATCTTTCAGACGCTGCTGAAAAAAACTCGAGTCATCAACAATTAAAACCGTATAGGCCAAAATGACACCTCTAACAAAATGACGCCCCTAAATAGCACCCACATATTTAGTTAACATGCTTGGCACATCTAAAATTAATGCGATGGTTCCATCGCCGGTAATCGTAGCGCCAGACATTCCGGGTGTCCCCTGCAGCATTCGCCCCAAAGGCTTAATCACCACTTCTTCTTGGCCAATTAATTGATCAACAATAAAACCTACGCGGCGCGCGCCAACACTGACAATCACCACATGTCCTTCTTGTGGTTTATCGACCAACATGGGGCGTTTAACTAACCAACGTTTGAGATGAAAAATGGGAATCGCTTTATCGCGAATCGTGACGCACTCTTGCCCATCAACTACATGCGTGCGCCTTAAATCCATATGGAAAATCTCATTCACATTCATCAGTGGCAATGCAAAAGTTTGCTTATCTAACATAATCATTAAGGTGGGCATAATCGCGAGTGTTAAAGGTACTTTAATCGCGATACGTGTACCCTCGCCCAATACCGATTTAATTTCGATAGAGCCATTTAATTGGCTGATTTTGGTCTTGACCACATCCATGCCGACACCGCGCCCAGAAACATCCGATATTTCTGTTTTGGTCGAAAAGCCGGGTGCAAAAATTAAATTAAAAGCTTCGATATCGGATAAACGCGCGGCAGCGTCGCTATCCATAATGCCTTTTTCGACGGCTTTAGAGCGCAACAGCATGGGATCCATGCCACCGCCATCGTCGGTTATGGACAACAAAATATGGTCGCCTTCTTGTTCGGCGGCCAAAGTCACTAAACCAATGCGCGGTTTACCTTTTTGTTCACGCACGGCGGGCAATTCGATGCCGTGGTCAACACTGTTGCGCACCAAATGCACTAAGGGATCGGCAAGTGCTTCTACCAAGTTTTTATCGAGATCGGTTTCTTCGCCCACCAACTCCAAATTAATTTCTTTTTTTAGATTGCGCGCCAAATCGCGTACGACTCGCGGGAAACGACCAAATACTTTTTTGATCGGCTGCATGCGTGTTTTCATCACCGCTGTTTGTAAATCGGCGGTGACTACATCAAGGTTAGCAACGGCTTTGGACAACGCTTCATTACTGGAGTCGGTACCAAGGCGCACCAGCCGATTGCGCACTAAAACCAGTTCGCCGACCATATTCATAATATCGTCAAGACGCTGAGTATCGACCCGCACCGTCGTTTCTGCGGCGACCGCTGTACTCGCCGCAGCTTCTTGAGGTTGCGGTACCTCGGGCACAGCGCGAGAAATTGGTGTGACATTGGCCAAAACTGGTTTGGCGCTAGACTCTTTGGCCGCTATTGATTTTGGCTGTACAGGCTCGCTGTGGATGGCCGTTTTATCCACTGCAGCCGTCACCGTTGGGCCTTTACCGACACCATGTAATTGATCCAATAAATCTTCAAACTCACTATCGCTAATTAAATCACTGCTAGGCGCTGCAGGCTGCACTGGCGCCGTAGTTTTTTCACTTATCGCTGTAGTTTTTTCATTTGTCGCTGTAGTTTTTTCATTTATAGCTGTGGTTTTTTCATTTATAGCTGTGGTTTTAATGCTCGCCGTAGGCCCCTTGCCCGAACCGTGTAATTGATCTAATAAAGCTTCAAATTCGTCTTCTGATATTTCATCACTGGACGTATCTTTAACCGTCACTGCGGCAGCTTTTTTCGGTACTTCGGTTTTTTTCGGTGCTTCGATTTTTTTCGATGATTCAGCCTGACCCTCTGCGACGCTACGACTTAACGCTGCAGCGTTTAGACTAGCCGCGCTGGGTGCGGCACCTTTACCATGCAACTGATCCAATAAATGCTCGAATTCGTCTTCAGAAATTTCATCATTGGACAGCGCAGGTTTACTGTCTGTAGGTGCTGGGACCTGATGAGGCTTGTCGGCAATGGCATCAATATAAGACTGATATTCTTCGTCGGTGAGACTCAAGCGGCTATCGGATACGGCCACCGCAGGTGCTTGCGCCATGTCACCAGAAGACGTAGCGATAATATTTTCAAGCGTTGATGAAGCGGCTTCGGCAAGATCGGCACAAGACACCAAACGCTCCAAGCGATCAACTAAAAGTTGCGGTGGATCTTTTGGCTCACGACGATGCTGTACATCATCAAATTGTGCATTGATCGTATCTAATGCCTGTAAAACGACATCCATTAATTCGGACGTTACTGGGCGCTTGCCGTTGCGCAAAATATCGAAGAGATTTTCGGTGAGATGGCAACAGGTCACCATGTTATTTAATTGTAAAAAACCCGCGCCGCCTTTAACCGTGTGGAAACCTCGAAAAATGGCATTGAGTAAATTTTTATCGTCGGGACGCTGTTCCAGCTCAACCAATTGCTCTGATAATTGATCAAGAATCTCACCGGCTTCTACCAGAAAATCTTGGAGTATCTCTTCATCTTCACCAAACGACATAAGCGCTCCTTAAAAGCCTAAGCTCGATAATAAATCGTCAACATCATCTTGCCCGTTAACGACATCATCGCGCAGCTGCGCATGAATTTGAGGCCCTTCGGCTTCGCAACCTTTTTTAATAGGCTGTACATTTTTAGTCACTACATCTTCGCGATAAACACCAGTCACTTTTTCGACCTGACCGGCAATACGCATTAAATTAACGAGTTCATTTTCAACATCAGTCACAAGACCAATCACTTTTTTAAGAACTTGCCCGGTTAAATCCTGAAAACCTTGTTCTAAAATAATGGCTTGAAGGTTGTCATTCAGCGCATCGGCGCCGAGCGTCATCTGCAATAAAAAACCATCGATACGGGTGTACAGCTCGGCAAACTCTTCTTTGCTCACTTCTCTTCGTCGCAAACGATCCCATTCATCTTTTAGTTTTTTAGCTTCTTGCCCTAAAGATTGTGCAATAGGCGCCGCGATCTCAACCCGGTCCATCGTTTTTTCGGCAGCTTCTTGAGTCATTTTAATCACGTAATTCAAACGATCAGATGCATCTCTAATTTCGCTATCGCCGTTACGCTCAAGGCCTGCCTTCACCACGTCAGAATCGACATTAAAATTGACGATAGCATTGTGTAAGGCGCGTGTTAATTGCCCAACCGAATTAAATAAATGCTGATCGCGCGAATCCATAATGGAACGAATAACATCGGATGCTTGCTCGAAATTATTATCTTGTAATTGCTCTATAAGTAAGCCAGAACGTTCTTTGAGTTCACCTAAAAAACGCTCGTTTTGGTGCCAATTGTCTGTTGATTCCATAATTTCAGTTACTCCAACAGCCTTAGCTATTCACCTTTTTATTGTTATCTATGTTGATTTTTAATACAGGCTTAGACTATTAACCCACACGTTCAAAAATCTTATCTATTTTTTCTTTAAGCACTTGTGCCGTAAATGGTTTGACGACATAACCATTTACGCCCGCTTGTGCCGCTTCGATAATTTGATCGCGCTTAGCTTCGGCGGTCACCATTAACACCGGCAATTTGACTAGCCTTTCGTCGGCACGCACATGCTTAAGTAACTCGATACCGGTCATGCCAGGCATATTCCAGTCGGTCACCAAAAAATCAAAATCGCCGGCTTTTAGCATGGGCAAGGCAGTGGCGCCATCGTCCGCTTCTTGCGTATTGGTAAACCCCAAATCCCTGAGCAGATTTTTTATGATCCTACGCATGGTTGAAAAGTCATCAACAATGAGGATTTTCATATTCTTGTCCAATGTAACCTCCACAAACAGTCTAACTTTGGCGTTAAGCCAGATTTACACACTGTAAAAATCTTTTTGCAATAACGTTTTTCACCTGCGCGAAAATCCCTCTTGCACTAAAAAATTTTTAAGCGGTTATATCGCTTATGTTTATTGATCACAGAGTATGAGACAAATAAATAAAAGCACGTTTTAAAAAACTATTAAAAGGCTGTTTCAAAATCTATGCATAAAAACATCATCGTGATTATTGAGAGTCCTTAACCCAGTACAAACAGATTGCGCGTACTTAGGTTTTTTTCATCTAAACCAAGTCTAGTCGGTCGCGCGTGGCTAGCCAGTTTGATATGGGCCTTTTTTATTCTTCGTTAGATTGCCAACCATTCATCCGCGATCGAATACGTAAAGTGGCCTGACTCAATAATTGGCTAACACGCGATTCAGTCACTTCTAATATTTTGCCAATCTCTTTTAAATTTAATTCTTGCTCGTAATAAAGGCTAAGCACTAATTGCTCACGCTCTTTAAGGCCAGAGATAACTTGGGTTAAGGCACTTTTTAACGCGGCACGCTGCACACTATCGGCAGGGTTTTGATGCTGGCGAGAATCCTCAGAGGTCAGCAGCTCGTCCCCTTCTTCATCAAAGGTATCTTCGTAGCTAAATAATTTAGTGTTGGCGCAGTCGCGTGCCATGTGGTGGTAATCATCAATACTGAGCTCTAGCAGCTCGGCCACCTGCGTATCGCTGGCATCGCAGCCAGTGGTCGCTTCGATATGGGCAACCGCTTGATTAATGCGGCGCGAGTTGCGGTGCACCGAGCGCGGCACCCAATCACCACGGCGCATTTCATCGACTATGGCGCCGCGTATGCGGATACCGGCGTAGGTTTCAAAAACCGCGCCTTTATCATCTTGAAATTTTTGCACCGCTTCTAATAAACCAATCATGCCGGCCTGAATCAAGTCATCAACCTGAATCGAGGCGGGCATACGCGCAATCATGTGATAGGCAATGCGTTTAACAAGGTACGCATAATCTTCGACATTGATGTCGGGCTTTGCTGGCGCAGCGGGATACACGGGTAAGGGCTTAATTAGTTTTGGCCGCTAACGGATAATAAGCGCTCGAAAAAGAATTCGAGATGTCCTTTGGCGTTGCGCTGTACGGGCAGTTGATCAATTTTTTCGGCAATCTCACGCAGCGCTTGTGAGGCTTTGCTGCGCGGGGCAAATTCAATCAGTGCTTTGCGCGCTTGTACGGCTTTACGGACATTTTCATCAAAGGGAATTGCGCCAATATAATGAATTGAGGCTTCCAAAAAACGCTCGCACACGGCATTCAGTTTAACAAAGAGCTTTTGGCCTTCTTGCTGGGTGCGAGTCATGTTGGCGAGCACCCGAAAACGCATAACACCGTGATCTTTGTTAAGTACCTTCATTAAGGCGTAGGCATCGGTAATGGACGATGGCTCGTCGCAGACCACCACAATCGCTTCTTGTGCGGCGCGTACAAAACTCACCACGGTATCGGATATGCCCGCGGCGGTATCGATCAATAACACGTCCATTTGATCGCCCAACTCGCTAAACGCGTGGATGATGCCAGCATGTTCGGCGGGCGATAAGGCGGCCATTTTTTGCACGCCCGAGGCCGCTGGAATGATTTTTAAGCCAGACGGCCCGTGCAGCATCACTTGCTCTAGCGTGCGTTTGCCACTTAAAACGTCGGCTAAGGTAAATTGCGCTTTTAGCCCCAGCAATAAATCGACGTTGGCCAAGCCTAAGTCGGCATCCAATAAAACCACGCGTCGACGCATTTCGGCTAAAGCGACGCCAAGATTGACCGACACGTTGGTTTTACCAACGCCGCCTTTACCGCCAGTAATAGCAATAACTTTTACAGGATGACTGCTCATGGACTTTGAATCCTTATTAATAGTTAAGCGATGCGGCCAAAACAGGGCTTAAAACCGCATCTTGTAAAGTATAGAAGCTCACTTAAAAGCTGCAAAAAATCTCAGACTTAAGTATTAAAAAGCGTAATGTTTAAACCCACCTTAAGCGCAAAATCACACGCTGCCCGTTACAGCGCCAAGGCTTGAAACCAAACCACCTTCGTTTTGGCGCGCCAATTTAACGGCTTGGGCAATTAAGTCGGTGGCCGAGACTATGTGTATATCGTCGGGGATTTCTTGCCCTGCCGCCGAATAAAGTAAGGGTGTATCGGTGCTGCATACCGCGCCAAAGGCTTCACCTAAACTGGCGCATTCATCGAGTTTGGTAAAAATGCAGCCCCTTAAGTTTCGTCCGCTGTAGGCATGTAGCGACGCTTTTAAAATTTGCTGCTGGCTGTTGGCGGCTAAAACGAGAATGCGCTGCACCTTGTCGCAGGCATCCAGCAGTGCTTCTTGCTGGGCTAATTTGGTATCGCCTTGGCGAAATCCAGCGGTGTCGATAAGCACCAGCGGATATTGTTTGAGACTGGTAAGCACCGCCGCCAATTGATCTTCGCCTGAGATCACCCGCACCGGTACTTGCAGAATACGGCCCAAGGCTTTGAGCTGATCGTGAGCGCCGACGCGGTAGGTATCGGTGGTCACAATCGCGACTTTGCCACGCCCGTGGTTTAACACGTAGCGCGCCGCGAGCTTGGCGATGGTGGTGGTTTTACCCACGCCCGTTGGCCCCACAAACGCAAAACGCCCGCCTTTTTCGATAGGGTCACTGACATCAATCGGGATGCGTTGCGCCAACATCACCAGCGATTTACGCCAGCAATTGGGCAAGCGCTCGGCATCGTTGGCGCAAACTAAAAGCTCTTGGATCATGGTTTGTGGCAAGCCTAGCTGCGCCAATTGATTGGCCAGCTGTTTGGCACGACCCGTTAATTTTGAGTCTGCTGGTGTGGCGCTGTACTGTTTTTGCCATAACTGCTCTTCGAGCATCATGCGCATTTCGGCGATTTCATCGTACAAGGAATGCAGCTTGTTCTGATCAAGATGATCGCGTTGGTCGTCGATACCACGCGCCCTCACCTGCTCGGCAAAACCCGCCACTTGGCGATTGTGGGCCATAGTATTTTGTGGGGACGAGATAGTATTTTGTAAGGACGAGAGGGTATTTTGCGAAGAGGCAGTATTAAGCGGCAGATCTAAGCGCGAAAAACTCGCCGAGACTGACGGCGTATTGACAACCGGAGCTCGAGCTTTAGCAACCGAGGTTTGCGCTTTGGCGGCCAACATGCGCTCGTGTGCTTGCTGAATTTCTTCGGCTAAACGTTCGGCATTTTGTGTGGTTGTGCGCGTATTTTGTGTGGTTGTGCGCGTATTTGAGGTCGCTGCAGCAGCTCGCGATGCTGGCGCGGGGCGCGGGGTCATCATTTGTTCGGTGTGCGCGCGCTCGGTCATTTTTGGGCGCTCGGCAATCGCGCTTACGCGGGTTTGCGCCGCGATTTGCTCGGCTTGATGATGCGCACCCCATTCGGTATCACTGTTTAACGGTTGGTCATACTCTTCATCAAACGCGTCAACAAAACGTTGTTTGGCGGCCGCCGCGGCCGAGGGCGTAGCCACGTCTAAGGTCGCTACAATTTCTACGCCTTGCGGCACGCGCTTGCTCGACAAAATGATGGCATCGGGACCGAGCTCTTCGCGCACTTTTTTCAGTGCCCGACTCATATCATTGGCTAGGTATCTTTTCGCTGTCATTACTGCCTCCACCACCGTTACATCTATTGTGTTGATGACGATTTACGCCGCCATCAACGTCTGCTCGAACGCTTACTTAACTTTTATTTAAATCACCGCCCACACTGGCTTGGATGGCGATTTCTTTATTGTCTGGAATTTCGTTGTAACCCAGCACATGCATATCCGGCAGGCTAAAGCGCGAAAACTTTACCAACATCGCGCGGATCGGTGCGGCCACTAATAACACTTGTGGAACACCCGCTTGCGATAGCTTTCCGGAGGCTTCAATTAACGAATTATTCAAGCGTTCGGCGAGCTTAGGCTCAATAAAACTGGCAGGGTCGGCGCCAACTTTTTGTGCTTGCTGAAGGGACTGTAGCAACAAGTGTTCCAGCGATGCATCCAAGGTAATAACATTTAAGGTAGGCTCGTTGCCGATAATGTTTTGCACGATTTGGCGCGACAAAGCGGCGCGCGCGTAGTTGCATAAGGCATTGATATCGGTATTTTTTTCGGCGTGGGCGGCAAGCGCTTCGGCTATCGAGCGCTTGTCGCGAATACTCACTTGCTCGCGCAATAAACTCTGCAAGACTTTAAGTAGCTGGTTAACCGAGAGGCTGTTGGGCACTAGCTCTTCAACGAGTTTGGGCGATTGTTCGGCTAATAAATCCAGCCATTTTTGCGCGTCTTCATGGCCGATTAGCTCGTGGGTATATTTAAAAATCAATTGGTTTAAATGGGTCGCCACCACGGTTGAGGTATCGACTACCGTATAGCCTAAGGTTTGTGCTTGCTCTTTTTGGCTGTCGTCAATCCAGATGGCGTCCAAACCAAAAGCGGGATCTTTTGTGGGCGTGCCGTTGAGCGGGCCAAATACTTCGCCGGGATTAATCGCCATAAATTTGTCGGCAAACACCTCGCCCTCGCCCACCTCAACGCCCATTAAGGTGATGCGATAGGCGTTAGGTAAAAGATCGAGGTTGTCGCGAATATGCACCGGCGGAATTAAAAACCCCACATCATGCGAGAGCTTTTTACGTACGCCTTTAATACGGCCTAACAACTCACCGCGCTGGTTTTTATCCACTAGCGGAATCAAGCGATAACCGACTTCCAAGCCCAGTACATCGACGGGCTTAACATCGTCCCAGCTGACCTCGATATTTTCGGGGCTGGCTTTGTGCTCGAGCATTTGGCCACTGGACGCACTTCTGGGGGCCGCGCCGCCTCCGCCTCCACCACTGTCGCCATTGATAGGCCGTGCATTAAATGCACGCGCGTCGCCCTCTTCCACCACTTGAATGTCCAAGTTTTTAAAGTGAATGTAATAAGCGAGACCAGCACAAATGGCGGCCAAGCTTAAAAAGGGGAAATGCGGCATACCGGGCACACTGCCCATAACCGCCAAAATAAACGAGGACACACCCAAGGCTTTGGGCGATGCAAACATCTGCCCCGTGACCTGATCGTTCATATCTTCCGAGCTGTTAACGCGCGTCACCATAATGGCAGCGGCAATAGACAGTAGCAGCGAAGGAATTTGCGCCACCAAACCATCACCAATGGTCAGCAATACATAAACTTCCAGTGCGTTTGAAAACTCCATTGAATGCTGCACCATGCCCACAATCAAGCCGCCGATCACGTTCAAAAACAGAATCAAAATACCGGCGACCGAGTCGCCGCGCACAAACTTACTGGCACCATCCATGGAGCCGTAAAAGTCGGCCTCTTGCGCAACTTCGGCGCGGCGCGTACGGGCTTCGTCTTGGTTAATCAAACCAGCGTTTAAATCGGCATCAATCGCCATTTGTTTGCCCGGCATCGCATCCAAGGTAAAACGCGCGCTCACCTCAGAGATACGCCCCGCCCCCTTAGTCACCACCACAAAGTTGATGATCACCAAGATAATAAACACCACCAAACCGACCGCAAAGTTGCCGCCAATCACCACTTCACCAAAGGATTCGATCACTTTACCGGCGGCGGCCGTACCGTTATGGCCTTCCAATAACACCACCCGCGTAGACGCCACGTTAAGCGCCAAACGCAACAAAGTGGCGACCAGCAAAATGGTTGGGAAGGTCGCAAAATCGGTAGGTTTAAGGGTGTAAATACTCACCAACAACACCACGATGGACAAGGCGATATTGAACGAGAAAAACGCATCCAACAAAAACGGCGGCAAGGGCAAAATCATCATGCCCAATAGCATTAACAACAAAATGGGAATGGTTAAATTGCCATGCCACAGCGAACGCGCGTTCGCCATTGCTTTGTCGCGCGTGAGCGTTTTGGGCACCTGTTTAAGGTGTTGAAAAAGGGTAATCGCCATGTAACCGCCTGAACATTGACAATAAAAGTCTGTTGCAGGGGCTATGGCAAAATGTGTTCCGGTTTGGGTTTATGGGAGGATTAAGATTTTTAGAGCATAAAAAAGCCGCTACAGGGGACTTAGCGGCTTTTGGTTGGTTTGTGATTTATTAGGATTACAAACGATGAATACCAGAGTAGGTCTCGCTTTTACTGAACTAGCTGATAACTGAACTTTAAATTTATCAATTTAAACCCTTAGTGCCAGCAGAGTACGAAAAATCCGTTGCGTGCCTATTCAGCGAACAGATAAATAGATTACGTATTAAACACCTTAGAGCGTTTTTAAATACTCTACTAATTGCCAACGTTCATCTTCAGATAATTTTGGCCCAATAATGCCCTCTCCTTTACCCTCGTTAAACTCATGCCCTTTATGGCTATTGCCTTTTAACGTGGTATCAAAGGTATAAAGACCTTTTGCGCTTTGTATTTGATAACCCACTTTTTTAGCATCAAATAACACCGAGCCCAAACTAAATTGGTTAGGTCTTTCACTGACTGGCGACAATAAATCATAAAGTGTTGGCACCGCCCCATTATGTAAAAATGGCGGGGTTGCCCACACGCCCGATAAAGGACGCGCTTTATAGGCAGTAACTACTTGTGCAGATTCGGCACCGACTTCGTGGCCACTACTTATTTTTAGCTGATCCTCTGGCGATAAATTGTTTTCACGAAAATATTTAAGAGCGATATTTTTAGTGACAAAATCTAACGCCGCGCCAGCATTGATAACGCCCAAACCTAACACTCCCGTATCAACGGTTCGATCAGCAAAACCTTGGGCCTGCTGTGGATCTGTGCCTATTTCGTGGATATCAATATGATTGACTTTTAATAAGCGTTGCCCAAGCGTATTTTTCGCAATCCAATATTGTGGATTTTCAGAATTGAAATCAGCTTCTAATTGATCACTCGGCGGCAAGTGGCAAGCTACGCAATATTGACCATAAAGCTCAGCGCCTTTTTTTGCTTTGGCGGCATCAATAGCCCCTAAATATTTCTCTGGCCAAATAGGCGCTTTTAACCCTTGATAAGGCGCATCGCCAGCCAGCCATTGTTCCATCAAATATAAATTGCCCACTTCAGACGCGGTCGAAAACCAATTAGCAGGATCGCCCGATATCACCACTGGCGACATTACACCTAAAGACTCACCAATATTTCGCAATAAAGGATTCGGTACCGAACTGTTGTACTGCACATAATCAAACCAAGACGTTTCCCAAATATGCGGGTAAGCCACCGGGGCATCGGCGACATGCATATTGGCTTCATCTAACTGCAAGCCAAATACCTGATTGGCAATACGATTTAGCGCATCAACACGACCATAACCCGGCTGAAAGGGGTATATGTGTAAACGCTTGATTAATTTATTTTGTTTAAGGCCGGTATCTATAAAGGCATTAAATTCTTCTTTTAATACGGCTTTATTTTTTGCGTTGTAATTTTCTTTAAGTACTCTGCGGGCAAAACGATCAAATCGAAAAGGTATTTTTCCTGTAAATACGACAGCCTTACCTAATTCTCCCTCAAAGGTTTGTAAATCGATCATAGCTGCGCCGCCATCAACGCGCAGCCCAATTAACTTTTGTTGCTCGTCTCGAATATTTAACTGTCCTGTATGGCAAGCGGCGCAGGTAAGGCCAGCAATAACTTGCGATTGGTGCGTTACTGGATCAACAAATGCTGTATCTTTTACGATACCAACAGGTAAAGCATCGGGATTAATCGGTGTTGATTCCGACGGCAAAAATCCGAATCGCGCTAAATAATTAGTTTCAAAAAATAATGCATTGTTGCCAAACGGATTTAAATTAATGGTTGGCTGCTCAAGAGAAACAAACCAGTCGTAAGGCATGATTTTTGTGCCTTGAGGCGTGTGGTAAAAATCATTCCATACCTCTGGACTCCAATTTTGATTCAACCAATGCACTTCGTCAGTAGCGGTATAGTCGGGCAATTTTGTACACCCGGCTATCATCCCTGTCACGCCGAGTAAAATGGTCACTGACCTTAGGCGATTCGTAAACTTCATGTATTTCTCCAAAACGATCAATCAAATGTAAAATTAACGGTTGAGTTATGACTTCGCCGTTAAATACGGCTATCGCCACAATAGATTTAACCCACGCGTAGCTTTAAGATTTTTTCTCTTTAAGGCTTTTTACCCTTAAGACTTTTTATCTTTAAGAGCGTCTAAATTTTTTGCAGGCTCCCAAATTTTTTCATCTATGGTGGTGCCATTTTTCTCTAACATATTCCACGTCAACTGATACCCCAATTCACGATATGCCTCAATTTGAATTTCATTAAAAAATTGATCGGCTGTAGGTTCGTGTGGAAAACTCGGGTGTGAAGCGCGATAGTTATAAACATCGGCAGGGAGATTTTCTATCATCGTAGCTTTTAAATAGATTAACCGACCCGTGGTTCCATCGGGATAACGAATGCTTGCCACTGCAAAACTGTGTTTTGCAAAACCAAAACGCTCTTGGCCAACTAACTCCTTACCATAGCTATTAGGCTGAAGATTAGCTAAGTTATAGTGCTCATCATAAAACCGAATATTAACCCCAAAATCAACGCGTACTTTCTCAACGGCATTGCCTAAATCATCAAAAGAAAATGTGGGGTCGGCACCGCCGTCGGCGACAATAATAAGGGAAGCTTTTCGGCGGATAAGCTCGTAAATGCCAAGATTATCAAAATGTCCACCATCCGTTAACTCCAATACTTTGCGCCGTTCATGTAGCCCCGAACCTAAAAATGTACCCCACAAACTAGGGTTAATAAAATTAGGTTTAAACCAGCGGGAATGTGAATATTTAGGGTGCGTGACCCAATAGCCCAAACGCACATTGAGCAAAGTTAATAAGGTAGAAACCAATTTTGTGCGATTGGCGCCGCGACCCGAATTACCGGCATTGGGATTAACCGAGGCGCCAGAAATTGCCATGGCCGACGCTAATGTCATGCCTGCCGTTTTATTATTTTTATCTTTTTTAGGATCGGGCTTTAACCATTCCGATGTCTTCGCCCAGCCCGTAGCGCCCGAACCACAAAACAAGGGCGACAATAAAAAACTATCGCCACCGCGACTACAAAAGCGCGAGATATCAGAATCGCTCAGCACAACATTGGTATTAATCAGGTGATAGGGTCTTTCGTTGGGTTGTTGACACATATCTTCCAGCAAAGCCTTATCGGCATCATTGGCCAGACCCCATTGATTGTTTTTTACCGCATCTTTACCGGGTAAAAAAACCTCCATCAAGCGATCGCGATACATAGCATGCAATCCCAAAAAATTGACATTCACAAAAAAATTAAGGATAAACGCCGATATACCACCCGCTAAAAAAAACCAACGCGCTTGTTCATGGTCCTCAGCAATAACATTAAATGCATAAGCTGCATAACCGAGACCATAAAGAATTAAAAATGCCGCGATAAATATTCCAGCACCACTAATAATGCCGCCACCATTACCTCGCCTAGTTCTAACGTACTGAATAAAGCCGACCACGGAACCTAAGGCCGCACTTAATCCACCCGCCTGCATATGCTGGGACTTTATAAAGTTATCAAGCCATTCATGTAAAAGTGGAATAGTGCCCACCAATAAACATCCAATAAAAGCCGACAAAAGCATGCCTAAGCGTTTTTGAGCGGTAGTACGCTCAGGATACGAACGTAAATCAGAGGCAAAAGAGATTCCGGCAAATAGCGCAAACCACAAACACCGAACAATAAAAAGAACAATAAAAATAGCCGCAAAAAAACAGAAATAATTAGCCAATACCCAATGCAAAAATCCTGATGGAGGATATTTTAGCCAGGGCTCAAACAGCGTTACAGGATCAAAAATATATGCCTTCATTAAAATCAACATCAAGGTTGATAACAACGTAAAGTAAGCCAGTAGTGAGACAAGGCTGGTGCGCATAATGACTGCAATTAACGATATGGGCGATAAGGATTTACTGGGCGCCAAATAATTACCGTGCTGGCGAATATAATCGAGCGCTGTATTTTGAGGATCGGTTAAGGGTTTGTTAGGCGCTCCCAAGGGGAAATTCTTCGGATCCACCCCTGCTGCATCGCCGTTATCGAGGCCTTGTCGTAAAAACCATGTCAATGAAGCCCCTAAATACCCACCGCCTGACGACGTAGAAAGGTAATCCATTTTTTTTAAAATATTGGCGCGCACCAAGGCTTGAATAACGCCCAAAGCAAAAGAAGAAGAACGGATACCTCCGCCAGATATAGCTAAGCCACAATAATTATCACCGTCTATACCCGCACGGGTACGATTTTTTTCGATATAGGCTTTTTCGGCAGAGATAACCGCGTCTTGATCGTAAATAGAATGATCAGTCATAGTTCTAGCTCTAATTAAAATAGGAAAAAAGGTTCGATATGATTTTTTTGAGATGATTTTTCGTTATATTTATTCTTATCAAACAATATCTATATTCATTAACAGTATTTTTTGCAGTACATCCCTGTGCACCAAATACTGCCTATCAGTATTTAACGATGCGCCTGCAAAATAACATCTGCCGCTTTTTCGCTAATCATATACACACAAGAGACGATAAAAAATCCGGGGATTTTTGGAAATATAGACGCATCAACCACACGTAAGTTTTTAACGCCACGCACTCTAAACTGGCTATCAAGCACCGCCATGGGGTCGTCATCAGCACCTATTTTGCAAGTACACGAAGCATGATGACCCCATGCGTTGTCCTTGATGAATTGGCCAATTTCTTCGCGTGTATTTACGGCTGCACCAGGAATAACCTCCTCCTTAATCACGTTTTTTGCGGCGTCTGTCATATGGCGAACAAACTCAACACCATTAATAACCGATTCCAGATCTTCACCGGAACTATCATTACCCTCATCGAAATAATGAAAATTAATCTCTGGCGTATCTCTTGCACTGCTCGATTTGAGAGTTACACGACCAGCAGAATTATTGGTATGCGCTTTTAAAATAGCCCACGTAAAATATTTAGCCCCTTCGGTAATAATTTTTGAATAGCCAGGGAAATAACCATAAAAATTCCCCGCTAGAGCAAAAATAAAAAGGTCTGGCTCGGCGCGCTCGGGAGCCGATTTAATAACAGCGGCAAGGACAGCACCATTAGTCGTATAGACACCCTTACCTTCTAACCAAGCCATAAACTGAGGGTCAGGACTCTCGCCGGGCGCAGGTGCACGAAAGGTAGAACCCTCAAGTAATGAAAAAGGTTTTTTCATCTCGCTAACAACGCCCACCTCATAACGGTCTTGAAGGTTACGACCGACGCCGGGCAAATCAACTTTGGTCGTTATGCCATGTCGATCGAGCTCTTCTTTGGGTCCAATACCCGACAACATTAAAAGTTGTGGGGTATTAAATGCGCCACCCGATAAGATCACTTCTTTTTTGCAGAACACGTGATGGGTTACTGATGCCTGACTTGCACTAAACCGAGGGTCTGCAGCATACAAATGCTGACCCTGATCGTATTCAATACCAATTGCCTCGTTAGCCTCATTTAATAAAACGCGAGTTGCCAGTGCGTGTGTGCGAACAATTAAATTATGAGGGTAGAGCTTAAGGGTATCCCGTATAAAATCTCGGACACCCATACGTTTACCTTTTTTAGTGGCTAATGGCGTATAGCGTAAACCCTCGGAACTTTTTTGCACTAAACGCCAATCGTTAGGATCTAATAAACCTTTGGCACCCTGCCGAATACTTTCAATGGGACGACCCATTTTTTTAAGTGCAGCAACCGCTGAATATTTTAAAATTTCCAATAATTGAAAATCTTTTAATATGTCGCTTCCCGGGTTAGGCATACTAGAATTCAGCCAGCCATTAAATCCAAACCGGGCGGGGTTATAACCAAAAACCTGAGCGAAAAATCGCTTAAAAGGATGCGATTTATTATTTTCAAAACGTTCAAAATAAGCACGCATTTTATCGGAATGCCAAGAATCATCGCCGGTAATCTTAGCAATGTGATCCCAATCACTATTATGGGGGTACACAGTAATCATGGCATTGTGCGCCGTACAGCCACCCAAGGTGCCTGAGCGAGGATACAAAACACCTTGTTTCTCTTGGACTAATTTACTATCGCGCGCTTGCTTTTTTTCATCACTATAATGTTTAACAAAAAAATCCCAACGCAAGCTTTCATCTTCTGACGCATTAGGATGAAAAACAGGAACCTGATAATTATAAGGTTCATCATCTCCGCCAGCTTCGAGTAAAAGCACTTTGTGGCCTGCTCTCGCTAAATTTGCCGCTAAAGGTCCGCCACCCGCTCCCGACCCAACTACAATAAAATCAAATTCTGCATCCATAATTATTCTCGACAAAAAAATACCCCTAAGCTAAAAACTTAGGGGCATCAATTAAAAGGTTTTTACAAATTCGGTTAATGCTTTTTTATCGTCTGCAGTTAAGTCAGTACCGTAATAATGGCCACGGTCGGTTACGTAGTCGGGGCATTTACTAATACTAATAAGATCATCCACCAAGGGTAATAATGCGGCGGTGGCGTCATCTCCTGTTAAATTATTTTTATGGATTTCTTTAAGTGCCTTGGCTACTTTTTTTATCACCTTGATATTCTTTTTTACCTTATCAAAATCATCGAAGGTTAAATCCATATTTGCCAGTAAATTTACAGGGGTTCCCCTGGGAACAGGGCCAATAACAACGTTCCCATTTTCATCCGTTAACTCGCTCAATAAAGGTTGCACGACTTTAGGGATAAATGCTGGGCTTAGTTTTATCCAGCTCTCTTCCGTAGTGCGATAAATTGAATCAAGTCCCAAGCGCTTATCCGGATTTAATAATTTATCCATTGCATCATCAAATGCCGCCATACGACCTGCAACACTTGGATCTTGGATGTATTTACCCAAAGCATTGTTATGAAAAAATGGCGCACTGGCCCAAGTAGCGACCAGTGATGGCACACGCGTATAACCGGGGCCGCCGCTGGGCGTTACAAATTTCCAAACAGCGCCCGTCATTGGATGCTGCACATCGATGGTGCCTACACTCGGTAAGTTTTTATAGGTGTCCGATGAAAAGTTATCCCACACATGCCCTCGCATGGCATTGGTCGCTAAAGCGCTACACGCATTGGTTTTTAATTCGCTCACAGGAATACGTTTATCGGTCGAAAGATAATTGTTATCGAGAAAATCCTCAGCTAAGACAATGGCTCGCATTTCTGCTTTGTAAGTTTCTGAATTGATTTCAGCTGCTGGCTGCTTACTCGAATGACAACCTGCGCAATTATCGGCAAACACTTCTTTTCCGTGCTGCAACACAGTGTTATCACTGGTTATATAAGAGGCGCCATCCGGTGCATTTTTGAGCAACATAGGGCCGGCCGCTTTAAGAAAGAATGCGGCCAATGGGCCCACTCGCTCGGCGGTCGATTGCCAATACACAGAATTATTTTGCGCTTTTTGGACTTCAAAAGGGGTTTGCGGAACACCACCAACGATAGGATTATGATTTTTTAACCATTGCTGATGGAACTGACCAATGTTGATGTAAACCCTGCTCAATGCGCCCAAAATACCTACAGAATCGGAGCCATCTTTTAAAATATGCGGCACCAGCATTTGTGCTTCTTGACCAGGTAAATCCATATTACCACCGCCCTGCTGTTCCATTTCTCCAGAGGACAAACGCGCAGCCACGTTGTAGATGGCGTTCATTGTGCGAGGATTATTAATGTTATCGGTGGCAATAAATGATGTATCTAAAGCACCCGGCGGCATAGTATTAAACATCTGCCAAACATAATTACTGGCATCTAAATCATAACCAAAAATACGATTTATCCATAAATATTGCGCACCAATATTATTCGATAAATTTGCCCACTCAGGCTCGGCTGGATTTATAGGTGGATGATTAGGATGGAACGACACATGGCAAAATCCACAGCTCATGCCCACCGTGTAGGGACGAACTAACTTAGGGTCATAATAATATTGTTGATCGGTGTAATAACGCTGGGCATCCCAAACCGATTTTGCCTTTTCATCAAAATTACTATTGGGATATAAACGTAAACCCACGATACCACTCGGTAGTCCGTAAACTTGGGGGTCTACATCTGTAGGCAAGCCCGCTTTTGGAACATCCAGCCATAATCCATATTGATCGGGACTGGTAGCTTGCTTCATATCGGGATCATTCATAACCCCAAACCAATCAAAGCGCTCCGAGCGTTTGCGACTATCCAAAACTTTAAGTAAGTCAACAGTGCCAAAACTGTGGGTGGCCATATGATCCCAAAACTCTTGGTTTCCTCCCGTCCAAATTAACCACGTATTACGGCCCTTACGCTCTTCATCTGTCAGCGCAACTCCCCCATCCATTGCATCAAACCAACGACTAGCCGTTTGAGGGAAGTCTTTTGTCGTTTTGCCCTGAGCCATTGGCGTATCAACTATCGGTTGTTTTTTATTCCATAAAAACCACGCACCAGCACCCGCCACTGCGATCACCACTATAATTACCACTAATGCTATGCCGCTTTTTTTTATCATTTTATCGTTCCTATTAAGGCAAATATTTACAAACACAAAACATCAATTAAATAAAAGGAGCATTGAAGATTACTTAAAAAATATTATGCAAGCTAACCGCACGCTCGACCGAGCCAAAATTAGCCGCGCTGCATGATATATAAATAACAAGTACTTTACACGCACTTAAAAACCACCAATTATTTATGCGCCAAAAAAATAATTTAAGTAACTATTCACCACCCTCAATCTCTCGCCGAATAAATTCCGGCCAAGTGCCTTTAAACAAACAGTCCAGCGCCTCACCGGCGCCAACGCCTTGTTTACGGCAGTGGATAGATACGAACGAATTAAACCAAACCTATAAGCGCCATCCATTGAGCGAAAGCAGCCGGATATTTTTTGCTGCACTTTACTCATGCGAATATCGCGCTCGCCTAAATTATTGGTAAACGGCACGTCGGCTTCATTTAAAAAGCGCAACACATCCGCCTCGTAATCGCGTAAGCGTACAAGCAGGTTGCGCGATTTGCTGCGTTTTATTCGCCCGCGTTGATGCGGATCTTTTTGTCGGGTTCAGGACACTCAGCATCCGCCTCATGCAATAACGCGCGATAGCGTTGCACAAAATGGTCGCGTTTTTTATTGCTTAACGGCAATTCGCTTTTTTTCAATCTCGCCCTTAATTTCCAGCAATAATTAACGCATTATTTTTGCCCAGCAATACGTAAATTGGAACGAAGCAGCATA
>JAXHOG010000052.1:0-7557 GCA_034519605.1 Marinagarivorans sp.
TGTCGAATTCCTGCAGTGCCGGTAACGGCATGTTATTACAAGCCATGGCCGATCAATTTGGCGTGCCCGTCACCCGCTACGCCGAGACAGCCTTTAAAGCCGACCTCTCACCCGAATTTAGTTATGGCTGCGCCGTATTTTTAGATTCCGACCGGGTGAATTTTCAAAAAGAAGGTTACAACGGCGAAGAGTTATTGGCGGGCCTCGCGTTAGTATTGCCCAAAAATATTTGGCAATACGTGGTGCAAATACCCCGCATGGCCGAGCTTGGCCGCGTATTTGTTTTACAAGGCGGTACACAAAAAAACCTAGCTGCCGTAAAAGCACAAGTCGATTACATTAAAGAGCGTGTGCCCAATGCCGAGGTGCATATTCACCCACACACGGGCGAGGCTGGTGCCTTAGGTGCCGCATTTGAGGCTATTCGTGTCATCAAGCGCCAAGGTAAATCGCGTTTTATTGGTTTAGATGCCGCCATTAATTTGGTGTACACCACCCGCAATGATGAAACCACCCGCTGCGATTTTTGCCCAAACAATTGCAGCCGTACCTTTATTGATGCCGAAGTTGGCGACGAAAAACCCGTGCGTTATATCTCGGGATTCTCTTGCGAAAAAGGCACAGTCGAAGATCACGACGCATTAAAAGCTTTAAATAAAAACCGCCGCGATCGCATGCGCGCTTACCCTAATTTGGTCGATTACGAGGCCACCTGGGCCTACAAAAGTTTATACAAACCTAAAGATTTACCCGAGCACGGCGAATTAATTGATGATATTGCCGTTAAACGCACTTTATTAGGCGGCGTTAAATATAAAAATATTCAGCGGCCATTTGAACGCTCAAGCCCAACACAATTAGAAGCCCGCCAAAATATTCGTATTGGCATTCCCAAAGCCTTAAATATTTGGAGCACTGCGCCTTTTTGGCGAGCTTATTTTGAGGCGCTAGGTGTTAAATCCCGCAATATTGTTTTCTCCGATGATACCAGCGAAGAAATGTGGCAAGCCGGTGGCAAATACGGCTCGGTTGACCCTTGTTACCCTGCCAAAGTGGTGCAAGCGCATATTCACAATTTATTATTTGAACACCACGTAAAAAAACCACTGAATATTATTTTCTTCCCGTCCATTACCCATATTCCTACGTTTGTAGAAAAGGTAATGGATACCGCCTGCTGCCCCATTGTTGCGGGTACGCCCAAAGTCATTGGCGCTGCGTTTACTAAAGAGCAAGACTTTTTTGCGCAACGCAATATCACCTACATGGATACCGCTGTAACGCTCAACGAGCCGCTGTTATTAAAACAACGTTTATTAACCGCGTTTAAAGAACATTTACACATTACCGAAGACGAAAATAATTTTGCCGTAGACGAAGCCTTTGCAGCATTAGAAAATTTTGACCAACACATGCAAGAAAAAGGACGTTTAATTTTAGAAGTAGTCGCCGAAGATAATCGTATTGCAATTTTAATGACGGGTCGCCCTTACCATAACGACCCCGGAATGAACCACGGCGTGCTGGAAGAATATCAATCCATGGGTTATCCCATTTTATCGATGCGCTCTATTCCAAAAGATAAAGAATTCCTTGCACCCTTTTTTGCCGATGATTTAAAGCGCGGTTATGTCGAATCGCCGTTAGAGATCCAAGATATTTGGCCCGAAAATTACAGCGTAAATAGCGTGCAAAAAGTCTGGGCCACCAAGTTTGCCGCCCGCCACCCCAATGTCGCTGTGCTCGATTTATCCAGCTTTAAATGCGGGCACGATGCACCCACTTACGGGTTAGTTGACCGCATGATGAGCGTGAGTGGTTCACCCTTTTCGGCACTGCACGATATCGACGCCAACAAACCTTCGGGCTCGATTAAAATTCGCGTTAAAACCTACGGCTACACGCTTAAATTAGCCGAAGAAAAACTCGAAGATAGCGTGCGCCAAAAAAATACCTTTGAATTATTACAGCTCAATAAGCGTTTAAATTTATTAGCCGCTGCACCCGCAAAAATTCAGCAAGACGAATTATTTATTATCGAGCGCAATAAATGCCTCGCACGTAAAGCCGAATTAGAACAAGTAACGCAAGCCAATACCATCGTTGAAAAATACACCCCGAAATTTGCCAACAACCCCAACTTGGTAACCAGTAATTTGATTGCCGCCGTAGAACTTGATTAAGGAGCCAACACATGAATATGCAGCAAAAAGCCCCTCTGCAGTCAGCAGACACTTCGCATCAACTGCACGCGGCGTTAAATGCCCAGAATTTAAATGCCGAAGCCCTAACGCCCGAAATATTGAGCGCCGAAGAGTTTTTACAGCAGGTCGAGCGCACGGTAAACCAAGAGCACCCAAAACAAGAAGGCCAAGAACATTGGCGCGATAAAAATCCCACCACCTTTACCGCCAACCAACGCGAACACACCACCGTTTTACACGCGGGCCTGACCATGGCGCACGACTTATTTATTCAATCTGCCTTTAGAGGTTTAGGCTACAAAGTCGAGGCTATGGATGTACCAGATACCCACGCATTGCAATTTGGGCGCGAATTTGGCAACCGTGGCCAATGTAACCCCACTTACTTTACCGTAGGCAACTTAGTTAAAAAATTAAAAGAGCTTGAAGCCGCAGGCCAAACCAAAGACAAAATAATTCAAAAATATATTTTTGCCACGGCAGGTTCTTGCGGCCCCTGCCGTTTTGGCACCTACGTTACCGAATACCGAAAAGCGCTGCGCGATGCTGGTTTTGAGGGTTTTCGTGTGGTTTTATTCCAACAATCGGGCGGCGCAAAACAAGCAACGGGCGAAGATTTAGGATTAAAAATAGATGGCAAATTCTTTTTAACCTTTGGCAAAGCCGTAATTATTGGCGATGTATTAAATGCCTTAATGTATCGTATTCGTCCCTACGAGGTCGAAAAAGGCGCAACCGATGCGGCAGTTAATCGTGCCCGTGCCCGCGTAGCTAAAGCCTTTGAAACCCGCAAAGGTTTATGGCGCGCGCTGTGGCAAACCCGTAAAGATTTTGCGCAAATTAAAGTCGATAAATCGCAAATAAAACCGCGTGTGGCGATTATTGGCGAATTTTGGGCCATGACGACCGAAGGCGACGGTAACTACAAAATGCAGCGCTTTTTAGAGCAAGAAGGCGCCGAAGTTGAAATTCAATTAGTCACCAACTGGATTTTATATTTATTTTGGGCCGTAATTTACGACACCAAAGACCGCTTACTCTTAAAAGGCACCGACAAAAACCTCAGCCACGATACTAAAGGCAGCAAATTTGCCTTAGAAGGCGTAAATATTAAAAAACGCCTGTGGGGTTTAAAAATTGTTGAATTTTATGTGCGCGGTTTATTCTGGACAGCCGCTAAGGTCGCTGGCCTTAAAGATTACAAATTGCCCGATATGGACCATATAGCCGAGATTAGCCACAGTTTTTACGACAACAATTTACGCGGTGGCGAAGGCCACATGGAAGTGGGTAAATTAATTCACAACGTGGTAGATAACACCATGACTATGACACTCAGCATTAAACCTTTCGGCTGTATGCCATCGGGTGCGGTATCGGACGGGGTGCAATCCTTAATTACCGAAATGTACCCACAAGCGATTTTTTTACCCATAGAAACCAACGGCGATGGTGCAGTGAATGTGTATAGTCGTGTACAAATGCAATTATTCAAAGCGCGCCAAGCCGCCGAAAAAGAAGTAACCACCATATTGCAAAATGCAGGCATAACACCCGAGCAATTTAAAGCACAACTACAAGCCAGCCCTTTAAACCATCCACTTCACCGCAGCCGCCACGCGGGTGGCTGCACCGCCACCGATATTGCGGCCGATTTTGTCGAGCAAAAACAATCATTGCTAACAAGATTAAGCTTAAAAGCCAAACGCGCCTTTGATTTTACCGACACCCAAAAACACACGCTAGAATCCGTCGAGCGCGCGGCTAAAGCTTATAAAAATAGGCATATAGTGGAAGAGAGTGCGGTTAGGATTGTTGAACCGGCGTAGGATTATTTTTTGTTAAATAAAAGCCCCCAAGGTTTTTGACCTTGGGGATTTTAAATATGCAATTTTTTTGATGTACTTAATACCGTTTAGCCTGAGTCTGTCGAAAGCTTTTTACGTAACTATAGCAATGATGTTTTGTAGGTTGAAAAAGCGCAGCGCTTTCCGACACCTCGGCTCAATTAAATAAAATCAAAAGAGTCGGCAGTCACTGCGCTCTGCCAAGCTACTGATTTAGATTACCTAGCTCCCACACTACTCATGGAAACTAGGCATTAAATTCAAACCCTAAAATCCCCCATCAACCGCCCCCAATGCTCAAGCAACACCTTTTTATGCCCATCTGCCATCGGTAAATCCTTAAGCGCACTCGGCCAGAGTGTTCGCGCTTTTTCTATTACGTCGTGCAAATGCGGTTTTATCACCCGCCATGGAATACCTGCTTTAATGGCCCACAATTCAAAATCGGCAAACGTAGCCCTATACCAATTTTTATTTTTACCTAGGTTTAAAGCAAACTCCGTTTCGTTTTCCATATACACATTGGTCGTCACAATGTCGTAAGCGGGCGAGAGTCTTGGGGTTATTTTATCGGGGTAAAAAAGGCTCCAGTTTTTTAAGTGCGCATCGCCATTGGCCAATAAAATATTCACTAATAAACGCCGCGCTAATTGCTGGGCGTCGGCCAAAGCATCGCCAGAATAATCGTAAATTATTTTGCCTATTTGAGCGTAATTGGCGGAGTTGTATTTTTCGTGTGGGTATTTGACCAATACTTGCGCAAAGTCTTCCATGTGTAGGCGCGTATTGTTATTGCGATCAAACCGCTTTATGGCAAAGGCGTATTGTTCATTCGGTAAATTAAGGGGGGGTAAATTATCGAGATTATTGAGATCGACCAACTTTATTTCGGGAATATTTACGCCCGCCATGGCGGCAAGGCTCATGGCGGTATATTCATTTAAGGGCACAAACTGATGCTGCGTGGAGGGAGTTTTAATTATCCAATCGCCCAACTCGCCTTTTGGGGTGAGGTTATAACGTTCATCTGCGCCTTTATGCAAAAGCTTCATAGAGAACTTAATCTGCACGCCTGCCAGCGAGAATTTATTGTGGTTAATATTGGCTGGCACGGGGATGATTTTGGCTTTAGCTTGGGGGCTTAATAAATAATCAGGAATATCTTCGGGCGCCATTACGGTTGCCACTAAGGCACCGGGTAAATCGTCGCCGAGCGAGGTGAGAATATTAAATTCGTGATCAATATGGGTTTTTAATTGTTGCGCAATTAAGTTTCGCAGCGCGCCCTCGGGTAATAAATTTGATAGCACCGGGTGCAACTTTTGGTTTTTTACCCAAGGCGTCGACATTATTTTATCGGCCAATGGGTAGCGCGGGTGCGAAGACACGCAGGCCTGTAGGACCGGGGCTGCCACCCTCCGGTTCGATGGTGACTCCGATCCCCACAAAGTTCAACGGAACGAATCAGGTGATCACCCGCAAAAGAAACGTATTCCATCTCGTCTCCGGGCTGAAAAACACTTCACTGGCGGTCATCCGGCTCGATCAACCAGACCTGATATGCCTGGCCTTTAGCGCATCTGCCAACCCCCAAACATTCAATACCGCGATCTGACCGTCAGGATCGTAGACCAACGGTACCGTAAATAGTTCCATCGTCGATGACTGCCACTTGCGAACCCGGATAAGTCAGCAATGCAAAAGCGGTCTGGTAGGCCTGGTTTTGTTGGGCTGCTTCTTGAGTTCAGCATTTGATTGGTGCGGCGATAGAGTGTTGAGATTAATTACCACCAATACAAGCACCGCTGCCAGGACAGTAACCGACATCAGGCGAGGAAACAGAGCACGCCAATTTTCCACCCACCCTGATTTTATGGGCTGCGAACGGTTTGGGCTGTGCTGCGCCCGGAGCCGCGCCGGCGGTTGAACTGGCGCGGCAGCCATCAAACCATCGCTGACCCCCTGATAATCGATCAAGGCGCGCGAGTAAGCCGCACAATTTTTCAGGTGTGCTTCTGGACTCCGAATTTTTCGTCGCTTTCGAGCGCATCCAGGGCAAAGGCGGCGAGTAATTCTTCGATTGGCTGGCATTCGTTTTCCATTTCCCCAGACACTACCTCTAATCCGTTAACGTGCATTCAGGCTGAATCGGATTTCTCATTCAGCCAAATTTGGCGCAATTTGTTCATGCCCAGGCGCAGACGGGTCTTGATTGTACCTAAGGGAATACTGGAGGTACTCGGCAATTTGGCTTTGAGACATCCTGGTGATAGTAAGCCAGGGTCAATGACCAGGCGCTGTTCTTCAGGCATCTCGCAATGCAAAATGCAGATCTCATCGGCGCCGGGCTTCTTCGGTCTGGCTACCCGCATCCGGCGAAAGCCGCCAGGCAACCTGCGGGTCGGCAGGATCGCCGAATTCGGGGCGACGGTTTTCCAAGCGAATACGATCGAGGGCAGTCCGGCGGGTGATGGTCAACAGCCAGGCCAGTGGGGGCGTTCCTCTTTTTGGGGAGAAAAGTGTATCGGCGCGCATCCACAGTTTCAAAAAAGCATCTGAGCAACCTCTTCAGCGGCCATTTTTTCTCCCAACATACGCAAAGCCAGCGCATAAACTCGCCCGCATGACGGTCATACAACGCCATGAAAGCTTCGCGGTTACTCTGGGTAACCGGTAGACGGGCTAATTCTTTCATCATCTAAAGTCATTGGCGGGGGCATATTTTCTTTCAGGAATGTCTTCGAGCGGTGCTTTGGCGGGCAGGTTCGCTCAACTGGCTGATGCTGAGTTGCTCCGATTATACCAAAGAGGATTTTTTTGTTAACACCGGACAGGCCCTTGATGATAGGGATGATACGGCTTACGCACTCTGCAACCGAAGCGATATTCGCGAGCAATTCTTGTTCCACGCAGGTAGCAATTTGATCCTCGCGCACGGTCAATCGTCCATCTACGCAAACGGTGATGTTGATCACCAGGTAAGGGCCGAAGCGATGGGCACTCACTTCGTCGATTTGTTTGATTTGCTCGTCAGGCTGTAGTTCCCTCAATCTCTGCCCACAAAGCCTCCTGGCACGGTATCCATCAGGTCAGAGTGTCGACTCCCGCAAAATCTCGATACCGGTGCGCAATATTAAAGCAACTAAAGCCCCCGCAAAAGGGTCAACCCAAGGGAAACCCATTGTGGGCTCAGGGTGATCCCGATCACGACCGCGCTGGCTGAAAATGTCAGTTGCAGGATCGTGCCAGCGCCATAATCGAAGCATTTTTTTGGTCTGATACGCAATCGCGGGTATAGATTGTCAGGATAGTTTTTAGAGCTACGGTGAACAGTGCCACCCACAGAGTGATAGTTGAAGCACCTGAAACTGGTTTCCAATCCACACCATAAATCGTGTTGACCGAATCCCAAAAAATCGCTACGGCCGTCGTGACTACAAACGAACCAACCACGAGTGGCCTGATGCTTTCCAACTGAGCAGCACACGTAACTGAACGAAGCACAA
>JAXHOG010000054.1:0-8725 GCA_034519605.1 Marinagarivorans sp.
ATCGTAGAGATACTGGGTAACTGTGCCGCCAATGGTGCTCTGGAACAGGCGACCGTTAGGATCGTATACAAAACTACCGGTGGTTGAACCGCTGGTGGTAAGCAATCGATTTTCTGCATCGTAGGTATAGGTCTGTGTACCGTCATTGGTCAGGTTGGCCTGACCGTCATAACCTAAAGGCTGGCCTGCAATAGTAGTGTATTGGTTTAACCCGTTCGGAACATAAGCACCCGTGCGATTGTCGTTGCCCTGATAGTAGTAAAGGCTATTGGTTTTAGTCAGGGTTTCAATCTGGTTTGAGGCTATGAAGGTGAATGTGGTAGTTAGATCATTTGCAGTGCCAGTGAAATTCTGAGTGAAGGTTTTCAGGTGCACGCCGTTATCAAGCGCGTAGTTATTGTTTGCTAAACCATAGGTGGTTGTAGCTCCACCGGTACGGACAATTTTTTTACGTCGACCGTCGATTGAATAATTGACGTTGAGTAGGGTAGTGGACGCGCCTTCACTGATGCTCTTAACACGATTCTGCAACAAACAGCAGCACAGGCGCTAATTAAAAGAAAAACCGCAACTATTCAGCACCGAGCCTATGAGGGCGTGCGTTAAGCATAGAGCCGATGAAACGCTACTAGGCTAGCGGCAATACTGACGTTAAGTGACTCTACGCCGGCGGCCATGGGGATGCCGAGTCTGTACTGGCAGGCTTGAAGGACATCATGGCTCACACCATGGGTTTCGTTGCCTAGCACGTACACATTGCGGCCCATTTTGGGCAGGTCTTTTAAGGTTTTACTACCACCACCGGCGAGCGCAAAACAGTGGCTGTGGTGGTTTTTAAGCTGATTAAGGCTTTGCGCCAAATTGCCACAGCGAATGATGTTGGCGCGAAAAAGCGTGCCTGCGCTGGCTTTAATCACCAGTGCATCTAAGCGCGCGCAGCCTTGTTCGGGCAGTAATAGCGCGGTGGAAGGCGAGGCGCATACCGAGCGAATAATCATGCCAAGGTTTTGCGGATTGGTGACGCTATCGCAGGCGATAAGGTCGAACTCGGCAGGTAAATTCTGAAAAAACTCGTCAAAAGTAGTAAAGCCTTGGCATTGAATATCGAGCGCGATGCCTTGGTCTTGTTTACTGTTTTTAGAGATGCGCGCGAGTTGCTCGCGGCTGTGGTACAGCACCTCGGCGCCTTTTTTTTGGGCGATACGGGTGAGCTCATCAATAATTGGCGCCGGCTTGTTACTGCTGGCCAGATGCAGGCGGTAGGGCACTACGCCTTTTTGTTGCAAAGCTTCTTCTACCGGATTGCGGCCATAAATGGTAAGCACCTTGGCAAAGGCGGCCTTTTTCTGGCGATAGGCGTCACTGTCACTGCGAGCACTGTCACTGCGCGTGTCTTCTTTATTTTTTTCTTTCATGCGCACAGGTCCAAGTAGGCTTTAACGGCCTTGTCCCAGCCCATTAACAGCGCATCGACGGTGAGCGCGTGACCAATCGAGACTTCGGCGAGGTGCGGCACTTGTTTAAATATCGGCATATTCAGCAAGTTAAGGTCGTGGCCTGCATTAACCCCTAAACCTAGCGCGTGTGCAGTGTTGGCAGCGGCAATGTATTGCGCCAATAGCGCGGGTAAATCGGCGCTGTTGGCCAAATGGGCAGCGGCAAAAGGGCCGGTATAAAGCTCGATGCGGTCGCCACCTAATTGCCTGCATAGTTCGATTTGTGCGCAATCGGGATCCATAAACAGGCTACTGCGCACTTTGAGTTTTTTGAGCTCGGCCAAGATAGGCGCTACTTGCGCGCCGCTTTGGATAAGATCAAAACCGTGGTCGGAGGTTAATTGGCTATCGGTGTCGGGCACCAGCGTGGCTTGATGCGGCGCGGTATCTTTTATCAGTTGTAACAGGCCCGGGTAGTTGCCCTGTGCGGGCGCAAAAGGGTTGCCTTCAATGTTGAATTCGGTATTGGGGTGGCGGGCAACAAGTTCGCGCAAGGCAAAGACATCTTGCGGACGAATATGGCGGCCATCGGGGCGTGGATGCACAGTAATCCCGTGCGCGCCCGCATCAAGGCAGCGTTGGCCAAATTCGACCACATTGGGGTAATTGCCCTCGCGCGAGTTGCGGATAAGGGCAATTTTATTCAAGTTAACAGACAGGGCGGTGCTCATGATGTTGGGGGGGCTCAAGGTTCTAAGGTGTTTCGGGTCGCGTTCGATTTGTCGGGGGTTTAGGTTATGCGACTAAAAATTACTGTGCAGCTTGAGAGGCTGCGGTTGATGTATTGGCCGCGTCGATAAGGCTAGCTTCGGGAAACACCAAGGCCTTAGCGGGTTCGCCATGGCTGATGGTTTTAATGTGGATGGTTGCATTGGGTGCATCTTGATGCCCGTATCGAGCATGCTCACCGCGCGCGACTTCGGTAATGGCAATAGCGACATCTAAACCCGCTGTGACTGTTGCAAAAACCGTGTAGCCCGCCTCGTTGCCGTTGGCGTTAAGCGCTGGGTTATCGACCACGTTGATAAAAAATTGTGAGGTTGCGCTATCGGGATCACCCGTGCGCGCCATAGCAACCGAGCCTTTGATGTTGGGTAGACCTGTGTAGGATTCATTAACCACCGCGCCAAGCGGTTCACGACGCTCAAAACCTTCGCCATAGCCGCCGGTTTGGGCCATAAAGTTGGGAATCACGCGGTGGAAAATCACGTCTTTATAAAAACCTTGATCGACATGTTTCAAAAATAAGGCAACGGTTTTGGGCGCGTAATCGGGATGCAATTGCAGGGTGATCGGGCCTTTATCGGTATCCAAAATAACCACTGGCTCGGTATGTGTTTGGGCGCAGGCGATTAAAAGCGGATTGAAGAGCAATAATCCAGCGCTCATAAACCCTAGGCGTGCGGCGCGACTGAGTGTGTTTTTTAAACGGTAAAAATGAATCATGGTTGACCCTCTTTATAGTTATAGGATTTGATCACTGTAGCGTTTACGGCGGCGCAAACTGGGCAGTATGACCGCGAGAATCATGCCGCCAATCAGCAAGGCAACGGCGTAAAGACCATGGCTAATACGCTGATCCTTATGCATATTATCGTTTTCAGCTTTGAGTGCATCGTGTTTGGTCAGCAGGACTTCATGCTCGGCCAGCAAACGCTGGTAGCGCTCGTTGAGTTGCACGGCGTCTTCCGATAGCATTTTTAAGTTTTGGTAGTTGGTCACCAAGTCTTCTTGTTGTTTTTGCGCACGGCCTGTTATTTGTTCTAGCTCGTTATGCTTGGCTTTAAGTTCGTTAAAGGCTTGGCTAACTTCGCCCAATTGCGCCTCGGCGGCGGCTTGTTTTTTCTCAGCGTTATCTAAAAGTTCTTGCGCGGTGGGGTCTTTTTGCAGGTCTTGCTTGCGCATCCAGCCTTGGGTGCCATTGGCAATACGTACCTTTATCCAATCGCCGTTTGGTTCTTCTTGAACAGTGACTTTGGCGCCGGTGGGTATCCGGCTATTGATAATGCGAAATTCGTTGCCCGCGCCCGAGCGCAAAGTAACGAGCTGTTTATCGGTAACGGTGCGGGTGTCGGCGTGGGCAATACTGCCGAGCAGTGCAAGCGCTAATGGCAAAGCTTTAGTGATCTGGATCATGAATATCCTTAGGGCAGTACTTTTTTGAAAGGTTTAACAACCACCTTGGCGTAAACACCGGCAGTTATATAAGGGTCGGCATCGGCCCAGCTTTGGGCGGCGGTGAGGTTGGTAAATTCGGCGACTACAAGGCTGCCGGTAAAACCAGCAATGCTATCGTCATCACTGGCAGGGTGCGGGCCGGCGATTAATAAGCGGCCTTCGTTATTGAGTGTTTCTAAACGGGCTAAATGTTGAGGGCGCACAGACAGGCGCAGCGGCAAACTGTCGGCAACATCTTCGCTAATAATGGCGTAGTACATGGTGATCCTTGGGCGGGGAATTAAAAGAGCGGGACTCGCAGACTCAATCTGTTGAGATAATTTTTTACGCGTTATTTTTTAATCTCAGGGCTAATCATCATGTCGTCGAGGCCCATGCCGGTGTGTTTTTTAATTTGGCTAAAGAGGTAAAACATCGCGGCGATAAATACGATCATGCTGGGAATGGTGATCACGGGGAAGCTCATCGCCGTCATTTTACCCAGCTCGGCATTAAAGGCCTCGGTGCCGGGCTCGCTCACTAATAAATATTTAGCGAGACCGTAATTTAATACCGACGATAAAAAGAACGACGCCGCCAACAGGCATGAGGTCACAGTCAGTGTGCGCTCAAAGGCTTGGTGAGCGTTGTGGGCGGTGAGCGCATCGCGGATTTTATCGACCTGCATAAGGGTGGGGTTGAACATAAAGGTTTTGATTAAGGGGTAGCGGGTTTTAAGCGAACCCAATACGGCAATGCCAAATAAGGCGGGGATGGCCGCCTCTTTAATGGCGATGTATTCGGGGGGTAATTTAAGCAGTGCCATGCCGCCGGTGAGCATCACACTCACCACGCCCAAGGCAGAAAAAAAGTTAAGTTTGCGTGTTTTCAGGTACTCTACCACGCCGTAACCCACTGGAAAGGCAAGTGCCAATACCAAGGCGAACGTGGGGCCTAGCTTATCTTCACCGCTGAGCTTCATCAAAATTAAGGTGGGAACCACTACGTTAATTAAGATGTTGGCAAACATGTTTTCGTTTTTAGCGGGCTTGTTGGGCGTAGGCTTAGCGGTTGATTCGCTCATGGTTCTCTCAGTGGTTATGTAATCAGTGGTTATTTAGTCGGTGGTTATTTAGTCGGTGGTTATTTAGTCGGTGGTTATTTAATCAGTGGTTATTCAAAATAAAGTTATTATCTTAAAAATATGTTGCATCAAACGAAGGTAGGGAGTTGCAGTGATTGCCGATTTACACACCCACACTAACGCGTCGGACGGTATTTTACGGCCTGACGAGCTGGTGTCGAGGGCTAAGTTGCACGGGGTAGAACTACTCGCCATTACCGATCACGATACGGTCGCAGGATTGGCCGAAGCAAAAGCGGCTGCCGAGCAAGAAAAACTTCAGTTGGTCACGGGTGTAGAGCTTTCCTGTCAGTGGCAAGCGCGCGGCATTCACATTGTGGGTTTGAATCTTAATGTTGATTGCGAGCAGTTACAGGCGCGCTTAGTCGCCCAAGCCGAGGTGCGCGAGGCGAGGGCGCTGATTATTGCCGAGCGCTTAGCCAAAGAAGGTTTTGCCAATACCTATGAAGGCGCCAAAGCCTTAGCGGGCAATGCCGAAATTGGCCGACCGCACTTTGCCAAATATATGGTGGATATGGGTTATGTGGGCTCGGTAGAGCAGGCCTTTAAACGCTATTTGGGCGCCGGTAAAATTGGCGACGTTAAACAAAGCTGGCCCGAAGTGGTAGATGCGGTGGCGTGGATTAACGAGGCAGGCGGGCGCGCCGTAATTGCCCACCCCGATAAATACAAGCTAACGCGCACTAAATTGCGCGAGCTATTAACCGATTTTAAAGCCGCTGGCGGCAGTGCAGTTGAGGTCATTAGCGGCCTACAAACCCCGAACATCACCCGCGATATGGCCGATTTATGCCGTCGCTTTAAATTGCTCGCCAGTTGCGGTAGCGATTTTCATCAACCCAATTTAGGTTGGCAAAATTTAGGCGGTTTTGGGCAATTACCCGAGGGCTTAACGCCGGTGTGGCACGATTGGGCGCTGCATTAAAACGATCTTAGGGTATTAAACGATCTTATTGATTGATGGTGGGGCCGCACGAGCCCCCCATAAGGAGACTGACCTATGGCAAAAATAATTACTATTCATCCCGATAACCCCCAGCCCCGCTTAATCGAGCAAGTGCTTGAGGTTGTGCGTGGCGGCGGTTTAATTGCTTACCCAACCGATTCGGCCTATGCCTTGGGTTGCCACATTGGCGACAAAATGGCGCTCGACCGTATCCGCGCGATTCGGCAGCTTGATAAAGATAAAAACTTCACCTTGATGTGCCGCGACCTTTCGGAGCTTGCGACCTACGCCAAAGTGACTAACAGTGATTTTCGCCTGTTAAAAGCCCATACACCCGGCGGCTACACCTTTATTTTGAATGCCACGCCCGAAGTGCCCAAACGCCTAATGCACCCCAAGCGTAAAACCATCGGCATGCGTGTGCCCAACAACAAAATTGCCTTGGCGATTATGGAATCTTTGGGTGAGCCTTTAATGTCCAGCTCCTTAATTATGCCGGGCGACGAACTACCCCTTACCGATCCTTACGACATTAAAGACGCACTCGACCACCATATTGAGCTAGTGATTGATGGCGGTTTTTGCGGTTTTGAAGCCACTAGCGTGATAGATATGACCGGCGAAGAACCCTTGGTTACGCGCAAAGGTTGCGGGGATGTATCGGCGTTTGAGTAAAACCAATAATTACAAAACTACCGACAGTAAAACCCCCGCACTTTTAACACCTCAAAAAAATAACGATTATTCCCTATGACTAGCTCTTATAACGCAGAAGATATCGAAGTTCTCACCGGCCTAGATCCGGTAAAAAAACGCCCCGGCATGTACACCGATACCACGCGCCCCAACCATTTGGCGCAAGAGGTGATCGACAATAGCGTGGACGAAGCGCTAGCGGGTCACGCCACCAGCATTGAAGTGATTTTGCACAAAGACCATTCGTTAACTGTGAGCGACGATGGCCGTGGTATGCCCGTGGATATTCACCCCGAGCAAGGCAAGCCCGGCGTTGAGGTGATTTTGAGCACGCTGCATGCGGGCGGCAAGTTTTCGAATAAAAACTACCAGTTCTCGGGCGGTTTGCACGGCGTGGGTATTTCGGTGGTGAATGCGCTATCGGAGTTGTTGGTTGTCGATATCAAGCGCGACGGCCAAGTGCATCGCATCACCTTTAGTAATGGCGACAAAATCCGCGATTTAGAAGTGATCGACACCTGCGGCAAGCGCAATACCGGCACTAAAGTCACCTTTTTACCTAATCCAAAATATTTTGATAGCGCCAAGTTTTCGGTCTCGCGCATGCGCCACATCTTGCGCGCCAAAGCGGTGTTGTGCCCCGGCTTAAAGGTGATTTTTGTTGATGAAGTCAACGACACCAAAGACGAATGGTTTTACGAAGATGGCTTAAGAGATTACCTTGCGGCCACCACCCAAGGGCTTGAAGTCGCGCCCGCGCAGCCTTTTATTGGCAGTTTTACCGGTAAAACCGAAGGCGTCGATTGGGCTGTGCAATGGCTGCTGGAAGGTGGCGAATGCACGCAAGAAAGTTACGTGAATTTGATTCCTACCGCGCAGGGCGGCACCCACGTTAATGGTTTGCGCACCGGCCTTTTAGAGGCCATGCGCGAGTTTTGCGAGATCCGCAATTTGGTGCCGCGCGGCGTTAAGTTAGCACCTGATGATATTTGGGAGGGTTGCGCTTATGTGCTGTCTTCTAAGCTCTCTGATCCCCAATTTTCGGGGCAAACTAAAGAGCGTTTATCGTCGCGCGAAGCCGCCGCTTTTATTTCGGGCGTGTCCAAAGACGCCTTTAGTTTGTGGCTTAACCAGCACACGGGCGAAGCCGATATTCTGGCCGAATTTTGCATTAACAATGCCCAAAAACGCGTGCGCTCGGCCAAAAAAGTGGCCCGTAAAAAAATCACTCAAGGCCCCGCACTGCCCGGTAAATTGGCCGATTGCTCGAGTGATGACCCTACCCGTGGTGAATTATTTTTAGTCGAAGGGGACTCGGCAGGCGGCAGCGCCAAACAAGCGCGCGACCGCGAAAACCAAGCCATCATGCCGCTACGCGGTAAAATCCTAAATACGTGGGAAGTCGACAGCCAAGAGGTTTTGGCCTCGCAAGAAGTGCACGACATCTCGGTTGCACTCGGCATCGACCCAGGCTCCGACGATATTAGCGCGCTGCGTTACCACAAAGTGTGCATCCTCGCCGACGCCGATTCCGATGGCCTGCATATCGCGACTTTATTGTGCGCATTGTTTGTACAGCATTTTCCCGCACTCGTGCGCGCGGGCCACATTTATGTTGCCATGCCGCCGCTATACCGCATCGACATCGGCCAAGACGTTTATTACGCATTGGATGAAAGCGAGAAAAAAGGCGTACTCGATCGCATCGAAGCCGAAGGCAAACGCGGCAAAATAAATGTGCAGCGCTTTAAAGGGTTGGGCGAAATGAACCCACTGCAATTGCGCGAAACCACCATGAGTGCCGACACCCGCCGCTTGGTTCAGCTCACCATAAACAACGAAGAAGAAGCCCGCCAAACCCTCGATATGCTGCTTTCCAAAAAACGCGCAGGGGATCGAAAAACCTGGTTGGAATTGCGCGGGAATTTGGCGGAGGTTGTGGTTTAAGTTCAGCTGTTGTGGAATTTTAAAAGGTCTAAAATCTTTGTTGCATTTGGGGCTTTTTTTATCCAGCATATTAACGTTTATGTAATTCAAAGCTGAATGTGCCTTCCTTGGGTCGTCGCTGTAGGCGCATATTTCATGTGGTGATGCCTGTAGCAATACTCATGATTTTAATTGCAAGCTACTTTAATATTTGTTACGAACAGCGAACTTGAGCAGCAGGGACAGGCACTCATGAACAGCAGGACAGGCACCCATCAAAGGGAAAAACCTAAAAAACAAAATTGTTGGTTATCGTAGTTAATGAGTTTTCGCATTTAAAACCGAATAACCGAATTTGGT
>JAXHOG010000004.1:0-38982 GCA_034519605.1 Marinagarivorans sp.
GTATCGCGCTCACCCATAAAGCCTTTGCGCCAACCCAGCTCTAATAAACGTGCAAAATAGACACCTTCGGCATTGGCAGGCATCGCCGAGATATAAACATTATCACCAATACGCACTTCCTCCAGACGCGCACGCCGACCATCAAAACCACCAATAATCGTGCGCCTATCTAACGCAATTGTTTTGCCTCCCACCACCAAGGTGCCGGTTTCAATGCGCTTAAATTTATCAGCAGAATCCAAGTCAATACGCTCAATAGCGCCATAAATTTCGGTAAAGCCGTTGGGTATTAATCGAATCCTTTTCGCAATAATAGTGCGCTGATTATCCTGCGAGCCTTCCAGAGCGATTTTTATGCCGACCTTAACATCGCTAATTCTTCCACCCTCAACTGTCGTAGCCGAAGAGTATCGCACCGGAGAACCCTGCAATGTAAAACCGCCTTCATAGACATTCTCAACTAAACCTTCGATGCGCACCTGCGCACCTGCGCTATAGGGAAGTGGCCCCTGTTGCGAACGAATATGCGTGGCGATAAAACGCTCGCCACTGTCATTAAAGGCGCCTGTCACAGTGATCCAATCATACTGACGTAAATAGCCCGCAAAGCCTGCAACGCTATAATCAACCAACGCACCATTAAGCTCGAACGTCATCGCCGTGTGATCCAGCCGCACCACATAACCCGCAAAAGAAGCTTCGCTCACAGGGTTTGCACTAATGCGCGTTGCATAAATACGGCCCGATCCATCACTACCACCACTCACCTTAATGCGGTCGCCAATCTTAATCGCGGCAATACCCCGTAGGCTAAATTGTTCATCAAACACCGTCTCGCCTTCGATACTGATGCGCTGACCCAGTACCATCACCTCACCTCGCTCGGCATCTATCGCTTGCACTTCACCCTGTACCGAGGTTTCGGCCAAGATCACTTTGGCACTATAGGTTTGTGTACTCTTGTCGTAACTGGCCTGAATAGAAATAAAGTCGCCCAAGTTCAGGTCTTGCTCGTTGGCGGGTTCGCCGTCGATGTAAATACTGGCGCCATCGGTTTGATAATGCACCCCCTCCACAATCACACTGCCAAAACCACCAATAGGGCCCGCCACGGCAATATCGGGGACGGGCGCACCACTGCCATCAATAATACTGGCCGAGCCTTCATTGCTATTACTGGCGCCGCATGCGGTCAATGCCAAGGCCATGAGATAGGCGAACACGCGACTTACATTCATCGGATTCATGATGTGACAACCCCTAAAAATTCTATACGTCAATGTTTACGCTCAATACCAAACACGCCCACCCCTAAACGCACCCGCTGTTTAGGGTCATCGTTTGTGGTTTCATGCTCAATAATCCACGCGGCCACACGCTCTAAAAATGCCTGGCCTTCGGTATTTAAAAACGCCTTAAAGGCATCGATATCATCCACACTTAAATCATTGCTACTAGCGCGGCGTTCAAAACGCGGGCTTTCTTTCTTTTTATTGGGCACCACATAGAGATTGTGAAACAACGTACTGGACAGCTCGTTAATTACAGTTCCGGCGCGCAATAACGCCTCGGGATTACTGCCTGGTGGCGAATAAAAAGGCTTGAGTACTCGCACGGTGTTATCACCCACAAAGGCCACATTACCCGATGCGATTAACTCTTTTAAGACGGCCTTAAAAGGCAACCCACCGCTGTAACGGCGAGCCAACTCTTTAAAGCTGCTCTCACCATCTTCCAGCGCAATAAGCTGGGGCTGCCCCTCACTACTCACAAAACTTTTATCTTCATACCAACCGCGCACCACACGCGACATACGATCCTGGGATTCACGCACTCGCGTGATATTCGCGTTATCGGCCAGTGCCTCCTTGATGCGCCCCACATCGCGCCGATCGATACCTGTCATCGCCGAAATCCGCGAACTATTCGTCGGACGACCACGCACACCAAAATCACGCTGGGCCACCGCTACAAACGTGTCTTTAGAGAAACTGATGAACTCTTGGTAAGTCACTCCGTTACGCAAAAGCATAGCCACTATAGGCTCGAGTAAATTGCCCAGGGCAGCTTCTATTAAGGCTTTGCTGTTATCGTCAGCCATAACACCCACTTGATTTCATTACGGTTAAAAATCACCGTCTTACGTTAATTCGCCAACGCTGTATTAGCACCCAGCGCGACCGCACCGAAAAAACCACATATGCACAAAAAAAATCATATGCAGCAAAATACCATTCTTTATACGTTTTTTCGAACCGCCATATCAAGCAATCACTCAAGCTGCGGCATTAATCACACTTTCACCAAAATATCAATACAACCTCGTAAAAACCCTATCAATATCCACATGTGATGTCATTATGATCACATATGGATATTTTTGGCTATAACCATCCCTAAAGTGATCCGCATCAGGCGTTCATGCCTTAATCCAGCCACCGTTAATCGCTGTCTATCTTTAACCTTAATACTTTATTTACCTTAAATAAGAGGCCAACCATGAAACTGATTCAATCTAAGCTCCTTCTCGCCGCCAGTATTGCAGCCATCATGTCGGGCTGTTCAGGCACAGACAGTAGCGCCAACCTAACCGATACCAGCAATACCACCGCAACTCAGAAGGTCACCGGTCTTGTCGTTTCTGGCGAAATCGACGGTTTTGGCAGCGTGATCGTTAACGGCGTGCACTACAACAGCGACAGTGCTGAGGTATACGTGGATGGCGAAGTCGCCGTCGAAACCGATCTTGACGTGGGCATGGTGGTAGATATTGACGCCGAGCAAGAAGAAGGCAAACAACCTCGCGCCAAACGCATCGATTTTTACACCAAGCTCGCCGGTGCTATCGAAGCCATAGACGCTGAAGCCAAAACCGTCACTATTAATGGCAAAATCGTTTTGCTTGATGCCGAAACGCATTTAGACGCCAGCATCGACGAAGTGACCCTTGCGCCGCTTAAAATTGGCAGTGTCGTGCGTATTAGCGGCCAAACCGACAGCGAAGGCAACATCATTGCCAGCCACATCGGCCTGCCCAAACTTCACCTTAACGATCGCCTTTCTGGCACTGTTAGCAATCTCAACTTAGAGACCAGCACCCTCACCATCGACGGCCAAGCTGTAAACTTTAGCGGCGCAACGATTGAAGGCGAATTAGTGAATGGCGTGCGCGTGATGGTGCGCGGCACAGTGACCAACGAGGGGTTAAGCGCCGAAGGCAAGCTCATTGTGATCAACAAAATCCATTCTAAAGGTGAAAAACGTGCCGCTATTAAAGGTGCGCTGCACAACATCGACGGCAAACTTTGCCTAAATGGCCACCCACTCAAAGACATGGATGCCGATGAGATCATCGGTGGGGAGCTTGATGATGTGCAAGAGGGCGAGATTGTTGCAGTAGAAGGCAAAATGAACGAAGACGGCGAAATTATGGTTGAACGTGTGAAATTTGATCTCGCCGCCACCTTGCGCCAACGCGGCCACGTCGACGCCGTTGATACCAAAGCGGGCACTATAACAATAGATGGCAACACTTTTGACCTGGAAGCCGAAACCGACTTCAGCGACAAAACTCCTGTCCGTAAACGCTACCTTAACCTCGCGGATTTAAACGCTGGTGATACCGTTATTGTTAACGCCTACCCGCGCGAACACCAACGCCCCGCAATTAAAGGCATTGAATTAGTGAATGGCGGCGAGCTGAAAAAATACTTTGGCCAAGTACACAGCGAAATCGCCAGCATTGAAGGCAGTACACTCACCACCACCGATGGCGTAACGGTAACGCTCACCGAAACCACCAAAATTGCCGAATCGGTTGATCTAACAACACTGATCTTAGGTAAAGAAGGCGACGAGCTATGGATTTGCGGCATATTTGAAAAAGACGGATCGCTAACGGCTAGCTTTGTAACCGCCCTCGGCGCCGCACCCACAAAAGATCGCACACCACGCCGAGCCGAACCTAAAAAAGACGGCAAATACTACGGAAATAAAAACGCCCCCAATGCTGAAGTAGAAACAGAGACTGATGCCGATCAAGAAACAACAGCGGAAACGGAAACACCTAGCGCGTAAACTGTAGGGGTTAACAAAACCTATCGTCATTTAAACGACTAGTAATCTAACCGTAAAAATAAAAAAAGGGGGCTTAGCACTTGCGCAAGCCCCTTTTTTTCCTCATTCAACTTTGCTGACGCCTATTTTTGTTGCCCACTAAAGAGAGTCCCTCATCATGAAAAACGCTATTGAGTACACCAAGAACAGAAAATTAAATTCCGTGCACCCCAGAATCAATTAACGACAACTTCACCGCCAGTAACGCCAAATCACAAAAGTGACAAAAAACCTCAAAATCATCTTCACTCAGCGTGCCACTCGGTGCCTTAACGGCACCAATAAAACCCACATTTTTACCGCCCAAACGCAACGGAAAAATACAATATTGATCGCCACCAAAAAGCTCTTGGTAAATACCCACTATCTGTAAATTAATAGGCGGCCAACAGGTTCTGCCGGCCTTTAGCTCATTAATTAATACATCATTACTATCAAGGGTTAAATCAATCAGATGCTGCGCCATGGTTGGCGCACGCGGGCCATGGCTCATCGCTATACGCCAAACATGCTGTTTGGTGTGAGGCATAATGACAAAAGCATTTTCAACAATAATGGTTTTACACACACCATCTAAAAGGCCGTGAAAAAAACGCGCCATGTCCAATTTGTGACACAACATGTGAGTTAACTGCCGCAAATAGCGCTGCTGCTTTTTAATCTGTAGATCACGCGCCAAGGCTTGCTGCAATAAAGGCAAAGACTCATCGTCATGGGCAAAAGGGTTTTCATCTTCTAGCGGTGGCCAAAAGCGTTTATCAATATCCACTTGCTTTAAGGCTCTACGCACTTCGACCACGCAGCCGATTAAAGCCTGATGCAGGTCGGCTTTGGGTAAGCGGCATAAGCTCACCAACCGTTTAGATGTTTCTAAAAAACCTTGGTGGTGCCAGCCTTTACGCAATTGCGCTGCCAATAAAAAAGCCTCATGAATACATTGCTCGCTATCGGTAAAAGGTGGCTGTTTAGGTTGTATTGCACTCAAAGGCATTAACTTCCACTCGTTTAATAATGCATCCGTTAACGCGCTTAGCGAAAACCCCAACACCTCCGTTTCAAGAGACGAAAAATCCTCTAAGCCCGCCGAGCACGCGGCCATTTTTTCGCCATAACCATAGGGGAAACACCAAAAAATCCAATAACCCAAACGTGATAACAGCGCCGCAATATAAATATTTTCGTCCTGCTGCAAGCCGCGTAAACGGGCAATATTTTGCGCCTGCATGGCCGCATGAAAAGAAAATGCGATTTCCCGCTGAAACTGAAAAGAGAATTCGTGATTAGGATGTGAGCCTAAACTGGCCGCCGTCATAATTAAATCGCGCACCACTTTCACCCCTAAAATAACGCAGGCGTAATTAAGGGTATCGATTTTACGGCGGCTGGGGTTGTAATAAACGCTATTAGCCAGTTTAAGGACAGCCACCGTCATGGGCGCATCGGGCAATATAATATCGGCGACTTTTTGTGCCGACGAATCATCCGCCGTCACCTGCGCCAAACGTTTTGCGGTGACTGCAAAACCAGGAAGATTTTCTTGGGTTAAACGCGCAACCCATTGTTGCAATTGTGAGCTCAAGCAGCACCTCCATAAGAATGATGAAAGTATTGACCCTAAACCCCACTCTAGCCAGCACGTACAAAGTCACAATAAAACGACGTCAAAGCTTAGCCAACGGAGTTCAACCTGCTATGATTCGCAGCTCTATGAAGGTTGAGGTTTCTCATGTTTGATATAAGCACACTGGCTCAATTATCAGAGCTAAAAACGGCCATTATTGCCAGCAAAGAATATGGCCAAGGTACCGTAGTTGGCTCCAATGGCCGCTTTGGATTTGTAAAATTAGACGATGGCCGCGACGCCTTTTTGAACCCCGATAAAATGCAAAGTGTTTTACCCGGCGACAAAGTCAAAGTCCTACTCACTAAAAACGATAAAGATCAGCTCGAAGCCACCATTGAAGCACTGCAAGAACACGCGTTTAAACGCTTTGTTGGCGTGTATAAAATTAAAGGCAGTAACCACTTTGTATTGCCCAATATCAAAAACTTTAATCGTTGGATTTTTTTACCCCCGCAATTTCGCTCTAAATGCCAAGACGGCGACAATATTTTGTGCGAATTACTGCGCCACCCCTACGAAGAAGAAGGCAAAGCCGCCGCCAAAGTGGTTGCCAATATCGGCAAAGACAGCGCCCCTTACTTTGAACACAAGCTGGTTATTGCCAAGTTTGGCCTCTATCGCTACTGGCCCAAAGAAGCCAGCGAACAAGCTGCCGAGTGCAAAAAGCTCGCCTTAAAGCTGGATAAACGCACCGACTATACCCACATCCCGTTTGTCACTATCGACTCTTATTCAACCCGCGATATGGACGACGCCGTTTACGCCGTGGCCAACGACGAAGGCTTTGATGTATACGTCGCCATCGCCGATCCGAGCAGCTTTATTTCACCTTCTAGCGCGATTGCCAAAGGCGCGCGCGACTACGCCCAAAGCGTGTATTTATCCGGTGAAGTACTGCCAATGTTGCCAGACAATCTCGCTACCGAGGCTTTTTCGCTCATCGAAAACGAAGACCGACCCGCACTTATTTGCCGCGCCCAAGTCAGTCACAGTGGTGAGATTGTTCGTTTTAACTTCGAAAAAGGCACTATTCGCTCACGCTGTAAATGCAACTATACCGCCGTTAGCGACTTCATCACGAGCGGAACCGCCTTTACCGGCAACGCTGAAATTATCAGTGCGATTAATAGCTTGGCCGAATTGGCCAAAATTCGCCTTACTTACCGCGAAGCCAACAATCTCGTGCACGAAGATCAGCCCGACTACGATTTACAGCTCAACAACAAGGGCAAAATCGAAAGCATCATCAAGCGCGAGCGCAATGTCGCTCACAAATTGATCGAAGAAGCCATGCTGATTATCAACCTCTGTGCGGGCGAATTATTAGCCAGCCACCAAGCGGGGATTCATACCCGCCACGACGGGTTACGCCAAGATCGTTTAGGCGAAATTAAAGCGCTATTAAAAGAAGAGTTAGAGACCACTGAATTCGAACAACTCAGTGCCAATCTCGATACCGCTGAAGGTTTTAAAACGCTTATGAAAAGCTTGCGCGCTCACCCCAAAAGCTACCTTATTTCACCCTTAAAGCGCATGTGCGCCACCAGTGAATTAAGCGACCAAGCCCTGCCGCACAGCAACCAAGGTTATGCGCACTACGCCACCGTGAGCTCACCTTTACGCCGTTATGCCGACCTCTCTAACCACTGGACAATCTCACAATTATTGACTGGTAAAAAAGCCCAAAGCGCGAGCGATAAAGCGATTGCCCGCTTGAACGAATCTATCGAAAACGGCCGCCAAGCCGTGCGCGAAGTTGAACAGTGGCTTAAAAGCCAATACGTACAACAGCACATTGGCGAAAAAGCCCAAGGCCATATTCGCATAGTCACCCAAACCGGTTTTGGTGTAAAACTCGATGACTCTGGCATAGAAGGGTTTGTACAAATCCCCAAAAACGCCAGCAAAAGCTTCGACGCCAAACGCATGACTATCACTCTAGGTAACGTTGTTTACAGTCTCGACACGCCCATCGAAGTAATAATTGCCGAAGGCATTCCCGATAAACGCCGCGTACGCTTTGAAGTCGAAGCCATCAACACCTTCATCGCCCAAGATGCCGCAACGAGCAAAGAAAACAAAAAAGTAGAATCAATAGAAACTGTAAATGACGAAATAAGCTCAAACGACGAATAAGTTTTTTGGTGCAATAAAAAATCCCGCTACGGCGGGATTTTTTATTTAGATGTAGCTCTGAAGTTGTTAACTTTTTTCGGGCTTGACTGCGGTTTTTAGGCACAAATACACGATGGGCTAAAGCCCAACCTACAGATAAAATGCTTATGTTGGTAGGGCGGGGTTTACCCACTTTTAAAGTATGGTTTATTGGACAGTTACGAACCGCGTAACAAAGAGCTGCAAATAAAATCGGTAGCGCAAAAAACGAAGTCATAAAAAAGCCGCTTGGTGTAGCTAAGCGGCTTTTTATTTAGATTCCTACAACTATGTAGACTTAGTTATAGGATTTAATCACATCCCAAAACAATGGCCCAGTAAAAGCTGGGTAACCATGCTCTGTACGGGGGCTGCCGTAAGATGAGTTGTGCTCACAGTAACTCACTTCAGCACCCGCCTTACAACCTTGGTAGGTCACACATTTTTGCCCTTCGGTATTGTAACCAGGGTAAGGAACTGTGTCCGTACCGCAGCCATTTAGCGATCTATAAAAATTGGCCATCGCCTTACCATTAGTACCGCCAACCAACGTATCTTTAGGGTTATGGAGAATAATCGCTTTTACGTTGCCCTTACAAGCGCGCTTTGTAGGAACCGTAAGGGGGTAAGCGCCCACAACCTTGGTATTAGTCGGTGCAATTGCCGTTATTTTATCGCCGTGCTCACAACCAATCATGCCGGAATAATCGCCGCCACTGCTGTAGCCTGTTGCAAATACGGCGGCCTTGTTAACACAAAAATCACCGGTAATTTTATTGTAAAGTGGTTCAAACATATCCATATCATTGGCAAGCCAACCCGTTCTGCCATTACGCGTCTGAGGGTATACAAATATAGAATTCGCTTTAGCTTCAGCTGGAAACTTAGCGCCATTTTCACCCCAGGTAATGCCAGTAGCACTACCCGATGGATGGTGCACAAAAACCAAGCCGTATGGTTTAGTTCTATCGTAATTACTTGGCAATGTTACATAGTACTTATTTGTTGAAGGGCCGATATTTAAAGGGCTATTTACACTACCTAATTGCCCTGGCGCCTTGCCGCAACCGGCGCTGGGAATCTTTTGACCCGCTAAAGGTTCGGTTGGCTGAGTTGGTTCGGTTGGCTGGGTTGGCTCAACAAATTTACCGCCATCGGTTGAATAAATCGCAAAGCCACTCAGTGTAGGATTAAAAATAACAGCATCAAGAGAAATGCTCAGATAACCATCGCTTACAGGAATACTAGCCACATCAACAGAATAAGCCGTATTACCGCCAACTTTGCTAAAGATATCCAAACTGGCCAAGCGGTTTTGCCCTTCAATACTCACGTTAAATGAGCGAACAGCTGCGGCGGTTGCGTAGTTTTCGCTAAAGTGCAAGGTGATGCTGTAAGTACCTTGCATTACAGGTACTTCATACTTTTGTGCACCGTAGCGCTCAGATTGGAACAGGGTATCTTCGGTAACGCCCGCAATCGCGGCTTGCGTCGTATTCGCGGTTCCACCGGTAAAAAAGCGGTCGGCACCGTACTCGACATTATTGAATTGCGTTTTGGCGCCGCCTACGTTGATGGCCACCACCAATTGCCCAGCGGTAACTGCAGCGGCACTTGATGAGCTCGCTGGAGCACTTGATGCAACCGATGAAATGGCTGCAACAGAAGATGCCACACGGTCTTTACACAAGGGCGTATTGGATTTATTTTTTAAGTAAACTGCAATTTCATAAGCGTGCTGCTTACACTCAACATCAGCAGCTTCGCATCCGCCTCGAAAATTCATCATCTTTTGAGCAATGTAAGTGTCTAATGGCATGGCGCTTTCATTAAACTTTTTGAAACTAGTCACATTCAACGCGGGAGAGTTGCCGCGGCCAGGCGAAGTGCCATTTCCCTCATTAAAAGCGCCGTGGCACGCTTCACAAGATTCGGTTAAATACAAGGGTTGACCGGCGGCGGCCACCGCCGAGCAAGCAACAGCGCTGGCCACAGAAGAGGACGAAGCGGGAGCGGAGCTGCTAGACAATACAGGTGCAATAGAGCTACTGGAAGCCACCGCAATAACACTACTACTGGCAACCATAGCTACGCTTGAACTTGTCTCGGCCACTGCCGAGCTTGAAGCCTCATCTGTAGGGCCAGCCGTACACGCAGAAAGCATGGCGGCACTCAAGGCTATCGCCAAATACCGCATAGGGACCGACCGGCCTTGAATATAAAATAATTTTTTAATTTTCATTTTTTTACCTTCGACCATCGAATAAAGACCCTTGCTAATCATCGCTTGGGTATTTAGATCGTGGTTAATGTGTTATTGAATGCAAAAATACCACTGAACAAATAGCGGTATCACCACTTTTTAAAAGCGCGTACTCATAAACCTAGAAACCGCAGTTGAATCGCCTAAGTCTGCGCAATCCCTTGACGCGCCTAGAAAAGGTAAAAAATTTGAACAACCAATAAAGGTTGCCCAGCATTTTTAACATTCACTATTCACATCAAGGACTTACACATCTTTTTGGCGCTCAACTGAGGTTTCTAGGATAAAGCATTTATTAAGCGTGTAAAAAAGGCGTATTTTTGCAAATACGCCTAGAGTGAGCTACACGAGACTGAGCGCACCGGTACTATTCGTAAATGAATTCACGTTAGCACCCACAGCTTTCATCATCGTCAAGTATAAGTTGGCCATGTTGGTTGCAGCTATGTTCATATGCCGACCAGACTTAACTACACCATTGCCCTTACCCACCAATACAACCGGCAAATTGTAATGGCTATGCGAGTTACCATCGGCAATTTCGCTGGAGTAAAAAACTATGGTGCTATCTAAGAGTGATTTCCCTTGCACATCTTTTTGCGCCTTTAACTTTTTGCACAAATCAGCCAGCTCTTCCATATGGTAAGTGTCGATTTTTTTAAGCATTGTATAATTTGATTGTGAACTACCATGGTGCGAAATGCTGTGGTGACCGCCAGAAATACCTAAGTTGCTATAGGCCCTACCGGTTAATCCATTAGAGAACATGTAACTGATGATGCGTGTTAAATCACAAGTAAAAGCCATTACCATCAGATCATTCATTAAGCGACTGTTGGTAACAAAATTACCGTTGGCTCCAATGGTCGGTTTTTTACACGAAGCAGTCACTACAATAGGCGCGCTATTGGCTGCCAATTGTTTCTCTAGGTCGCGCACGCCTTCCAAATAACCCTGCAGCTTTTCCTTGTCGGTTGTACCTAATTTATTTTGCAGGCGGTTCACATCGGCCAATACAGCATCCAAAACCGATCGATCAACGACACTACGGGTATCAACCGTACCAGTGGGTGTGGTGGATGTGGTGGGTAAGGTGCCGCCAAAGAGTTTATTGAATAAATTTTGAGGGCTAACCTCTTTGGGCACAGGCGTGTTTGGGTTTATCCACGAAATATTACCCATATAAGCCGCTGAGAAGCCGTTATCAGGGAAGCCCGTACCGGCTTTATCCAACCCAAGATGCAGGTTAGAAAAACGGGTTTGACTACCAATACTGTTAGCCGCCACCACATCCATGGTGATACGCGAGCTAATGGTGTTTTTCTGAACCGTGTCGCAAGTCATAAATGCGCCACTGCCCTTGCCATGGTCACCCGTTTGCCCCCTCATAGGGTCGTTGTTTAGGCCTTTAATGGTGGTAACGTCTTGCCATAAATCCTTTAAGGGCGCCAAGCTGCTTGCACCACGAAAGCTACCATCAGCCGTGTGGTCACCAGCTGTTGTTGGCTGAAATGTTTGCATATGGCAACCGTTACCGGTAAAAAACGTGAGCATGCGTGTAGGCGTAGCGCTCTGCGCAAACGCTGTTTTACCGGTTGGCAACATAGCCTCCAGCAAAGGTAAGGACAGGCACACACCGCTACCCGCTAAAAACGAACGGCGATCAAGCTTAGGAGCTTTGTTTCTTCTTAATTCAATTTGACTCATGTTATGTCTCCTATTGCGAGTTTGCGCCGCGACGCGTACGGAAAGCTGGGTTTAAGACAATCTCAGTAAACACATCAGTGATGCTGTGAGCAGTGTCTTTAGTATTTTTGTAAACTTGGTAAACCGCCGCGTAGTCAGAGGGCTGCCCTTTCTCTTTGATGGTATTAAACAAACGGCCCGTAGCAAAGCTCATCGCATAACTGATGGTACACATAGGCACTTGGGTTTTCGCGGCCAATATATCGGCTAATTCAACCAAACTAGAATAAGACTCACCACTAGGCAGCACAGCAGAAGGGTTAATTCTTGAATTATCCTCCCAATAAAAGTCTTGCCATTGTCCAGCGGGGTTAAAGTTCTCCATACCATATCCGATAGGGTCAATATAGGCGTGACAACCTGCACAAGCCGCCCCCGAGTCTTTGTGCGCTTCAGACTTTGCGCGTGGATTCAAATTTTCCGGCAATACTGGAAATTGATCAAAAATTTCGCCGCTGGGTGGCGGTGGGCTATCGCAGATAAAGCGATCCATGACCCAGAAACCACGCTTTACAGGCGAAGTTGTTAATGTATTGGTATGCGAACTTAAGGCCGAAGCGTGGCCCAATATACCTTTACGCACGGAGCCTGCAGGCCAAACATAGCGCTGCAAGGCATTACCGCTAATGCCTTGCACGCCATAATAAGCGGCCACCGATTGATTCAAAAAGGTGTAATTGGCATTTAAAACTTCCGTAATAGGACGCCCCTCTTTAAGAATGTAATTTAAGAACGCTTCAGTTTCAGCCAAGAGGGATTGCTGAATGGCATCGGTATACGCTGGAAACTTGGTTTTATCAGGCACGTATTTTCCATACTCCCTATAGCCCAACCACGTCATCATAAAGTTATCAAGCAATGCGTTGGATTTGGTGTCGGCCAGCATTCGAGCTACTTCGGCCCTTAAAGTGGCATCGTTGGTTAAGGAGCCATTAGCGGCCTTTTCTAACAATTGCGTATCCGGCGTACTACTCCACAAAAAGTAAGACATACGCGAAGCCAATTCGTAGGCCGTTAAAGGTTTAGCCTCACTTGATTTTAAGTTTTGATCAAACTCGGGGCGGAATACAAAGTTAGGCGATAACAACATAGTCCTTACCAAAGCCGTCATAGAGGCTTTGCGATCATTCGTTGTTGATTGCACCGAATCATAAAGCGATTTCAAGCCAGCTAATTCTTCTGTAGATAAAGGGCGACGCCAGACTTTAAGACCCAATTGGCTAATCACGGTTTGTGCGCAGCTCGCCACGGTTAAATCACAGCTAATGGCCGTACGTGCGCCGCCAGATGCCGCATTAACGACTTGGGTAGCGATATCCGATGCAGCTTTAGCGAAAGCCGCAACATGATCATTGGTGAAGGTCAGTGCTTGGTTGTCATTATCAAATTCTCCACTCAAGTCAGCCGGGAAGTTATCCGCTGGATTGGAGGTAATACCAAACAAATCACGTACTGTGTTGTTGTACTCTGCCTTACTGAGGCGAGACATAATCGGCGGGGCCGCGTCCACGGGATCTATAGCTACATCAGGCTCAAGCCCAGGCGCTGAGCGACCAAAGAAGGGGTTAACGCTCGCGATATATTTAGCCGTGTAGTAAGCACATTCGGCGTCGCAAGCACCAAAGATAGCTTCTAGCGCAGCGGGAGGCATGGCATCAGTAGCCACAAGCAGGCTATCAAAATCGTGCCCAGATTCGTCCACTTTAGTGCCTACACCCTTAGATGTAGCTTCATGGCAACTTTTACATTGCGCATCAAAAATTGCCTTGCCTTTATCGGCGTGCGACTGCCCTCCTACAACACCTAACTTATGAATAACAATACCCGTAACTTTGGCATTGAAGGCTACAGGCTGAAAAACAATATTCAAATTGCCGTCTGCTACAGCAACACTGTTTATTTTCTGCGTTAGCGGTTTATTAACACCCACAGATTTAAAGATATCAATGCCGCTGAGCATATTCTGCCCCTCAACATTCACGTTAAACACGCGCTGAGCCACTTTAGTGGCATAAGTTTCGACAAAATCAAAGCTCACACTGTAATTGCCATTAGCGACGGGGATAGCGTAGCTAAAATCACCATAACGCTCGGAAAGATAAACGGCATCTTCACTGGTGCCAACAACATCAATTGTACCTGTGTTGGTTTGTCCACCGGTAAAGTAAGCATCGGCCTGATACTGAACACCATTTAAGGTGGCGCCGGTAGTACTACCGGCGTTAATCGCCATTATCAATACTGGCGTTGTGGATTGAACCTCTACAGGAGGGATAAAGACAGTGCTTGGCGCGCTACTTGAAGACATAGGCGTGCTTGAGCTACTCGCCTTAATACTTGAGCTGCTGGCCTTAATGCTTGAGCTACTAGTCTGAATACTTGAGCTGCTCTGAGCAACCGAATTCTTACTGGAAGCAGTACCATCGATTGCACTCGACGAAGTTGTACCATCGCCAGCACACCCAGCCAATAAACTTGCAGCACCAGCCAATAAAACACCGTACGCAAGTTGCCTTGTATTAATTTTAGCCATCGCTATTACTCCGAAAAAACGACGATTATGAACCGCTTTAACGCCATTAATTACCATAGTGGATACTCTGTATAAATTTTATAGGTCTGCAATTTCTATTCTTTTAAAGTGGCTGCCCGAACACAAGTACTAACGCATAACATAGAGGTAAGGCTCAGCCCCATGATTGAACACGCAACCCATCTATGCACAAACGTTAACCCTAAGAAGCAATAATAACTCCCCGAATAACACGACAAAAAAACAAAAATACACCATATAACACGAACCTCAGGGGCTAGCGTTAGCCAAGCCTAGAAGGTATGGGCTATTGCGGGCTACCCAGCCAATGCCACTACCCGTAAGAAAAAAAAACCGGTTGTCAAATTTGTGATTTCAGTCATGGCCATAAAGTAACGCTCGCATTCATTTATTAAGTGCAGCTTGTGCCAATAGGCTTTTCTGGCACAGGCTGGAGATAAAAAATCAGGCTAAACCCCTAACAAAAATTGATTTCCTGTCAGGTTTTACAGCGCCTAAAAAACCTCGCAAGGCGAGGTTTTTTTATTATTCACATTTAATTTTAATACCCCAAATTCGGCTGTAACCAGCGTTCGGCGGTTTTTAAATCCCAGTCTTTACGTTTGGCAATTGCCTCTACTTGATCTTTACCGATTTTACCCACGTTAAAATATTTGGCTTCTGGATGCGAGAAATACCAGCCCGAAACTGCCGCTGCTGGGAACATGGCAAAGTGTTCGGTGAGGGTTACGCCAGTTTCGGCGGTGGCATTTAATAATTCGAACAGTTGCGTTTTTTCGGTGTGATCGGGGCAGGCGGGGTAGCCGGGTGCGGGGCGAATACCTTGGTATTTTTCTTTAATCAAGGCTTCGTTATTTAAACTTTCATCTTTGGCGTAGCCCCAAAATTCTTTGCGTACGCGCTCGTGTAAATGCTCGGCAAAAGCTTCGGCTAAACGGTCGGCTAAGGCCTTAACCATAATCGCATTGTAGTCATCGCCTTTAGCTTCATACTCTTTAGCGAGTTCGTCGGCGCCTATGCCCGAGGTAACCACAAAACCACCCACATAATCCGTCAGGCCTGTTTCTTGTGGTGCAATAAAATCGGCGAGTGAATACAAAGTTTCGGTGGCTGCATTTTTATCTTGTTGCTGGCGCAGGTGGTGCAAACGCGAAATTTCTTCGCCATCGGCATTGCGCACAACAAGGCTGTCGTGATCCACGCTGTTGGTGGGCCAAAAGCCCAAAATAGCGTTGGCGCTGATTTGTTTTTGGGTAATTAATTGCTTAAGAATATCTTGGGCATCGGCAAATAATTGCGTGGCGGCTTCACCAACAATTTCATCACTTAAAATATCGGGATATTTACCGGCTAAATCCCAGCTAATAAAAAACGGCGTCCAGTCGATATAGGGCACCAGGGTTTCGAGTGGGTAATCAATTAAGGTTTTTGCCCCTAAAAAACTCGGCACGGGCGGCTGGTATTCGCTCCAATTTGGGCTGAATTTTTGCGCACAGGCTTGCGGGTAATTAATTAACGGGCGGGCGCGGCGGTTAGCAGTGCGCTCGCGCACTTTTATGTATTCGTCTTTTAGTTCGGCTACAAATTTGGGTCGCAATTCGTCAGACAACAGAGTGCTGGCCACGCCGACAGCACGCGAAGCATCGGCCACGTAAACCACTTGATTTAAATTAAATTCGGGGTCGATTTTTACGGCGGTGTGGGCTTTTGATGTGGTTGCGCCGCCAATCATGAGGGGCTTATTAATGCCGCGCGCTTGCATTTCGCGGGCGACGTAAACCATTTCGTCGAGCGATGGCGTTATTAAGCCTGATAGCCCAATGATGTCGCAGTTTTCTTTAATAGCTACATCCAAGATTTTTTCGCAGGGCACCATTACGCCTAAGTCGATGATCTCAAAATTGTTGCACTGCAAGACAACGCCCACGATATTTTTGCCAATATCATGTACATCACCTTTGACCGTGGCCATTAAAATTTTGCCGTTGGGTTTGCTGCCTTCGGATTTTTCGGCTTCGATAAAGGGCTGTAAATACGCCACGGCTTGTTTCATTACGCGCGCCGATTTAACCACTTGCGGTAAAAACATTTTGCCTTCGCCAAATAAATCGCCCACTACGTTCATGCCATCCATTAATGGCCCTTCAATCACGTCGAGTGGGCGGGTGGATTGTTGGCGGGCAAGTTCGGTGTCTTCTTCAATAAAGGCGGTAATGCCTTTCACTAAGGCATGTTCCAAACGTTTTTTAACGGGTAGTTCGCGCCAAGCGAGGTCTTCTTTTTTAGTGCTGGCGGCGGCGCCATCGCCACGGTATTTTTCGGCAATATCCAGCATATTTTCAGTGGCGTTTGGGGTGCGGTTATTGACGACATCCTCAACGGCTTCGCGTAAATCGGCGGGTAGGTCGTCGTAAATGCCGAGCTGCCCCGCATTCACGATGCCCATATTCATGCCAGCCTTAATGGCGTGGTACAAAAACACCGAGTGAATAGCCTCGCGCACGCGGTCGTTGCCACGGAAGGAGAACGATACGTTGCTGACGCCGCCCGAAACGCCCGCATGGGGCAGGTTTTGGCGAATCCATTGGGTTGCTTCGATAAAATCAACGGCGTAGTTGTTGTGTTCTTCTATACCTGTGGCTACAGCAAAAATGTTGGGGTCGAAGATGATGTCTTCGGCGGGGAAGCCCGCCGCGACGAGGGTATCGTAACTGCGTTTACAGATTTCTTTTTTGCGTGCGGCGGTATCGGCTTGGCCTTGTTCGTCAAAGGCCATCACGATTACGGCAGCACCGTATTTTTGGCAGAGTTTGGCTTTGTGTAAAAACTCGGCGTCGCCTTCTTTTAGGCTGATGGAGTTAACAATCGGTTTGCCCTGAATACACTTAAGACCGGCTTCAATCACATCCCATTTTGACGAGTCGACCATGATTGGCACGCGGGCAATGTCGGGTTCGCCAGCAATTAAGTTCAAAAATCGAACTATCGCGGCGTGGGCATCCAGCATGCCTTCGTCCATGTTAATGTCGATAATCTGTGCGCCTTCTTGCACTTGTACCAATGCTACTTCCAGCGCGGTGGTGTAATCACCATCAATCACCAAGCGTTTAAAACGCGCCGAACCCGTTACGTTACAGCGCTCGCCCACGTTCACAAATAAAGAGTCTTTAGTGATGTTAAAAGGCTCAAGGCCAGAAAGGCGGCAGGCGGGTTCGATCGCTGGAATGACGCGTGGCGCCAAACCTTCAACCGCTCTGGCAATTGCGGCAATATGACTAGGCGAGCTGCCACAGCAGCCGCCAATAATATTTAAAAAACCACTGCGGGCGAATTCCACCACAATCGCGGCCATTTCGTCAGCGGTTTGATCGTATTCGCCAAATTCATTGGGTAAGCCCGCATTGGGGTGCGCGCTCACATAGGTGTTGGCCACGCGCGACAGCTCTTGCACGTAGGGCCGTAATTCCTGCGCGCCGAGGGCACAGTTAAGGCCAATAGCGATGGGGTTGGCGTGAGCAAGGGAGTTGTAGAAAGCTTCGGTGGTTTGGCCTGACAGTGTGCGGCCCGAGGCATCAGTAATGGTGCCCGAGATCATAATCGGCAGTTCGTAGCCAATCGTCTCGTAATAGGTTTTAACCGCAAAAATGGCCGCTTTGGCGTTGAGTGTATCGAAGATGGTTTCGATCAAAATAATATCGGCACCACCATCAATAAGGCCTTTAGTGGCGAGCGTGTAGTTTTCGACCAGCTCATCAAAGGTGACGTTGCGGGCACCGGGGTCGTTAACATCGGGCGATATCGAGCAAGTGCGGCTGGTGGGGCCGAGCACGCCCGCGACAAAACGCGGTTTGTTAGGTTGTAGGGCGGTGAATTCATCGGCGACTTCGCGCGCTATTTTGGCGCTTTGCACATTGAGTTCGTAGACCAGGTCTTCCATACCGTAATCGGCCTGCGACACTTCGGTGCTATTAAAGGTATTGGTTTCAATAATGTCGGAACCGGCTTCAAAATAAGCGCGGTGGATAGCTTGAATAATTTGGGGTTGGGTAATGCTGAGTAAATCGTTGTTGCCCGCAATGTCGCGCCCATAGTCCGCAAAGCGTTCGCCACGGTAGTCGGCCTCTTTGAGTTTACGGTTTTGGATCATGGTGCCCATGGCGCCGTCCAATATTAGGATGCGGTTTTTAAGGGCTTGCTGGAGTTGTGTTACGCGCATTGCTGAATTTGACATCTCATACCTATATCAAAGTTTTTTGATTTAGGTGCGATTGTAGCAGATTTGCTTCTATTGAACTTCCCTTGCGAGGCAAGCTGATTTAGCGGCCAGCGCTTACCCTAATTGTTTGAATAATAAGCACTTTTAACGCGTTTAAAGTTTTTAAAAGAAAGTGTTTGACAGCTCCGCCGAAATCCGTAAAATGCGCGACACTTCTTGGGCGGTTAGCTCAGTTGGTAGAGCAACGCCCTTACAAGGCGTGGGTCACAGGTTCGACTCCTGTACCGCCCACCAAGAATTCGACGAGTATTTTTGACCGAATATTCACATGTCGAGAAAGCCCAGTGGACTGGTAGTTCAGTTGGTTAGAATACCGGCCTGTCACGCCGGGGGTCGCGGGTTCGAGCCCCGTCCAGTCCGCCACTATTAAAAAACCGCACCTAGTGCGGTTTTTTTTCGCTTTGAATTTGTTGATTTCTTTTTTTGGGGGATTTGTTTTGTTTTTTTGATTGGCGTGCACTGTCATTCGGTTGTCATATCGGCCGATAATAATGCTGCCACCGAAGTATTGCGGGCTATCGCTGAACGAATAGTCGCTTGAGCTAACCTGAGGTGCCGTTAATTGATGAATCGACAAAACAAATAAAGGAAGAATGTATGCAAGACTATTTAGAAGAACTCCTTGAACTACCCGAAGACGCCTTATTCGATGATGATCTTGATCTAGTTGATGATTATTGTGAGATGTAGTTTGCTTGGCAGATTGATGTTTGAGATATGAAGAATAGGTGGCCTTGGCCGCCTTAATTTTTTTTGGCCCGCTGTATTTGTTCGTTTCCTTGGCTTTTCCTCGTCTTATTCCCTTTGGGGCGACCCTTAATTTTAGTTAGTCCCCTCTTAATTCCTCTCTAACCGGTTCAACCTAAAAACCTCAGCTGAATCGCCAAAGTCTGCGCAAAACGCCGTTGAGCCGTTATTTTCTAGCGGCTAGATCTACATGGATGTAAATCCTAAAGATCATGCAGGACTACATATACGCTTTTTCAAACGCCGCTTTAGATTCTTGAATATAAGTGCGTACACTCACGGCATGGGACTCCCATACGGCGCGATCAGTATCGCCGGTAAAGGGGTTCTGATCTTTAGCAACTGAACGATCAAACTTATCGTAAAAAGTAACGACCGACGCGGCTATTTGATTAAAGCGTTCTTTAAATACTTGTGACTCCTCCATGGTGCTGGTTACTTTCATCATAAATTGCACAAACTCGGTATTAGAGCTGGAGTGATTTTGATAACTTTCCGCTCGCACCATAAAATAATTATGAACTTCTTGTAGTGCAGCGGTGCGCACAACTTCGTCTTTACTCATTACACGACTGTAATTCTCTTGCCCGCGCCCCATACCACCGGCAATTAACGATTCTTTTAAATGTTTATCCAAATCGCGACGGAATCGATCAACTTCACGTTGAATATCAATTAAATCTTTATCGAGCGTTGTTACCGTATTGAGCTCTTTTTCCACTTCAGTTAAAAAAACTTCAGCTTTAGAAAAAGTTTGTAAACCGTTCGCTTCGGCAAATTTACGTGATTTACGATCAATACCCGCATTGTCATAAGACGATTTATCAAAAGCCGTAGCGACTATGGTTTTAAAAGGTTCGGCGAACGCCGCGTAAGTACCTTGTGTCATTACATTAAGGGCTGCAGTGGCGATATCACCCAAGGGGCGTAGCAGTGAATCCATACGTGCTTTTTGCAAAGGCGATGCGACTTGGCGCACATCACTCACTACACCTTTAAACGTTTGATAGGCTAAAGGGTTTGCCATTTTGCCTCGCTCCGATGTCGCGAGAACTAATGTCACACTGGAATAAATACCGTTGGCATATTCCAGATACTGGCGTTGAATATCAATTTGCGCCGCGTAATTTTTACCCAAGGTGCGCAGTGAATCGGCTTGCACCTGATAATTTTTATCGTCGCGCAATTTGCCTAAAACTTCGGCAATGACTTTTTCCTGATTTTTTTGCAGCGCCGTACCGAGCAGGATTTTTTGTACGCTCACGTCATCGATCCAAATCTGTCCATTGGTTATTTCAAAATCAAAACGCAGGTATTTTTTGCCAGGGTCATCAATCGAAATACGTTTTGCGTGGTACTCGGTGGAATCGTTATTACCCACAATTTGCCCAATCTGCACCCAACCGGTATCCGAGTTTTGATTCGTCGCGACCAATACATTAATTTTATATTGGGTAGCGGGTGATGAAGTCTTGATCCATAACTCCAATGTACCTTGCTCGCTTAAATTCACACGGGAGCGCACCGATGCTTCCCCCTGCTCAATTTGCAACACACCGGCGCCCGTGCGCGCGGGTTCTTTCATAAACGTTGCACCGTAAATCAACGCCCATTTTTTATGCTCGATTTCGTTTTCAAAGCCATTTTTGAACCGAAATCGGGGTCAGGCCTTACATTTGACATTCAGCCAAGACAACGAATCATTTACCATGACTTTCAAATGCCTTTACTGCCCGAGTAACGGTAGCGTAGCTCTTTTGATAAGCATCCCCTACTTCGCTCAGTGTAAAATAACCACTTAAATAAGCGAGGATAACATCGAGGGATAAAATCGAGGACAGGCGCTCATCAAAAGCAAAAACCTAGCCCGTAGGTACGATTAACGCAGCGCAATCGTACGAATGTTAATCTTCAAACTGAATATCCACACCATTATCGCCACACAAATCCTCCGAATAAATACCGGCTTTCACATATTTATGAAAAGTGGAATAAGGCCAATCTACAACGCGATTAACCAGCCCATGCTTTAACGGATTGCGATGAATATAATCAAAATGCTGTTGAAAATCATGCTCGTCACGAATCCAATGCTCCCAGTAATGCCTCTGCCAAATGCCGCGCTCACCGTTTTTATTCGAACGGGTGAGCGATATTCTTTTAGCGGTAGAGCTTTTGAAAAATGGCTTTTGATCAAACGCCAACGGGTAGCGTAATCAGCATCACCTTCAGGCAGCTTCCAGAGGCAATGCATGTGATCCAGCAAAAAAACCCAAGCAATAATTTCAAACGGATAAACGTGATAAACTTTTTTGATGCAGGCTTTTAATAGGGAAATATTTTCTATCAAAAGAGCATTGTTATGCCGCTCCAATAAATTGACGGTGAAAAACCACGTTGATCCGATGATTTTTGCTCGACGATAATTTGGCATTCCTTTGCCCTCTGTGTGTTTGGTTGATCTTTCATGCGTACGATTACGCTGCGCTAATCGTACCTACGGGCTAATGCCGTTAATTATCAAACGGCGAATCGCCATCGGCCACGACAACGCGGTTGCGACCTAAGTTTTTAGCTTGGTATAGAGCTTGGTCGCCACGTTTAAACGTGGCGGTAAAATTTTCTGGTGTATGCACTTCGCGGTTGAATCCGTCGGCTAATTAATCGGGCAAGAAAAAACCATTAACTTATGACAAAAAATCGACGTGGCTAGCTTAAGCCCACTTCAATGTTGTTGGCGACGCAGCGCACCGCGTAGGTTTTTATTTTTACAGTGTCATCTTCTAAACACTGGCCAGTCACCAAATTAAAGTGCTGTTTATAAATGGGAGAAGCCACTACCACTTGGCCCTTTAAGTCGCCAACAATGCCGCGCGCTAACACAGCGGCCTGAGTAAAAGGGTCGATTGCGCTGATCGCATAGACTTGCCCTTGAACATTAAAAAGCGCGATTTGATCCCCATCTACCAATGCGCGTACACCGAGGTTGGGTAATAATTCAGATTCTTTACAGACACAATGCCATTGCTGGGCGGTTGCAGTTGTCATAATTTTATCTCTTTCATCAATAGGTTGATTAAGCGGGTTGTAGCGCATCGCTTGAAGCGATAAAACGCACAAGTTCTTCATCATTGGCGGGGCGAATTTGGTCGCGCTCTTGCACAAATACCACGCTATTGTCTTTTTCGTTGCTGTTCACAAAGGTGCGGAAGCGTTTTACTTTTTCAACATCTTCAATAGTCGATTTCCATTCACATTGGTAGGCATCGACCACCACTTGCATATCGTTTTCTAATTCGGCAGCTAGGCCTAATTTATCGTCGATTACCACTTTTTTCAGGTAATTAAGGCCACCCTCTAAATTGTCCATCCATACCGAGGTGCGCTGTAAACGATCGCCCGTGCGTACATAGAACATCAAAAAACGGTCGATATATTTGATCAGTGTTTCATCATCTAAACCTGTCGCAAATAAATCGGCGTGGCGGGGCTTCATGCCGCCGTTGCCGCACACATATAAACTCCAACCGGTTTCGGTAGCGATTACGCCTACATCTTTACTTTGCGCTTCGGCACATTCGCGGGTGCAACCCGAGACCGCAAATTTAATTTTGTGCGGCGAGCGCAATCCTTTGTAGCGATTTTCTAAACGAATGGCCATGCCCACACTATCGAGCACGCCGTAACGGCACCAAGTACTGCCGACACAGGATTTTACGGTGCGCAACGATTTACCGTAGGCGTGGCCGGTTTCAAAACCAGCATCGACAAGCTCTTTCCAAATAATGGGTAAATCCTGTTGTTGTGCGCCAAATAAATCGATGCGCTGACCACCAGTGATTTTGGTATATAAGTTAAAACGCTTAGCCACTTGACCCAAAACAATTAATTTATCGGGCGTAATTTCGCCACCGGCAATGCGAGGAACAATCGAGTAAGTGCCGTTTTTTTGCATGTTGGCCATAAAATAATCGTTGGTGTCCTGCAGACCCGCCAAACCATCCTTTAAAATAAATTCGTTCCAGCAACTCGCTAAAATAGAGGCGGCGGTAGGTTTGCAAATATCGCAACCTAAGCCCTTACCATGCTTTTCTAACAGCTCATCAAAAGCTTTGAATTTTTTTACCCGCACAATGTCGGTAAAGCTCTTGGCGGGTAAAGGCAAAGTGTTCACATAAATCGGTATTAACCTCAACACCCAATTTACTTAATTGGCTATTTAAAACTTGAGTGGCCAATGCCACACAGCCACCACAACCGGTGCCCGCTTTTGTGCTGCTTTTAATATCACCAATGGTGCGTGCGCCATGCCTCTACCGCGCAGCAAATTGCACCCTTAGATAACATCGTGACAACTGAACAAATAGAGGCGGTGTCTGGCAGTGCATCAACACCCAAACCCACCGGTGCTGCACCATCACTGACCGGTACAATTAATTGCTCGGGTGACTCGGGTAAGTCGATATTATTAAGCACTAATTGCAATAAATTGCCGTAGGCTTCGGCCTCGCCGACCAATACAACACCCAATAATTTTTTACCGTCCGGCGAAATAATTAAACGTTTATAAATATCGTTAATCCCATCTTGATACACATAACTTAATGCGCCAGGTGTACGTGCTTGGGCATCGCCAATACTGGCAACATCTACACCTAATAATTTTAATTTGGTGCTCATATCGGCGCCGGTAAATTGCTCGGTGCCGCCAGTTAAATGGCTAACCGCCACTTTAGCCATTTGATAACCGGGCGCCACCAAACCAAAAATTCGGCCTTCCCACAAAGCACATTCACCAATGGCATAAATATTATGGATATTGGTTTGGCAGTAATTATTCACTTTAATGCCGCCGCGCTCGCCCATGTCTAAACCAAACTTGCGGGCTAATTCATCTTGCGGGCGAATGCCGGCCGAAAATAAAATCATGTCGGTTTCTAAAAAAGAGCCGTCAGAAAAATTCATGCGGTAACGGCAATTTTCGCCTTCAACAATTTCGGTAGTATTTTTTTCGGTATGGACTTGTACACCTAAGGCTTCGATTTTTTTGCGTAATACCGCACCGCCGCCTTCATCTAATTGCACCGCCATTAAACGCGGCGCAAATTCCACGACATGCGTTTTTAAACCTAAATGTTTTAAGGCATTGGCGGCTTCTAAACCTAATAAACCGCCACCCACCACTACGCCCACATTGCTTTGCCCAGCCGAAGCGGTAATAGCCTCTAAATCTTCGATGGTGCGATACACCAAACAATGGGGTTGGTCTTTACCCGGCACGGGTGGTACAAAGGGATAAGAGCCAGTCGCTAAAATAAGCGAGTCGTAATGTTCTTCGCGGCCCGATTGCGTAATGACTTTATTATTGGCGTGGTCGATGGTGACGACTTTATCGCTCAATACATAATTAACGCCGTTTTCTTGATAATAGGCTTCGCTGGTTAACATTAAATCGTCGGCGGTAGAGCCCGAAAAATACGCGCTCAATTGCACGCGGTCGTAGGCTAAACGCGGCTCTTCAGAGAAGGTAATAATTTCGTAGCTGTCGGCATTGGGGTGTGCCAATAAATTATCAATATATTTATGGCCAACCATGCCATTACCCACAACAACAACTTTTTGTTTACTCATTTTTATTACCCTCTCGTTAAGCGCTTAAGCGCTCGGCATCAATATTTAATTGCGCCATTAATTGTTGTGCCGTTAATTGTTGAGCCATAAGCTGCTGCGGTGCTAATTGTTTCGCTAAAGTCACCACGTCGCCCACTACAATTAGTGCGGGCGAGGCGATGGCATTTTCTTGAATCATCACAGGCAAATCACTTAACACGCCAATCACTACACGCTGATTGGGTCGGCAACCATTTTCAATCACGGCCACGGGTGTAGCGGGCGATAATCCCGCAGTGATTAATTGCTGCTGCGCCCATTGCGCGCGACTGACACCCATATAAAACACCAAGGTGTGATTTAAACCCGCCAGTGCCTGCCAATTAAGATTGGCCTCGATCTCGCCATGGGCCGTGACAAAAGTACAACCTTGCGCCATGCCGCGATGGGTTAAGGGAATACCCGCGTAGCTGGTGCAGCCCGACGCTGAGGTAATTCCCGGCACCACTTCGGCATCAATACCCGCTTCGCGTAGGGTAATTAACTCTTCGCCACCGCGACCAAATACAAAAGGGTCGCCGCCTTTTAAACGGCAAATAATCTTGCCTTGGCGTGCGCGTTTAACTAACAGATTATTTAAATCGACTTGGGCAATGCTGTGTTTACCCTTAGTTTTACCCACGTAAAAAGCGGGCACTGTCTTGGGGAATAAATCGCGAATTTCTTGGCTGACTAGCTGATCAAACAAAATAATATCGGCCGATTGAATAATTTTAAGCGCGCGCAGCGTTAATAATTCTGGGTCGCCGGGACCTGCGCCCACCAAATAGACCTTGCCTGTTTTTGCCTGCTGTTTGTTTAACATCTCAACTTCAAACCATCCGATTAAACCTATAGATGCCGAGGGTTTTGCAATGGTCATACCAGTTGTGCCGAAATTATGTATTTTGTTCTTTTACGCGCTAAAACAGCGCTTCAAGAAAGAGGTTTTGTAACTATTCAGCACCGCGCCTAAATGCAGTCGCAATTACCTACAGCCATACATGGGCGCTACACAAGCGCTCTCGACGCTTAAATACTCTGAAAATAACCACCCAACTGCATTTTTTACGGGGACTGAATCAATAGCTGAATAGTTAGGATGTGTTTAAACAACAGCCCACCAAGCCATAAAATCCGCACCAAAATAACTAAAAACAGAAAAGATGAGCACCATTTTAAATCAAGACATTCACACTCATTCAAAAAAAGCGCACCACATTGACCCAGCAAATAAAAATTAATCGCCTCTATATAGTGCATTAAAAAATAGTGCATGGAAAAATAGTGCATGGAAAAAAATATAGTGCAGAGCAAAAATTGAAAGATTACCCAGCCCGGCAGAGTGCGTTATATCGAATGGCCTTAGGTAGATTGCTTGAACTATTCAACCATGTAGCCCAGAAGGCGTTGGGTTTCTTCGCAGGCTTGGTTGTAACCACACCACTTAACGGGAATAAAAGGTTTTTTACTGTGCCTGGGCGTATAAAAATTTATACTGGGCGACGCTAATTTTTAGGTTGAATCATGTCTACCACGCCTGTACCCAAAGACCCTCTTCACGGCTTAACATTAGAGATTATCATCACCCGCCTACACGCGCACTTGGGCTGGGAAGGCTTGCATCAGCAGATTGCCATCAACTGTTTCCAAAGCGACCCCAGTGTAAAATCCAGCCTAAAATTCCTCCGCAAAACCCCTTGGGCGCGGGAAAAGGTGGAGGCGTTGTATGTTAAAAAATTGGGAAAGGTGGTTTTTCCTTATTGATACTTTTGAAAGCCGCCTATAACACTTACGGGTTTAGTAGACCACAAGATTAGCTATTCATACCTACTCGCTACATTCTGCTCTCCGCATATTTCAGGCTTACACCATGAATAAAAACGACGAAACAATAAGCAACCAACGTACGGTTAAATCCTCTCAAATCGTTTTAAAAGAATTAATGATTCCGTCATACGCTAATTTTGGTGGCAAGGTGCATGGTGGGATTATTTTATCGCTGATGGATAAAATCGCTTACACCTGCGCGGCCAGCCATGCACGCAGTTACTGCGTCACGGCTTCTGTCGATTCGGTAGATTTTTTAAATCCAGTTGAGGTGGGCGAGCTGGTGACTCTTTACGCGTCAATTAATTACGTAGGACGCTCGTCGATGGAAGTTGGGATCAAGGTATTATCGGAGGATTTTCAAAAAGGCATTATCAAACATACAAATACTTCTTATTTCACGATGGTGGCCATTGATGAAATCACGCGCAAACCTATATCTGTGCCCGGTTTGATTTTGGAAGACGAGACCGAAATTAAACGCTTTATCTACGGAAAGTATCGCAAACAACATAAACGTGACTACCAAGAAAACTTTAACGCGATGAGCAAAAAAATTGATTTAGATAAAGAAAGACTCAAGCTCGCCGAAGAAAAATGCATCATTGATATTAAGTAAGCGCTTTGCACAAAAGAATATTTGCATCTTTATTGCGAAGGCAAAATAACAAAGGTTTTTGAAAATATACTTAATGAGTGTTCACCCACGAGAAAGTTATGCCCGAATTTAATCTTGCGCAAGGCATTGGCATGCTGAGCTTTTTTTTAGGGGTTTGCTGTTTTTTTCAAAAAGACGACAAAAATCTTAAGTTGATTATGCTGTTAGTCAATATCAACAATGTTCTGCATTTTGCGCTGCTGGCAGCGTGGACATCAGTAGCGGCGTCCATTTTTTCGGTAGTGCGCACGGGTTTATCGCTTAAAACCTCATCGCGCTGGGCGGCGTATTTTTTTATTGTGATAATTTTTACGCTGGGCATTTACATGTCCAAGCATTGGTACGACATGTTTCCCGTGGTGGGCGCATGCATTGGAACATACGCGTTATTTTGCTTAAAACACATCAAGATGCGCGTTGCGTTTTTAATCGGGGCAGTGTGCTGGCTAATTAACAATATTATTGTGGGCTCGATTGGAGGCACACTGTTGGAGGCCACGTTACTCACTGTAAACCTGTACACCATTTATCGACTGCATTATTTATAAGTTTCTATGGGCAAAAAGAAAATTATCATGCATTAAAATTGGCGCACAGACTGCGAATTAAAAGCGCGGTTTAGATTGCCGTTTAAATCACCAATTCGCCCACAGCCGCCGCAACAGCATCAATCAAAGCATCAATTTGGCGATGCTTCATTTTCATGCTGGCCTTGTTCACAATCAAACGCGAACTGATGCGAGCGATTTCTTCGCGCGCCTCTAAGCCATTAGCAACCAGCGTATTGCCAGTATCGACTATATCGACAATCTCATCGGCCAAACCCAATACTGGCGCCAATTCCATGCCGCCATATAGCTTAATGACATCGACTTGCCGCCCTTGCTGGGCATAGTAACGCTTGGCAATGTTCACAAATTTAGTGGCTACTTTAATGCGGCCACTGGGTAAGCTTTTACCTTTCATGCCTGCGGTCATTAAACGGCATTTAGCGATGTGCAAATCCAGCGGTTCGTAAAAACTATTACCGCCATGCTCCATCAGCATATCTTTACCGCTTACACCCACATCGGCAGCGCCAAATTCAACGTAGGTCGGCACATCAACACCACGCAAAATCAAAAAACGCACATTCGGTGAGGTGGTTTCAAAGGTCAGTTTACGACTGGTATTAATGTCTTCTAAGGGTTCAATGCCCGCTGCCGCAAACAAAGGCAGTGTTTCCTGCAGGATGCGCCCCTTGGTCAAAGCAATAGTCAATTGGGACATAAAATATTCTCGATCTGTCGGATTACGGTAAGCTAAATCAGATGACTACACGCGGCGAACAATGGCCCCCAACGCTTGAAATTTCTCTTCGATGCGCTCGTAACCGCGATCAATATGGTAAATACGGTCGATTAAAGTCTGTCCATCGGCCACCAAACCTGCAATCACTAAACTCGCCGATGCGCGTAAATCACTCGCCATCACCGGTGCCGCTTTTAAGCGCTCAACACCACGAATAATGCAGGTATTACCTTCAATCGTGATATTGGCACCCATTCGATTTAACTCATGCACTTGGATCAAACGGTTTTCAAAAATGGTCTCAACCACGGTTGCCGTACCTTCGGCAACCGCATTCATTGCGGTAAATTGCGATTGCATATCGGTAGGAAACGCCGGGTAAGGGGCGGTTTTTAAGCTCACCGCTTTAGGCCGATTACCTTTCATATTGAGCTCGATCCAGTTGTCGCCGGTATCAATAAAAGCACCTGCTTTTTCCAACTTAATAAGCACCGACTCCAAAATATCGGCTTGTGTATCGTGCAATAAAACACGACCACGGGTCGCGGCGGCGGCCACTAAATAGGTGCCTGTCTCTATGCGGTCGGGCATAACGCGATAACTGCAGCCCTTTAAATGTTTAACGCCATGAATAACCAGACGATCACTGCCAATGCCTTCAATTTGCGCGCCCATAGCCACTAAAAAGTTGGCTAAATCAACAATTTCGGGCTCGCGCGCGGCATTTTCAAGAATAGTTTTACCTTGCGCCAAGGTCGCAGCCATCAATAAATTTTCGGTGCCGCCTACGGTCACAACATCCATCAGAATGTGGGCGCCTTTTAAGCCTTGCGGCGCGCGCGCGCGAATATAACCGCCGTCCACTTCGATATGCGCACCCATGGCTTCAAGGCCTTTAAGGTGAATATCAACCGGGCGACTACCAATTGCACAGCCCCCTGGGAACGAAACATCGGCTTTACCAAAACGCGCCAACATCGGCCCCAGCACCAGAATAGAGGCGCGCATTGTTTTCACGAGATCATAAGGCGCTTCAAATTCATTAAGCGTATTGGTATCAATTTCTACCTGCGTGCACTCAGAATTGGTGATGCCCACGCCCATACAGCGCAGCAAAGACAACATCGTGGTGACATCATTGAGATGCGGTAAATTAGTTAAAAAAGTAGGGGTTTCGGCCAAAATTGTGGCGGCTAAAATTGGTAGCGCCGCATTTTTTGAGCCTGAAATACGAATTTCACCGCTGAGGCTGCCACCACCGGTAATTAGGAATTTATCCATAGTGATCTAATCCGAGCTAAAGCGCCCTTAAAAAAATAAAAGTGTTAGGGACGCTCTGCTGGCGTATAGGTTTTCATGTGGACAGCGTGAATAGCGCCACTAGCAATGGTTTCGGCTAACGCGGCATAGACTTTTTGCTGGCGTTTAACGGCACTCAAACCTTCAAACTCGGGACTCACAACCACTAAGTGGACATGGCTGCCTTCAATTCTTACCTCAATATCGCTGTTAGCAACAGCGCTGGTAATTAATTTTTTAATATCGTTCTCTTGCATAAGACACCCAATTAACAGTGCGCCGCGACAGAATGCACACCTGTATTACGGCCATAAAAAAGCGCGCTAGTTTAATCAAAACGAGCGCGCTATGCACACACTTCTAGAGCTAAGCGTCTTTTTGTCCCCAATTCGCAATGGCCTTATCTATATCCTCATTGTACTGACGCATCGCTTGAGTAAATTGATCACGGAAGCTCTTGCCCAGATTCACGCCATTTAACACCACGTTAATTAACTTCCACTCACCCTCTTTAGTGCTGGCCATAGTGTAAGAAACGATCAAGGTACCCTCTTTAGTTTTTACCTCTTGCAACACTTCTATTTTACGTTGACCCGCTTGATCATCTTTAGGCGGCAGCACATTAATTTCTAGGTCGGAATAATTCGCCATTCCCTTAGCAAAGGTTTCAACCATGCCTTGCTTGAATACAGCACCAAAGGTTGCACGCTGCTCGGGGCTCGCTTTGGAATAGGTATTGCCCATCACCGTTTTAGCAATAAAATCAAACATCACAACAGGCTCTAAAACCGCCTGCACTTTGGCAAAATAAGCGCTGGGGTTGTCCGCTAATAACGGCTTATTTTGTTGGATAACGGCAATGGTATCTGCGGTTACCTTGGCCACTACACTATGAGCTGTAGGCGCAACTTCGGTTACAACGGCTTCCTCAGCCAAAACATTCGCCACCAAAAAAACAGACGCCACGAACAAACAAATACGCGAATACAAAGCTGACATGATTTTCTCCATGAATTAAAAAACGATAACGCTAGACAATAAAGTTCAAAGCGGCGCATTGAACCATAATAGGCCGCCAAAGTTTACTAGATCAGACCTAAAAAGCACCGATTGCCTACAAAAGCTGACAAGACTTATCTGCATCAGTAACATGGCAGCCGTTTTATACACTTGGCACCTAGAAAAACACTTTTTTGTGGGGGCGAAGACCTGTCAGTGCCAATGACATAGGCCGTAAACTGCCCTTAAACTAGGCGCCAAGAGTTACACGCCCACACTTAACTATGACTGAAGCACGTAGGTTTAATGTCGTAACTACACCATAACCATGCCGCCGCAAACACGCGGCGGCGAAAATAATGCAGCAAAAATAACCAAGCAGACATTCTGGCTGAAAACACGCATAGCTCGGTCTTGTCGATGCTTTATCACACTCTTTATCACACTCTTTATCACACTCTTTGGCGCACACACCATCGAACACCACTACCGTCACGAGAGCCACACCATGAGCAACCACTCCAGCGATAACGCGAACATCAATGCTGTTAAGCTCACCTACGAGCAATACATCGCGGTGGGCAAACGCACCATCGCTATTGAACGCGACGCATTGACGCTGCTTGAAACCCGTGTCGACGAAGCCTTCGCAAAAGCATGTGAGCTGATTTTGGCCTGCAAAGGCCATATCGTTGTGATTGGCGTGGGCAAATCGGGGCATATTGGCCACAAAATAGCGGCAACCCTCGCCAGCACTGGCACACCCGCCTTTTTTGTCCACCCTGCCGAAGCAAGTCACGGCGATATCGGCATGATTACCTCAAACGATATTGCACTGATTTTATCGAATTCAGGTAATTCCAACGAAATCATCAATCTCGTACCGGCTCTCAAGCGCCAAAATATTCCCTGCATTGCGATGGTAGGCAATGCCGATTCGGCGCTCGCGCAATCAGCCGAAATTGTGCTCAATAGCGGCGTAGAAAAAGAAGCCTGCCCGCTCAACCTAGCCCCCACCGCAAGCACCACCACCACACTGGCGCTCGGTGATGCACTCGCAATTGCATTATTAGAAGCGCGCAAATTTAGCTTTGATGACTTTGCCAGATCACATCCCGGCGGCACTATAGGTAGGCGCTTACTGCTCAAAGTGGAAGATGTTATGCGCAGCAATGGCGATATTCCCGCCGTCACGCCGGACACTCCACTCATAGAAACGCTGACGATCATGAGTGCTAAAGGCCTGGGAATGACCACCGTAGTCGACATCAATCATCGCTTGCTCGGCGTATTTACCGACGGCGACCTGCGCCGCGCTATTGATAAAGGGACACCGATTGCCGATGCGCGCATTGGCGAATTGATGACACGCAAACCGCAAACCATTAGCGCCAATATGCTCGCGATTCACGCCCTCGAAACCATGGAAAACAACAAAATTACCACACTCATCGTAGCGAATGAACAGCATCAAACCCAAGGCGTATTACATCTACACGATTTACTCAGAGCAGGACTGGTTTGATGACGAATAACCCTTTCGACAACCGCGCACTTGAGCGCGCGCGCAACATTCGCATGCTCGTCCTCGATGTAGATGGCGTTTTAAGCGATGGCCGAATTACCTACAGTGAAAGCGGCGAAGAGCTCAAAAGCTTCAATACCCTCGATGGCCACGGACTCAAGTCGCTGCAACGCGCGGGATTTTTGGTGGCTATAGTCACTGGCCGCAAAAGCCAGATTGTGGCGCGCCGCTGCCAAGATTTAGGCATTACACTGATAGCGCAAGGCCGAGAAGATAAGTTTGTCGCGCTGCAAGAGCTGCTCGCTACGCTCGATAATCCACCACAACTCGAACACATCGCACACATGGGCGACGACCTTCCCGACCTATTGATTATGCAAAAAGTGGGTTTGGCGCTCAGCGTTGCCAATGCACACACGGAGGTTGCCAACCGCAGCCACTGGCAAAGTGCGCGCAAAGGTGGTTTTGGTGCCGTGCGCGAAGCCTGCGATGCACTATTAATAGCGCAAGACAAATACCAAGACGCGCTCAGTCACTACATTCAGCCAACGCCAGCGGAACTTTAACTGTGAAAAACTGGCTTTACATTGCGATCATCTGCGGTTTAATTGCGGCCACCTTACTGCTTTGGGATAAAAACCCCGAACTACTCAACCCGTTAAAGCAAGATAATTCATCATTTGAGCGCTTCCCCTATGCCGTTTTACATGATGCGCAAACACGCCATTTTGACGACAAGGGTGTATTAAGTTACGAGTTTGACGCTGTCACGCTCAAGCACTTTAGGGTCGACATGAAAACAAACTCTGATGCAGACTACGCATTAATGGTCGCGCCACAGCTGACGTTATACAGTGATGTGCAACCTTGGAAAATAATGGCAAAAAACGGCAAAGTCACCGAGCAAGGCAACAAACTCACACTCTGGGGCGAAGTGCTCGTTAGGCAGCTAGCGCCCGACGGCAGCCACACCACCGAACTCACCACCGAAAGTCTGGATATTTACCCCAGCATAAAACGCTTAACAACCCTTGAGCATGTACGTGTGGTCAGCGAAACAGGCGCCCTAGATGCCGATGGCTTAGAAGTAGATATGCTGACCCAACGCATTACATTATTGGCTAACGTCAGAGGACACCATGAACCGATTCAATAAAGCGCTTAGCCTAAGCACCATCGCGCTGTGCGCTTACGCCTATATACCCGTCGCACTAGCACTCCAAAGCGATCGCAACCAACCCATCACGATTGATGCCGATTCTGCCGAGCGCGACGAACAAGCAGGCACAACCACCTATTCTGGCAAAGTGGAAATGGCGCAAGGCTCAATGCGCATACAAGCCGACAAAATTATTATTTACAGCACCAAAGACAAAGTGAGCAAAATTGTCGCCTCGGGCAAACCCGCAAAATACGAACAAAAACCCAACGAAAAAGACGGCAAAGTCATCGCCAGCGCCAACATTCTGGAATACCGAATTGATGAAGAGTCATTGCGGCTTATTGAGCAAGCATCGTTAAATCAAGAAGGCACCAGCCTTTCTGGCAGCAGTATTGAATACGACGTACGTAAATCCGTTGTCAAAGCTGGCAGTAATCAAACTAAAAACCAACGTGTGCGCATGGTTATTCCCCCCAAAGCCATACGTAACAATTATTCGACCGAAAACAATGATTCGACCGAAAACAATGATCCAACCGAAAACAATAATTCAACCGAAAACAGCGACGCGAACGAAAACAGCGATGTTCGCGAAAACAACAATGACGCCAGCAAAGACACTCAGGCTACCATCGAAAAAAACAACAGCGCTGACGCTTCGTAAAATCATCTACGCAAACATTCCACGAGACACCTACCCGCCAACCTTTAGCCGATATCGAATCAATAGGAACACTGATGGCAACCCTTGAAGCCCTCCATCTCGCCAAAAGCTATGGCGCCCGCACGATTGTTACCGATGTATCCATGAGCGTGAGCAGCCACCAAATTGTTGGCTTGCTAGGCCCTAATGGGGCAGGAAAAACCACCTGCTTTTACATGATTGCCGGCATCGTAAGAGCCGACAAAGGGCAAGTTTTTATCAACGGCACCGATGTTACCCGCCTCGCAATGCATCAACGTGCACGCTTAGGCTTGGGCTATTTACCTCAAGAAGCTTCGGTTTTTCGAAAACTTACCGTCACCGAAAATATCCTCGCAATTTTAGAAACGCGCCAAGGCCTCACACGCAAAGATCGCATGATCGAAGCCCAAAAGTTGATTGAGGAATTCCATATCCCGCACATCAAAGACAGTCTCGGTATGGCACTATCTGGCGGCGAACGCCGCCGCGTTGAAATCGCGCGCGCATTGGCGGCAAACCCAGAATTTATCTTGCTTGACGAACCTTTTGCAGGTGTAGACCCCATTTCGGTTTCAGACATCAAAACCATTATCTCGCAACTGCGTGACCGAGGTATTGGCGTGCTAATTACCGACCACAATGTGCGCGAAACCCTCGATATTTGCGAACAAGCTTACATAGTAGGTGAAGGCCGTATCATTGCCTCTGGCACCCCCAACGACGTACTGCAAAATCAAAAAGTCAAAGAGGTTTACCTTGGCCAAGATTTTCGCCTGTAGCCTCGCCTGTTTACTACAACACCAAACTAAAAAATCACATAAACCCTCAACACATTGTCGCTTGCCGTAACACAAGAAATAGCATTACGCCTTGTTTTCTTTAGATTAAATGGCACCAACACCGCATTCATTATATTTTTTCGATATGGCCTGAAGTTTGCTTTTCAAAGCCATTGCAGTCCCCCCCTAGGATGACTACAATCACACCAACAGTACCCAATCAACAGGGCTAATTAGGTGGGAATGATTCAATGAAGCACTCTTTGCAGCTTAAACTAGGCACGCAACTGACAATGACCCCGCAGTTGCAACAAGCGATTCGCCTATTGCAGCTTTCAACGCTCGACCTCCAAAACGAAATACAAGAAGCCCTCGAAAACAATCCCATGCTCGAGGCGGGTGAAGACCACGATTTCGCTTCTCAGGCGGCACCCGAAGTGGCGGCAACCGAAAGCAACAGCCAATCCGAGCCCACGCATAGCACAAGCTCGACAGACACTGCTCAAAACACCAGCGACACAGATTTCAATAACGATCACGATTTCAATAACGAAAACGAATTTAGCGGCAACAGCGAGATCGATTTAAACAGCGGTGATGACTGGAACGACCACATACCTACCGATCTCGCTGTAGATACCAGTTGGGATGATATTTACCAAAACGGTAGCTCAGGCACAGGTTTATCGCGCCCCGAAAATGACGATATCGATTACGACTCACGCAATGCCAGCGCCGAAACGCTTCAAGACCACCTGATGTGGCAATTAAACCTAACGCCCATGAGCGACGAAGACCGCGAGATTGCGACGGCCATTATCGATGCCGTCGAACCGTCAGGCCTGCTATCACAAAACCTAGAAGACATTCTCGAAAGCGCTCAAAAACGCTTTCCCGAGATTGAAGCCGACGAAGTACAAGCCGTTTTACGCCGCGTACAACAGTTTGACCCTGCCGGCGTTGCTAGCCGCGACATTAGCGAATGCTTGTACCTGCAGCTGTTGCAATACCCCGATCACACGCCCAGCCTTCAAGTGGCCAAAAACCTAGTCAACGAACACCTGCTTTTGTTAGCCAGCCGTGATTTCAAACAGCTGATGCGCAAACTCAAAGTTAAAGAGTTCGAGCTACAAGAAGCGATTAGCCTAATTCAAGGATTAAACCCAAAACCGGGTGAAATTATCAGCGCCAGCAATACCGAGTACGTTATACCTGATGTGTTTGTTACCAAACAGAATAACCGCTGGCAAGTGGCCCTAAACCCCGAAATCGCCCCCAAGTTGCGCATCAATTCCAACTATGCCTCACTGGTTAAGCGCGCCGATAACAGCAGCGACAACACCTACCTAAAAGACAATTTACAAGAAGCGCGTTGGTTTCTAAAAAGCCTACAAAGCCGCAACGAAACCTTACTCAAAGTCGCTACCTGCATTGTTGAGCGCCAACAAGGTTTTCTCGATTACGGCCCAGAAGCCATGAAGCCCATGGTGTTGCATGACGTTGCCGAAATGGTCGAGATGCACGAATCCACCATTTCGCGAGTGACCACGCAAAAATTCATGCACACCCCACAAGGCATTTTTGAGCTGAAATATTTCTTTTCGAGTCATGTTGCCACCGAGACGGGCGGCGAATGCTCCTCAACAGCCATTCGCGCGATCATTAAAAAACTGGTAGTCGCCGAAAACCCGCGCAAACCCTTAAGTGATTCAAAAATCACCGAGCTCCTTGCCGATCAGGGGATTGTGGTCGCGAGGCGGACGATTGCAAAATATCGTGAATCTCTTCACATTCCACCATCGAATGAACGTAAACAACTTGTATAATGCCGCACTTTTTTTAGGTTAAAAGCGTGTTAACACTATGCCGTCCATGTCGTTAGATAAAATGCTCAGCGCCACTCGCATCAAAAGTAACGCGAACTGCGCCAGCAAAAAGAAAGCTCTCGAAACCTTGGCCGAACTCATGGCCAACAGTGTTGAGCCGCCCTTAAATACAGAAGAGTTGTTTCAGCAGCTTATTGCTCGCGAGCGTTTAGGATCTACAGGTGTAGGGCAAGGCATTGCAATACCTCACTGCCGCTTTGCCACCCATGGTGCCTCGCTGTGCGCCGTGATGACACTGGCCGCGCCCATCGACTTTGATGCCATAGACAGTCAACCTGTGGATATCGTATTTGCCATGCTGGTACCAAAAGACGCCAATAGTGAACATCTTCAAAACCTAGCTTCGCTCGCCGAAGTACTACAGCAAAGTCACTACGTACAACAATTACGCAGTGCCAACAATAACCAACAACTCTACGAAGCTGCGGTTGCGCCATTTTTAGGCCACTAAATTACCCTGCTAGCCACCACGCTAAATATAGAGATAAGCCGTACAACTCAAAAAAAAATGGCCATTGCCATCTTTCAGCCATGTTGACCACGTAAACTCACCGAAGAACCTACAGCAGTAAGCTTTAGTAAGTTTTGATATTTAAACAGGAGGTAGCGATGCAGTTTGTTGTAGTTAGTGGTCGATCGGGATCAGGAAAATCCACCGCATTACAGTTGCTAGAAGATTGCGGTTACACCTGCATTGATAATATTCCCGTAAGCCTATTGCCCGCACTTATCACCCAAATGAAAAACGCCGGTGCAGACAATCTGCACTTAGCCGTGGGCATCGATGCTCGTAATATTGGCGGCGATCTCTCCCGCTACCCCAGCATTATCAAAGCCTGCAACTTGTCCCCCAACGAATTCACCACCATTTATCTCGATGCCACCAACACGGTTCTGCTCAAACGCTTCAGCGAAACCCGCCGTAAACACCCCCTATCGAACGAAAAAACCAGCTTAAAAGAAGCGATTGAGAACGAAAAAAGTATTCTTGAACCCATTGCAAAGCTGGCCGACGTCACCCTCGACACCAGCACTCTAACGCTGCACGAATTGCGCAGTGTTGTGCGCAAAAAAATTGTCGCCGAAGAAACACAAGGCGCTGCGCTCAGCTTTGAATCTTTTGGTTTTAAATACGGAATGCCCGTGGATGCTGACTTTGTTTTTGATGTCCGCTGCCTGCCCAACCCTTTTTGGAAGCCCGAGTTACGTGGCTTCACCGGACAAGAACCTGAAGTGCAAAAATTTCTAACCGAGCAGCCAGAGGTCACCGAAATGATCACCGACATCGCCGCCTACCTCAATAAATGGCTGCCGTCCTTTCAAGCCAATAATCGCAGCTACCTCACCGTGGCCATAGGTTGCACCGGCGGCATGCACCGCTCGGTTTTTATCGCCGAGCAAATTAACGCAAATATTTAAAAACACCTATAACAAAGTACAAGTGAGGCTGAACTCTGGCCAAAAGCGTAACCATCGTGTACTTCGTTCAGTTTACGTATTGCTATTTGGGTTTTATACGAAAAATAACCAATTTTGGCTGCATTTAATTCCGCCTAAAATTATTTTTCTTTTTTTGTCCGCCTAATTTTAAACCAAAATAACATTGTTTAAGCGATTGACGAAAGAATTTTAAAATCAAAATTATGAAATTGGGCTCTTCTTTTTAGCTATCGGTGTTCACCCAGACGACATTGAGCTTTCGTGTGGCGGTACACTCCTCAAACACAAGCAATACGTAAC
>JAXHOG010000096.1:0-25252 GCA_034519605.1 Marinagarivorans sp.
GTAAGTGATAATATTTAGTTGATAAGCATCTGCTAGGAACTATGGTAAGCGATTTTTAACCTTGATTAGTTGATTATCTGGATTTTTATAAAATTATACTATTGATAAATTATTTAATAGATGTATCTGATTTAGTCCATACATGATTATAGTTTACAACAAATAAAATCTGAATTATATCATGTATATACATCTAAAAAATTGATATGTCGGTATAACGAATTTTTATTTAATTATTACATGCCAGCACCATTTCAGAAACGAGCGAGGCAAACGAAGTTTGCGGCTGCCAGCCCAACTGGGTGCGCGCCTTGCTCGCATCGCCGAGTAAGGTTTCAACTTCGGCCGGACGGAAATAGCGCGGGTCAACGCGCACAATCACTTGGCCTGGCTTGAGCTCAGATGCCACCGAACCGGCCGCGACCGACTTGACTGTGCCGATCTCGTCGACACCCGCGCCGCTCCAAGACAGCTCAATACCCAGCTCGGCGGCAGACAGATTCACAAATTCGCGCACACTGTGCTGCTGGCCCGTGGCAATCACATAGTCCTCGGGCTTATCCTGCTGCAACATCAACCACTGCATTTCAACGTAGTCGCGGGCGTGACCCCAGTCACGCAAAGAGTCCATGTTGCCGAGGTAGAGACAGTCCTGCAGGCCCAGCGCGATATGTGCCACCGCGCGCGTGATCTTGCGTGTCACGAAGGTTTCGCCACGAATCGGCGACTCGTGATTGAAGAGAATACCGTTGCAGGCGTAAAGGCCATAAGCCTCGCGATAATTGACGGTGATCCAGTAAGCGTAGAGCTTGGCCACGGCATAGGGGCTGCGCGGATAGAAAGGCGTGGTCTCCTTTTGCGGCGTCTCCTGCACTAGGCCATATAGTTCGGAAGTCGATGCCTGATAAAAACGCGTCTTCTTTTCAAGACCGAGAATGCGAATCGCCTCAAGGATGCGCAGCGTGCCGATGCCATCCGAATTCGCGGTGTACTCCGGCTCTTCGAAGGACACAGCCACATGGCTTTGCGCCGCGAGGTTATAGATTTCGTCCGGTTGCACCAGCGCGATGATACGCAGCAGACTGCTCGAATCGGTCAGGTCGCCATGGTGCAATGTAAAGGCCACGCCCTCGGTATGCGGGTCGTGAAACAAGTGGTCGATGCGATCCGTATTCAACAAAGATGTGCGGCGCTTGATGCCGTGAACGGCATAGCCTTTTTTAAGCAGCAATTCGGCGAGATAGGCGCCATCCTGGCCGGTCACGCCGGTGATGAGGGCGATTTTTTTGGTCATATGCATTCTCTTGTAGAAAATTCTTGCCAGGCTGTGAAATAACTGCGATGCCAATCCACAAAACGCCCCACCCGCTCGCGCAAGGGCGTTGCCAGCGTGAAGCCGGTCCAAGCCGTCAGCGCAGTCACGTCGGAAGAAGTCCATCAGCGGCAACAATATTTACGATCTTACTTAAAACTGTACGCCGCGCAAAACGGCTTGTATAGCTTACAGCTTTTACCTTTGGTAAACCTGTATCTACGCGAAACATTAACACTTTACTTCAGCGCCCAAAATTTTGTTTTATAGCTACACAAATTCACCTGAACGTTCGCTCAAGCTTTCATAAACATATTATTAATTCTTACAGTGCAGAAGTCGGGCTTCCATATCGGTTGGCAGTCCATTTTGGTAAAAACCCATCAACTGCATATTTTGAATAGACTCGCAGTACATATCCTTACCGTTAAAACTATAAATTTTTTCCAGAATACGATTTGCCTCTTGCTCTCTATCATTAAGCTTTAACGCTAGGGCATATCGAAATAAAACTGGCGGCATTGGATAGCGGTATGCAACTTGTTGCATCTTTAAAAGCTCAGCGTCGCTCATATTTTTTGTGGCTAAGGTTTGAGTAAATACGGCAAAAGCCTTCAACTGAGTTAAAAAGAGCCATTGGCTTTTGGGTAGCGTTACAGTTGCACCCACAAAGTTGGCTGCTTTAAAGCGAATATCTTTATGCAGACTCTCATATTTAAAATATTCATGTGCGAAATTAAACCTGTAAGGCTTAACGAGAGAACAGCAGCAGCACCATAAAACCATCGACCTAGATGCACTGTAAAAAAGGCATGGCATTTTTGGTGTAAATCGATTTGCCCCAACAAAAAGCCCAGTGGTAATAAAAAGAATGCATAAGCAAAAGGAAATTCAAACATCGAATGGCAAACAATGGGCAAAGCCAGAGAAATTAAAGCCCAAGGTATGCAGGACTCTGTGGACCGCGCACGGCCTTGATCAACCAAAACAACAGCGCAACAATAATGGCGCCACCAATAATCACCCCGTTCCACAACAACAGATCTAGAAAAATATTGTGTGAATATTCCAGCCAAACTATGCCATCTGAGACTGCCACCTAGCATCTGAGCCTTGATCAACCTGCCCCCAACCAAAACCAAAAATTGGGTAATGGGAAAGCGAGCCTAATAACTGCACCCAAAGTTTTACCCGAGTCTCGTTAGCGCTGGTACGCTCAATGGCACTCAAAATTTCGGTTGGCAATAAATACAGGGCTTGGCCAATGGCATAAAAATTTAAAAATAAAACAACAAATGCTAAAAAAACGGCCGTGCTTATTAATGCGCTGTATATTTGCGCTGTAGGCTAAAGGGTTTTATAAAATTAAAGGTCAGATACAAAAAAAACGCGCTCACCAACGCTGTGCGGCTTTGCGTCATGCAAACACCAATAAGTAATAACACCAAGGAACACCAAAACATCCACGGTTTTAAATATTGCCGATAACATAAATAACCCGCAGCTACGCCACTCATCAATAATAAGGTGGCCAAATTATTGGGTTGCGCAAGGTTGGCACCAACGCGGCCACCGCCGCCGTAATCCGCAATAAAAATACTATGCTCAAGTCTCAGCCATTGCACAACCGCGATATAAGCCGAAATCAGTCCCGCACAATAAATAGCCCAACAAAAATAGCGCAACCAATCCAAATCATTTTCGTTTTTTGTGGCACCTACAAGGTAAGCGCCCAAAAAAGCGAATAGATACAAGCTATACATCAACGCATCGCCAAAGTAAGCAATTAGACCCAAGCTATACTGCACCAATGGAATGGTGCTACACACGGCGATAACTATTGGTAATAAACCCATGCGCACAACACCGCAGCGTCCCGTGGCCACTACAGCAAAAGCTATAGGTAACGCCAAAAACGCCAAAAGCTCGGAATGAAATGCAATCCATGGCAAATAGTGATTAGGTATAAGGAAGGCCGCCACCAATAGACCTAACGACAAAACACTTAGATATTGTTTTATTTTCTGATCCTCTAATCATTATTTACGGTCTCAAAAAAAAACCCGCTAATGCGGGTTTTTAGATTATAGACACTGGTGCATGCCACTCATGCTTCTGCTTAACATTAGATTATTCGACAAGAGCCTGGTAAATACTTTTGATTGCCTGCGGTAACTGTAGCAGCATTAGGCCCACAAACCCACATCGCTACTTGAGAACCAGCTGTCGGAGCTGTGCAAGTTGCAAATGTTGTTGCGTCTGTATTTGAACAAGGTTTCATCTGTACAACTAAAGCACCGGTTATATTAAGCCCAGTATTTCCTGTTACTGCTGTTACGGTCACAAGACCCGTAGTTGCGGTGGTAGCTACAGACGCAACATACTTACTTGTTTGCGAAGCGCTCTCACAGCCCCAGCCGTTGGCGATTGGTAAAGAGCCCGTAGCTGATTGGAAGACTTCCGTAATCGTCGTTCTACATGCCGAAGCCGCCAATACCACCTCAGATGTTTTGGCACGCACGGTGTAATCCTGATAAGCCGGCAACGCTACCGCAGCCAAAATACCAATAATTGCAATTACGATCATCAGTTCAATCAATGTAAAACCTTGTTGTACTTTTTTCATAAAACACCTCAGATGTTTTGTTGTTTGGGGTTAGTGTTTTAAATGTATCAAGTAGTGTGCCAAACCCTAAATGCCCGCCCTTAGTGGCCTTCGCCGCTTGCCTAACGCCTAAATAGCCAACAAAAGTGACGTAATTAGGCGGCCAGTGACAAAAAATGTTAGCGATGTAGCTGGGGTTAACCGCAGATCTATCGCTAGATTTTGCCCAGCAACCCCGCATATTCAAATTCGCTATAGCAAAAAATAAAATCTATGCAAAAGCATTCTTGCAGGTATTTTTGGGTCTTCTACTTTTATTCTTAAGACGAGCACGGGCCAAACTTTGGCTAGCGCCTCTTCTTACCTAAAACGACTTTTACTCTTTATTCAAGGAAACCCAGGAATGAAAAACACACTAAAAACCCTACTCGCTAGCACTGTAATTACTCTAGGACTTTTGGGTATGCCCGCATTGGCGGCCGAGCCTGCAAAACCCGCAGCTCCGGTGGCGGCTGTAGAGCAAACCGCGTCTACACGCATTAGCTTAAATTCGGCCGATGCCGATACGCTGTCCAAACATTTAGTGGGTATTGGCCCCGCAAAAGCCGCCGCTATTGTTCAATGGCGCGACACTAATGGCCGCTTTACGAGCGTAGAGCAGTTGCTGGAAATTAAAGGCATTGGCGAGGCAACGCTTAATAAAAACAGAGCGCGCGTTACGCTTTAGCTTTTACTCAAAAGCCTTTACCTAAAATCCTCGCTTTGGCGGGGATTTTTTTATGGCTAAATTCAATTCGCGGAATTTAAGGCGCTACGTTTTTGGCGAGTGGTGTGGTGCGCCGGCTAATGGCTTGCAAGCGGCCATTGCCTTGCCGTGTGCAAAATACGCAACACTCGCACCCTGCCGTCAATCACATCATAAATTAGTAGGTAGTGTTGATGAACGACCAATTCACGCGTATCGGCAACACGGCCTAACCGCCCAAGATCGGGATGATCGCTCAGGCGATTGGATTTTTCTGCGAATAACTCATCCAAAGCCAACGCGGCCATGGGGTTGGCGGCTTCTATATGGTCGTAGATTGATTCTCGATCTTGGATGGCTTCGGGCGTCCAGTACAACTCCATTATTCAGGCGCTTCGATTCGGCGAAGGGTGATAGCTCGGCGGGCGGCAAACTTAGCCTCTACCTCGGTAGCGTTTATTAGGCGGCCAGCACTAGCAGATTCTTGCCCAATACGGACTTGATCACGAAACCAAGCATCATGCTCGGTAACATCCCCCTGTCGCAGCACGAATTCGCGCATAAAGTCGCGTAATAGCTGCGCGCCTGTGCGGTCGCGCAATTTAGCCGCTGTGGCAAATTCTTGTTTTAAGTCTTCGTCAACACGGAAGGTAAAAGTAGCCTCTGTCATAATATTTCGCTCGTGTGTTACAGGGTAATTACATGGTAGCACGAGCGATGACTTACTGGAGAGTGAGCGCTGTACATTTGAATAGCACTCCCTCACAACTTGCCTGCCCTGCTATTTATTTCCCGTACCTAATCCTCTAGTATGGCCAAATTACACCTGCGCCATGCAGCGCTGCGGTATTAGCCTACACTTGCTGGGTAATGCACGCACTGCGCTAAACCCTGCATTTGCTAATCAATCATAATAAAACATAAGTAAATAGCCGCATGAATACAGTAGCCATGAGTGGTCTCGCCAAGCGTTTAGTGCGCGACGGGACAATTACCACCGAACAAGCCCAAAATGCCACAATCGCCTCGCGCGAAACTAAGCGTAACCTCGCACTCTGCCTGCTCGATCAGGGCGCAAAAGGGCTGGATATTGCCTTGGCCGCTGCCGACGAGTTTGGCTCGCCTTTGCTCAATATCGCCACTGTCGAGATCAACCCCAGTCTGCGAGACTTGGTTGATAAAAAACTCGTCGAAAAACATTTTGCACTGCCTTTATTTAAACGCGGTAATCGCCTGTTTGTGGCCGTCGTCGACCCCACCAATCTGCATGCACTGGACGAGATCAAGTTCAATACAGGTTTAAGTGTTGAGGCCATAGTGGCCGAAGCCGATAAAATCGCCGTTGGCGTAGAGGCATTTTTAAAAGACAGCGAGGAAGATATTGCCGAAAGCTTAGGCGGGCTAGATGGCGAAGAACTCGACGGGCTAGACATAAGCTCCGATCAAAAAAGCGATAAAGGCACCGATACCAGCGAAGTGGACGAGGCGCCCATCGTAAGGTTTGTGAATAAAGTGTTGTTGGATGCCATTAAAATGGGCGCTTCGGATATTCACTTTGAACCCTACGAAAGAGCCTACCGCGTGCGCTACAGGGTTGACGGTATTTTAAAAGAAATGGCGCGCCCACCCACCAATTTAGCCACGCGCCTATCGGCGCGTTTAAAAGTTATGTCGCAAATGGATATTTCTGAGCGCCGCATCCCGCAGGATGGCCGCATCAAAATGAAAATATCCAAAACTCGCGCCATCGACTTTCGCGTCAATACCCTGCCCACGCTGTTTGGCGAAAAAATCGTATTGCGGATTCTCGACCCATCAAGTGCCAAACTAGGGATTGATGCTCTCGGCTATGAAGAAGACCAGAAAAAACTCTACCTCGATGCCTTAAAGCAACCCCAGGGTATGATTTTGGTGACCGGCCCAACCGGCTCGGGTAAAACTGTATCGCTGTATACGGGTTTAAATATTTTAAATACCAAAGAGGTCAATATTTCTACTGCCGAAGATCCCGTAGAAATTAACCTGGAAGGCATTAACCAAGTTAACGTAAATACCAAAGTAGGATTGGGCTTTCCCGAGGCGTTGCGCTCGTTTCTTCGCCAAGACCCCGATATTGTGATGGTAGGGGAAATTCGAGACTTAGAAACTGCCTCCATTGCCATCAAAGCGGCCCAAACTGGCCACATGGTAATGAGTACCCTACATACCAACAGCGCCGCCGAAACACTAACGCGACTTTTAAATATGGGCGTGCCCACATTTAACGTGGCCACTACGGTTAGCTTGATTATCGCCCAACGCTTAGCGCGCAAACTCTGCCCGCTTTGTAAAGAACCTGCCGATATTCCAGCACCCATTCTTACCGAAGAGGGAATGGATGAAATTGGCATTGCGCGCGAGGCCTTCACCCTCTTTAAAGCCAAAGGCTGCGACAAATGCAGCGATGGCTATAAAGGCCGTGTTGGGGTCTATGAGGTGGTTCGCATAACACCCGAAATCTCTCGTATTATAATGGAGGGCGGTAACTCGATTGTGATTGCCGATGCCGCCAAACGAGCAGGCTTTAATAATTTACGTATTTCTGCACTACGCAAAGTCGCCCAAGGGCTTACCAGCCTAGAAGAAGCTAACCGCGTCACCAAGGATTAACCTATGGCTACCTCCAGTACCAACCAAATCTACGTGTATAAAGGCGTTGATAAAAAAGGCAAACAAATTAAAGGCGAGGTCTCGGGCAGCAGCCCTGCGGTAGTTAAAGCTCAACTGCTTAAACAGGGCGTAAGGGCCACCAATGTGCGCAAAAAGCCCAAGCCCTTATTAGGCGGCGGTAAACGCAAAATTACCGCCCAAGATATTGCTATTTTTACCCGCCAAATGGCCACCATGATGAAAGCGGGCGTGCCATTAGTGCAAAGCTTTGACATTGTGGCCGATGGTGTCGATAACAGAACCTTAGGTGACCTTGTACGCTCAATCCGCGAAGATGTTGCTGCGGGTGGCAGCTTTGCCAATGCCTTGTCTAAACACCCTAAATATTTTGATGAGCTTTTTTGCAGTTTGGTTGAAGCGGGCGAGCAATCGGGCGCGCTCGAAACTATGCTGCATCGCATTGCGATCTACAAAGAAAAAACCGAACAGCTCAAATCTAAAATCAAAAAAGCTTTAACTTACCCCATCGCAGTAGTCGTGGTAGCAGTGATTGTTACGGGTATTTTGTTGGTTAAAGTGGTGCCGCAATTTGCCGAAACCTTCAGTAGTTTTGGCGCTAATTTACCCGCCTTTACATTGTTTGTGCTGGGGCTATCTACGCTTGCACAAGCCTACTGGCTGCATTTTTTAGTTATTTTAGGCGCAACTATTTTTGGCCTTGGCAAGCTCAAGCAAAAAAGCAGAAAGTTTCGCAATCTGCTCGACCGCATGATTTTAAGGGTACCTATTGTTGGCAAAATTGTGTACGAGGCTATTATTGCCCGTTTTGCCCGCACGCTATCGACCACTTTTGCCGCTGGTGTACCTTTGATTGATTCACTAACCTCGGTGGCGGGCGCCACGGGCAACAGCGTTTACGAAGACGCCACGTTTAAAATCCGCGACGAAGTATCTACCGGCACACAATTAAATGCCGCCTTGCGCCATTCGCAAGTATTCCCCTCGATGCTGATCCAAATGACCGCCATCGGTGAAGAGTCCGGCGCATTGGATGATATGTTGGATAAAGTGGCGACCTTTTACGAAGACTCAGTCGATAACATGGTCGACAACCTCACCAGCTTACTCGAGCCCATGATCATGTCGATATTGGGTGTACTGGTGGGCGGCCTGTTGATTGCGATGTACTTGCCGATATTCCAACTCGGCAACGTGGTGTGATGACGGCACAACAATTTATTGAGCTACACCACACCATGCCTTGGTTTACCTTTGGCGTGGTGTGTATTCTCGGTTTAGTGGTGGGTAGTTTTTTGAATGTGGTAATTTACCGCGTGCCGGTAATGCTGTTTAAAGAATGGAAAGAAGCCTGCGACGATATTCTGCAAAACACCCCCAAAGACCTACCCACTGGGCGCTTTAATCTCGCTATTCCTAACTCCTGCTGCCCGCACTGCAAAGCCAAAATAAAACCTTCGCAAAATATACCTGTGGTGAGTTTTTTAATACTTAAAGGAAGTTGTGGTAGTTGCGGTAAACCTATTGCAGCGCGCTACCCTTTAGTTGAGTTATTCACGGGTATTGCCAGTATTGCCATCCTATGGATATTTGGCCCCACCTTGCAAGGCGCGTTAGCACTCATCTTAATATGGGTTTTAATCGCCTTAACGATGATCGATATCGATCACCAACTGCTACCCGATAACATAACATTGCCACTCATGTGGTTAGGTTTAAGCTGCAATCTATTCAACGTATACACAGATATAAACAGTGCCGTAATAGGTGCAATAGCGGGTTACTTAAGCCTGTGGAGCGTGTATTGGATCTTTAAGCTGGTCACAAAAAAAGAAGGCATGGGCTACGGCGACTTTAAATTATTAGCCGCGCTGGGCGCATGGATGGGCTGGCAGTACTTACCCGTAATTATTATTTTATCGTCCTTTGTAGGCGCCGCTTTTGGTATTGTGGGCATGCTATTTTCGGGCAAAGATAAAGAATGGCGCATACCTTTTGGCCCTTATTTGGCCATTGCTGGCGTTATCGCCTTATTTTGGGGTGATGCCATTATCGCCCAGTACCTCTCTTTTTCTGGATTAACACCCCAACCCTAGCGAGCCCGTTATGTACACGGTAGGCCTTACCGGCGGTATTGGCAGCGGCAAAAGTACCATCGCCACAATGTTTAACCAGCTAGATATTTTTAGTGTTGATTTAGACGATGTTGCGCGTTGGGTGGTAGCGCCCAACCAGCCAGTGCTAAAAACTCTCCATGATTACTTCAAAAATACCGTGCCCGATATTTTACTGGCCAATGGCGAGCTTAACCGCGCCGCGCTGCGACAGCATATTTTTACCCACCCCGAAGCCAAAAAATGGTTAGAGGCAAGATTACACCCCCTAATTCGCACTACGGCACAACACCATATTCAAGCCGCGACGTCACCTTACGCGCTATTAATCAGCCCACTATTGTTTGAGGCGCAAGCGCTTAAAGTCCGGCAATTAGTTAACGCAAGCATCGTGGTTGATGTACCCGAGACCACTCAAATAGCCCGAGCAAGCTTGCGCGATGGCAATACACCGGCACAAATTGAGCGCATCATGGCGGGCCAATGCAGCCGCAGCGATCGATTAAAACAAGCCACTTACGTGATCGACAATAACAGCACACTTGAATATTCACGCGAGCAAGTCGAACATGTTCACAAAACCATCTTGGCTACGCTTGCCTCTAAAACCTAAACTCATTCTTAAACATCTAGAAATCTAATAATGACAACATCAACCATAACCATACCCTGCCCAACCTGTAAAAAAAGCGTAGCTATGAACGCTCAATTTCCGCATCGACCTTTTTGCTCTAAACGCTGCCAATTAATTGATTTAGGCGAATGGGCCGCCGAAAGTAATCGTATTCCCATTAGCCATAACGATGAAGTCGATATATGGTCAGAGGACGACCAAAACTACTAAGCGTCATCAATGCAAAATAGCTAACATGTATTTCAACATCGACAAACATAAGCCGTAACTCAACAATAATAACTTGCCTATAATTCTCGAATAATTAAAACGCTCATAACCGGTGATCACCATGGATAGCTCGATATTTACCCCCAAAAAAACCTTAAGCACGCTAATTACTCTCATTTGCTGCGCGGGCGTTAATAACGCATTTGCACAACAAAAACCCGCACTGGAGGAAGTTTTAGTCACCGCCACCAAACGTCCGCAAAGTATTCAAGATATTCCGCTCTCGGTTACTGCCGTTACAGGGGAAAAGCTCGACAAAGCCGGTATCGACAACCTTGCCGACTTAACCACACTGGTACCCAATATTCACTTTACCCAAACAGGCCTTAGCACCCAAATGCGTATTCGCGGTATTGGCTCGGATAACAGCCAAGGGTTTGAGCAATCGGTAGGTGTGTATGTTGATGGTATTTTTCGCGGTCGTGCGCAAATGTTCCGCGCACCCATGTTTGATATGGAGCGCGTAGAAGTTTTACGTGGCCCACAAAGTACTTTATTTGGCAAAAACAGTATTGCTGGCGCGCTCGATTTAATCACCGCCAAGCCCACAGACGAACTGACAGGCTCACTCACCGCCAGCTACGAAGCCGAATACGGCACCACCGAAATTACCAGTGTGGTTTCTGGCCCCTTAACCGATACCCTTAAAGCGCGTGTTGCCCTGCGCAAGCTGGACGACCCGGGTTATATTCAAAATACTTTTAAAAACACCGACGAACCCGAGCAAGACATCCGCTCGGGCCGCTTAGGTTTAGAGTGGACACCCAGCAGTGACCTCACCGTTAATTACACCGGTGAATATAACCTTATGGATGTTAATGGTCGCGCCATCGAAATTACCAAAGATGACCCCAACCCACTCGGCGCTACCTTTTCGCAGGCGCTGCAATCTATGGGGCAGCCAGGTTTTGATGGCGAGCAGGATGGCGAACGTGCAACTGATGCACCGGAATTTAGCGATAACACCATGGCCTCGCACACCTTAAAAGCCGAGTGGGATATTAATGGTTATACCCTAACCTCACTCACTGGCGCGGTGCGTTATAACTACCTCGAAAACTGCGACTGTGATTTCACCCCCGTCTCCGTTCTCGATTTACAACTGCAAGAGAATTATCACCAATACAGCCAAGAGCTTCGTATAGCTTCGCCCACAGGCCAAAAAGTGGAATGGTTAGGCGGTATTTTTATGCAGAAGTACGAACAGCAGTTTTCTGACTTACTCAAAATACCTGCCAACTCCTTTTTAGTGGGGTTGGTGTCCACGAATGCCGCAAAACAATACGAACAATTGTTGTTATCCATGAGCGTTCCGGCCGCCACTGCAGCCGCTCAAGCTAATGGCCTACGCCCCGTTATTGCCAATGGTTTTGGAAATACGGGTATCGCGCGTCAGTTTGAGCAGGAATCACAAGCACAGGCTATTTTTGGCCAAGCGACCATTAATATCACCGACGATTTTCGCTTTATTCTAGGAGGCCGATATACAACGGAAACTAAGGTGGGAGATAAGGAGCTCCATACCGTCAATTTATCCACCGGTGCCAATTACAACCCAGCAACGTCACCACTACCTGCGCCATTCCAAGCCCCTTGGCTTTACGCATCACCTTCATTCAAAGTCGCGACAGGGGAAGCCGGTGGCCACAAGGTTTCCAAAAACCGTAACGAAGCGGCCTTTAACCCGCTGGTTATCGCGCAATGGGACATTAACAACGACATAAGCAGCTATATAAGTTACACCACGGGCTTTAAAGCGGGCGGGTTTGACCCACGCTCAAATCAACCGGTTTCGTTTGAATTTGACGAAGAAAAAGCCACCGCTTACGAAGCAGGGCTAAAGACCACGCTATGGGAGCGCGCCGATGTTAACCTCGCTATCTTCCGCACCGATTATGAGAACTTACAAGTGAGCCAGTTTGACGGCGCTGTAGGCTTTAACGTGGGCAACGCCAAAGAAACGCGTGTGCAAGGCATTGAACTGGATGGTCGCGTAGCGATTACCAATTCGCTGATGGCGACTTACGGATTATCACTGCTCGATTTTGAATATCTCGACTTTAAAAACGGCAACTGTTACTTCGGTCAAATGGGTGTAGATAACAACGGCGATGGCATTAAAGAGTGTGACTACAGCGGGCAAACCGGTGTTTACGCTCCCGATTACACCTTCAATTTGGGCTTTGATTACCGTCGCCCAATCACCTCGAGCTTAGAGTTTGCCGCCATCGCCGACGCACAATTTGTGGACGGTCACCAAGTACACGTCAACCTCGACCCGCAAGGCGAAATTGATGCCTACACCATGCTGACGTTACGTTTGCAAATTGGTGGCGAGCATTGGCATGCGGCATTGTTGGGTAAAAACTTGTTAGACGAGGATGTGATTACCTACTCGGCCAACGCACCGTTATCGGAGAACAACTTTAAAACCAATACTTACTACAGCTTTGTTAATCGCCCCCGCACTGTGGCGCTGGAAGCGGCCTTTAAGTTTTAAAAGACGTGTGATGTAAGAGAAATTAGCGCGTAAGACCCGTGTTGCAAACATTACCGTCATTACAGACATTGTTGTCATTACAGACATTGTTGTCATTACAGACATTGTTGTCATTACAGACACTGCAGCACGGGTCTTTTTTTAGCTTAAATTCGCGCCATTCTGCCCTTAAACCATCAAAAAACTGCACGCGCCCTATTATTGTTTGGCCCACGCCTGCAATCACCTTGATGGCCTCTAATGCTTGATAAGCGCCCACAATGCCCACCACTGGCGACATTACGCCCGCTTGCGAGCAGCTAATATCTTGTTCGCCCAAAAATCCATACAAACATTGATAACAGGGCGCATTGTCGGCGCGGCTATCAAACACCGCTAATTGCCCCTCAAACCGAATTGCCGCGCCCGACACCAACGGCGTTTGAGTTTGCACACAAGCGTGATTAATAGCGCAGCGAGTGGTGAAGTTATCACTGCAATCTAATACCAGCGTGGCTTGTGTAATCTGTTGGATGAGATTTTCGCCCTGTAATCGTTCTGCGAGCGTGACGACCTTGATCATCGAATTAATCGCCAACAACTGTTGTTTGGCCGATTCCACTTTGGCCAAACCTACATTTTGCTCGGTATGGGCGATTTGGCGCTGCAAGTTGCTGATGTCTACCACGTCATTGTCGGCGAGTACCAAACAACCCACGCCTGCCGCCGCTAAATACAGTGCCGCAGGCGAACCTAGCCCGCCTAAACCAACAATCAAAACCCGCGCATTGGCCAACGCCAATTGCCCTTCCACATCAAATTGCGGCAATAATAGTTGGCGGCTGTAACGTATTAATTCGTCGTCGGACAATGTGGTTTTTCGCGCGCTCACAACCAACAACCTCCCGTCACACGAGGGTTATCGCCATAATCTTTAACGCTGCGCACCTCACTAAAACCGGCAATGCGCAGAATCTCCGTTACCGCATCGGCTTGTTGCCAGCCATGCTCAAACCACAAATAACCGCCCTTTTTGAGCAGTGTTGTCGCCAGTTGGGTAATGGCTTGAATATCAGCCAAGCCATTATTGGCCGCCACCAGTGCCGAACGCGGTTCGAAGCGCACATCGCCTTGTAATAAATGCTCGTCGGCTTCGGTAATGTAAGGCGGGTTGCTGACAACCAGATCAAACAAGGGTTGCTGTTGCAGTTGCTTTGTAAAATGTGGATCAAGCCAACTGCCGCAAAGCACCTGCACATGGCTAAGTGCCAAGGCATCAGCATTTTTTTGTGCCAGTGCGCAAGCATCAAGGCTGGCATCTACCGCAAACACCGTGGCGTTTTTGCGTTCCGACGCCAATGCCAACGCAATCGCACCCGTGCCCGTGCCCAAATCAAGAATGCGGCAAGGTTGTGCCGGTAAATGTGCGAGGGCAACTTCAACCAATACTTCGGTATCGGGGCGGGGGATTAAAGTTGAATTATTGGTGTGTAACAGCAGCGACCAAAACTCACGCTGCTCCGTGATATGGGCAATAGGCTCGCCTTGTTGCCGCCGCGCCAGCATCTGCGCAAAACTTTGCTGCGCGCTGGGCGTTAAAATTTGCTCTGGCCAGGTGTAAATAAAGGTACGCGAATAACCGGTCGCCGCCGCCAGTAACAACTCGGCATCCAAACGTGGGCTGTCGGTTATTTCGGTCAAACTAGCGGCTTGGTGCAAAGCCTCGGCAATAGTCGTCATAGCTCTGCCCATTTCATTTACGAGTGGCGCCTATTACGCTGAATAGTTACGGCAAAATAAGTCACTTATTCCGCTAACGCCGCCAACTGATCGGCTTGGTATTCGTTCACCAGTGGTTGCAGCACATCGCTAAGCTGGCCTTGCATAATTTCGTCTAACTTGTAGAGCGTTAAGTTGATGCGGTGATCGGTGACGCGGCCTTGCGGGTAGTTATAGGTACGGATTCGCTCCGAGCGATCACCGCTACCGACTAAGCTGCGGCGCTCGTCAGAGATTTCTTTAGCGGCTTTTTCTTCCACCATACTGGTGAGTTTGGACGCCAATAACGACATCGCTCGCGCACGGTTTTTGTGTTGCGAACGCTCATCTTGGCATTCCACAACCACCCCAGTGGGAAGATGCACTATACGAATGGCCGAGTCGGTTTTGTTAACGTGCTGACCACCAGCACCGCTGGCCCTAAAAGTATCGATGCGAAGATCGGCTTTGTTAATCGCGATTTCGTCTTGCTCGTCGGCTTCGGGCATAACCGCCACAGTGCACGCCGAGGTGTGAATGCGCCCTTGTGATTCGGTGGCGGGCACACGTTGCACGCGGTGCGCGCCAGATTCAAACTTTAATTTTGAATAAACGCCATTGCCCACCACGCGACTAATAATTTCTTTGTAACCGCCGTGCTCACCATCGCTTTGCGAGATGATTTCAATCTGCCAGCGCTGGGTTTCGGCGTAACGGCTGTACATTCGGAATAAATCGCCCGCAAAAATAGCCGCTTCATCACCCCCAGTACCCGCACGCACTTCCAAAAAGACGTTTTTGCCATCGCGCGGATCTTTGGGCAGTAATAAGCGCTGCAGTTCGGCTTCCAGCGGCTCTAATTGAGCGGTTGCATCTTCGAGTTCTTCTTGGGCCATGTCGCGCATGTCGGGATCGTTTTCATCCAGCATCGCGCGCGCTTCGTCAATATTGCTTTGCACTTGCTCATATTGCTCAAAACACTGCACAACTGGCTCAAGTTCGGCGTACTCCTTGGATAACTCGCGGAATTTGTTTTGGTTGCTGATGGTATCGCTCTCACCCAAAAGGGCGCCAACTTCTTGGTAGCGCTCGGCAAGCATTTGTAGTTTTTCCAGAATCCTGGGTTTCATGGTTTCTCGCTGTTTGGCTCTTGATGATTGGCGTCTTGGCTGACGTTCAGATCAAATAGGTTTTGAAAAGTCGCAATAGCGTCGAAGTTGCCTTCGGCGCTGGCCTTGCGCAATTGTGCGGTTGGCTTATGCATAAATTTATTGGTTAGATTGCGCGCTAATTGGCTGAGCACTTCGGCAGGCTCGGCACCCGCTTCTAGCATTTTTTGGGCTTTGTTCAGCTCGGCATCGCGCAAGCTTTCTATGTCGGTGCGAAACGCCTTTACAGTTGCCACGGCATCAAGGCTATTGAGCGCCTCTTGATAACTTATTACGCCTTCGCTGATGATTTCGGCGGCGATCTCGGCAGCCTGCTCGCGCGAGCGCATGTTTTCGTCAATAACATCCTTAAGATCGTCAACGGTATAAAGGTAGACATCCGCGAGATCGCCTACTTGTTCTTCGATATCCCGTGGCACGGCAATATCGACCATAAACATAGGCTTGTGGCGACGTTTTTTGAGCGCCGCCTCAACCGCGCCTTTGCCCAATACTGGCAACTGGCTGGCGGTACTAGCAATCACAATATCGGCCTTGTGCAAATGCTCAGGCATATCGGCCAACAAAATGGCTTTGCCACCAAATTGCTGCGCCAACGCAGCGGCATTTGCCAAGGTCCGATTAGCCACAATAATGTTTTTTAAGCCTTGCTCCACCAAGTGGCGGGCAACCAGCTCAATGGTTTCACCCGCGCCAATTAACAGCGCGGTATCGTTTTTTAAATCCGAAAAAATCTGCTGCGCCAAAGACACGGCCGCATAAGCAACCGAGACGGGGTTTTCGCCAATGGCTGTTTCCGAGCGCACGCGTTTGGCCACCGAAAAAACCTTGTGAAAAGCACTGTGCAAACCACTACCCAAAGTGCCAGCCGCATTGGCGGTGGCGTAAGCCGACTTCATCTGCCCCAAAATTTGCGGCTCACCTAAAATTAGGGAGTCCAAACCACTGGCAACTTTCATCATATGGCGCGCCGCTTCTCCGCTATCGTGCCAGTAGTAGCAGGCAGATAAAGCCTCAATGGTGGTGCCGTGATAATCCGCAAGCCACTGTAACAGCGAACTTCCTTGGGTTAAGACAAGGTCGCTTTCGGCTTCGGCATAGACTTCGGTGCGATTACAGGTCGATAAAATCGCCACTTCTTTGATGCCCGCTGCGCTCAGGGCGTCTCTTAGTGCGTGCGCCATTTGATCGGGCGCAAAAGCTACCGCCTCCCGTATAGCAACGGGCGCCGTGTTGTGATTGATTCCTAAGGCGATCAAAGTCATAGAAACGTTCTTTTGAATTACGCAGGCGCCCATCGCACGCAGGTCACCTTGACGCTAGATGACCAAGGCCACAAAGCAAGAAAAAGCCCGACATTGTCTGTGTTCATCGGCATGCTGACAAGTAGCGCACCCCGATTTTGTGGTCTTGCCACCGCTGTGCGTCTTATAAATAAGGTGAACTTAAGCCGCCATGCCACAAAATAAGGCGGCACTGGAACTAGCTCATGCAAGCCGAGTCTTGCACGGCTACAATACGCGCTTATTTGATGTGGCCGCAGCGCATAAGACCATGAATTAAAGGCTGTCTTTGTGTTTTGCCGCTACGCGAGTCCTGTCATTACGCTAGGCTAGATCAACGCTACATCACCCACCTTGCGCCCGCTAAGGGAATCGAAAAAGTCTATGAATTCACACCGTTTTTTTGGCCACACCCTAAGCACCTTGTGTTACGGCGCGGTGTGTGCTGTAGCTGTCTTATCGACCGGCTGCGCCAACCAAGCCGTAGTGCCAGCACCAGCGCCAACGGTCGCAGCGCCTCCCATCGAAATAGTCACGCAAGCCTTTGAGACTGATACGCTTTATTCATTATTGGTGGCTGAGCTCGCGGGCAGCCGCGAGCGGCTCGACATTATGCTCAGCAATTACATCCAACAAGCCATAGAAACCCAAGACGCAGGCGTAACCCAACGCGCAGCTCAATTAGCCAGCTACATGCGCCAACCCACCGAAACCCTACAAATGGCCTCGCAATGGGCGGCACTTGACCCCAAAAACCCTCAAGCTCACTACATGGCCATGGCGGCACTGACCGATTCGAGTCGATTTTTTGAAGCCTTCGAGCAAGGCAAATTTTTGATCGAAAATCAGCATATGCCGCATGGGCTTGATGTTTTGGCGGCTAAAGCTTCGCAAACCACCGTGAGCCAAGAAGACGCGACAAGCCTCAACAACCTTTATAAAACGCTGGCGTCACGCTTTGCTAACGATGCGCAATTGCTCTTGGGCATCAGTTTTTTAAGTTACCGCGAAAGCGATTACACCACCTCACTAAGCAAAGCGCGCCAAGTACAAACACTCGCGCCCAAACAAGAGCAAGCCTATTACCAAGAACTGCGCGTGCTTGAACAACAAAAATCACCGCTCGTGCAGCAGCGCTTAGGCGAAGTTGTAGCTCTTTTTCCTGAAAATCAACAGTTGCGCCTGCAATATGCCCGCGATCTAACGCAAACCAACTTGGCCGATGCCGCCATTCAATTTCAAACCCTACATCAACAAATCCCAGACGATGCCAATATCGCCTTAGCGCTTGCGCTCACTCAGTATCAAGAAGGGAATATCGAGCAAGCCAAAGCGGTTTTTTCCCCCTTAACGGCAAAACCGGCGCAAGCCGATACAGCCAACTACTACCTCGCCAAAATCGCCACCCAACAAAACGATCCGCTTAAGGCCATTGACTATTACTTGGCGGTAAAACCCAGCAAAGAATTCCTTCCCGCACTGGCTAATGCCGTCGGTTTGTTGCACCAAAACAACCAAGCCGCCAAGGCGCTACAACTACTCACGGGCTACCAACTCAGCGCGCCCGCCGAATATCAAGAAGGTATCGCTTTGCTCACCGGCAACCACTACAAAAACCTGCAACAAAATACCGAGGCACTGAATACTTATAACGCGGCCATTACGCGATTCCCGCACGCGCTACCACTGCTGTACAACCGCGCCATGTTATTGGCCGAACAAAATAACCTAAAGGATGCCGAGCGCGATTTTAAAACGATCATTGCCATCGATCCCGATCATGCCGACGCGCTAAATTCCTTGGGCTATTTACTGGTGGATACGCATCAGCGTTTGCCAGAAGCCATGGGCTACATCGAGCGCGCTTTTACGCTTGACCCCGAAAATCCTGCCACTATTGATAGCCTCGGTTGGGCGCATTACCGCAGTGGCGATAACGACAAAGCCATTCGCTATTTGCGCCAAGCGCTCATCAAAATGCCTAACGACGAAATTGCAGCCCATTTAGGCGAAGTGTTATGGGTAAATAAACAAGAGCAAGAAGCGATGAGCGTGTGGAAACAAGGCCTAGAGCTTAACCCCAATAGCCGCTATATCTTTGAGCGCTTACAACGCTTCAAGATAGTGCCCGCCCAATCCACACAACCTTAACGCGATCGGTAATTTCGAATGCCAAGCTCTGTCATGATCAAAAAAATAGTCAAAACAATAACGCTTAAAACGATCACGTTTAGTCGCGCCAGTAAAATCGCACGCCAGTTTTCTCTGTTCGCGTTACTGCCACTTTTATTGGTTGGCGGATGTAGCACGCTACGCGCGCCTTCACTACCTACTACCACAAATCCACAGACACAGCAGGTGCTGCAACAACAGTTACAACAACTGGCGCAACTCAAACAATGGCAGGCCAAGGGTAAACTTAAAATAACCGTTGATGGTGAACCCAATAGCGCCGCGTTTAACTGGCAACAATTTAATCAAAACTATTCCATCAATTTTTTTGGGCCCTTTGGCTATGGCAGCAGTTGGCTGCGCCGTACCTCTAAAGGCATAACCCTAGAAAGCCCAGAACACCCCACGCAATCAGCCACAAGCCCCGAACAACTGCTGCAAGAAACCGTAGGCTGGCAAGCGCCTATTAGCGAACTGCAATTTTGGCTAAAAGGCCAACCTTCGCCGCACGCCATTCTGGATGAAATAACCGCCAATACTGATGGCGCCGTGACCCTATTACGCCAACAAGGCTGGACCATCGAGCTTTCGCGCCATCAACAGGTAGGCAAATATTGGCTGCCGACCCGCTTAGTCGCCAAACGCACGGGCATCAATGTACTGATTGTGCTCAAAGAGTGGAGCGTACAATAAGTGTCCAGCTCATGTAGCGGATCTATTCCGCCCAACGCACTAACGCTCCCAAGCCCAGCCAAACTCAATCTTTTTTTGCACATCAACGGCCGCCGCGCCGACGGTTACCATTTACTGCAAACCGTTTTCCAACTGCTCGATTACGGTGACGAACTCAGTTTTGTGGCAAGCGATACTGCAACGCTAACACTCAGCCCCACTATTGAAGGCTTACCCAGCGAGCAAAACTTAATTATTCGCGCCGCAAAATTACTGCAACACGCTACTGGCTGCCAAAAAGGCGCCGATATTACGCTTCTTAAGCGCTTGCCCATGGGCGGTGGGATTGGCGGCGGCAGCTCCAATGCCGCCACAACGTTGGTCGCACTCAACCACCTATGGCAAAGCCAACTATCAACCGAGCAATTAGCTGACTTGGGCGCGCAACTGGGCGCCGATGTTCCGGTATTTGTTCATGGCCATAGCGCCTGGGCCGAAGGTGTTGGAGAGCGCATTACACCGCTCGATTTACCCGCCCGCTGGTACCTTGTTATCCGCCCAAATGTCCACATATCAACCGCCGAAGTTTTTGCGAAAAAGAAATTGACAAGAGATACCCCCGTCATTAAAGTAGCGGCCTTCCTTGGGGGGGGTGGAAAAAACGACTGCCAAGACGTTGTGCTTGCGTCATTTCCACAAGTGAAAGAAGCGATTGACTGGCTTAACTTTTTTTCGCAAGCAAGGCTCACAGGAACAGGATCTTGCATATTTGCAAGCTTTGAAAGTGAAGCTAAAGCGAAAGAAGTATTAGCATTAAAACCTGCACATCTTGAAGGCTTTGTCGCCAAAGGTGTTAACAGATCACCGCTATATACTGCCCTTTCAAGATGTGACTAGTGTTATTGGGGTGTCGCCAAGCGGTAAGGCAGCAGGTTTTGATCCTGCCATGCGTTGGTTCGAATCCAGCCACCCCAGCCATCTCTTTTAGCGTTCTTGCACACTCCACTCTCTAAAATTTTCTTTTTAGCTTTGCATATTAGGGTGAATTTTGTGCCTGATTTGATGGTTTTTACCGGAAACGCCAACCCTGCCCTGGCCAAAAAAATTGTCGATGAACTTGGCATACCTTTAGGCGATGCAACAATATCCCAGTTTTCTGACGGTGAAATCTCAGTTGAGATCAACGAAAATGTTCGTGGTCGCGACGTGTTTGTCGTGCAATCCACTTGTGCGCCCACCAATGACAACATTATGGAATTGTTGTTTATGGTTGATGCCTTGCACCGCGCATCGGCTGGTCGCATTACCGCTGTAATCCCTTATTTTGGTTATGCCCGTCAAGATCGCCGTGTGCGCTCTGCCCGTGTACCGATCAGCGCCCGTATCGTCGCCGATATGATGGCGGCCGCAGGCATTGACCGCGTTCTTACTGTCGATTTGCACTCCGAACAAATCCAAGGCTTTTTTGATGTGCCTGTGGATAACGTCTATGGTTCCTCGGTATTACTGAACGACATAGAACAACAAAGCTTTGAAAACCTCATCGCGGTATCGCCCGATATTGGCGGTGTTGTGCGCGCTCGCGCCGTTGCCAAAGAGCTTGGCCTCGATTTAGCGATTATCGATAAGCGCCGCCCCAAAGCCAACGTTGCCGAAATCATGAATATAATCGGTGAAGTTGAAGGCCGCACCTGTTTACTGGTCGATGACATGGTCGATACAGCGGGCACGCTCTGCAGTGCCGCCGCCGCCTTAAAAGAGCGTGGCGCACGCAAAGTTATTGCTTATATTACGCATCCTATTTTGTCGGGTCCTGCCATCGAACGCATTTTGCAATCGGACTTAGACGAACTAGTTGTGACCGACTCAATCCCTTTAAGCGAAGGTGTTATTAAAATCGGTAAAATTCGCCAATTGACCTTGGCGCCAATGCTTGCTGAGGCCATGCGCCGCATTAGCGATGAAGAATCTTTAAGTGCGATGTTCCGTTAATCAACTTATTTGATTAACGGAACATCGCTTTTAGGGTTGGCCATACGCGCCAACCAATAACCCGCAGTAATCTGGTCGCGGTTTACTGCCTTATTTGAGGAAATGACAATGTCTACAGAAGACTTTAAATTGACCGCTTCTGCGCGCAAAGATGAAGGGAAAGGTGCGAGCCGCCGCCTTCGTCGCGAGCAGAACATGGTTCCCGCTATCGTTTACGGTGGCGACAAAGCTCCACAGAGCGTTTTAGTTGAACACAAAGAGCTCGTTAAACACCTTGAGAGCGAAGCGTTCTATTCACACGTTATTACCTTAACTGTTGATAACGTTGCCGAAACTGTGATTTTAAAAGACCTGCAACGTCACCCATCAAAACCTGTTGTTTTGCATGCTGACTTTTTGCGCGTTTCTGAATCTAGCAAAATCACCGTTAGCGTTCCTTTGCACTTCACTAACGAAGCAGCAAGTAAAGGCGTTAAAACCGGCGGCGGCATTGTGAACCACACCATGACTCAGTTAGAAGTTTCTTGCTTGCCAAGCAACCTGCCTGAATTCATCGAAGTGGACTTGATCGATTTAGAAATAGGCCAAATTCTGCACATTTCTGATATCAAACTGCCTTCAGGTGTTACCTCTGTTGCCTTAAGCCATGGCGAAGATCACAACTCACCCGTTGTATCTATCTACAAACCAAAAGGCGTAGCTGAAGAAACACCAGAAGCTTAAGTAGAACGTCAACAGCTTAAGCCTCTATTGCTGGGCTCTTGTCATAACACTCCTGTGCAAACAGTGGATTTAGCGTGAAAGCAAAAGTACAGCTGATTGTGGGTCTGGGTAATCCAGGCCCGCAATATCAACATACCCGCCACAACGCTGGCGAAGATTTTGTCACCGAGCTTTGTCACAAATACGGCGGCAATCTCGTTTACACCCCCAAATTTTTCGGCCTAACGGCGCGCCTTGATATCGCCAATAACGATATTCGCCTACTCGTTCCCACTACCTACATGAACCTTAGCGGTCAAGCTGTGGGCGCTGTTTGCCAGTTTTATAAAATTCCAGCCGAAGCCGTATTAGTCGCCCACGACGAACTCGACCTGCCGCCAGGCAGCGCCAAACTTAAAGTGGGCGGTGGTCACGGCGGCCACAACGGTTTGCGCGATATGATTAGCGCGCTCGGCAATAACAAAGATTTTGCGCGCCTGCGTTTGGGCATTGGTCACCCCGGCAATGCAAAACAAGTCGCCGATTTTGTGCTGACTAAAGCGCCACAAAAAGAATATCAACTCACCCAAGACGCTATTCAAAACTCCCTTAATGTCGTGCAATTAATTGCCGCCGGTGAGTGGGATCGCGCTATGAAAAACTTACACACCCAAGCCTCACCACAGGCTTAGCAGGAACTTACTATGGGCTTTAAATGCGGCATTGTTGGTCTTCCCAACGTCGGTAAATCCACCCTCTTCAATGCGCTTACACAATCGGGGATTGCCGCCGAAAATTTCCCATTTTGTACCATCGAGCCTAACTCAGGCATTGTTGCGGTACCCGATCCACGCCAAGACAAGCTCGCCGAAATCGTCAAACCCGAGCGCATAGTGCCCACTACTATGGAGTTTGTGGATATCGCCGGTTTAGTTGCAGGCGCTTCTAAAGGCGAAGGTCTTGGCAATAAATTTCTCGCGAACATCCGCGAAACCGATGCCATTGCCCATGTTGTGCGCTGTTTTGATGACGACAACGTCATCCATGTGGCCAACAAAGTTAATCCCGCCGCCGATATCGAGATCATTAATACCGAGCTCGCGCTGGCCGATTTAGAAGCTGTCGAAAAAGCCATCAATCGCTACGCCAAGCTGGCTAAAGGTCAAGACAAACACGCAGTCGCGATGAAAACCTTACTCGAAAAACTCTTGCCGCACCTAAACGAAGCGCGTCCATTACGCGCGATGGATTTAACGGCCGACGAAGTGGCGCTGCTGCAAGAAGTGAATTTATTAACCCTAAAACCCACCATGTACATTGCCAACGTGGCCGAAGATGGTTTTGTAAACAATCCACACTTGGATGTTGTGCGCAAAATTGCCGAAGACGAAAAATCCGTTGTAGTGCCTATTTGCAACAAGTTAGAAGCCGATATTTCTGAATTAGATGGCGAAGAGCGCGCCGAATTTTTGGCCGAAATGGGTATGGACGAGCCGGGTTTAAACCGCGTTATTCGCGGAGGTTATGAGCTTTTAGGTCTGCAAACTTACTTTACCGCTGGCGTAAAAGAAGTGCGCGCTTGGACAATTAAAGTCGGCGCCACTGCACCACAAGCCGCTGGCGTTATTCATACCGACTTCGAGCGTGGCTTTATTCGCGCCGAAACCATCGCTTACGACGACTTTGTACACTACAAAGGTGAACAAGGCGCTAAAACTGCCGGTAAAGCCCGCAAAGAAGGCAAAGAATACGTTGTGCAAGACGGCGATGTACTGCACTTTTTGTTTAATGTTTAGTGTGAATATACCATTTCACTAGGTTTCTCAAGATTTCCAAAAACGCAAAAAATAAAATTAAGCCACTGATTTTAGTGGCTTTTTTATTTCTGTAGGTTTCGAATGGCTTCCGGTGCATTCAACTAATTCGTGACTACACAAGTGTATACAGTAGTTGGAACAATCCAAAAAAAGTGTATATGATCAATGCATAGTCATTTTTCAGGATTGCACCATGCTCACCGATGCTCACCGATGCTCACTGCCGCAATGCCAAGCCGAAAGAAAAACTCTACCGCCTGAACGACTTCAAGGGGCTCTACCTCGAAGTTAAACCTAATGGTGTAAAAGCCTGGCGCCACCGCTTCAAAGTAAACGAAAAAGCCTCATGGCTCGCGCTCGGAGACTACCCAAGCGTTAGCCTCGCAGAAGCAAGAGAAAAATCCGAAGAAGCCCGCAAGCTCGTTAAAACAGGAGTCAACCCTGTACAAGACCGAGTGGTCCAGCGCATCAAACGCGCACAAGACGCGAGCAACACCTTTGAAAGCATCGCCAGAGAATGGATTACCTTGCGCGACTGGGAAGACATTACCAAGGCGCGCCGGCTGGATATGCTTGAACGAATAGTATTTCCCAGCATAGGAAAGCTACCTGTACGCGATATTACTCCTGCACACGTACTGGATATTCTCACCAGAACCCACAAGCGCGGGGCTCCCAGTGTTGCCGCTGAAGCCAAGCGCACCATGTCCAGCATTTTTGAACTTGCCGTTGCGACACTGAGAGCAGACATGGACCCTGTATGGCCAGTAAGAAAATCATTACCCGCCAATAAAACCCAACACAAAACTGCACTCACTCACGAGCAAATAGGCAAGCTGCTTAATGATTTTGATAATCACC
>JAXHOG010000080.1:0-16543 GCA_034519605.1 Marinagarivorans sp.
ACGCTATTACGTATTGCTCACTAAAAAGTAAAGATGGACGCACAAGAGTTACAGCAAATTCTCGCGAATGGCAAGACCGCAAACACCAGTTTAAGCGTGAAATAAAAACACATCGATAGCCCTCACGGCAGAGCTTGCAGCTTTTGCAAATAATGGCGGCGGGCGACTTTTTATTGGCGTTCAGGATAACGGACAAATCAGCGGCCTCAATGCAGAGCAAGTACGCCAAATAAACCAACAGCTCAGCAATGCCGCGACCAACAACGTACGTCCGCCGCTCCATCCACTCACCGAAAATATCCCAACACCAAAAGGTATCGTCATTGTTGTGGCTTGTAGCCAGACGGCTTAAATAAGCCTTACATGGATTTACAAGGCCGCGTCTGGGTAAAAAATGGCTCGGATAAACGCCACGTAACCTCGCGTGAAGAAATGCAGCGAATGTTCCTCAATGCGGGACTGATTCGTGCCGATATAGTGCCTGTCACCGACAGCACTATAGATGACCTAGACGAAAAGGAAAAAAAAAAAAAGCCTTTAACCAGTATTTTCAAAAGCGCTATAGCTCCGAGGACACACCAGCCAATCTTGCACAACTATTAACCAGCATGGGCTTGGCTAAAGAGCATGAGCTTACCCTTGCGGGCGTACTGCTATTTGGAAAAAAACCACAGCGTTGGCTGCCAGTGTGCATGATTAAAGCTGTGGCCTTTCCCGGTACCTCCATTGCCGATCTTCACTACCAAGATAGCGAAGATATTTACGGCACATTAGAGGAGCAATACCAACGTAGCTTTTCGTTTATTAAACGCAATTTACATCACGTCCAAAACGGCCGTAGCTTTAACACCCTTGGCGAGATTGAAGTACCCACTATAGTTATTGAAGAGTTGCTGGTTAACGCGCTAATGCATCGTGACTACTTCGCCAGTGCGTCTATTCGTATTTTAGTATTTTCCGATCGAATTGAAATTATTAGCCCCGGCCACCTACCCGATAACATCAACACCGACGATATCAAACACGGCAAAACCAACCGCCGAAACCCCACGTTAAGCGAGCATGCAGCACACTTGTTGCCTTACCGAGGCCTCGGTAGCGGCATCAACCGCGCACTAAAGGCGTGGCCGAATATCGCACTGCAAGATCATCGTAATGGCAATGAATTCAAGGCCGTAGTGGCACGGCCTGAGCGCGAACAACAGGCGACTACACCAAAATGGGCAAGCGCAGGTGACTTAGCCACTACCCAAGTCGCACCCCCAACCGACCCAGTCACCGACCCAGTAAGCGACCCAGTAACCGATTCAATATCTCGACTGCTGCAAACACTGATGAGCGAGCCCAAAGCGCCAAACGTAATTCAAGCTGATTTGGGTTTAAAGCATCGACCCACCTTTAGAACCAATTATTTATATCCCGCGTTAGAAGCTGGCCTCATCCAAATGACCATCCCCGACAAACCCAACAGCAGCCAGCAAAAATATCGCTTAACACTACAAGGGAAAATCGTGGCGCAAGCACATCAAAATAAAAACCAATGAGCCAGCAACATATTCTAACCAGCGCATACCATCACCCTAATAAAAATTGTAAGGAAACCTCGTGAATATTCTTCAACATCAACACAAAAATCACTTTCGTCCCGATATTGAAGGGATGCGAGCCATTGCGATTTTATCTGTGGTTGCCGCGCATTTTGCGCTTCCAGGATTTTCTGGCGGGTTTATTGGTGTTGATATTTTCTTTGTTATTTCGGGGTATTTGATCACCAGTATTTTGATCAGAGAGTATGAAGATACGCAACGAATAGCCTTGCTACGCTTCTATGCCAATCGACTGCGGCGATTACTACCTGCGCTCGCGACTGTGGTCATCGCCAGTAGTTTGGTAGCGCATCTATTTTTACCCGAAACCCAAAATCTAACCCAAAGCAAAGCTGGCGCAGCGGCTATTTTATGGCTGAGTAATCTGTATTTTGTTTTTGCCGATATGGATTATTTTGCCTCTGAACATACTCACAATATTTTTCTTCACACTTGGTCGCTCGGTGTTGAAGAGCAATTTTACCTACTCTGGCCTTTAGGTATTTTATTAGCCTGTTTTGGGTTAAAAAATAAAATAACCCACACAAGGCTGATGGTCTTATTTGGCGTTATTGCGATTATTTCCTTAGCGGCATGCTTAACGCTAGTGAATAGCCACCCAAGTGCAGCGTTCTATCTCATGCCAACCCGTGCATGGCAGTTTGCGGCTGGCGCGTTGATTTGGCTGCTGGCAATACGCGTCCCGCCAACACAAAAACACGCTGATTTAGCGGGCTGGCTTGGTCTTTTTTTATTATTAGCGAGCCTTTTTTTAATTGGTGCCAATAAGGTTTATCCCAGTATTTTAGCCTTAATACCCACTTTAGGCACTTGTGCTTTGTTATGGGCGGGTACCACCACAGCGCAACAACGCTTACCACAGCCCACCGCTTTTTTATCGACGACAATCATGCAGAAAATTGGTCGGCTTTCTTATACTTGGTACCTTTGGCACTGGCCGGTGCTGGTACTGGGCGAAGAATTAATCGGTGTTAAAGGGAATTTAGGGAATACGTTTTTAACGATTGTTATATCTCTTGCGCTCGCTGTAGCCACACTGCACTTAATAGAAAACCCAATACGCTTTGGTCGCCCAGCAAAACTGCTGCATAAATGGCAGATTCTAGCGGCACTGGTTGTCATGGTGCTGATTAATTCACAGCTCTTACGTTGGTATGTGGCTACAGAAAAAAATATCGCGCAACACTCAAGCGGCTTATATGCGCAGGCTGCCTCGGATTTACCCGCCATTTACAGCCACGGCTGTGATGAGTGGTATCACAGCGCCGAGGTAAAACCCTGTATTTATGGCAATGAAAATGCAAAAAATACAGCCGTATTAATGGGCGATAGTATTGGCGCACAATGGTTCTCGACTATTGCACACATGCTCGATGATGCTGACAACTGGAAGCTTATTGTAATAACCAAATCCTCCTGCCCTATGGTGGATGAGCCTTATTTTTATCAACGAATTGGGCGCGAATATACCGAGTGTGCAGACTGGCGTAATTCAGCTATTGAATGGTTGCAACAAATGCGTGTTCAGCAATTATTTGTTGGTAGAACAGTCCCGAGTGATTTTACGGATGCGCAATGGAAAAATGGCACACTCCGTATTTTGCAAAAACTAGCGCCTCATACCGATAATCTTTATTTGATAGAAGCCAACCCAACTTTGCCATTTAATGGTCCCGAGTGCCTACAGAAAAGTAAACAATCGAGCGACTGTTCAAGCGAACTCACAAACCAGAGATACCAAGAAGTTGCATTAATATTGAAAGATACCACTCAGCAAATCGCTAACGCACACTGGATAGCAACCAGCAACTTGGTTTGCCCTAACGGCGTTTGCCAAGCGGCTCAAACTACAGAGTCTGGAGAGCCACTTGTTGTCTATAGAGACTCGCAGCATTTAACTAATACGTTCACAATTTATGCGGCTAAATATTTTAAGCAGCAAGTGCAATATCTTGGAACTAGCGATCACAATAATTCTGATTGACTGACAAAAAATTATGAGCCGTAGCGAGCAGCATTCTACGACTGCGTTGTACTCACCACCGGACACAATAATGTGCAATATATTTATCTTAAAAAATAATACGCCAACACAATGAACATCGCTCAGCTAAAACCGCTGCTGACTCAGCTACTCTTGGGGAAAATAGCCAAATCAACATTACCTACCAGCCTTATCATGTTGTTTCGCGTCGGCATACAAACCGCTGCGCTACTACTGTTAACCAATATTTTAAGCGTTGAAAATTTTGCATTGCTGATTGCCGCCGCCGGTCTCGGTATTATCTTTGGCTCCCTCTCGACGATGGGGACACACATAGCGCTATTAGCAAAGATAGCTAAAAATTCGGAGTCGCTAACCGATATATCTGCCATCGCGTTGCCTATTACACTCATTACTGGTGCTGCGTTGAGTGCGGCTTGGCTAGGTCTATTTTCGTTTGTGCATCTCTCAGCAGATGTACACTTAACAAGTTTATTTCTGATAGCACTGTCAGAAATTGTTATACAACCTTTAATCGTTCTCGCCAGCAACGAGCTAATTGCCAAGGGAAAAACAGCTTTTTCTCAAACAATTACAATTGTGCCGCTGGTAATTAGAATTCTTGGCATGGCGATAATGCTTTGCATCGACGCAAAAGATCTCAATATCATTTGTTATATTTGGATAATCTCGACCGCTATTATTTTGCCTTATTTAATTTTCACTAAAATCGTCATTTGGCACCCACCCACTGATTGGCGCATTCCAAAGAAAAGTGAACTAAAAGAACTGGCGGGTTTTGCCTGCATCAACTTTACTCAGATGACCGCACTTGAACTCGACAAACCACTAAGCGTTAAACTGCTACCTGCGGAAATGGCTGGCATTTACACGCTATGCTCGAGAATTATTTACGCGGCCATTCAACCCATTAGCGCGCTTATTTTTTCTGCGTTACCCAAACTTTATCAAAACAATTCGCTCGAAAAATCTAAACAAATTAGCCAATTAATTCTGCTATTTTCATTTGGGTATGGCGCCGTCATATGTTTTTTATTGCGGGAAATTGGACCCTATATCACTTACGTTATCCCTGCCACCTATGCTGATATTAGTCTGTATCTCTACACGATTTGCTTGGCATTGCCGTTTATGGCGGTTCGCATATCGAGTATTAATATCATTATGGCTTCGTCGTCACCGTGGGTGCGCGTGAGATGTGAATCCTTCGCCATTATTACCTGTCTTATTTTTTGCACAATAGGCGCGCTAGTGAATGGACTAGCGGGATATATCTACGGCTACATCGCTTACGAAATCGTAACCGCAATCTTTAATACCGGCTTTATTTTAAAAAATAGCGGTCGGATTTTTAAAGTTTGAAAACAATGCCCTGCCCAGAAGTTAGTAAAATGATCCTATAAGGGGTATTACTAAAATATTCATCAGCCGCGATTTTTGCCCCAGGACAACTCAAAAAACCATAGTCGTCCATCACCAGAACACCGCCTTTGCAAAGCATTGGAAAAAAATATTCAATGCTATCCTTGCTCGGTTGATATAAATCGACATCGATATGTATCAACTTACATTGCGCGATATTGGTGTTAGTAAAAACTTCTGGAATCCAACCTTATGAAAAATAACCTGCGAAAATTCAGCAAGATTATTTTTTATAACTGATAACTGTGAGCACATATCACCCTTAATCCACTGTCTCGCGCCTGAATCATTGGCGACATCTAACGAGCTAGGATCAGACAGCCCCTCAAAAGAATCTATAAGATGAATTTTTGCCTTGGAATTTTTTGCTAAAAAATAAGCAGAGGCTCCTTGGTAAGAGCCGCACTCAACGACATCTCCCGGCAAATGCTCCACGGCGCGCATCAACTCCGCCAACATAAATTTTCGGTCACTTGAAAACTGACTGTTTGGGCTTAATCGTTTGTAATCGTCTAAAAAGGTCTTGTCGCGTCTCCAAATTTGAGGGCCGTCGCTAAACGGAAAGTCACCCCATAGGTTGGCTAAACGATAGGCAATTTCCTGCTTTACGCGATATTTCCCAGCAGAATCGCCAGACAATAAAAGCATCAGCGCTCTAAAAATTCGGCTCATAATCTTCATATCTCATATTTTGGTCGCCTACGAAAAATCGATAGGTAATGAATAATATTTATACATTCTCAATATTTCGCGTCAGTTTAATCTCGATAATATTTCCACCTTTATGCATTTTATCGGCAAGAAAAAGGAAACCGCGCAGTAGGATATTTTTGAATAGAGGTGTTCTAAACGGTGTCTTTTCTGGCAGAGCCGTTTTTAATGACACCACATGAAGGCCTACGGACTCCGACATGGAACGGAGGTTTTCACAACCAAAGAAATAGGTGTGATGAAGAGAAAAAGCATCAAACTTCTTCTTTTTAAAGAAAAAAATTGCTCGCCTTAGCCGATCTAAATCGTTATCGAATTGCTGCGGTACTTCAATAACGATGATGCCTGTCGGAGAGATTTTTTTTGCCAATTGCGTCAGTAGCGCTTTAGGGTTTGGCACATGTTCCAAGACATGATTTAAATGAATAAGATCGTAATCTAGTCCAAGCTCTAGCTGGTCGATATTTTCCACTAAATCAATCTGGTAATTCTTTTTTGCCACGGCTCGCGCGTCGCTCGATAGCTCTACACCATAAACGTGATGGCCATATTTTGCGGCGATATTAAGAAATTCCCCGGTGGCCGCACCAATTTCGAGTACCCGCAGCGATCCAGTACGATGGCCTACTGCCTTGAGCAAACGCTGCTCAAAAAAATACAGCCGAGATTGAGAAATTTCCTCATAATTTTGCGGAACATGCTCGCCAGAAAAATAATTTTCAAAACGGTATAACTCTTTAAATGAATCGGCAGTAGGACGCGGACTCAACCAAGACAACTGGCATTTAGGACAACAGATAACCCCATAATGGCTCGGCAACATTAAGAATTTTTCATACCGACGATTCCTGAGCGAGCTAGGTGTTTCGCAATTATTGCAATCTTCAATTGTTTCGGTTGAAGCATTTTTAAGAAACATAAAGGCCTACTCTCGACATAAAACGCTTATATATTGGTTAGCGACTTGCGCAATATCAAATTGATTTAAAAAATCGCTATAGTCTATTTGCGAGCGGTTAATTTTTAGCGCGGTGACGAGTGCGCCATTAAAAGATTGGACACTGTCCAACTCAAACAAACAAAGACCTCGCGGGATAGATGCCTGCTCAAAAAAACTTTTAACGCCAGTGACAATTGCACAAATAATTCGTTGATTAAGCGCCATACTCTCCAGCAACGCATTAGGAAATCCTTCCCACCGCGACGATAGCACCACGACATCGGCAGCGGCTATAGTCGCATAAGGATTTGCCACTTGCCCCAGAAACAATATTTGATCACGAACTTACCCAATTCGGATGCTTGCGCCATTAAGGAGGGGCTCTCGCGACCTTCGCCAATTAACGTCAATGTCCATGTAATTTGATCCTCCAATGCTGCTAATCTATTTAGCAAAATATCAAACCCTTTTTGATAACTTAGCCGCCCTACCGCAACAATACTGATCGTATCCACCGAAGATTTTACAACAGGTAGTTTTACGCTATTTGCCATTTTTTTAATCGCATCAATATCAATAGGATTATTAATGACATCAATATTTTTATCGGTATGTAAAAAATTTTTGGCTAAATCTATTTTTACATCGTGCGATACGGCGATAACACGTCTTGCACCGCGATAAAATAATTTGGCTAAATACCGCTTTATGGACGACGTAATATTTACAGTGGCACAGGCTTCTCTAATGGTTATCCGTTTTTGACTTTGGGTTAAATACGCCACAAACAAAGAATAAATGTTGGTTCCCGTTAAGGTAGACAGAAATACCGACTGTTTATTCCTGTGCATATAGATAATCAACCCCCACACACCGAACAAAGCTGACACCCAAAAACAACGATTTTGTTGCGCTAACGAGATAATATTAACGCGGCTAGACACTTCCGATATCAACGCCCCAGAGCGTCTTATCAACACTATATCCGTTGCAATGTTTTGATTTTCTGCCCAATAATTTGCCAAACGCACCATCACGCGCTCAGCGCCACCCACAGAAAGATCGGGCAATATAATGGCGATTTTTTTCGGTGATTTTTTTGTTACTGATTGAACTGCCATATTAAATATCCATAAATCAACCATAAACAAAAGGCATAATCCGCGCGCCCCTCTCGATGTGCGCGGAGCAAATTTAAACAACCCTTTTTGCTGATTACATCGTGAGTATTTAATCGCTCCAGTAAGCACTCTAGCTCTTGACCTAAACGCCCTTTCATCCAATCCGCGATAGGGATGCCAAATCCTTGTTTTTTACGATGAAGAATTTGAGCAGGAATTAAATCTGCAAAAGTTTCTTTGAGAATTTTTTTACCGCCTCGAAAATCGACCAACCAATCGGTGGGCAGGCTCTGTGCAAACTCAATGACCTGCGTATCCATAAAAGGTGATCTCACCTCTAAAGATTGACTCATTGATGCCCTATCCACTTTCGCATGGATACTTTGAGGTAAATAAATTCTGAAATCACAATTCATCATATTTTTTATTGAATCGGAAGATTTTGAAGAGGTATTCGCCGCTAGTGAATGACCCGCATTGATTAAATCGGGGAAGCACTCCGAAAAATCTTTGTCGCTAAAGTAGGAGGGTGCAATATAATCTGGAGACTGCAAAAAACGGCGATAAGCCGCTGTAAACATTTGCGCTTTTTTAAGACGGCTTCGGCTATGGTGAACAGTCGATTTAGGGAAATAATTAATGACGGATTCTATACCCCACTGAAAAAATTTAGGGACAGAGTTATAAGACTCTATAATTTTTCGACCTCGGTACCGTTCATATCCGCCAAACAATTCATCTGCACCATCGCCTGATAATGCAACCTTCACATACTTTGCGGCTTGCTCACAAATAATCTGCGTAGGCAGTATCGAAGGGTCTGCAAAGGGCTGCCCAAATCGTTCTCGATAGATACGCGCAATACGTTCTGGCTGCATGTTATCGAGGCGTGTTACAAAATGTTGTACGTCATATTTATTGGCAATCAACTCAGCATAGGGCGTTTCATCAAAAGATGGATTGTTAAACCCCAAAGTAAAACACTTCATAGACTGCTTGGGCATTAATTGCGATGCCAGTGCCACTACAATTGTTGAATCAATTCCGCCAGATAAAAAATATCCGACTTCAACATCGCTAACAAGACGCCTCTTGACGGCATTAATGAGAAGTTCGCGCAACTCCAATTTTGCCTGGGCGTAGCTACCGCCATATTCTTTTTGGCTGCAATCCCAATAACGCACAATGCTTAGCGGTTGATTTTCTCCCCAAGTGGCATAAGTGGCAGGCGGTAATTCTTTGATGTCCTGATAAATTGTATTGCCCGGCAAACAGAACCCATACCGGAAATAATCTGCAATGCCATCTCGATTATTTTCCGAAGGCGTCTTGAGCAGTGTTTGTAAGGCTGGAATTTCCGATGCGCAAAATAATTCATCCTTTTTATTATAAAAAAATAGCGGTTTTTTACCCGATCTATCACGTGAAATAATCGCCGATTTTGTTAGCGTGTCCCATAAAATAAAGGCCCACATGCCTTCCATTTTTGCGATAAATGAAGCTCCGCGTAAAATAAGTCCCGCCAATATAACTTCGGTATCGCCACCGGTTTTAAAGTCCCATTCATCCTTTAGCTCTACACGTAGGTCTTTATAATTAAAAATCTCGCCGTTAAAACTGATGATAAATCGCTTATCGTCAGTCAGCATCGGTTGTTGGCTATTTTCTACATCGATAATAGCCAAGCGCGCATGCCCTATGGCGACCCGATCATGCTGATAGGTACCGCTATCGTCTGGACCACGATTTTTGAGCAGCGCAAGCGCATCATTCATTCGACGCGTTCGCTCGGCTTCATTTATTTTTTTTGCGTTGATAAATGCAATACCGCACATGTTATTTCACTTTCTCGCAGACGTTGTTAATAAGCTCAACATAGTGCGTTGCGCATTTATCCCATGAGTACAATTGTGTATTTTTTAGTGTTGTGATTTTTTCTTTTATTTCGTCAATATTATTTTTGTCAATTAATAACGATTCTACACAATGCGACAACGATCCTTGAGACTCTTGCGAAAAAAGGAGCTGGGAAGACAGATTACCGATTAGTTCTCTGTGACCACTAATATTGCTTAAAATGGGTATGCATCCTGCCGCGATAGCTTCTACTACAGCATTAGGCCGCCCTTCATGCAAACTGGCACTGATATAAAACGTAGCCCCCGAAAAAAATTTATTTATTTTTTCTGGGCTAATCTCTCCGTAAAACTGAATCTGCTTACTCAGCTCTAATTCCTTGACACGATTTTGGAGTTGGATTCTCATATCGCCGTCACCAATAATATGAAATTCGAAATCCAAGTTTTTCCAAGTTGCCATTTCGTTAATGATGTAGTCAATATTTTTTCTTTTTATCAAACTACCCACAAAAATAAAGCTCAGAAATTTTTTACGTCCCGCGATAGAAGAAAACGATTTATCGACACCATTTAGGATTGTTATCATTTTATTTTTTGAAGATGGGTACATTTTTTTCAGGTAATTACACATTTCCTCACTCACAACAACAACACTATCGCTGTGCTTGATTGCAATGCTTAATAAAAACCCTTTTTTCCCATTGAACTTTACATCGTCGCCACGCAAGACTGTAATGAGTGCTTTTCGGGTTACTATTTTTACAATCGCACCAATCAAACCCGATACGGCCCAATTCGCAAGAATGATATCTTTCCCTTTGGACTCACAGAATGTTGTGTATAGATATGAAGCTAGAAATAGCGGAACATAAAAATACAGTATGGGATTTTTTTTAAGTTGTACGGGTATTCCACCAGGGAGGTGCGCAAGCCGCTGATGACGTTTAAGTGCATACCGAAAAGCGACAACGCCAGATCGCACGCTTATATCTTCATTACTGTCGGGCGCAACGACACAGACACTTAAATACGGAGTTAACGCATCATATAACCTGCCAACAAATATCCCGCTCGTCATATTATTAATCAGAGGAAATGACGTCGATATCAGTAAGACCTTGTTTAATGTTGGCATTTTATTTTTTGGTCTACTCGCTATCTTTATACAGCAGCGCCGTTACCTGCTCGGATACCAGCCCCATCAAAAATACAATAATAGCCGTGCTAAACAACAACACACCCATATTCGTAAAACGACCATCCCCCAAGTAGGTATACAGGTAATAACCCATGCCAGAGGTAAACAATAAAACACTGATAGGCGCAAATAATTTTAATGGCGAAAACAACGTGCCTATCTTAAAAATAATAATTAAAAAACGAATACCATCGGCCACCAAACGCACATGGCTTTGGGTGCCCTCAACCCTTTGTTGCACAGCAATAGGCACATAGGCTACCGAATAGCCCGAGCGAAAAAAGCTCATGGTGATAGTGGTTGGATAAGAAAATTTATTGGGTAATAACGATATAAATTCCAGAAATTTTTTACGCCTTACTGCACGAAAGCCCGAGGTTAAATCCTGTATTTTATGGCCAACCATCCAGCTAGAAAATTTATTGTAAAAACTGTTCGCCAGCGAGCGGTGAACATTGGCTTGCCCCGCATGGTCGCGCGCGCCTACCACCATATCGTAACCCGCACCTTCGTCCAGTTTTGCCAGTAATAGTGGTATATCCTCTGGCTGGTGCTGGCCATCGGCGTCCATGCACACCACCACATCGCCTTTGGCATGGCGTAAGCCCGACTTAATCGAGGCGCCATTGCCCTTAGAATAAGGATGCACCACTAAATCAACACCAAAATATTTTGCCACCTCATTAGTAGCATCGGTCGAGCCATCACTCACCACAATAATTTGCGCGGCGGGGTACAAGCTTTTTAGCGTGGGCAGTATTAATGCCAAACCCTTTTCTTCGTTTTTGGCGGGAATAATGATGGAAAGCGCAACAGGTTCACTATTCACTTTTAGCCTCTTTAAGATCGACCTGCATTAATTGCAGATTTTTGCCACAACAGTCATCCGGCACACCAACTACCAATGCAACCTGAATGGCTAAATCATCAATCAAAAATATAGTAGACATCCATGAATTAACTAGTCGTTTTAGTAAAGCTGTGTATCCATTACACAATCTATCTCATCAAATCTTGATCCTGTTACTAATAGGCTATTTAACGAGAGTACTCAGCCCCAGACAACAAACAAACCCCAATCACGATCATTTATACGTGATAAGACCACCAAGGCAACATCAACGACATGGCCAAATGGGTACTGTGTTTTGCAATGCTACTGGGGCGGTTAGAGGTATTTACCTTGCCGGTACTGTTTTCGCCGATGTTTTGGAGGCGGTGAGACCCCAGCGTCTGTGCTTGCCGTGATTAGGGTAAATTGAAAGACTTTTAAGATGTGAGGTTCGACCTGCATCACCTGTTACATTTTAAATGCTTCGTGTAAATCCACGGCATTATCAGAAAAAGCGCGACTAAGATCCGTGTGTAGCTTTGTTAGAGTATTCGTTAAATAGATTTTAAATTTATCCGTCGCCAAGCGTTCGATTAAAGACATCGCTAGGTAAAAAACGGCGCATCTCCTCACTAAACCTCCCATCATTAATAATGCTAGGCAGCGACTCTATTCTTGCATTCAGCAAACTATTGAATTCTGCAATCTTGTAGTCATTCACTTTGCGCTTTACCAGTGCAGCATTAAGCTTTGCACCTTGCTGCAAAAGCCACGGTAAATCCCATAAATCTCGGTAGCGAATGTACTTTTGGGTTGCTGATAACGAAACCAATTTGTCCGCTAAAATCTCATCAATGGTCTTGGTTAATACGAGCATATCGTCATAACCGTCGGGCAAAAAATCATAATTTTTAGTGAGCGGCAGCGGCTGCTTGGTATAGGCAGGAATATTAGCCACCTCGATTTTCATTTTTTGCTTAGGGACACCCTTGCGCTCTGGCGCGGTGACAACAGCGATTTGCCACTTATTAATTTTCAACTCTGAATATTTCAGGTCTTTTTTTAGCAATGCAGGCTCTTTGACTGTTACCTCAAGGCCATAGCGTGCGCCAATATATCGCTCGATACAGTCCTTCATTTTTGCCAGCTTAACCGCCGAGAATTCTACGCCGCCCGCAAAACCCAAATCTTCACTAAGACGGTTTCCGCCATAACAAAGCCGCAATGAAGTTCCACCTTGAAAAACCAAACTATCCAGCAGCCCGGCTTGGTCAAGGCAAAAAAGAATATCGTAATGAAGCAGTTCTTTTTCGACCACTGGACGCATGTGTGTAATTTGCCCAGCCTGCAATGCCCGATCCACCAGCGTATTGAAATCGGCTGAATCAATCTTCATCAATGGCACCCTCATCGACTAAATGAATGTTTCTGCCTACGCGTTTTAAGTCACGATATGCAGCTTGTTTGGTTGCAAGGCGCAAAGGCCGGCCCACCACCGTGCTATTGGCTAAAATATCAAGAGGCGCCCTTTGAGTGTGAGTAAGCTCAATCGTGCCAAAGGGTGTTTTGTACTCGCCTTTTCGACCTGTCGTCATCACCGTAATACGATCGATGGGAATCTGGGAAATAGCCCCATATTCGGATAGCGCCGACTCCAAACTCACGTAGCTGTACTCGCCCCTACGCATCGTTTTGGCGATCCACTCCAAAGGATACTTGTGCTTATGCTGGGACAAGGCATAAACAAATACACCCTTAGTCGCACGCTGCAAAATGCCTTGTGCAACCAAGCGATTAATACCGGCGTACAAAGCTCGCGGAGTATCTTCTGGAAACAACTTAGCAATATCGTGACCACTAAAAACGTAACGACCCCGCAGGTCAAACGCACTAAATTGCTGAATAGCATTAATTTGATTCACAATCGGCACCATATATAGACACCATAATTGCAGAAAGTAGCGTGATTGGCTGGGATTTAGAAAATAGGGCGATATTTTAGGTGGGGTATTGCTGCCTTGCATGCAGAACGGAGATGACTTCGATGGAATCGTTACTTACCCGATAAATAACAATGACTTTTGAGGAGGACTTTCGAGGAGTATCTGTCCTCGATGCAAAACATTTGTATCCGGTGCGCCAAGATCGGGAAAGCTCATGCAAAATCACAAATGAGCACGGGCAACATCGGTAGTGGCATGTGCGAGGGGAAAATGGATGGCCGGCACATAGTCCGGAATCCAGCGCTGTAGCCCAGCGCGAACGTCTGCATCATTCATGCATGATTCACTTAGCCACAGACTCAGTGACGCCAGCAGATCTGCAGCCACAGGACGCGAGCGAGCAATTCGTAGTTTCGGGTGCGGAGTTGGGCAGGTCTGCTCGGCATCGGCGAGTAGCTCACTCGTAGAGCTTTTCACCTGGACGGAGGCCAGTAAACTCTATACGGATATCATCTTCGGTAAAGCCCGATAATCGGATCATGTTGCGCGCTAAATCAACAATTTTCACAGGCTCACCCATCTCTAGAACAAAAATCTCTCCACCCTCGCCCATCGTCCCAGCCTGCAAAACGAGCAAGGCTGCTTCGGGTATGGACGCCTGAAATAACGAGTGATTTCGGGATGAGTAACGGTCACGGGGCCGCCGCAGGCGATCTGCTCCTGAAATTTCGGTATCACGCTGCCATTACTACCCAGCACATTACCAAAACGGACGGTTTCAAATCGCGTTGAAGTCGTTTCGCCACCCAAGGCTTGGCACACCCATCTCAGCCAACTGCTTAGTCGCGCCCATCACGTTGGTGGGGTTCACCGCCTTATCGGTAGAAATCAGCACGAAACGCTCAACCCCTACAGCTATAGCGCAGCTCGCAGTGTTCATGGTGCCAGCCACGTTGTTACGCACGGCCTGCCAAGCGTTACCAACCTCCATCAAAGGAACGTGCTTATAAGCGGCAGCGTGAAAAACCACCGCTGGACGAGTCGCCTCAAACACCTCTGTTAAACGCGAAAGATCTTTACATCAGCCGTGAAGGGTAACACCTGAATCTGCGTGTTGATGCAGAGCGAACCATTCTTGAATGGTATAGAGCGCATACTCACTTTGCTCGACGAGAACAATACAACTGGGCACAAATTTGGCAATTTGTCGGCACAACTCCGAACCGATGGAGCCTCCCGCGCCAGTAACAAGTATTGTTTTGCCCGCTAAACAGGCAGCGACATTAACGGTGTCAATAGATACCGTTTCGCGCCCAAGCAAATCCTCGATCTCCACTTTACGGATGCTACTTACAGAGACCTTGCCGGACATAATATCCTCCGGCCTGGGAACTATGAGTAATTGCAGACTCGTCGCAGCGCACAGATCAGCTACTTTAAGACGTATCTCAACCGGTGCTGATGGAATGGCGAGAATCACATGATGCGCTCGCAGATCGCGAGCGACCTCCTCCAAAGTCTCGATGGCGCCGAGCACGCGATGCCCACCTAATTCCCGCCCCCACTTTTCGGGGTCATTGTCGAGAATACCGACCACCCCCTCCAGTCTCGACTACGCTCCATATCACGGACCAATAGCGCGCCAGTGCGGCCAGCCCCAATCAATACCACCGGTTTGCCTTGCCCCGTCATTGCACCGAACATCTGATACTCTTTCCACATGCGATAGGCAATTCGGCCTCCACCCATCAGACAGGCAAGCAGCAAGGGGAACAACACCAGAAAAGAACGCGGCACAGCAGGCTGCGGAGTGACCAGCATCGCATAAATAACCATGGCCAGCAGGGAGCCACCAACAGCTTTGAATACTCGCTTGAGATCCGGCAGACTGGCGAAAATCCACAAACCTCGATACAAGCCAGCCTGCCAGCAGGCCATCGCATGCGCCGGCAAGATACAAGCCAGACCGAACACGATAGTCAGCTCATAGCCCTCTGGCCAGCTGAAGTTAAACCGTAACCAAAATGAGCCACACCAGGCCAACACCAGCGCCAGCAGGTCAAACACTAAGACAAGTAAGCCCCTGTTGAATAACTGCATTCATTGCTTCTCCGAATCTGTTCGCCTCAAACGGCTTCTTTCTTCGCCGATACACAGCGGGTTGGCGAGCTAACTGCCTGCGCCATGACTTCGCTCAACTCACGCGTCACCCACTCCAGCATCCCCTGACTCAGTCCGGGATGAACCATGAACATCAGGCTTGTCGCGCCTAGCTCAGCCGCCACCGGCAGACGGCTGGCAGGGCCCCAGCCACGATCAGTAAAAGCCTTTTCAAGATAAATTTCACTGCAATGACCCTGAACTACAAGGCACACCGCGCTCGACCAAAGACTGCATGATGTGATCACGCGACCAGCCTTCAGCTAGTTTCTCTGGTTCAACGAAAGCGTAGAATTTGTACCAGGCATGCAGGCACTCGCCAGCCGGCAATGGAACCCGTAACCCCGGCATGCCGAACATAGCGCTTGCCAACAAACCAGCATTCTCACGCCGTTCTTCAGTCCAGCAAGGCAAACGACGTAACTGGATTCTCCCCAACGCAGCCTGCATTTCAGTCATGCGCCAGTTTGTACCGAAAGACTCAGTGAGCCAGCGGAATCCCGGATCGTGCTCGCGTTCAAACACCGCAGCATAGCTTCGACCAATATCTTTGTAAGCCCACGCTCTTCGCCAGGCTGCTTCATCGTCCAGTGCCAGAAGGCCACCCTCGCCCCCGGTTGTCATGATTTTGTCCTGACAAAACGAAAATGCTCCTGCATGCCCGAACGAGCCGACAGGTTTACCCTTGTAAAAAGCGCCATGCGCTTGCGCACAATCCTCAATGACAAATAGATGGCGTATGCCC
>JAXHOG010000030.1:0-53464 GCA_034519605.1 Marinagarivorans sp.
TTTTGAATGGTGGTCTTTAGGTGCAACCAGGATGTTCCAGTTTGGTGGAGGCGAGCGTGAAGTGAGCGCTAAAACCTTAGCTCGTGCTTTTTATGATCCAAGAGGTTCAGATAATGATGCATCGGTTGATGAGGAGTCTGGCAACCAACTAGCATCGCTTTACAGTCGTTTAAATTTTACTGGGCAGGTACCATTTTCGATACAAGTGGAATTAGGTGGCGAGGATACTTCCAACAATAAAGATTACCAATTGGGAAACCCTTCGTTTACGGCAGGGATTTATTTCCCGTTCTTTTTTAGTGACGCGATTTCCTTGGGGTATGAGGCATCTAATTGGGATCAAGGTTGGTACGTGAACAACGTGTATCAAAAAGGCTATAGCCATAAAGACCTAGTGTTGGGGCATTGGGGCATGCAAGATCAGCATATTGCTGGCACTGCGGTAGCGGGCAGTAGCCAAGCACTTCACCTGACATGGTTAACCTCAAAAGAGCATTCGTTGAATGTTGAGCTGATGTCGGTCGAGCACGACAGTGCTCAGTTCAGTTCGGCGTGGAATCTTGATGTGGAGTATGAATTCCCTGTGCGTTTTGGCGACCTTGGCGTTGGCGTATTCACTGGTAAGAATAGTTTTGGCGATAATTTTTTACAGTTAAGAGTATTTACACAATGGCCATAAAATTAAAAATAATACGCATGTCTATTGTGAGCTTGGCAGTACTTTGCTTTTTTCCATCGCCACTGCAAGCAACTGAACTCGAAATGGCGGCGACTACGGGTCGTCAACAGATAGAAGTTTTTAGAAAGGGCGCCCCGCGAGAGCTTGCACACACAGAATTTGTGGGCGTATCAATGGGCGCATACCGCGCAGTGAGTGATCGAGTTTCGTGGGGCGCGGTTGCCGAGCTCACCGAGCCGGTTGGTCGAGATAATGCCATCGGCTCTGGACGTATTTTGGCCTTAAGGCCAGTTAATTTCTTATACTATTGGACGCCTCGGGCAGCCACCGAAGCTTACTTTGGTGTGGCGCGATACGATTGGATTAACAAAGCATCGGGTTATTGTTTTGGTGCAAATGCACGTTACTCTATGGGTGATATGGGGCGATTTACACTGTTGTTAGATGCTAAATACTACAGTGATCTCGCCCATGATGGCGGACCTGGCGGCGATCAAATTGTTGGTGGGCCAAGCTTTGGTTTTGGGTTTTTATACCGAATAGCTGATTAGCCTGAGCACCTTATGAGTCCAGAAGCTAGACTCATAAGGATACTTAACGTGGGAATAAGCTAGTGTCTGCCAAAGATGATATTTCTGTTGCAAGCCTTGAACGTACTATCGCTACTGGGCGTTTGATGGCTTTAATTGCATCACTTATTAACACTTGTTTTGTGATAATGGCTTGCCGTGATGGTGTTTGGTTGCGGGTTGAACTGTTATTGGTAATGCAGTGCAGCTTGATGTCTTGTTGGTTTTTATTTCGCGCAAAATACTATGCGCGTTATGTCCCTTGGTTGTTTGTGGCTACCGCTTGGCTATCCATGAATATTGCGATTTTCACCAATGGCGGCGGCATTAATAACGTGATGGTGCTGTGGTTTGCTTTATTGGTGTGCGTGGCCAGTTTTGTAGGTGATTTTCGCTTTGCCGTACAATGGTTTTTGATTGCACTGTTAACGGTACTATTGATTTTTGGGTTGGAGCTTTTAGGTTTTGAAGTGCACAATTGGACCCCTGAATCTCGACGCTACTCGCTGGCCGTTCTGCATGTTTTTGCGCAAATAATCTGTGCAGGCGCGTTTGTATTAGGTTATCAGCGCCAGCTTCTTGAGTATCAGCAGCGTGTAACACTCATAGTGAATCAGCTCGATAGTGAGATTGTTCGCCGAGAAATTGCTGAACACGCCTCATTAAAAGCCTGTAACGAAAAAGATCAATTTTTACGCAATGTCAGCCATGTTTTTAGAAAGCCTTTAAACGGTATTGTTGATTGCAGCGAGCAGTTACTGCGAGACCACGCGGATCAACCCGAGCTGGTTTTACCTTTGCAATCGATCAATCGCGATGGTCGCAACTTGCATTATTTTGTGAGTGAGCTGTTGATGCTGGACGCTACTCTCGCATTGCCGTTAGAGCTCTCTGACGCCCGACCCGCAAAGGTTCTACATGAAGTGGTGGTTGCAGTTGAGGCTGAGGCCAAGCGATTTGATTTGACGCTAGCGCTGACTATTGATCCCGCCTGTTTTGCCATAGTTGAATCAATTGATGTCGCCCGATTGTCGCTGGCACTTAATAACCTGCTGTTATTTACCGTAAGGCAATCGGTAGCGGGCGTGATTCGTGTACATGGGCAGTGCATTGATGACGCCTTCATTGTATCTATCACGGACTGTGCGCCCGCCTACAATGAGGCTATGCGTAACAGCCTATTCGGTGCGCACTACGACTTAGTACTGGATAACAAAAAAGATCTGCCCAGCTCGGCGTTCTCTTTAAAAATCGCGGCAGTTATTGTGGCCCTGCACGGCGGCAGCCTAGCGGTTACGAATTTAGAGTTGGGTAATAAAATAACACTCAAACTGCCGCTATCAGCTCCGCCTGTCGACTTACCTTAGTGTCTTTTTTGGTTAATCTTTAGTTCATTCCATCTGCCGTAATCTAGTTAAAAATCCATCATCTGGAGGTTGCGATGAAACTAAATACACTCTTGAGCTATGGCGTAACAATCGCTATGACTTTTACGCCCTATGCGCTAGCCGAATTCAGAACATCTGACGGGCACGCACAGCATGACCGCAGCGCACGTGAAAGTCATCGCCCTCAAAATAGCTCCGTGCAACGCGATCGAGACCAACATCGCCCTCAAAATAGTTTCGTGCAACGCGATCGAGACTTGTATCGCCCCCAAAATAACTCCGTGCAACGCGATAGCGGCCAAGGTGATCGCGAGCAGCGTAGTCGCGATCAAAATAATCGCGACTCGAACTCACAATGGCGGACGAATACTGTGTACTCGCGTGATAATCGTGATCAAGATCGACGCGGTAATGTGAATGATCAGGTTTGGCGTCAATCTGACCATGCTCCGCGCAATGATCAAAACCAACAGCAAAGTTATACGATAAAGCCGAACGCCTTTAAGCCGATCAAACCGTATGTCACGAGGTCGCGTGAACTGCAACCAGCTCATCGCTCTGTTGATCGTCATTATCACCCTGTGGTGCATCAGCCTTACCGTTATCCGGTGACGTCTATGCAGTACAGGCACTGGAATACCTATGATCATCGTCATAGCGTCACTTACCACACGCACTATTATCATGGCGCTCATTATGATGCGGCCTATTTGTTGGGGGGGGTTGTGCTGGGCGTGTTGTTGAGCGAGCGAACACCGTTGGAGGGGTACTACTATAACGATGGCTATCGTGATTACGACTACGTGAATGTTAGAAGCGATACCTGTTATCAGTCGTTTTATCGTGATGGACGCAGGATGTTGATAGAGGTTGATCGTTATTATTGCCGATAAGAAGCTGCCGATAAGAAGCTGCCTATAAGAAACGGCGCTTTCACTGAGTTGCTGCAGGTTTACTTTTCTGTAATCTAATTAAAATGGCGCCGTGAGACTCATTCTCGCGGCGCCATTTTGTTTTTAGCGATCAACTCGCATCGCTATCATCGTTATCGGACATACCGAGTTCTTTTAGCTTGCGCGTCAGCGTATTGCGGCCCCAGCCCAACAAATTAGCAGCATCACGCTTGCGCCCTGCAGTATGTTTTAACGCTGTTTCAATAAGCGCACGCTCAAAAGTAGGCACCGCCTCGCTCAGAATGTCGTGTTCGCCACGAGCCAAGCATTGGTCGGCCCATTGGCGTAAAGCTTTATTCCAATCACCTGCAGGCGCTTGAGCATCTTTGCGCTCCATCAGCTCCGGTGGTAAGTCTTGCACATGTACTTCGCGGCCAGACGCCATCACTGTAATCCAGCGGCAGGTGTTTTCAAGTTGCCGCACGTTACCCGGCCAGCGGAGGTTGGCAAGATATTGCTCGGCTTCGCGGGTCAGTAATTTGGATTCTACGCCCAGCTCTTTGGCGGCGGACTTTAAAAAATGTTGCGCAAGACGAGGAATATCCTCTCGACGCTCGGCCAGTTTGGGTAGGTGGATACGAATGACGTTCAAGCGATGGAATAAATCTTCGCGGAAACGATTTTCTTCGACCAATTTTTCGATATCTTGATGAGTGGCCGCGATGATGCGGACATCAACTTTGATCGGTGTATGACCACCAACTCGATAAAATTCACCATCCGCCAATACGCGCAATAGGCGCGTTTGGGTCTCGGCGGGCATATCACCAATTTCATCTAAAAATAATGTGCCGCCGTCAGCTTGTTGAAAGCGACCTTGGCGAAGCCCGCCTGCGCCCGTAAATGCGCCTTTCTCATGACCAAATAACTCGGACTCAATGAGGTCTCGGGGAATCGCCGCCATATTGAGGGCGATAAATTGGCCGCCTTTACGGGGGCTGTGGGTATGCAGTGCGTGGGCAACGAGCTCTTTTCCTGTACCTGACTCGCCGTTAATCAATACCGTAATATTCGATTGAGATAAGCGGCCAATTGCGCGAAACACTTCCTGCATTGCGGGCGCTTCACCAATGATGTCTTTACTGGCCTCGGGCGCCGAAGGTACTTCGCTAGGGTCGCGAGCTTGTTCGAGCGAATGCGTGAGCGCGCGCTGAGTGACGGCAACGGCTTCGTCAATATCAAAGGGTTTGGGTAGATATTCAAAGGCGCCGCCTTGATAGGCCGAGACTGCGCTATCGAGATCGGAGTGCGCCGTAATAATCACAACCGGTAGCTGAGGGTAGTCTTGATGCAAGATGGACAATAGTTTGAGGCCGTCTGTGCCCGGCATACGTATGTCGCTAATAATGGCGTTGGGCTGCTCGATTTTTAAGCGGCTTAAAGCGCGGTCAGCACTTTCGAAACTTTCCGTTTGGATACCGGCTTGCTGCAAGGCTTTTTCAAGAACCCACCGGATTGATTTGTCGTCGTCAATAATCCAGACGTAGTTAGTCTTCTGCATAGTGTTCATCCAGGGGGAGATAAAGTATGAATTCAGTTTTATTAGGCTCGCTCTGGCATTCCACCAAACCGCCATGTTGACTGATGAGGTTTTGGGTAATGGCCAAACCTAAGCCAGTGCCTTCGGCGCGACCTGTGATCATGGGGAAAAAAATAGTGCTAATAAGTTCGGGCGGAATGCCTGGGCCATTGTCGGTAATCACAACCCGTGCAACCAGCGGGTGATGACGCCTACCTATGGTAAAACGACGGTAAATACGGGTCGCGAGTGTAATGGTGGGATTCGGGGCTGCATTTTCAAGTAGTGCCTGTAAGGCGTTGCGGCAAATATTCAGTAGTGCCTGAATAAGTTGGGCTCTATCGCCTATGAGGTCGGGAATGCTGGGATCGTAATCGCGCACGATTTTGATTTCGTGCCTTGCTTCAACATCAATCACCGCCGCAACGTGCTCAAGCACATCGTGCACATTCACACGTTTGCGGTCGGCGGGTACGCGCGGGCCCAGCATCCGATCGACAAGATCACGCAAGCGGTCGGTTTCTTCGATGATGATACGGGTATATTCCGATAAATCGCCATCGCCCACTTCGCGACCCAATAACTGAGCGGCGCCTCGAATACCGCCAAGTGGATTTTTGATTTCGTGCGCCATGCTGCGGATTAAATTGCGCGAGGTTTCCTGCGCCGACATCATAGCTTCGTCTTTACTGATGCGAATCATTCGGTCAAGAGGTTGTACCTCTATAAGCAGCACACCGCGCTCGGGACTGGGATCAACTGAGTAATCAACGGTAATTTCGGTACCGTTAGCCAGCCGCCATTTTGCGTGTCTTTTGGTGTAGGGATGGCCGTGACCTAAAGCGAGCCCTAGCTCTAAACCATCACCTTCGGGCTCGATAAAATACTCGCTGGTCTTTCTTCCCTGTACTTGATCGCTGCTAATGCATAGCAGCATTTCGGCGGCGCTGTTGAGGTAGGACAAATTTAATTCAGCATCCACTACAATCACTGCGGTGACCAAATTGTCGAGTATTTGCTTGTAGTTTGTTGTGTGAGCCATGGGATGCTATCTCGCTTGTTATAGCTATCTCTGCAAGGATCAAACCAATGTGTGATAGGGTTGGTGATCGCAATGGCTAGCATAAATTGTGAGCAAATCATCGCGTTTGCCTCACGGGTTGGTGCGCATTAGTCCTTGCTGACGCCATTTATCAGGCGTCAATCCAGAAACATCTGCGCCTCAAAAAGGCATTATTTTAGCTTGTTGCTCGATATTAGAGCGTTTATGGTTCTTTGTGGTGCGCTTTGGGATGAGGTTTTTGAGCCTTAATGGGTTAATTAACGCTGGGTCTAATCACAAAGACTGTCACTGTTTGCGAACGGGAAACAATTTCGCCATTCGGCGATAGCACAACAATACTGATATTTTGCTCGCCACGATAAATGTTTTGAATGAAAAAATTCCCCGAGGTTTGTGGGCTACCGTAAGGCTTGTTATTGATTTCTAATTGTGCGACGTAGCCTTGGTTGAGGTTTGGAGTGAAACTGGCGCTAACACTCAGGTCGCGCTGGGCGGGCAGTATTTGCTGGCCATTGCTGGGGCTGTTGATATTAACGTTAAATTGAGGCGCAAACACAGGTGTTTTGGGTGTGTACTCTTGCGGAGTTACCGAGGGCGTAGCATTGATGATCGGTAAATCGACCAGCTCAATTTTCTGGCCAGTCGGCGCATCTGAGTAGGTTATTTTGCCTTTGTCGTCCACGGTTTTATAGACCTCATTGGCTTGTAATGCAGGTGCTGCACTGCTTAAGCCCAGTGTGAGAAGACATGCTAGACCTTTGGAAGATAGTTTCATCTCGTGACCTCTTTGGTTTGATCTGTCGTAAGTGATGGTATAAACCTGACGTAAGTGGCGGTATTGAGCTGGGTTCTTAATGCTGATAATGGGTCATTGAAACATTGCTCCCGTGTACTGGCGCTTTTGAGTGTGCCTTAGATTGGGAGGTTCCATCAAACGATAGCATTACAATACCAAAGGCACTTGTAATCGGTTAAAAGGTTGCGCGAGTGCGCAACCTTCGTTTAGCTGTTGCGCTGCCTAACGGCTTCAAACAAGCAAATTCCGGTGGCAACCGAAACATTCAAGCTGGTCACGCTACCGGCCATGGGTATAAAAGCTAAGTGATCGCACTGTTCGCGAGTAAGGCGACGCATCCCGCTGCCTTCGGCACCCATTACAACGACTAACGGACCTGTGAGTGGGGCTTGGTAAATGCTTTTTTCAACGTCTCCTGCTGTGCCAACCAGCCAAAGCCCACGTTCTTGTAACTCTTGCAGGCTGCGCGCGAGGTTGGTGACGGGGATTAATGGCACTGTATCGGCCGCGCCGCAAGCGACTTTTCGAACCACTTCACTCATGCCTGCCGAGTTATCCTTGGGGATAATTACCGCGTGTACGCCTGCGGCATCGGCGGTGCGAATGCAGGCACCAAGGTTATGAGGGTCGGTAATGCCGTCGAGTACCAACAAAAAGGGCGGGGTATCGCCAAGGTTATCGAGCAATCCAAAAAGGTCGTTTTCGGTAAAGGCTTTACCGGGGTTTGCGATGGCAATCACACCTTGATGGTTACCGTCTTCGACCATTTTATCGAGCGTTTTACGGGGTTTTTCACTAATGGGGATGTCCTGCGCTTTGGCGGCGTCGATCACTTTTTGCATGCGTTGATCTTGGCGGCCTTGCAGAATAAGGATTTCTAAAATGCGCTCGGGTGAACTTTTTAACAGGGATTGCACGGCGTGTAGGCCGAAGATGGTTTGTTTGCTCATGGTGTTTTCTTTGCGTTTGCAGAGTTAAAAATGAATCAGGATAGGCGAGGTTAAAAAGCCCCTTGCGGGGCGTTAAGTGTGAACATCATCACTTCTTTTTAGCGACCTTACTCTTGGTGCTTTTTTTGACTTTTTCGGCATGTTTTGTCGTTGTGCTTGGCGTGCTGGCAGTGCTTGTTTTTTTTGCGGTGCCTTTTTTAGGCCCTTTGGTTTTGTCTGCCGAGGCTTTAGCTGTTTTGTCTTTTGAGGGAGGTTTACTTGACGTCTTGTCGCTCACTGCTTTTTTAGAGTGTGGTGCCGCATTGCTAGTTTCGGTAGTTAATGCGCTGTTTTTACGGCGGTGCGGTTGTTTGGCTTCTAATTCGAAATCGACTTTGCGTTCATCCAAATTTACTTTGGTGACGCGCACAACAACGCTATCGCCCAATGCAAAGACCTTGCGTGTGCGCTCGCCCAGTAAACGATGATGGGCGGGTTCAAAGTGGTAAAAATCTTGCGGCAGGTTGGATATGTGTACCAAGCCTTCTACATACAGGTCTTTGATTTCGACAAAAAAGCCAAAGCCGGTGACGGCCGTAATTAGGCCTTCAAATACATCGCCAATGCGGTCGGATAAAAATTCACATTTAAGCCAGCTCATCACATCGCGGGTTGCCTCGTCGGCACGGCGTTCGGTAAGCGAGCTTTGCTCGCCGATGGTGAGGATTTTGGCCAGATCGTAGGGGTGATTTTGCTCCGGTGCGATAGTTATGGCATCGGGGTGGCGCTTGACTCTGGCGCTCTCGACTGTGCTGCGCACAATGCTGCGAATGGCGCGGTGAACAAGGAGGTCGGGGTAGCGGCGAATGGGCGACGTAAAATGCGTATAGGCGGTATAAGCCAAGCCAAAATGGCCTTTGTTATCGGGTTGATATACGGCTTGGTTCATGCTGCGCAGCATGATGGTTTGAATAATGCCCGCATCGGGACGACCAATAATAGACTTCATCACTTCTTGATAGTGCTCGGGGCCGACTTTGCCGTCTTTAGCGGCGCGTAAGCCAAGCCCTTGAGCGGTTAAAAACTCGATCAGATTATTGAGCTTTTGCTCTTTGGGGCCTTCGTGCACGCGGTAAAGCGCAGGTACATCGTGATGTTCTAAAAAGCGTGCAGCGCAGACGTTGGCGGCGAGCATGCACTCTTCAATCAGCTTGTGCGCATCGTTGCGATGAACCGGCACTATGCGTGCGATCTTGCGGTTTTCATCAAATTCAATGCGGGTTTCGACGGTTTCAAAATCAATCGCGCCGCGCTCTGTGCGCGTGGCGCGCAGGGCATGGTAAAGATTATGTAGTTCGTCGATGTGTTTAACGACGTGACTATATTGTTGGCGTAACGCTGAGTGTTCTTGCTCTTTTTCGGCCAGCATAGTGCCAACTTTGGTATAGGTCAGGCGCGCGTGGCTGTGCATAACCGCTTCGTAAAAGTGATAACCACTGACTTTACCGGCGTCACTGATGGTCATCTCGCAGACCATGCAGAGTCGGTCGACCTCGGGCTTGAGTGAACACAGGCCATTGGACAAGGCTTCGGGCAGCATAGGAATAACGTGATCGGGGAAGTACACCGAGTTACCACGGATTAAAGCTTCGTTATCGAGCGCACTGTTGGGTTTTACGTAGTGAGAAACGTCGGCAATGGCGACATATAAGCGCCAACCACCGCTGCGTTTGCGCTCGCAGTAGACGGCATCATCAAAATCGCGCGCGTCTTCACCGTCGATAGTCACTAAGGGTAATTTGCGCAGGTCTATGCGGTTGAGTTTGTCTTGTTCGGTCACTTCCGCCGAAAGCCCTGCCGCTTGATCAATTACCGCTTGTGGCCAAATATGAGGAATATCGTGCGAGCGTATGGCGACATCGATTTCCATGCCGGGCGCCATGTGGTCGCCCAATATTTCGGAAATAATACCTTCAGCAGCACCAAAGCGGTCGGGTTGACGGGTAATGTGAACATTCACAAATTGCCCGTCTTTAGCGATTAGGGTGTTTTCTTTAGCGATAAAAATATCGGCGACAATGCGTGGGTTGTCGGGTCGTATACGCGCGCTGCTCTTGCCTTGTTGGGTGTAGCGTCCGACGATGCTGTGGGTGTTGTGAGCTAAAACCTCAACAATATTACCTTCTTGTCGGCCTTTGGCGTCTACGCCACTGATGCGCACTAACACCTCATCGCCATCAAACACTTTGCGCATTTCTCGGTTGGAGAGGTAAATATCTTCGCCAGCCCCTGCGATTAAAAACCCAAAACCATCACGATGACCGCTCACGCGACCGCGAATAAGATCCATTTCTTCGACTGCACCATAGGCGCCACGACGGTTACGCAGGATTTGCCCGTCGCGTTCCATGGCAATAAGGCGTCGCCTTAGGCCTTCGAGCTGATCTTCCCCTTCGATTTTGAGTATCTCGATAAGGGCATTTTTAGATAACGGGCCTTTGGCATCGGCGATCACTTGCAAAATAAGCTCGCGGCTGGCGATGGGGTTGGCGTAAATTTGCGCTTCACGCGCGGCGGCTGGATCTTTTATAGAGGGGGTATCAGGCAAGAGATGTGTCCTATCAAGGGGGTATTTTGAATAATCGCCCGAGTATACTCTGATTAAGAGTGAAAGTTTAAGGTGGTCGTTGACAAAGAAAAATCAACTCCCTATAGTTCGCCGCCGCCTGCCCAGGTGGTGAAATTGGTAGACACGCCAGCTTCAGGTGCTGGTGGCCTTACGGCCGTAGGAGTTCAAGTCTCCTCCTGGGCACCATATTTAGTTTTGCTATCCTCCATTAGCGTCCTCAAAGCCCCGTCATTCGGGGCTTTTTGCATTATTGGCCTCCGCTATTATAAACCCCTCCATCACTCCCAATACATTCGCCAAAATTATCGGCTGCGCCTCGGCGGTTGGGTGGATGCCATCGGGTTGAATTAAATCAGTGCGGCCAGCAATACCGTCTAATAAAAAGGGAATTAACGGCTGTGTGTTTTTAGCGGCTAGCTCGGGGTAGAGCGCTTTAAATTGGCTGGCGTAACGGGCACCGTAGTTAGGAGGGATTTGCATACCCGCTAAAATCACTTGAGCATTGGCCTCCGTACAAAGGTCGATCATCGCCTGTAAATTACTGCGCAATAATTTGAGTGGCAGACCGCGCAAGCCGTCGTTACCGCCTAACTCTAAAATCACCAGTGTGGGTTGATGTTTAGCCAGCAATGCGGGCAAACGAGCAAGGCCACCGGAGCTGGTTTCGCCACTCACGCTAGCATTGGTAACGGTCACGTTTGGCCTAGTGTCCGCAACATTTTGCTTGGTCGCGTAATGCTGTTTAAGTAGCACCACCCAACCTTGTTGCTCCTCAATGCCATAACCCGCACTCAGGCTATCGCCCATTACCAGCACATGTTGAGGTTGGCTGATGGCTGTCTGTTCATCCGCTGCGGCAAGATGCGCCGTAAACAGTAAAACGATTAACAAATAAAGCGGTGGTATTCGCATAGTGATTAAATTCCTAGGCTCATAGAATGATACCTTACGTTGATTGCAGTTATTACAGGTGAACTTTTAAAAAGGGAATCATTCTGTATGTCGTTATTTCCGAGGCGACACAGCCGTCAACTCCAAGCGAAAAATTTAAAACAAAGCTTTGTTTTAAACGATTCAACGGATGAACCTCAATGCAGTTGAGGGGTTGTTTGTTGGGCATTTAAGCGTCTGGAACGCTTGCATAGCGCACAGGGACGTCTTGAGCGGCCCAAGAAACAGCCACTCAACTGCATAAACCAAAACTGAAAAGTGTTACGTTTTTCGCCCGTTAATCCCAAAAAATTCGCTCAATTTAAGGCCAAATAATGATGTCCACAGCTACCCCAGCCCAACCCATCTACGAAGCCACCGTTGTGCAAGCTCGCGCTTTAACTAAACGCGTCACCACACAAGAGGGCGAGCTGGTGATATTGCAGCCGCTATCGGTGGACATCGCGCGCGGGGAATCGGTTGCCATTACCGGCACCTCCGGCTCGGGTAAATCCACCTTACTCGGCATATTAGCGGGGCTGGATGTGCCCAGCAGCGGCGAAGTTTGGCTTAACGGCATCAACATTACCACGCTCGACGAAGATGGCCGCGCCAAAGTGCGGGCCGACAACGTGGGCTTTATTTTCCAATCCTTTCAATTATTACCGGGCCTAAGCGCATTAGAGAACGTCATGCTACCGCTGGAATTGCGCGGCGATAAAGCCGCCCAGCAAAAAGCCCGTGACTATTTAACCCGCGTAGGGCTGGCCGAGCGCTTACACCACTACCCACCGCAATTATCGGGCGGCGAGCAACAGCGCGTAGCCATTGCCCGCGCCTTTGCCTGCGAGCCCAAGGTGTTGTTTGCCGACGAACCCACCGGCAACCTCGATAGCGCCACCGGCGCGCGCATTATCGAACTGCTGTTTGAACTCAACCGCCAGCAAGGCGCCACGCTGATATTAATCACCCACGAAGAACGCCTCGCCCAACTTTGCCAGCGGCGCTTGATTTTAACGGCAGGCGCACTGGTGAGCGACGCCCTCGCCGATCAACCCGCAGCCCAAAACTCCAGCGACCCTACGGTATGAAGGTTCTTCATGTGGCCACCAACCCGATCTCACAACTCAAACTCATCATCAGCCTATTAATGCGCAATGGCCGCAGTGGCGAGCTAAAACTCTTAAGCCTCGCCTTGGTTTTGGCGGTGGCGGTGTTAAGTGGCATTGCGGTCTTTACCGATAGGTTAGAGCGCACCTTAGTCAGCCAAAGCAACAGCGTGTTAGGTGCCGATTTAGTCCTGCGCAGTAGCCAAGTCCACAACGCCGAATGGGATAGCGAAGCGCAAAAACAAAGCATTCGCACCACCACGGCGGCGCAGTTTTCGTCGATGGTTTTCCCTTCTACCGGCGAGCACCTTACCAACGAGAATATGCACCTTGCCTCAGTCAAGGCCGTGGCCGAGGGTTATCCGCTACGTGGCGAGTTTGAGATAAGTACCACGCCCTTTGCCATGAACCCCGCCGACATTCAAAAAGTGCAGCAAATCCCCGCGCGTGGCGAGGCATGGGTCGATTCCCGCCTGCTGCCGCTGCTGCATATTGAGCTTGGCGAAAAGGTGTTTGTGGGCGAATACGAGCTGACCGTTACCCGCGTTTTAATCCGCGAGCCCGACGGCGCCAGCCCCTTTAGTTTTACCGGCGCGCGCCTGTTAATGAACATGGCCGACTTGCCGCTCACACAGGTTATTCAGCCCGGCAGCCGCATTGATTACCAATGGTTATTGGCCAGCAACAACAGCCGCGATCTCGATGCGTTTAGGGCTTGGCTCAAACCACAGCTCAGCGTGCATCAAAAAGTCGTCGATATTAATGGCTCGCAAGAGCGCCTTGGCCGCACCCTTAATACCGCCAAACAATTTTTAGTCTTGGCGGCGGTGATTGCGGTGCTGTTGGCGGGTGTCGCCATTGCCATTGCCGCGCGCCAATTTGCCGAGCGCCATACCGATCAAGTCGCGCTGATGAAAAGCTTGGGCGCAGGTAGCGTTAAAATTCGCACGCTCTATTTTGGCCAACTGCTTTTGCTGGGCGCGGGCGCATCGCTGGTGGGTCTATTGCTGGGCCAAGGGCTGCAAAGCGTGGTGAGCGCAAGCATTCAACAAAGCTATCAACTGCATTTAAGCGGCGCGGGGCTTTATCCCTATCTACTCAGTTTGCTGAGCGGTTTGGTGTGTTTGCTGTTTTTTGCCCTGCCCGCGCTGTGGTTTTTACCCGCCGTGCCGCCGCTTAAAATTTTGCGTCGCGAGCTCGCGGTTAACGTGCCCCAACTTTGGCAACAAGGAGCGCTAGCCTTTTTTGCCGTGGTGTTGCTGGTAGTGTTATTTAGTCGCGATATTAAATTAGCGCTAAGCATTAGCGGCGCCCTCACCGCGGTGATCGCGCTCAGCTTGGTGGTTGCCTTGGGATTACTTAACCTGAGCAAAAAACTGGCGCTGCGCATGGGCGGAATTTGGCGTTTAGCTTTTGCCAATTTGCAGCGTCGGCGCGGCCAAAGCTTGGTGCAAATTATGGTATTTGCCATTGCGATTATGCTGCTGTTTACACTCACCATTGTGCGCGGCTCACTTATCGAAGAATGGCGCGTGCAAGTGCCCGCCGATGCGCCCAACCACTTTTTGGTCAATATTCCGCCCGCCGATCTACCCGCGATTCAAACCCAATTAACCGCCGCCAAAGTACGCGCCGAACCCATTTACCCCATGGTGCGCGGCCGTTTAATCAGCATTAATGGCCAAACCCCCAGCGACGAACAACGCGAAGCCAGCAATGCGCTAAGGCGGGAACTCAACACCACCTGGGCCGCAACACTTGCCGCCGACAATAAAATTTTACAAGGCCAATGGTGGGACAAGTGGCAGCGCAGCAGCGCCGATTTACCGGGCGTTTCGGTGGAAGAGGAAACCGCCGAATCGATTGGTTTAAAACTGGGCGATAAACTGGAATTTTCGTTTGGCGGTTTATTATTAAAGGCCGAAGTGGCGAGCATTCGCAGCCTCGATTGGCGCAGCATGCACCCCAACTTTTATTTTATTTTTGAGCCCGGCAGCCTCAACGATTTTTCGCCCACGCTCATCACCAGCATCTACTTAGCGCCCGCGCAAAAAACCGTAATCAACCACATTCTGCAAGCGCACCCCAGCGTATTGGTGGTCGAACTCGACCGCATTATTGAGCAAATCCGCACCATCATTAACCAAGTGAGCGACGGCGTTTTGCTGGTACTTTGGTTAACCTTGGTGGGTGGCTGCCTCGTATTATGGGCGGCGGTACTCGCCAGCCTAGACAGCCGCCAACAAGAAGCCGGCTTACTCCGCGCCCTCGGCAGCACCCGCCGTTTAGTATTGGGCAGCATTTGTGCGGAGTTTGCGGTATTGGGATTATTAGCCGGTTTTATCGCCATAGTCGGCACCGAGGTTTTATTGTTTAGCCTACAAACCTTCGTGCTCGGCACGCCAATTCAACCGCATTATGTGTATTGGTTATTGGCGCCCTTAAGTGGAATGGTCTTTGTGACGGGGCTGGGCTATTTGGGTTGCCGCAAGGTTGTGACTACGCCACCGGCGGTGGTGTTGAGGGAGGCTAGATAGTCGTCGCTTCGTAGTTGGCTAGAATCAATGGGGTCCAGAATCAATGGGTCAATCAATGGGGTTAGAGTCATTGATTTTTAGCGTTTATAAATGCATCTGATTTTCTATCACCGCCCCGCCTTAAAGGCGCGGCTCGTCGGCCGGTTTTGCAAAACCGAGCACGTTCATTACAAAGTCACCAGTCGGTGGCCATTGAATGCTGTTGTTTTCATCGGCAATTTTAAGGTGAGCCCGTCTTCGATCTTACGATCTTTAACAGCGGCCAGAATAGGGTGGGAGAATTGAAAAAATGCTCAGGAAGGCAGTTGCCAGCCTGAGCTTAGGGGATTACTTAGTTTTTTTCTCTTTTACTGCAGCGACAGGATATTTCCACTCTGGCAGGGTCATATTTACGAAATCGAAGTTGGCTACCTTGGGGAGTTTACTCTTGATTTCAGCTACATCTAATTCGAAATTGTCAGTTATCTTGGCGGTAAATGTGCCGTTAGAGAAACCTGCTACAGATTGGTCTATTAAGGGTAAAACTGAGCCCGCACGCGGCTGTGTGTCGTCAGTGCTCGGCACAATAACAGCGTCAATGTTGCCAAGATAAACTACTTTATTTGCTGGTACTTCGATAGTTTGGTCGAAGGGTAAATCGGCCATTGCCATCAATAGCAATGGAACCTGACGGAAAAAACGAACCAAATTTATGGTGGTTGTACCCGGAATGGAAAAACAAGGACAGACACCCTCAACAAACAGCAGCCTTATATGCCAAGACCTCCCCGCTTGAATCAATTATTTTAGGCTAACAATAGCTAATTTCGTGGCTCGACAGGCTGATCTGTAGGCGCCGTTCGCCCATGGGTGTTTTGATGGGATCAACCTTGTATAGGTTGAACAAATGACAACTACCAGTAGTGCCCAACCTAATGTACTTCGCCCCCATCACATCAATAATTTTCTCGTGTATGCCACAGTCGCAGCACGTAGATGGTCGCATCATGGATCTCGTAACGCACTTCGTACTCGCCAACCAAAATACGCCGCACCTCGCGTGATTCAAATTGGAATAATTGCTCTCCAATGCGCGGATTGGTGAGCAGTATGATGGGGGTATGTGTTAGAGCTTGTACCGCTCGTGCGGCGGCGGGTTGATTGACCCGAGCTAGAAATTCATACAAGCGCGCCAAATCGGATAACGCTTTACTAGTCCACTTAAGCTCTATCAACGCGGCACATCCAGTGGCTGATCGGTGCTGAGGCTCTCGGCCCAAGCTTGCACCGCTAGGTGGTCGATAACCCGACCTGCATCCACATCTGCCAAGGCCTCTTGGGTAAGGCGATCACGGTGCTCTTCTTGGGCGATCCATGCAGAAAGTGCCTGCTTCATGATCCAGCCGCGCGAGCGTTCAAGTCGGGCTGCCATCTGGTCAATTTTGTCGGCCATGGGTAGTGGAATGTGCGCGGTCAGTACTTTAGTTGTTGGTTGTGTCATGTTGCTTTTCATTTATGGGCTCTCAATGATTTTTTCTGATTCAAAATTAATCATAATGATTTTTTTTGAGTCAATCAATGCACGTCTGATCTTTACTGGCGTGATCTTTCTTGGAATGAATGCTCACCCCACAACTATTTAATACCGTAACAATCGCCCTCTAAGCTCGATGGATGTCCCTAATCCACCCATGCCGCGTGTTTCCGCCTTTATGACTATGCTCATAACAAGGTTTTTAAAGTCACCCACAAGTTTTTAAGCGCTCACCTAAACGCGAGTGTGAACCGTGTCTCATAGGGGTAGTCAGGTTTTGTTTGTTTGCTGTTAAAGTCACCAATTACTAAATTCAATACCTGCATCGCAGGTTGAGGTCAGTTATGAATAAGGGTTCTGCCAAAACAACATTTTCGACTAAAACAACGCTGCGCAACGACGTTATCGCCGCCTTAATCGCACAATATTCGCCCGCCGATGAAGAGGCGATTACGGGTTTTGTTAAATCGCTGTGGCGCACTTGGCCGTTGGACGATATTAGCGAGCGCAGTGCCGCCGACCACGGCCATTGTTTTTATGGGTTGTGGTTGAGTTTGTTGCAGACCAAAGCCGCGGGTGCGGGTGTGATTCGACTAAAAACACCGCAGATAGAAGAAGAGCGTTGGACCTGCCATCGCACCGTGCTGCATGCGGTCTGGCCCGATAGTCCGTTTTTGGTTGATACCCTACGCATGACGCTTAATCGTTTGGGTGTCCCACTGCATCTTTTAAACAGTACCGTACTGGCCGACGATGCCGCTGCTGATGCTCAACCCAAAGCCTACGCCGTGATGTATGCCGAGCTGGGCGTATTGGCCGATGACGAAGTGGCGTCGCTGCGCGATGCACTCGCCCAAGCGTTTGATGAGCTGGTGTTGGTGGTGGCCGACTACAGTCTGTTTATTACCCAAAACCAACAATTACAAACCCAAGTGATGGCCGCAGGTACGCCCGAGGCCGAAGAAGCTTGCCAGCTTTTAAAGTGGCTGGAGGCCTCGCACTTTACCTATTTGGGTTACCGCGAATTTGATGCCGTAGGCAAAAACAACGCGCTTAAAGAAAACACCCAAGCCCGCTTAGGCTTGTGCCGTTTAGCGGCCGAGGGCGAGGACTCGTTGCTGCCGAGTACTTGCCATGGCGAGGTGTGTAACGATGTTCTGATTTTTACCAAAGCGCCGATGTTGTCCAAAGTGCAGCGTGCGGTTTACCCCGACTATTTAGTCGTTAAGCGTTTTGATGAGCAGGGTAAATGGCTGGGCGAAGGGCATTTAATTGGCTTTTTTACCTACGCCGTGGGCAATACCTCGCCAACGACCATTCCCTGGGTGCGCCAAAAGCTAAAGCAGGTGGTTAAAGCCAGCGGCATTCCGCTTAAAACTTACAGCTATCGCGCCTTACAGCGCGCGATAGAAGGCTTCCCACGGGATGAGCTTTTTCAAGCCTCGATAGGCGAATTAAAAGATAGCTTGCTGGGCGTGGCCAACCTTAACGAGCGTAAACAAGTGCGCTTGTTTTTGCGCGGCAACCCTTATGGCCGTTTTGTGACTGCGCTTATTTATGTGCCGCGCGATGTATACAGCACCGACGTACGCTTAAAAGTCGAGCGTATTTTAGGCGAGGCGCTGGGCAATGAGGGCGTGGAATCGACGACGTTTTTCTCGGAATCGGTACTGGCGCGGGCCTATTTGGTTTTTAAAATGCCCGCCGGTAGCAGCGCCGAGCAACTGCAAACACTGGATATTTCTGAGCTGCAAGCCAAAGTCACGCTGGTGGCGACTGGCTGGCAAGAGCGTTTAGAGCACGCTTTGTGTGAAACCCAAGGCGAGCAAAAAGGCTTACCTCTATTTAGGCGTTACAGCCCGTTGTTCTCGCCCGCTTACCAAGACACCTACGATGCCCGCGCCGCCGTGGGCGATATTGCCTTGTTCGAGGCCGCCACTGCTCAGCAAGATATCGCCATGAATGTGTTTCGTCCGCAAGGTGACAGTAGCGATACTTTGCGTTTTAAAGTGGCCAATTACGGCTCGGTGTTGGCATTGTCAGATGTGATCCCGCTGCTAGAAAACCTCGGCGGCCGGGTGCTGGGCGAAAATCCTTTTTGCCTTAAGCGCCAAGACCCTGCTACCTCGGTGTGGCTGCACGACTTTAGCTTGCAGCTGCTTTACCCCAATAGCCTGATGGACGAGCACCAAAAAGCGCATTTTAGTGAGGCTTTTTACGCGGTGTGGCACCAAAAAATCGACAACGATGCCTTTAACCGTTTAGTGGTGGCAGCGGCTATGCCGTGGCGCGATATTGTGATTTTGCGGGCCTATGCGCATTACTTTAAGCAAACCTTGTTTTCGATCGAGCCCGAAGCCATTGCCCATGCTTTATTGCGCCACGCGCCCTTGGCAAAAATGCTGGTGGAGTGGTTTTACGCGCGTTTTCAGCTTGAGCAAACCGGTGCCAACGAGCGCTGCCAAGCACTGTTTGAAGCGCTTGAAGCAAAACTCAACGATGTCACCAGTATCGACGACGATAGAATCTTTAGGCGTTATATCGATGCACTTAAAGCCACTTTGCGCACCAATTTTTTTCAATTTGAAGGCGCACGTGCTTGCCCCGATACTTTTGTGATCAAAATGGCGCCGCAGCGTATGGAAGCGGTGCCGCAACCCAAGCCCGAGTTCGAGATTTTTGTCTATTCGACCCGTATGGAAGGCGTGCATTTGCGCACCAGCAAAGTGGCGCGCGGCGGTTTGCGTTGGTCCGATCGTTTAAGTGATTACCGCACCGAGGTTTTGGGCTTGGTTAAGGCCCAAGCGGTTAAAAATGCGGTGATAGTACCGAGCGGCGCCAAAGGCGGTTTTGTGCCCAAACGCTTGCAAAAATGCGAAGGCCGCGCCGAGATTCAAGCCGAGGGTATTGCGTGTTATCAGCAGTTTATTCGCGGCTTATTATGCGTAACCGACAACCTCGTGAATGGCCAAACACTGCACCCAGAACAAGTGGTTTGCCTGGATGGCGACGACCCTTATTTGGTAGTGGCCGCCGATAAAGGCACCGCGACCTTCTCGGATATTGCCAATGCGATTTCGCTGGAATACGGCCATTGGTTAGGTGATGGTTTTGCCAGCGGGGGCAGCCAAGGTTACGACCATAAAGCGATGGGCATTACCGCTAAGGGCGGCTGGATTTCGGTGCAGCGGCATTTTCGCGAGCGCAATATCGATGTGCAAAAACAAAGCATTAGCGTAGTAGGCATTGGCGATATGGCGGGCGATGTGTTTGGTAACGGCCTGTTGTTATCCGAACAGGTTCAGCTGGTGGCCGCCTTTAACCATCTGCATATTTTTATCGACCCCAACCCCGATGCCGCCGCCAGTTTTAAAGAACGCGAGCGTTTATTTACCACGCCCGGCACTACTTGGGACTCTTACGATAAAAGCCTAATATCCCAAGGCGGCGCGGTATTTTTGCGCAGCGCCAAATCCATTCCTTTAAATAAAGAAATAAAAGCGCGTTTTGGCATAGAGGCCAACAGCCTTACGCCCACCGAATTTATTCACCAATTGTTAAAAGCGCCGGTGGATTTAATTTGGAACGGCGGCATTGGCACCTACGTTAAAGCCAGTACCGAAAGCCACGCCCAAGTAGGCGATAAAGCCAACGATAATTTACGCGTAAACGGCGGCGATTTGCGCTGCAAAGTGTTTGGCGAGGGTGGCAATTTGGGCATGACTCAGCTCGGCCGCATCGAATTTTGCCAAACCGGCGGCGCCTGTAATACCGACTTTATTGATAATGCCGGTGGCGTTGATTGCTCGGATCACGAGGTTAACCTAAAAATTTTATTGCAGGCCGTTTTGGCCCGTGGCGATTTAACCGAAAAACAACGCAACCAATGTTTAAAAGATTACACCAACGAAATTTCGACCTTGGTGCTTAACCACAATATTGCGCAAACCGAATGCCTGAGCATCGCTGAACGCCAAGCCGTTAAACGCGGCGGCGAATACCGCAAGCTCATTACTTACCTCGAGAAAAACGCGGGCCTTAACCGCAAGCTGGAATTTTTACCCAACGATGCCGCCATTGCCGAGCGCTACGCCAAAGGCAGCAGCCTTACGCGGCCCGAGCTGGCGGTTTTGCTTAGCTACGCCAAAGTCATGCTTAAAGGCGTGCTGACTAAAACAGCTTTAGTCGAAGATAAAGCCGCGCGCGATTTAGCCTTTTTGGCCTTTCCCAAAGCGGCGGGCGAGCGTTTTACGCAGGATGTTTTAGGCCATCAATTATTAAATGAAATTGTTAGCACACAACTCGCAAACGATTTTATTAATCAGCTTGGCATTACCGCCGCTTACCGTTTTTTATCCAGCTCTAGCATTCCTGTCGAGCAAGTCATGAAGGCCTTTATTGTGGCGCGCGCGGTATTTGATTTACCGGCATTTAATAGCTACATCACCACCTTGTATAACCAAGTGCCGGAAGAAACGCTCTACGGTTTAAAAACAATGATGGCGCGCCGTGTAAGGCGTGGTGTGCGCTGGTTTTTGCGCAATGTGGGTGATTTAAATGCGGGTGATAAAAATTTAAGTACCGAGCAACATATTCAAAAAATTAAAAACACCTTGGTGCAGGTGGCCAAAACCACCGAGGATTCTTTAGCCGGTAGTTTGCGCGAGGCACGCGATAAACGTTTTAGCGATTACCAAGCCCAAGGCATACGCGACGACTGGGCCAGCTTATTGGCCATGCCCGATAATTTATTTGCAGGTTTAGGCGCCTCGGCTCTCAGCCTGAATACACAACAATCCCCGCATTTATGTACGCAGGTTTTTTACGGTTTACACAATCATTTGCAATTGGGTGTATTTGCGGGCGCCGTATCAGAAATGGCCGTGCAATCCCCTTGGCAAGCCATGGCGCGGGAAACTTTATTGGAAGATATCGAAATTCAATTACGGCGTTTAAGTGCGGCGGTGGTTGGTGTTTTGTTTAATGATAAAGAGCTTGATAAAAAACATATTAATCAAAAAGAAATTGATGATGCGTTAATTAAATTGCTAGAGGCTAATGGTTTAGCCGCTTGGTTAAATTGGCTGCAAGACACGCTGGCCGATAAAGAGTCGGACGATATATCCCTTTATCATGTAACGCTTAGGCAGTTGGCGGCCTTGGTGGATGGGGTGGTTTTGGGGTAATAAAAGATTTAGTTTTTTGTGCTACGTTGATTTAATGCTCCGCTAATCGGACCTACACGCGTAATCCTTTCAATAAAAAACCTCGCAGTGCGAGGTTTTTTTATTTTTAAAAGTGCAGACAGTACGCGCCGAAATAATCACCAAATCGTATCAATCAATTTGCTTTTTATTAAATTGATGTCGGCAGTAATTAGTTGGGCGTTGTGGATTATGGATGTTGCGGCGATGATTCTATCGGCTGGGTCGCTGTTGATGTCGGCGCCAAAATTTACAGAAAGTTCGGCAATTTCTGGAGAGATATTTACTACCGATATATTTCTGGATTGTAAAAATAAATTGATAAAATGAGCGGCGGTAGTTTCTAGTTTTATTCGCTGTTTTTTAATTAGCATGGATATTTCCCATATCGAAATATCGCTAATAATTAACGCATTATGGTCGTCGGCTTTTTGTATGGCTTTGCGTGCCTGGGGGGTAAGTTGTTTGTCGTCTAAGGCGTCCCAAATTATTGCGCAGGTATCCATCAATATCATGCTAACGCATCCCACTCGCTATCGGTGGGCGTTACTACATCATCGAGCTGAGCGCCTGCGGCAAGCTCTTTAAGTTGCTGCTTGGCGAGTGTTTTTTTATTGATGGGCGCGCTAATAGTGGCTAACAACCTGCCGTTTGTCGTCACCGATATTTGCTCTCCGTTGTTAGCTTTTTCTAGGTATTCCAATAGGTTAGATCTTAATTCACTGATGTTTACGGTTTGCATAGAGATAGCCAAATGTTGTTGTACGTTTTTGTTGTACAATGTACAGCCAAAAACATAATAAGGCAAACTAGATTACTCGCTCCGCGTGGGAGCGAGGTGAAAAAACCAAAATCATTAGTGCTAAGCCCGAGTCGAAATCCTCTAAAAATTCCACGCAATAAAAAAGCCCAGTGATGCACATCACTGGGCTTTTTGTTGAGCGGTTTAAATAGCTATATTTGAATAACCTGGATAGTTCATAAATTCGGTGAGACCAAACACGCCGGGGCGATTGGGCAGCGCGACTAAATCGTCGGCAATGCATGCGTGCGGGCTGTTTTATAGCGGGCGTAAACTACGCCAGTCTTTTGCGCAGGGGTAAGGAATATTTCTGTACCTTGGGGGGCGCGGCATCCATAATGCGCGTTCCAGTTGTTGGCAAGCTGAGGTATTCGAGATGTTTGCCAGCGGAATCTGTGACCTACTTTGATGAGTGCAAGATATTCTGCCTCATTTTCTTTTAGTTTCTCCCTTTTTAATTTTTTGCTGCCGCGATTGTGTGCAGTGACAGGCGCTTATTTGTGAATAAAGAAATTCTTCGTCAAAAAATTGCGGTGTATGCGGGTGCTGATATCGACCCCAGTGTGGATGCTGTAGTCCTCGAAATGCTGAGAAAAAAGCTGAATATTTATCTGCCGCAGCGAGCTTCGCTTAATCAGGCGCTGCGAGCGGGCATTAGTGATCACGAGATTATTCAGTTGCTGCTTGATTACCGCGCTTTACCCCCGAGCTAATTTATTTTGGTGTGACCTTTTTATTTGGGTATGACAATCACTTGCGTGCGGGTAAGTTGGTCGTGCAGGCATTGTTTTGTTGGACTTATAAAACGATAGCCATAGCCCAGGCCTAAAAATACCAAGCTCGGCACGCCCCACGCAGCGCGCTGCAGGCAGCGAGAGATTGAAACTTTGGTGTCGCTATTATGCGCGTCTATCAATTTGAGCCGCCAAGCGCGCATGCCTAAGGTTTGGCCCGAACGGTGCCAAAATCCTACGTAAAAAAATACCAAACATGAAATCCAGCCTATTAGCACCAGCTCGGCAATGCCGCCAGCGTGAAACATGGGTTGGTATTTTTCGCTTTGTGCTTGCCCGTTAAGTGCGCCGGTGAGTGTCACTAGCGCGCCATAGGCCATGCTAATGGCCAGTAAAATCAACGAATCGTAAACTAACGCTGCAAAGCGCCGCCAAAGCGGAGCGGATGCTATGCGGATGGTATTTACGTGCTCGGGCATAGAACTGTTGGATGAGGTGGAGTTGCGGGTCATGTGATGGCCTTGGTTTTCAAAAAAGCCATTTTAACTCTGTGCGATGCGCTTGGTCTCTTTTAAAAATAAGCATTTAAAACGCAATGGTCATGTTGCGGCCATTATTTTTACCGATGTAAAGCGCTTTGTCGGCACGCTGAAACGTGCTAGTAAAAACGTCGCTGGGCTTGTGGATGCTCATGCCGATTGTAATGGTGATCTTGAGTGGCTGGGGATTGTCGGGCGCTATAGTAAAGGTGTGTTCCTCGATCATTTTACGCAGTTTTTCGGCGCTAAAATGGGCATGCTGCGAATCGGCTGTGTCCATGACAACCATAAATTCTTCGCCGCCCCAGCGCGCTAATAAATCGCCTTCGCGAATATTATTTTTAATCAGTGTACTTATTTGTTGCAGTTGATAATCGCCGCAGCTATGGCCGTGGGTGTCGTTAATGTTCTTGAATAAATCGATATCGATTAAAAAAATACTGAAGGTTTTATGGGCCTTAATTTTGTATTCAATGGCTTGATCTATGCCTCTACGGTTGAAAATTTGCGTGAGCGGATCGGTGAGCGAGTCTTGAGTCAGTGAATTTAGGTTGGCGGTGTAAAGTTTGTTTTTTTGATGCAGTTGGTAGGCCCAAATTAGTCCATTGATAAGAAAAAAGCCCAGCCAGGTGATTAATATACCGATATAGGTTTGCTCTTTGGTGAGCCAGACGCCTTGGCCATAAATGGAGCGAAAAGTAATAAAGTGCTCGCCGCTGGGCGCATTAGCGGGAAGATTTACGGATATTTCGATCACATTGGAAACGCTAAGCGCAGTATTTTTGCGATGCACATTGTTATCGTTGATCCACCAGTCGGCGGTGTGAAATTCGTCAAAGGGGATTAAAACTTGGCGGTCATATTCTTCGGGGTGTAGTGTGGTCGTGAGGTATTTCCCCGCTTGAAACTGCTCGTTATTAGTGATGTTTTTAGTGCTGTTTCTCAGGCTAAGCTGCAGCTTTTTTGAGTTGCCTCGGTAGTTCACTTCAATGAGTAGGCCGTTATAGCGCGTGAGGTCGATGCTCTTGATAAGGCTGAAGTCATCGGGGTTTTCACCTTGAGTGCTGGCTTGGGGGGCCCTGTAGAACTTTATAGACGCGCCGCAGTATTTATTACCTTCTGCGGCGCTATACGTGCATTTAAAGGCCACCCAATCCTGTGGCGCTTTTTGCCACTCTACCCGGCTGCTGGCATCGCTATAGATGTTAGTGGCGGAGTATGGAGTTGGGAATAAGAGCATTTTTTGGGGGGGCGCCAAGAAGCCAATACCCAATAGAAGCAGGGTAATAAGGCTGGCGCTGATGCGGGGTGCAAGGTTTAAGTATGTCTTCATTGGCTCGCAGGGTTGAGGTCTTAATTAACGTTGCCGATATGTTTGAATAATCGCTAAACAATTCAGTGTGGGGCGAGCATATAGGCGCGGGTGAGAGAGGGCATTTGATGGAAATCAAAACGTTAACCTGATAACCAAAAGTAGTGACGCTAAAGTGGGCTCTTAGAGTGCAAAGCTTAGCTGTAACGCGGCGCCTTTTTCTTCGCTACTGGTTCTGTAGCTGGCGTCGATTAAGGTGTTGCCGAGCCTAACGCCCAAACCTGCGCTAATAACGCCGGGGTGCTCGCCCAGAGTGTCGTATTGATAGCCCGCGCGCAGGTCGATGTAGTTGAGTAAATTGTATTCGCCGCCTAGCGCAAGATATTGGCCGGTGCGCTCGGTCGCAAAAGCGTGCTGTTCTTGCATATCGAGGTCGGCGCCAATTTGCCATTGCGGGCGAATATAGGCGGCGCCTATGCGATGTTTGGTTTCTAGACGTACGGTTTGGTTTTTGTCGGTGGTAAATGTGCGGCTTATGACGTCTTTGGCTGTGTAGCCGATGCGCACACCGTTCTCGAGTTCAATGGCGACACCAAGATCGACGTTAAACATACGGTGGGATTGGATATTGCTGCCTATTTCGAGCTCGTCGCTGGAAATTTCGCGCGATTCATCAAATACCCGGACATACATCGCCTTGGGGGTGGCACCTATGGCAACCCTCATCGCGTCTAGCTCAAACCCCCATGCGGTACTCACGGCGGCCTCGTTAATAATGAGGCCGCGAATATCAGCGCGGGAAGTGGTATCGAGATCTTTAAAGGACGGCGGTACGCTTTCGTTGTAGGGTTCTTCGTAATCGAATAGCTCGGCATTCGCTCTCCAGTCACCGCCTTGGGCGATGTTGTCAAGCGCTTCAACATAGTCGTGATATAGGGTGATATCGGCATCGGGAATATAGCTGCGGCCACCGCCAATAATGCGGGAGCCCAAATAAAAGCCACCGCCACCCTGTTCGGCGGGCTCTGATACTGAAATTAAACCAACAAACACATTAAAGTTGATCTCTTCGTTGGCGACATCGATAAGTTCCTTTTCAAGTGCTTGACCGGCATCGCGGGCGGCTGTGGCTATGGCAATAGTTTGGCTGGGGTCTTCGTGTGTGTTGAAGTTATCGAGTGCATTATCAAAATTGACATCGAGCTCGTCGTCCAAAATATTCAAAGCATCGAGCGCGGCTTGTGACAGATTGCCCGCCACGTAAGGCAGGCTGTAGCGGCCATTTTTGCTGTCGTCTTCGTCTTCGTCGCCAAGGCCGAGTAGGGCTGGGTTGTGGCCCATCGCCATAGCGGTACTACCAACCGCGACCGAGGCGCCGCCCATCGCTTGGCTGCGCGCATCGTACACGCTAAAACTGCCTGCGAGGGCGGGTTGGTAGAGAATGGCGAGCAGAGCGGGGAGTATTTTTTTCACAGCAGGGGGCCTGTTTTGAAGTTGCTTTATTGTAAGGCAAGCCGGTGGCAGACGTGATGCCGTGGCTGTGATGGGGGTATTACTTTGTAACATCCTCCAACCATTTAGCTGAAGACAGGCCTTTAGATTTTTAGAGGGTTAAAAAACACGTCTTGGCTGGCTAAGTTGCTGGGCACCAGCAGGCTGTCTTTAGGCATTGTGCTTGTTTCGGGATAATCGAGCGAGTAATGCAGGCCACGGCTTTCTTTGCGGCTCATGGCGGAGCGAATGATAAGTTCGGCGACCATAGCGAGGTTGCGCAACTCGATTAAGTCGCTGCGCACGCGGTAGTTGGCGTAATACTCGTGGATTTCGGATTGCAATAATTGAATGCGGTGCAAGGCGCGCTCAAGGCGTTTGTGCGTGCGCACAATGCCCACGTAATCCCACATAAAGCGGCGTATTTCGTCCCAGTTGTGGTAAATAACAACATCTTCGTCCGAATTGGTGACTTTGGAGTCATCCCAAGGCTTGCAGGGTGTAGGCTCTGGGGTGGCGGCAAGTTTGGTAATAATGTCTTCGGCGGCGGACTGTGCGTAAACAATGCATTCCAATAGCGAATTACTGGCCATACGATTAGCGCCGTGCAGGCCTGTAAACGAGGTTTCACCAATCGCGTAAAGATTGTTGAGGTCGGTTTGGCCGAGTGTATTCACGACAATGCCCCCGCAGGTGTAGTGCGCGGCGGGTACCACGGGAATCGCTTCCTTGGTGATGTCAATGCCAAATTTGGCGCACTGCTCCATGACCGTGGGAAAGTGGCTGGCGAGAAATTCGGAATCGCGGTGACTAATATCGAGATACATGCAGGGCGCGCCGAGGCGTTTCATCTCGTGGTCGATGGCGCGTGCGACTACGTCGCGCGGCGCTAATTCAGCCAGCGGATGCACATCTTTCATAAAACGCTCGCCATTGGGGCGCTTGAGTAACGCGCCTTCGCCACGCAAGGCTTCGGTCATCAAAAACGATTTGGCTTGGGGGTGGTAAAGACAAGTGGGATGAAATTGGTTGAATTCCATATTGCCGACACGACAACCCGCGCGCCACGCCATGGCAATACCGTCGCCGCTGGCGCTATCGGGGTTGGAGCTATAAAGGTACACCTTGCTGGCGCCACCCGTGGCGAGCACAACCGCTTTGGCGGTGTAACATTCAATGCTGTCTTCGGTTTTATTCAACACATAAGCGCCCACGCAACGCATTTTTTTACTGCTAGGGTCGGGCTGGCGAATTAAATCGAGCGCAACGCGATTTTCTTGCAAAGTGATGTTGGGATGGTTTTCGGCGTTGGTGATTAGGCCTGTATGTACCGCTTTGCCCGTCGCATCGGCACTGTGAATAATGCGGCGATGACTGTGGCCGCCTTCGCGAGTAAGGTGAAACTCACCTTCTGGCGAGCGAGTGAAATCCACCCCCAGTTCGATCAGCCACTTAATGGCATTTTTACTGCGCTTAACCGTGAATTCAACAGCGTCGGGGTGGCAAAGCCCGGCGCCGGCTTCGAGCGTGTCTTTTATGTGCGACTCAACTGAATCATGATCGTCTAAAACGGCGGCAATCCCGCCTTGTGCGTACCACGTCGAGCCTTCGCGCAGCGCGCCTTTGCTAAGCACGGTGACCTTGGCGAATTTCGCAATATGAAGCGCTAAACTGAGACCTGCAGCGCCGCTACCAATCACAAGAACATCGGTTTGATGGCTTGCGGCTTGAGTCGTTATGCCTGTTGTTTGAGTAGTCACAAATGTCGCCTTCACTTTTTAGCAATTGTTTAGTGCGCCTTTAGGCGAGTGAAGGTTATTATCTGCGCCACGCGCCAGTGATTGCAACTAGGTGCGGGGTAATCGTACGGGCACGTATTTCTATCGCAGGTTACGAAAGGGTGAACTTCATTATTTGCGCGTAGTCCTACAGCGGCATTGGCTCTATTAGCCATTCTGAATCCACTGATTTATCAGGTAGGCGCCTAGTATGGAAAACAGTTTGCATGTTTTAAATAGCACCCTTTCGATGATTGATACATCCGCCGTTGTTGCGAGCGCTACTAATGTGAGTGTGCTGGTACCAAGATCAAAAACAACCCATAACAACGCTACGTTATCGACTAGGGAGTCGGTTATGACCGAGGCCATTGCGCCAACCGCCGAAGACCCGCCGAATCCGGATGATGCTCTGGTATTGCGTGTACAACAGGGTGATAAAAAAGCCTTCGATTTATTGGTATTAAAATACCAATACAAGGTGCAGGCCATTGTGAATCGTTTTGTTCGCGATATTCACGAGGCTCAAGATGTGGCGCAGGAAACTTTTATTAAAGCGTACCGCGCATTGCCCAATTTTAGAGGCGATAGCCAGTTTTATACTTGGCTGTACCGGATTGCCGTGAATACCAGTAAAAACCATTTGGTATCGCGCGGACGAAGGCCTCCGAGTTTTGATGTGAGTGCCGAAGATGCTGAATTTTATGCAGGCTCCGACGCCTTGCGCGATAACAGCACGCCCGAAAGCCGTTTAGCCACCGATCAGCTTGAGGCGGCTATCTATGAGGCGCTAGATCGCCTGCCGGAAGATTTACGCACAGCGATTACCCTGCGTGAGATGGATGGCTTGAGTTACGAAGATATCGCTTTAACGATGGATTGCCCCATTGGTACGGTTCGCTCGCGCATTTTTCGTGCGCGTGAGGCCATTGATAAACATATAGGGGCCTTAATTCGCTGAATAAAATATCTTGATATTGAATGTTTCTGTGCTGAACTTTCGATGTTTGAGCAATCATATAAGCCGCATTGAATAAGGCTTGACGCGCTAGTTTCGTTAGCCAATTTTCAGGCACTATTGATACCAATCGTACATAAAGTTGAGCGTAAATCATTGGGATTAACAACTGAGTTGTGCGCATACAAAGAGCTTTTTAACTATGACGAAGACTCCATCAGATCAAACCCTCGAAGGGCTTTCGGCACTCGTCGATGGTGAAACCACGGCGTTTGAAAGCCGTCGTTTACTCGATATGGCTGGCGATCCACAGCTAACCGAAAAATGGAAGCGCTATCATTTGGCGGGCGCTTTAATGCGTAAAGAATTTAGCTTGTCATCGAGTGCAATCATGCCGATGACAGATTTGAGTAGCAGAATCAGCGTTGCAATGGATGCCGAGCCTGCGCACGGTACTATCGCTGCGCCAGTGGCCAAGGCTGTGAGTCAAGCGGCGGTTGCGCCACGGGCTGCTTTTGCGTGGCGTGATTGGTTGGCTAAATCGGCGATTGCCGCTTCGATTGCGGGCGCGGTTGTTTTTGGTGTGCAATTCACGCAAAACAACGGCGATTCGGCTTATGTGGCGACTGCCGAAGTGCAAGAGCCTGTAGTGGTTGCACCAGTGGGGTTCGAGTTGCCAGCACCTGAGGCGCGCAATGTAAGTCTTGGCCGCTTGGCCGAACCACAGCGCAGGCTGCAACCCATGGAGCCTAGTGATCAAGCGACTTATTTGAATAACGCCGCTGTGGAAGCCGAGCTGCAACAATTGTTTTTAGAGCACGCAGAGCTGAGTGCTCAAAATGGTAAGTTTGGTTTAATGCCTATGGCCCGAGCGGCTAAGATGAAATCTGCAGAGTAATTCAGTTTATGTGGCCCATATATACCAGCCCGCTTTTAGCGGGCTATTTTTTTGCCGCGACACTAAGTCTTTTGGTGTCGGGTGTGGTTATCGCTGCCGAGCCGCTAGCGAAGGTCGAGCCTTTAGCGGCCACCGCATCCTCAAACCCAACAGTTCCGGCGCCGCTAGCATCAGAAGAAAGCACAGTACTATTAACCGAGCAACAGCGTTTGGAACGCGAGCTTTTGTTGATGGTGGCGGCGCTTGATGAGCAAAGTTATCAGGGTACGCTCACGTATGAATTCGGTGGTCCGCTGGAAACCTTAGTCTTCGAGCATTTAGTTAGCACCTCCGGTACGCAAGAGCGCATTCGCCATCTAAGCGGCTATCAGCGTTTTTTCTCGCGTCATCTACCGCACGAACACTGCAGTAATGCCGCCATGCGCTTATTTGCTCAGCAGGGGCAAAATCCTTTAGGCCATCTCGAAAATTATTATGCCTTTCGCGCCCTTGGGCAAAATCGCTTTGCCGACCGCCGCGTGAACATGGTGCAAATCCTGCCCAAAGATCAATATCGTTTTGGTTTTACCTTGGGCATTGATAGCGAAACGCACTTGCCGTTGATGGTCGCGTTGATGGGCCCGCGTGGCGAAATGCTGGAGCGTTTTCAGTTTATCCAAATGGCTGCTGTAGCGCCGAGCAATGATAGCTCGGCCGCCTCGATGGCTGGTGCGCAGGCTCTGGCTTATGCCGACTCCAATTGCGAACAGCCGCTGCTGGAGTCGGGTTGGCAGCCGCAGTGGTTGCCCGATGGTTTTGTATTGGCAAGTATTGATGATAGCGCACACAAAACCGTGATGAGTTATACCGACGGTTTGGCGTCGTTATCGATATTTGTTGTGCCCATTACCGAGGCCTCCGGCGCGGTGGGCGTGGTGCAGCGCGGCGCTACGGTTGTGGCCATGTTGTTGGCAGCGCAAAATCAAAAATCTTATAAGGTATCGGTGGTGGGCGAAGTGCCCGCTGGCGTTGCGCGTCGAGTGGCAAGCTCGGTCATTTATGTCAACGATAAGGCTGAGGTCGTCACGCATGAATAAGGCTACTGCACATGAATAATATTCGACCGGATCAGTTGCTCGCCGATGAACACTGGATCACCGAGCAAGCCACAGTGCTTTATCACGACGGTGATGCGCTCTGGGTCGCCGCCAATAAAACCAGTGCTTGCGGTAGCTGTAAAGCCAAAAGTGGTTGCGGCACATCATTGTTGGCCAAGCTCGGCGAGCACCAGGTTGCCGTGCGCGCGCTGCTAGCTGATAACTTGCAGCAAGAAGTTTTTAATGAGGGCGATGTGATCGAGTTGGCGGTTGATCGTTATGCTCTGGTGAGGGTCGCGCTTGTTATGTATTTACTGCCTTTGTTGGGGCTTATTGCTGGCGTGCTGTTGGCGCTGGACTTGCCAGAAGTGTGGGTGGCGTTGAGCGCGCTGGCGGGTTTGGTGTTGGGCGGTTGGGCGGCGAGCCTCTGTTTGCGCCGTTGGCGCAATGATGATGGCCTGCAGCCGGTTGTCTTGCGTCGAGCCTTAGCGCAGGGCTTTGCGCCCGTTATTCTGCACACCTTACCCTAGTTCATCCTCGTTTTTAGTTGCTGGCCCAGCTCGAGCAAGCACCTGTAAGCGGCCGCCCTTTGGCTCCTTGAACGACATTTCTATTCATGGCGTGGACTTATTAAATACGGTAGACTGCGCCCGTTTTTTGTCTGCATTTTCAACGGGCTTTTCCGTATTTACAGTAGGTTTTAATATCAGTGACCGATCTCAGTCATATCCGAAATTTTTCTATCATTGCCCATATTGACCACGGTAAATCGACCTTAGCCGATCGATTTATTCAGCATTGCGGTGGTTTGGCCGAACGTGAAATGGAAGCCCAAGTACTCGATTCCATGGACCTTGAGCGCGAACGTGGCATCACCATTAAAGCCCATAGCGTGACGCTGTATTACACCGCTCAAGATGGCAAAACCTACCAGTTAAACTTTATTGATACCCCGGGCCACGTTGATTTCTCCTACGAAGTTTCACGATCGCTCGCCGCTTGCGAGGGGGCGTTACTGGTAGTTGATGCAGGGCAAGGTGTTGAGGCGCAATCGGTTGCTAACTGCTACACCGCGATCGAGCAAAATCTTGAGGTGATTCCAATCCTCAACAAAATGGATTTGCCACAAGCTGACCCCGATCGCGTATCAATAGAAATCGAAAACATTATTGGCATTGATGCCACCGATGCAGTGCGTTGCTCGGCTAAAAGCGGCATGGGTATAGAGGATGTGCTTGAGCGTTTAGTGCGCGATATACCTGCTCCCGTGGGTGATGTTAACGCACCGCTGCAAGCTTTAATTATCGACTCTTGGTTTGACAGTTATCTGGGTGTGGTCTCCCTCGTTCGCGTGATGCAGGGGACCATTAAAGCTAAGGATAAAGTTATTTCTAAAACCATCGGTAAGGCACAAGTTGTCGATAGCGTGGGGGTTTTTAATCCTAAGCGCCAAGTGACGAGTGAATTAAAAGCGGGTGAAGTGGGCTTTGTCGTGGCCGGCGTTAAGGAAATTTTGGGTGCGCCCGTGGGCGATACTATCACCCACGCATCAACCCCTGATGTCGATATGTTGCCAGGGTTTAAAAAAGTAAAACCGCAGGTTTATGCTGGGCTGTTCCCTGTGAGCTCCGATGATTACGAAAATTTTCGTGATGCCTTATCCAAATTAACACTGAACGATTCATCGCTATTTTATGAGCCCGAAAGCTCAGACGCATTGGGTTTTGGTTTTCGCTGCGGTTTTTTGGGCATGCTCCACATGGAGATTATCCAAGAGCGTCTTGGAGCGCGAATACGATCTCGATTTAATCACCACCGCGCCGACGGTTGTGTTTGAAGTGGTTTGCAATAACGGCGATCTTGTTTACGTTGATAACCCTTCAAAGCTACCCGAATTAGGCTCAATTGATGAAATGCGCGAGCCGATTGTACGCGCCAATATTTTGGTGCCGCAGGATTATTTGGGTAACGTGATTACCTTGTGCATTGCAAAGCGCGGCATACAAATTGATATTTTGTATTTGGGTTCTCAAGTGCAAGTGATTTACGAACTGCCCATGAATGAGGTTGTGCTCGACTTTTTCGACCGATTAAAATCCGCAAGCCGTGGTTATGCCTCGCTCGATTACAGTTTTAAGCGGTTCCAATGCGCCGATCTCGTGCGTTTAGATATTCTCATTAATACTGAAAAAGTCGATGCGCTGGCATTAATTGTTCACCGCGATACGGCCCATCAAAAAGGCCGTGCCATTGCCGAAAAAATGAAAGAGCTGATACCTCGTCAAATGTTTGATGTGGCGATTCAAGCGGCAATTGGTGGCCAAGTTGTTGCTCGCACAACGGTTAAAGCCTTACGCAAAAACGTCACTGCAAAATGTTACGGCGGCGATATTACCCGTAAGAAAAAGCTGCTCGAAAAACAAAAAGCCGGTAAAAAACGCATGAAACAAGTAGGGCGCGTCGAGATCCCGCAGGATGCATTTTTAGCTGTCTTAAAAGTTGATTAATGGCCCAATAACCACTCAATTTCACAAAAATAACAACGACTAGACCCAAAGGTTGCCTTATGGATATTGATTTACCCTTAATCTTAATGATTGCCGTAACGGTAACTGGCGTAGTTTGGTTGCTTGATATCTTTGTCTTGTCAAAAAAGCGTGCAGAGGACAAGCCCGAACCTGCGATGGTGGAATATTCCAAATCGTTTTTTCCGGTTTTATTTTTAGTATTTTTTCTGCGTTCATTTTTGCTTGAGCCTTTTCAAATACCTTCGGGCTCGATGATTCCTACGTTGTTGGTGGGCGATTATATTGCTGTTAATAAATTTTCTTACGGCGTGCGCATGCCGGTGTTTAAAACCAAGCTTTTTAATGTGCACGAGCCTAAGCGCGGTGATGTTGTTGTATTTTTTCCACCCAACGAAAGTCGTTACTTTATTAAGCGCTTAATTGGTTTGCCTGGGGATAAAATTCAATATGTGAACCACGAACTGTTCGTTAATGGTGTAAAACAGCAATATAGCGAGCTCACCGCCGACGAGCTCGCTAAAATTGCCGAAACAAATCCGCCCGAAATATGCAGTTACAAGGGCGATACCTTTACCCAAGTCAAAGAAATTTTAGGGGATGTTTCCCATATTATTCAAAAGTGTCCCATGCCTTCGCACCTCAGTGTGAATGGCACTTGGGTTGTCCCGGCCGAGTACTATTTTATGATGGGCGATAACCGTGATAGCAGTAGTGATAGCCGCGTATGGGGTTATGTGCCCGAGCAAAACTTAGTGGGTAGAGCGTTTGCGGTATGGATGCACTGGCCAGAATTGGCGAGCGTGCCTAGCTTTAGTCGCACGGGTTTTATTGAATAAACACGCCTAGTTGCGCGTGTTGATTAGGTTGAAAATCGTTAAGTTCGAATCGTTAAGTTCGAATCGTTAAGTTCGAATCGTTAAAATAGAGTGATAACAGATTAATCACAGGTGGATAGAAAATGCGCAACAGTAACGTTGTTTTAAATTCCTTTAATCGTCAGCATGGCTTTACCGCTGCCGGAATTATTTTTGCTTTAGTTGTTGCGACTTTTGTGGTCAAAGTTGCTTATGCGGTAGCCCCTGCTTATTACGATAATTACTTGGTGCGCAATGCACTTAAAGATCTTGCCGAGCGTCATCCCAACGACCTTAAAGAGGTGCGTAAAGAAACCGTGATGTCCGATTTAAGTAAGTTTTACACCTTAAATGGCGTTCGCAATCAGGTGATTTTAAGTTCCTTGGAGGTTGATCGTATGAAAGAGCGTACGTTAATCCGTGTTGATTACGAAGTTAGAACGCCTTTTATGGGCAATGCCGATATAGTGCTGGTCTTTAAAAACCATTTAGATTCTTCAAAACCGGATGAATGTTGTAACCCGAGTGAAAATAAATAATTTAGTAAGACTTCAAAAAAAGCTGGGTTATACCTTTAATAATCCAGCACTCCTTAACACGGCACTCACGCACCGTAGTTTTTCGGCTAACCATAATGAGCGCTTAGAGTTTTTAGGCGATTCCATTTTAAATTTCATTATTGCCGAAGCGCTATTTGCGCAATTCCCCAATATTCGTGAAGGTCAATTAAGCCGCTTGCGCGCGCTGCTGGTTAAGGGTGATACCTTGGCCGAAATTGCCTTGGAATTTAATGTGGGTGAATACCTCCATTTGGGTGAAGGCGAATTAAAAAGCGGCGGTTTTCGTCGCGCGTCTATTTTAGCGGATGTCGTCGAAGCAATTATTGGTGCTATGTATTTTGACGCCTCAATGGACGTAGTTAAAGAGCGTGTTTTGGCGTGGTTTGCCTCGCGTTTAGCGTCGTTAACCTTAGAGTTCGACACCGCTAAAGATGCAAAATCTATTTTGCAAGAGTGGCTGCAGGGGCGTAAATTCGATTTACCCAGTTACGATGTTATTGCGGTTGCTGGTGAATTACACGATCAAACCTACACCGTAAAATGCTCTGTGTGTGCCAGTAAAGAAACAACCGAAGGCACCGCCAGCAATCGCAAAACGGCCGAGAAAATAGCCGCCGAAGCTATGCTTCATCATTTAAAAATTGGTTTTTAACATGTCAGACGAACAGCAAGACAATTCGGCGTTGTCCACACCTTCCACTCAATGTGGTTTTATTGCGATTGTGGGGCGCCCGAATGTGGGTAAATCCACATTACTCAATCATTTGGTTAAACAGAAAATCAGTATTACCTCGCGCAAACCGCAAACGACACGCACTAACTTGTTGGGTATTCGCACCGACGGCGATGTGCAGATGATTTTTGTCGATACGCCCGGCATGCATAAAAGCCAAGACAAGGCCATTAACCGTTACATGAATCGCGTGGCATCCTCGGCGACAATGGACGTTGATGTCATTATTTTTGTAGTGGAAGGTGGTACATGGACCGACGAAGATGCTGCAGTTTTAGAGCGTTTAACCACGGCTAATTGCCCCGTGATTGTGGCGGTGAATAAGGTGGATAAAGTCGAAGATAAATCGTCTTTAATGTCGACCTTTGCGGCCATTGCATCACAAATTAATGCGGCTGAAATTATTCCGGTTTCGGCTCTTAAAGAAAAAAATCTCGATATTTTGGTGCAAGAAATTGTTAAGCGCTTAAAACCGTCCGAGCATATTTTCCCCGAAGATCAAGTGACCGATAAAAGCATGCGTTTTATGGCCGCCGAAGTCGTGCGCGAGAAAATTATTCGCCAATTAGGTGCCGAACTTCCCTATGACGTTGCCGTGGAAATCGAAGAGTATTCGGACGAAGGCAGTATTGTGCATATTAGCGCGGCAATTCTGACCGAGCGCGAAGGTCAAAAACGTATAGTTATTGGCGACAAAGGCGAACGCATTAAAAAAATTGGTATTGACGCCCGCAAAGATTTAGAAACCATGCTGGACGTTAAAGTGATGCTCAAGCTATGGGTCAAGGTTAAAACGGGATGGGCCGACGATACCCGTGCATTACGCAGCTTAGGGCTTGATTAAACTCCGTGCGCATTGCGTTGCAGCCTGCCTATTTAATTCATGCACGCAAAATCAGCGATAGCCGTTCATTAGTCGATTTTTTAACGCGTGATTATGGTGTCGTGGGCGCCATTGTGCGCGCACCCAGTAAAAAAAAATCACCGCACACTTTATTTCGCCCAGCCTTAGTTTCGTGGCTGGGCAATAATTCCCTAAAGACAATTACCGACTACGAATTAAATAATCACTGTGTTAATTCCCTGGTGGGCTCATCATTATTTTGTGGTTTTTATTTGAACGAGCTTTTGCAGCGCCTAATGCCGAAGGGCGAAGCATGCGAGCGTTTGTTTGACTTATATCAGCACAGTTTAATTGTATTGGCAGATGGGTCAGACCCCGAGCCTGTGCTGCGTCGTTTTGAGTTTTTGTTGTTAGAAGAACTGGGTTACGCCATTGATTTTTATCATGATGCGTTAACGGGTGAGCCTTTAAATACCGCAAGTTATTATTATTTGGATGTCGCCCAAGGTTTTACGTTGTTAGGGCAATCGCATTGGCCTTGCTACAGTGGACAGGCAATTATTGCGATAGCCAGAGGTGACTATTCGCATGCCGATACTAAGCGCACAGCTAAACAATTAAGCCGCTTATTGTTAAAGCCATTGCTGGGTTCTAAACCGCTTAAAAGCCGCGAATTATTTATGTCGATAGCCGTGTCGAAAATTTAAACCCTTATGTATACCCGCAAGGTAATTTTTTATGATGACCAAAAATGAATTTGTCGTTTTAACGACGCCCACAGGCGATATGCGAGTGCAGGTTTTTAGGCCTGTAGTTGAAGCGCAATATCCCTGCGTTATTTTTTATTCCGAGATTTTTCAAATAACAGCGCCGATTGCACGCTCGGCCAATATGTTGGCGGGCTTAGGTTTTGTGGTGTTAGTGCCAGAGGTTTTTCACGAATTAAATGCGATTGGCGCGGTACTGGGTTATGACGATGCGGGCCGCGATAAAGGCAATAATGATAAATGGGCAAAACCACTGGAGTCGCACGATAGCGACACCCAAGTATTAATTGATTACGCCAAAAGTCTGCCCGATTGCACTGGTCATGTAGGTGCGATGGGTGTGTGTATTGGCGGTCATTTATCATTTAGGGCAGCCTTAAATCCCGCGATTGAAAGTACTTTTTGTTTATATCCCACCGATATTCACAGCAATACCTTACCTTGCCAGGAAGGTAACGACAGCTTTACCCGCGCGGGCGACATTAAAGGCGAGGTGTATGTGGTATTTGGCAAACAAGACCCGCATGTACCGTTAGAGGGCCGCCAAAAAATGTATCTCCATTTTCAGGCTGTGGGCATGAATTACACTTGGCAAGAAGTAAATGCACCGCATGCGTTTATGCGTGACGAAGGCGAGCGTTTTGATCCTGCGTTAGCCTTAGAAATGTACGCCAAGGCGCAGCAGTTTTTTCAGCGTACCTTGCGTTAAAAGTCGAAGGTTTACGCGCTTATAAAAAAGCCCTCATTATTGAGGGCTTTTTTATGGTTGTTGTTTGAGTTTTTAGGTTTAACGGCGCACTTTAATCAAAACAATGGCTGGCGTCGGGGAATATGCCGTTTTTTACATCGCCGACATATTTGCTCAGCGCGCCAGCAATATCGCCAGTTTCAATCAAAAAGTTTTTACTGAATTTTGGCGGTTTGGGCGTTAAACCGAGAATGTCGTTAATCACCAATACTTGCGCATCGGTTTGGCGGCCTGCGCCAATGCCTATAACGGGAATGGATAAGCGTTGTGTGATGGTTTGGGCTAGGGTGCTGGGTACGCATTCCAGCACTAAGACATCGGCACCCGCTTCTTCTAATAAAATGGCGTCGCGCAGCAGAATTTCGGCTTGCGCGTCGCTGCGGCCTTGAACGCGAAAGCCGCCCAGTTTATTCACCGATTGTGGCGTTAAACCTAAGTGGGCGCAGACGGGAATGCCGCGCTCGGCGAGCATGCGCACGGTGGGCGCTAGCCATTGGCCGCCTTCTATTTTGACCATGTGTGCACCCGCTTGCATGATGCGCATGGCGTTGTGCATGGCTTGATCGGTGGTGGCGTAACTCATAAAGGGCATGTCACCCATAATCAGCGATTTTTTATTGCCACGGGCCACGGCTTCTACGTGATAGAGCATGTGTTCCATCGTTACCGGCAGAGTGGAGTCGTAGCCAAGTACGGTCATGCCTAAGCTATCGCCCACCAATACAACCTCGATACCTGTCTGCGCGGCCATGGCGGCCATGGGGGCATCGTAGAGCGCGACTGTGGCAAATTTTTCACCCTGTAGTTTCATTTTTTGTAGCGTGAGAATGGTGATGGTTTTAGTGAGCGGGGTATTGGTGTACACGCTAGGCTTCCTTTGATCGTTGAATGCCCTGGCGACTGATCTTATGTGCGAGCTGGGCAAGGGGAGTTTGGCACGGCAGTGTTAGGTCCGGTGCTATATCAAACAAGGGTAAAACAACAAAGTTACGTGCTTTGAGGGAGGGGTGCGGCACAGTTAAACGCTCGTTTTCAATGTTGTTGTTGTCCCAAAGCAAAATATCGAGGTCGAGCGTTCGTGGTCCCCAGCGCTCTAGTCGCAGGCGTCTATGGCTTTGTTCTATAGCTTGTAGGGCATCGAGTAGCGCTAGTGGTGTGAGTGTTGTGTGCAGGCACGCTACAGCATTGATGTAATCGGGTTGTGGCGGGCCAATAGCCTCACTTTGGTAGCGTGGTGATACCGATATGAGTTGGCAGTGGATTAGCGCATCAAGCTCTTGCAGAGCTTGTGTGATATGGGTGTGGGGGTCTTCTAAATTACCCCCTAAACCTATATAGACTTTATGCTCCATCGTTTAATTGTCGCTCGAAGGTGCCGGTTTTGCTCCTGCAGGTTTGCGACGACGACGTCTAGGTTTGTGTGCGGGGCTGGCAGCGTCCCCGCTATTGCCTGTCGGCTTGTCATGAGCTGAGGCGCTGGGATGTGAAGCTGCGTGGTTACGCTGCCCTAGCTCGGTTGCCATACGCTCTTGATTGGCTTCATCGGCAAACTGATATTCTGTCCAGAATTGCCCAGCGCCATTGTGGTTTTCGCCAGCATCTTCGCGTAGCAATAAAAAGTCATAGGCCGCGCGGAATTTCTCGTGCTGCACAATGCTTTGCAGGTATTTTGGCTGGCACTGCTCCAAGCCGTTTTGCAAATACCACATGTCGCGCATGGGTAGAGTAAAGCGCTTAGGTATGGCGGTACGAGCGAGTTGCTGGCTGATGACGTTGGTCATTGCGTGATTGAGCGCTTCCCTGGGTTTGGTGCCGCTAGCGATTAAGCGTTTGATCTCTTTTTGTAAGGGTAACCAAAGCAGGGCCGCAAAGATAAAGGCTGGCGTTACGCGTTTTTCTTGGCGAATACGTTTGTCGGTATTGATGCAAACAAGATCGACCAATTGGCGATTAAAATCGCTGGCATCCACCAGTGGTGCAACGCCCGGCAGAATATGTTCGAGCAATTTAAAGTGTTCGAGGCTGGCAAACGTAGCTGTGGCATAACCGCCTAAAAATAGCTTCAGTACTTCTTCAAACAGGCGTGCCGAGGGTATGTGTTCGAGCAGTTGCGCTTGTGCATAAATGGGGTTTTCGGTTGCAGGGTCGAGCTTAAACGCGAGCTTCGCAGCAAAGCGCGCAGCGCGCAGCATCCTGACTGGGTCTTCTTTGTAGCGCTCGTTAGCGTCGCCAATAATGCGAAGGGTACGACTCTTAATGTCATCAAGGCCATTAGTGAAGTCGTAAATCTGGCACTTGATAGGATCGTAATAGAGTGCATTAACGGTGAAATCGCGTCGTATTGCATCGCTTTTCATGTCGCCATAAACGTTGTCGCGCAGCAGTAAGCCTTCTTCGGATTGCACTGCGTCGCGGGATTCGCCGTCTTGGTGGCTTCCTCTAAAGGTGGTGACTTCAATAATTTCGTGCCCAAAGCGCACATGCACAATCTTAAAGCGGCGACCAATAATGCGAGAGCTGCGAAAAACGCGGCGCACTTGCTCTGGTGTGGCGCTAGTAGCGACATCAAAATCTTTGGGCTTGGCATTGAGCAAGCTATCGCGAATACCGCCACCGACGATGTAGGCTTCAAAGTTAGCTTTTTGCAGTTCGGCGCAAACTTTAATAGCGCTGGGGCTAAGTTGATGCAGCTTGATGTCGTGGATAGTCGCTGCGCCGGTGTTTTTTTTGGCGGAGCTAGAATTTGGTGAGAGAAGCTTAATGAGGCGTTTTAACATGGCGTACTGTTGTTAAGTCAAAGATGGGCGAGTGTAGCACGGTTTAATCCAAGGCTGGTCATTTGCCAATCCCTGGAGAGATACCCAAAGAGCGAGAGTAAGAAGGGGAGTTAAAGGGGGCAACAATTATGTGTCGTAATAATGCAGGACGTCGTGAAAATGAAAACGGGAAGGCTTGTGGCCCTCCCGTTTAATAAAATGCCGGTATTTTTTTATTGTGCGATCATTTGTTGATCGTCATTCCAAGCTCTTATTCGACTGTCTCGTGATTCGAGCGTATTATTTTTTTGTTATTATTTTTTGTTATTGTTTTTTAAAAAAGTCGTTTTTTTTATTATTTATTGTTGTTATTCGTTAGCGTTATTTTTTTTATTATTCTTTATTGTTTTTATAGTTTTCGCACTAAAGCATTAGTTGTGCCAATAGTTTTAAGTTGTTTTAAATCATATTGTTGCGTATTTATGTAGCGTTGAAATAGGGGAGGCTCTGCGTGTCTTCGTTACTCTATGTTTCGAGCTTGTTACTCGAAGGTATTTGGGGTAACAGTTGGCGCTCCTTTCATTATTATTTAAGGGAGACTGATGTTTAGTGGCGAGGCTTTGGCGCGAAATATTCTTTGTGTGCGCGTGCTTTGTGTTATTGGCGTTAAATAAGGAGATGTGAGCGTGGCTAAGTGTCGAAAAGTGTTACCTGCTCATTATTTTTGGCGTGTTTTGTGATTGGATGATTTTGTGGCGGGTGGTGTTGAGGCGGCCTTGGCAAGGCTAAGGCCGCAGACGGTTAAATCGGCTTGCTGCCGCGCGATCTTGGGATGCCTAAGCGTTGGCGGCGTTCCCATAGGCATTTGCGGCTAACACCGAGTTTACGAGCGAGTTCGGTTTCGCTCATGGTGTCTTGGTGTTCTAGTACAAAACGCTGGAAGTAATCGATGAGAGAAAGGTCTTCGAGTGGATCTGGATGGTTATCGCTGGCGGGTTTACTTAATGATGACAAACTGTCGTCTAAATATGGGACGAGTTCGAGGTCGATATCGAGCAGTGTATGACTGAGTTCGTTTCCATCACATAAAATAACGGCGCGTTGAATGGCGTTTTCGAGCTCGCGAATATTGCCAGGCCAGCGATAGGTGGTAATGGCTTGGATGGCTTCGGGTGTTAATACCAGTGGTGGTTTGTTGACTTGTTTGCAGTAGCGAAGAATAAAGGATTCGGCGAGCGTAAGAATGTCTTTGCCTCGGTCACGCAGCGGCGGTAACTTCAATTGCACAACGTTGATACGAAAGTACAAGTCTTCTCGGAATTTGCCTTCTTTGGCGAGTTTGCCTAGGTTTCTATGGGTGGCGACAACTAAGCGAACATCCACTTTATGGGATTCAACGGAGCCTAGCGGCCGCACTTCGCCTTCTTGTAATACGCGTAATAAACGCGCTTGGGCTTCCATCGGTAATTCGCCTATTTCATCCAGAAACAAGGTGCCACCATCGGCAGCGGCAACTAGACCTTCTCGATTTGACGAGGCGCCAGTAAAGGCGCCCTTTTCGTGGCCGAAGAGTTCGGCCTCAATCAGTGTGTCGGGAATGGCCGCGCAGTTAACCGAGATCATTGCAGCGTTTTTGCGTGGGCTTTCGGTGTGCAATGCTTTGGCGACTAATTCTTTGCCTGTGCCCGTTTCCCCATTAATAAGTACCGTCGCGCCAGTGGGGGCTACCTTGCGGATTTTGGCATAGAGCTCTTTCATACTGTCGGAGCTGCCAATCATGCCTTCGATATGGCTGTGGTCTTCGTGGGCTATAGCTTTTTGTGCGGCCACGCTTTTTTGTCTTTTGGTGAGTACGCGTTTGATGGCGGTGATCATTTCATCGTGATCAAACGGCTTAGCGATGTAGTCAATAGCGCCCATTCGCATGGAATCTACCGCCGAACGCAAGCTCGCGTAGCTGGTCATAATCAGTACGGGTGTATCGCCCGATAGGTTGATGAGGTCGGTGCCGGGCGGACCGGGTAGGCGCAGGTCTGAAATGACGAGGTCAAAATCTTCAAATTTAAATTTAGTGGTAGCTTCTTTTACCGATCCCGCTTCACTCACGTCGAATTTATTGCGCGTTAATAGTTTGCGCAATGCGGTGCGAATAATCACTTCATCTTCGACAATTAAAATTTTATTCATAGTGGGGTGTTAAGTTCATTGAGGTATGACCGCTGTGTTTGCGGGTTCTTTTGGCAGTGTAATGATAAAACGTGCGCCATTAGCCGTATCTTGATGGGCTGGCGACTCTATATCAAGCCCTCCTTTATGATCTTCAATAATGCTGTAGACCATCGACAAGCCAAGTCCTGTACCTTCGCCAGGTTCTTTGGTGGTAAAAAAGGGTTCAAAAATCCTGTCTTGATGCTCGGGTGATATACCGGTGCCAAAATCGGTAACAGTGACAACGATTTTGTTGTCGATCTCGTGTCCCGCGACTATCACATCACCATAAAGTGGGCTGGCATCGCGCGAATTCGACAATAAATTCACAAAAACTTGGATCAGGCGTTGGCTGTCACCAAAAGCCATGAGCGTGGCCGGCAACTCGTTATTGTAGACCACCTGTTTTTTTTCTTTTTGCAGCGACAGTAGGTTGATGGCTTCTTGCGCACAGTTTTTAAGGCTAAAAATTTTGTAGTTGTCGGGCGAGGATTGACCCGCGTGAGAAAAGCTCACTAGGGTTTGCACTATTCGGCTGACACGATCAGTTTGAGAAAGTATTTGATCGATGCATTCATGCACTTCTGGCTCGTCGGTGTCGTAGCGCATATTTTGAGCAAGGCAGGCGATTCCGGTGACTGGATTACCGATTTCGTGGGCAACTCCCGCTGCAAGACGACCAACTGAGGCCAAGCGTTCGCTGTGTAGTAATTCTTGCTCTAGCATTTGCAGTTCGGTGACATCTTCCAAAATGATGACTTGGCCGTCGCTGTGCTGGGATAGGCTGGAAGGAATGGACGCTTTGTGCAGGGTAATCCAGTGTGGTCGACCTTCTAGCTCGATTTGACGCTTGTAAAAACGGTGCTCGGACGAGTTAGAAAAGCGGTGTAATAAATTGCCCCAGGGTGGGCGCACATCTTTGATGTGTGAGCCGGTTACGTCATCGCTATTGATGCCTGTAAGCTCGGCCATGGCGCTATTCCACATCAGAATCTCAAGATCCTGCCCAATAGAGCAAGTCGCCAGGGGTAGCTGTTCCAATGTTTTGCGGTGGTAAAGGCGTAGGTTGTTAAGCTCTGCCGCGAGTCCTGTAAGTTGATCGCGCACATTGCCTAATCGGCTTTCGATTAAATTAATATCGGTGGCATCGTGGGTTTCGGGCACTTTGTAGGGCACGAGTCGATCGAGCATCTCGCTGGCCATAGAGATGCCCATCAAGCTAGATAGGTTAGCTTCGATCTCATCCCTCAGGCGCCGCAGTGCATAGGGCCGACTTTCGTTAGGGTTCAAATTTAAGCGACGCAGGGCGCGTTTGACTTCTTTTTTTGCCGTCGACTCACCAATCCGCGAACTTAATCGTTCAATAATCTCTTCGGGGGAGCGAACATCCAACGTGAGGCGAACAGGATGACTGAGTTCATCTTGCGAGCAAAGCTCGGCACTATAACGCTCGTCATTATTTTGAATGCATAACTTGGTGAGCGTTAAGCACACCAAAATATTGAGGCCAAGACTCCAGAGCGTGATGTCTTGCCAAGCATCAACCCCTAAATTGATGTTAATAAACGGGATTGTCCAGCTGTGTTGACCAAAAGAGAGGGGTAGTAACATGCCAATAAACCAAACTAATCCCCCCGCAGCAATACCGCCAATCAAGCCTTGGCGGTTAATGCGTGGCCAGTGAGTTACGCCTAAAACGCCGGGCAATAATTGCAGGGTGCCAATAAAGGCGGTAAGTGCTAATTGTGAAAGCGAGAAAGCATTGTTCAGGATCAAATAGAAGATAAAACTCAGTAGCAATACCAGCGTGATGAGTCCGCGACGCATCCAAATAAGTTGACGATAAAGATCGCGTTTGGTTCGTAGGGTATTGCTGGGTAAAATCCATTGGTTGAGGATCATGGTGGTTAGGGCGAGTGTCATCGCGACCATCGCGCCTGTAGCCGCCGATAACCCGCCTATATACGCCAAAATCGCAATGCTGGCGTTGCCTTGGATGAGCGGTACTGCGAGAGGGAAATATTGCGGTGGAATATTGAGATTGAGGTGGTAGCCACCCCATAAAATCGGAAATATGGGCAGTGCCATGAGCAGTAAAAAGAGCGGGAATGCCCACGAGGCGATCTCGCTACTTTGTTTGACAGGGTTTTCAACCACAGTCATGTGGAAGATATGCGGCATAGAAATCGCGGTTGCAATAAATACCAGCATGAGTGTATGCGCAGTGGCGCCGTCGCTCGCGGTATAAAGTGCTAAGGCATGGTGTGGGTTGTCGGCTAGCCAAGCATCTAGGCCCGACATGCCGCCAAACGACACCGTAATCACGTAAATGCCCACGCCTAAAAGCGCAACGACTTTGATCAGCGACTCAAATGCCATTGCGCTAATTAGGCCTCGGTGATGTTTGCGATTGGCGCCAAACAACACAGCAAATACCGCAATACCTGCGCAGTAGACCAGCCCCAAAGATTGTTGTTTTCCGAGGCTGCCAATACTGGCGCTTTGATCCTGCCCTTTAATGAGCAGCATCATGGTGTCGGCGACCGCTTGAATCTGGAGCACCATCAGTGGCAATAGCGCTAGCAACATAATCAGCGTGACCAGTCCGCCGACTAAATGACTGTGGTAGCGGAATACCAATAGATCGGCCATCGAGTTAATTTGAAAGCGTTTGGCTAATTCTACGAGCGGCTTGAGCGCAAAGGCGCCAAATAAAAACAATAAACCCGTGCCGATGTAATACGCCAGCGCACCATAACCAAAGCGATCGGCAAGCTCAATCACACCATAAAAAGACCAAGCACTGGCGAAAATTCCCAGTGACAAGATGTAGGTGATCGGGTGAGAAACTATTTTATTGGGGATCCAGTTGCGTTCGGTGGCGTGGGCTATACCAAATACAATCGCAATATAGATAAGACTAATAAGAGCAACTTGAAAAAATGTGAAGCTCATAGCGGTTCCGATGGCATTTTACGGCGTTGTTTATATTTTTGAACGCTGAACGCCACAATGACGACGAGCAGCCATAAACCAAAAGGGCGGTACCATTCGCCATGGGGGTTCATGACCCAGCCAAAGAGTGTCGGGGCGAAAATATAGGCGACAAGCGCAAAGTAAATCAGGGGGCTGGGTTTGTTCATGGCGATAACTAATGCAAATGTGTCGCCGATACTACTGAATTAACCTCGTAGTCGCAATTTGCTTTATGGCTGTGTGCTAATAATAGCGAGCTGTTGCGTGTTATTGAGGGTCGCTATATTTGATGGCCCACTGTGCTATTGCCCACTGCAGTAAGGTGTCGATCTGCGTTATGCGAGCGGGTGGCGTTAGCTGCAAGGCTATAAGTGCCTTGGTTAAATTATTGAGTGGTTGCTGGTTGTTGAGCGCCGGTGCGCCATTTTGTTTGCTGAGCTTGCGTCCTTGTTCGTCTAGTAAAACAGCGATGTGCCCATAACGAGGCGCGGCTGCCCCTAGTAGTTGAAAAAGCAATTGTTGATGGCCTGTGGTTTCGAGCAAATCATCGCCGCGAATAACATGGGTAATGCCTTGCGCTATATCGTCCACCACAACGGCTAACTGATACGCAAACAAACCATCTTTTCGATGAATTACGCAGTCGCCATGGTGGCTAAACTGTTGCTGCTGAGCCCCTTTAATAAGGTCGTTAAAGTGACACTCGGTGCGGGATATTTTACTGAGATCGAGTCGCACCGCGCCATGAGTATGACCTAAGGTTCTGCAGTGACCGCTGTATATGCTGCCAGTCGCACTCAGTGTTTGGCGCGTGCACTGGCAAAAATAACTTAAGCCAAGATCGCGCAGCTTGTCGAGCGCTTGTCGGTAAGCTTGGCTACGTGTGCTTTGGTAGAGGATTTCTCCGTCCCACGCCAAATGGTGGGCGAGCAAGCAGGCGATAATGCTATCGGACGAGCCGATGACTTCTCTGGGGGGGTCTATATCTTCGATGCGCAGCAGCCACTCACCGTTATTAGCTTTTGCGTCTAAATAGCTTGCGAGTGCGCAGCTCAGGGAGCCTAAATGTAATGGCCCTGAGGGTGAAGGCGCAAAGCGACCTATATAGTTGGGTTTAATGGTGTTGGGCAAGATGATAAAAAGCGTGCGCAGCTATTGATTTTAAAACTATTGAATTTAAAACTATCGAATTTAAAGACTAAATTAAAAAGGGCGCATGCCCTTTTAACGAAGCACTGCGCCCTTTTTGATGTGTTAACCGCCGACTTGTCGTTCTTTGATTTCTGCGAGGGTTTTACAGTCAACACATTGAGTTGCTGTAGGTCTAGCCTCAAGGCGGCGAATACCTATCTCTACGCCACAAGCTTCGCAAAAGCCGTAATCATCGTTTTCGATCAGCTCTAAGGTTTTATCGATTTTTTTGATGAGTTTACGCTCGCGATCACGAGTGCGTAATTCAAGACTGAACTCTTCTTCTTGGCTGGCGCGGTCTGCTGGGTCTGGGAAGTTAGCGGCTTCGTCTTTCATGTGGTTGACGGTGCGGTCAACTTCTTCCATGAGCTCTTTTTTCCACGCAAAAAGTAGCCCTTTAAAGTGCACTTTTTGCGTATTGCTCATGTACTCTTCGCCATCTTTGACTTCATATGGCGTAAACCCGTGAAGGGCAAAACTTGTTGCTTGCGAATCGGGCATTGTTGCGGCCTCTTATCTCTAAATACTAAAACTATCCGTTTAATTTACCGCTCTAAAAGTGGCTCTGGCCCCAAAGTTGGGGCAGTCTTTATGATTTCAAGCGTGGCGCTTGATAAACCCCAAAAGACCAAGCCAGCAAAACTAACAGATTACAAAAACGAGCGCTAGTGCAGAGCTTAGCTAGATTGGAGATAAAATGATTTTCACGTCAAGATTGCAGCCTGCAGGGCTCGCAAGGCGTTACAAGCAGTTTTTGGCCGATGTGCAATTACCGGGTGGTGAGACTTAAATCTAAGCGGTGGCGTTTGAATGTTAGGCCAGTGAAATTGATCCATCGGTAATGCTGATCGCTACGGGTGTTAGTGCATCGCCCACGCAAGGCCCGCTAACGCATTCTCCTGTGCTGGGTAAAAATAAAGCACCGTGGGTTGAACAGCGAATTAAACCGGAGTCTGGCTCTAAAAAATCATGCTTTTGCCATTCGAGCGGGATGGAAAGATGGGGGCACGAGTTGATGTAGGCTTTGACCTTATCTTCGATGTAAACCAAAAGATACTGGGTGTTGTTGGCCGATACCCCAAGGGTAATGGCATTTTTCAAATCGTTTAAATGACAAAGAAACATGCTAGCTGCACTAAAAAATTAATGTAGGAGTCGTTATGTTACGCCAGTGCTAGCGTGCAAGGTATTTATCATTGGCTAGATTCTTGGTGCTTAATAGCGGCAACATAGCGGCAACTAATATTGCTGAGCTTCGGCAAGCGGCGCCACTGCTTCGGCCTCATTAACGAGCTGCGTCTTTAATGAGGGCGAAAGATCGTTCCAATGAGTATCCATTAGTGCACCCTGTAATGCGTACAGCATCACTTTTGATACGTGAATGCCGCGAGCCTTGATGCGCTTATAGGTTTCGACGGCGCCTAGCTCGGCTAAGTCGTTGTAGGAGTTGATGCCTACGGCGCGTAAAATGTTGACAGAGGCCATGCCGAGATTGCGTAGTGCAAGAAGATCTTGATTTTTTGTGGGGGCGTAAGCGGTCATTGTTGTAGAGTCCTCTTCAATTATTATTATGTAGCTGCATTGTTTATGCGTGTTCTGTGTGTTCCATGCTTCACAGCTGGGCGATTGGCCAGATTGATTTGCGCATCGCCGCCCGTTATTAAGAGGGCTTGAATGACAGCTTAATATTTAGCACAAAACGCTAATATATAAAGGCCAAATGGATAAAACTGCAGGGTGGTCTCGGCTCCTTTTAACAAAGGCTTGCAATACTACCGTTTTGAGTTGTTCACACAATCATTTTGGACGCCAAAAAGAGGGGGTCAATTGTTCAAACTTGCTAATGCCATGGGTCTAGATAGTTCGCACGTTATCCCGCATGTTATTGGCGGGCATTGCTTAGTGCCAATGCATAAACAGCTTGCGCTTGCACTGGAAAGGTTATTTTTAGCGGCTAAAGAGGCTGGTTTTGAGCTGGGTGTGGCGAGTGGTTTTCGTTCGTTTGATCGTCAGCGCACTATTTGGAATGCGAAAGCCGATGGGCAACGCTTGATTCTCTCGGCCGATGAAACACCCTTGGATACGGCGCTATTGAATGATGATGAAAAGCTGCTGGCTATCATGCATTGGTCGGCAATACCGGGTACTTCGCGGCATCACTGGGGTACAGATTGTGACGTTTATGACGCCACGGCTCTGGGCACAAAAACCCTGGCGCTGACGGTCGTCGAAACTCAAACACTTTTCGCCCCGTTTTATACTTGGCTAGATACATACCTTATAGATCACCCCGAATGGGTTCGCCCTTACATGGGGCGCGGCCCTGTCGCTTGCGAGCCTTGGCACTTAAGCTATGCGCCGCTGGCGATGCAGTACCAGCGATTAATTGTGCCTCAAGTGATTATGGCGCAGTTGCTGGCGGGGGATATCAGGCTTATTGATTGTGTTATGGATAATTGGCCAGCGCTCTATGAGCAGTATGTAGCCGCTTATTTTGTAAAGTAGGCTGAAGAAATTAAAAGGGTAGTATGTGGTTGCGGTGATTTTTGATTGTGATGGTGTTTTGGTGGATAGCGAGCCAGTGTATGCTGAGGCGTTCTCGTTGGCTTTACGTGCGTTTGGTTGCCCTTTACCTGCCAATTTCTTAAGTCGAAGTTTGCAGGGTAAAAATTTAGCCGATTGTTACCGTTGGCTTTTTGAATATTGGCAGTTTGTGGTGACCCCTGAGTTTGAACAGGCTCTGTTTGCGCAAACTCAGCGCTTAATATCCTTAAAGCTGCACCCAATTGTGGGTGTGCATGCGGTGGTCGAGAGGATAACGTGCCCTAAAGCAGTGGCTTCTAACGGTATGTTTTCGTCGGTAAAAGATAATTTAACGCGTTGTGATCTTTGGCGGTATTTCGAGCCGCATGTTTACACCGCTGACTTAGTCAAAAAGCCTAAGCCTGCGCCGGATCTTTATTGTTATGTCGCGCAAAAGTTGGACTACGATTGTGCCGATTGCTGCGTCATTGAAGACTCTTTAGTGGGGGTAACGGCGGCATTGGCGGCGGGCATGCTCGTATGTTGGTTAGTGCCGCACGAGCTGCCAGCGACAATACCGGCTAACGTAGTTGTGGCAACCTCTATGGTTGAGGTTGGTCATTGGCTAGATTCGCAGGGATGTATGCGAGCCTAGCCAATGAGTTGATTTTGAATGACTTAATGCGGGCGATGGGTTCGGCTGAGGTTTGTATTTTATAAAAGGTGAATGCGGTGGAATCAGAAAAGTTTGATTTGGTCTTTAAAGGACAATTGTTACCCAAGCGTACACCGGAAGAGGTGAAGGTGAATTTGGGCGCGCTCTTTAAAATATCAGCGGCTCAGGTTGATGGGTTGTTTACGGGTAAGTCCGTTGTGCTTAAGCGCAATATCGATCTTGCATCGGCGAATCGTTATCGCATTGCGATTAAAAATGCCGGTGCGCGAGTAGACTTGGTTAAATCTGGCTCGGTCGATACGCCCAAGCCTGCAGTGCAGCCTACTTTGGTTGTGGCGCAGCATGATAATACTGAAGTTAAAGTACAAGTTGCGCAGCCGATTGATCCAGTTGAGGCGCCAACAATCTCGTTTACATTGCGTGATGCAGAGTATTTGTTGGCCCCAGAAGAGCGCAAACCCGATGTCGTAAGAGATATTGATTTATCAGCCTTTTCGTTGCGCGAGGGCGGTAATTTAGTCGATGCCGCTGAAGTTGAGCGCGTGGAGCCTGTTATTGTCGAGGAGTTGATGGCGGAGCTAATGCCTGCAGGGTCAAACTTGGTTGATAGTTCGGCTAAAAATCAGCCTGCACCTAAAGTAAAAGTGTTAGAGGCTGATCTGGCGCCTGTGGGAGCGCGTTTCGCACCCGAGAAAAAAGAAAATGCCGTAGCGCCCAATGTCGATCACTTAAGTCTTGAGCGCTAGTCTGTTATTTACGCGATTATATTGTGCAGTTACCTGTCTCGGTATTTTGAACGTATGACCTACTCTGAATTGCTAAGCAGGAATTTTCTTCTGTAATTGTGTATAGCTAGTGCTTTTTGGGCAATAAAATGTAACCCGGCAGCGGTATTCTCGCTAGAGCCGTCTGGTTTAAAGGATACTGCTCCACCCGCAATGTTAAGTTTAAGTGAGCCTCTCGGCGTATTAAACGCGGTTTCACTAATCACGGCTTCAGTTGTTTTTGGATCGGTTGTTATATCTACAATGTTATTTTTATTGTCATCAATAAATATAACAAGTTTTGTAAATGCCTTATCTATACATTTGCCGGTAGCGTCGATACCGCATAACGTCACTTTCCTATTGTGATTAATGGCGTGTTCTCTTGCGCCTTGCATCTGCCGGAACAATAAATCAGTGACATAATCGGATCTTGTTTTTGGCCATCCAATAACTAAAACTTGGCAGCGCAACGGCTCAAAAGATAGCGAGAATGGCTATGGCGACCATAAACTCAATCAGTGTGAATCCGAGAGTATTTTTGGCTTGTGGCGACGCGTTGCGATGAGTCTTTGTGCTTTTATAGATAGTCATAATGTTGTCGATTTCTTGGCTGGCCCAGAAGGGCTCTAAGCCAGCCAAGAAGTCGTCACATTACCAGCGGATTATGCACTTTTATCGTGAAGTGCTATTGTACCGAAAGTATTTGTTTATTAAACACATCAACATCGCCCCAGCCTTCTACTTTTACCCATTTGCCTTCTTCAAGGTCTTTATAGTGCTCAAAAAAAGTGAGCAATTTGCTTGATGAAATCTCCCCTAAAAATTCTTTGTATGACTTGATGTTTTCGTAAAGTTTTGTGGTTTTAGTCACTGGCACGGCCACCTGGGGCGGGTCGGCGCTGCTGGATTCGGACATCCGCGAACATTTGCTCGGCGAGGTACGCAACCCGCGTTTGCGCGCCGAGGTGCGGCGCCTGTGCGAAGCCATCGTTTCTGGCTGATGGCCACTTGGCCGACGGTGAGGTGGCTGTGATGCGATGCCATGGCGCTGGCCTGGCGCGAAAGCGCTGGCTCCCCGCCCTCTGGCTTGCTGGATGCCCCACCGACCAACGCCAGCGAATCCGGTGAGACCCCCATGAAAGCCGCCATCTGGATCCTGTTCGTCCCTGTCGCCACTGTGGACGGGCGCCGTGGCCGCGTTTCATGGTTGCGCTTGCTGGACTGGGCCGTGTCGGCGGTGGCTTCGGCCCGCGTCGGCGAACTGGCCGGTGGCGTGGCCGATTGGCCCGTGCCTGCCTGGCTGGCGATGTGGTCAACCTTGCCTGCTGGAAGAGCTGCAGGTCGCGGGCGTGGCTGATCCATTGGCTGGCCGGACAGCAGCCCCGCCGAGTGGTGATGGATCAGCGACGCCACTGATGTGGATGATGGGCTGGGGCGTGGTGCTCGTGCTGTTGCTGGTGGATGGCGGCTTGCACTGGCCGGTGGGGCGCCCTCACCAGCCGGGTTCCCAGCGCGAAGGCCTCGATGACGCCCGCTTGCCCAGACGCTGCGATGGGCGGCCCAGGCGCCGAGCACACGCGCGACGCCGAGGCGCGCCGGCTGGCCGGCGCTGAGCCCGGCGACCTGGTGCCAGGCCGCACGCCGATGGCCACGGGCGCGGTGATGCCGCTCCTGCTGGCCTTGATGAGCGCGGCTCCTTTGGCGGGTGTGGGCACACTGCTGAGCTCGCGCTGGTGGCGATGGCCCGGCATTGGTCGCAGGGAAGCGAGTCCGTGCCCCTGCTCCCTCGCCTGACCAGCTTCGCCCTGCAACCCGCTCTGGACCTCGGCGATGCTCTCCACAGCCTGGTCGGCGAAGGACACTGCCGCCCGCTGCTCGTGCCCCCGCTGGGCCTGGCGCTTTGACCGCGCCGCGCGCCCGGGCGGCG
>JAXHOG010000103.1:0-27697 GCA_034519605.1 Marinagarivorans sp.
TGAGCGCCGCAAGCCAGGCGTCCGGTCGCACAGGGGTGGCGGCTTCCGAAACGATGAGGTCGTAAAACTCACCCACCGGGCTGAGGAACGGGGCCGCAACGCCGTCGACCCCAAGACTCGGCGAGAGCAGGGCCGACCACGTCCAGCACCGCCGGGTCCGCTTCCTGGGCCGTGACCTTCAAGACCCATCCGGGCCAGGACGGCGGCAGCGTAGGGGCCGGCGCGTGGCTAGGGCGGTCTCGCCCGCGCGCAGCTCGAGCGCCATCGGCAGTTTGGACAGGTCGCGGGCCAGCATCAGACGACGCCCGCCGGCGATGCCGGGTTCGATCTCGGCATAGGCGGAGAAAAGCGCGGTCGGCGGGCAGGAAGCGCTCACGAGGAACCGCAAGCAGGGCCGCCTGCAGGTCGCGATCGGTGACGTCGTTCACCCGGACCTGACTGTCCACCATGACCTTGCGCGCGGCGGCGAAATCCATCTGTCGATCGTCCCGATTATGGCCAGGGCGCGGTAATGCGCCGGAAATCTCGCGCGCTTATAGGTCTGTGCGTTGCGGGGGACAATCCGATCTGATAGCGAACGCGCCTCGCGACGACGCGGCCCTCTTGCGATGGGTCACGGCCTGATGGCGGGGTGGTTACGCGAAGGACTGCAAATCCTTGCACCCGGGTTCGATTCCCGGTCAGGCCTCCATCGCGATTTTCGGACAGTTCAGATGGGCGCGGTCATCCAGCCGATGACCGTGGCCGCGCTCACCGTCGCGGCGACGATGGTGATGGCGACCGCGACGCGCGCGTTGCAGTTCATAAAGAACAGAATGTTGTCGAACATAGCCAACTCCCCCGGACCACCACACAGCCACGATACAGTTTCCGCCGTTCATCAAGGTATACGAAGAGTTAATCGCGAAACGGTGAAGGCAGCAGGCACCGCGGGTGAAATGATGCAGGGCGATGGCGGCCGGCGGTTCCCACATTGAAGGAATCGAAGCCTACCGGCCATCGAGATGCCGATGGTCTCGCACCGCTCGAGCAGGTGGGTCAGGAGCCCGGGCCCCTCGGCGCCGAGAACGATGGCGATGCGCCCGCCCCGCTCGGCGAAATGCAGCGGCGACGGCGACGACCAGGGTCATGGCGGCGAGGACGCGGAAGGAAGCCGGCCGCCTGCAGACCTTCAACCATCTCGCCCGCGTCCAGGCCCGTCGACATCGGGGTGCGCAGCACCGCGCCGACCGAGACGCGGATGGCTTTGCGGTAGAAGGGGTCGCAACAGCGGTCGTCCAGAAGCACGGCGGCGGCCCCGAAGGCGGCAGCGGCGCGGGAAGATGCCGCCCATGTTGTCATGATTGCCGATTCCGCAGGCGACCACCACGACGGCGTCCTCGCCCAGGCCGGTAAGCAGGTCGTCCAACGGGCTCGGAGCGGGTTTCGCGCCAAGGGCCAGAATGCCCCTGTGCAGATGAAAGCCGGCGACGCCGTCCAGCACCGGTTGGGGGCGCGGACCAGACCGGCGTTCCTGACGGCAAGGGCGTCGATGACATCGGCCAGGGCGGCGATGCGCTTTTCCGCGATCAGGGCCGCGACCGGACGGCAGAGCGAGGCCGGCGAGGCGAGCACCCCGGCGACGCTTCCGCCCTCGGCCACGAACAGGCCTTCCCGGCCCGTCAGGTCGCGCTCGCGCCTATCGCGGAAGGGGGCGACGCGGGCGTCGCGCGAATCGACGATGGGGATTACGGCCAATCGGATATTTCCCGTTGCACGAGGGCTGACTCAGCGCTGCTATAGCGCCCGCCTTCCCGAGAGGAAGTGTTCCGCGGTAGCTCAGTAGTGAGCAAGCCGACTGTTAATCGGCTGGTCGTAGGTTCGAATCCTACCCGCGGAGCCACTCCCCTCCTCGATGTTTCCTGAAAATTCTTCTTCCTGACGAGCGGTCTTCGCTTCCCGGCCTGTCTTCGAGGGTCGCGGCGACGAGGCGTCGTCCGCGGCAGTACGCGATAGGGCTGCTGCAGCCCGGTCGGCTGGGCGGGCGCGCGATCTGCCGCCAGAAGGCGAAGAGCAGGGCCGCGCCGGCGCAAGCGCATATCGAGAGGAACAGCCCCCTCGGGCCGAACAGGCGCATCGCCGTGCCCGCGAGAGGAAATGGCAGTCCCCGCCACCGCGCCGATCGAATAGATGAGCACCAGCCCGCCTGCGGCGGCCACCCATTGCGCCGGGGCGAGATGGTCGTTGGTATGGGCGACCGACAGTGGATACAAGGGCGAAGCTGAAGCCGCCGAACAACGCCCCGGCGGCCAGCAGAGACCACCCCGACGCGAGGACCGAAAGCAAGGCGGTGACGGCGACGCAGCCGGCGACGGTCGCGACGAGGACCCGGCGACGCTCAAACCGGTCCGACAGCCGTCCGAGCCGGCCACTGCAGGGCCACGCCGCCCACGATGACGACGCTCATGAACGCCGCCGTGTCGCCGATCGACAGGCCCATCCTGCGGGCATAGACCGCGCCCAGTCCGTAAAATGCGCCGAGCATCAAAATGCCTGACGACCGCCAGCATGCGTAACTTCTTTTTTTTTTTTTTTTTTTTTTTTTTTTTTTTTTTTTTTTTTTTTTTTTTTTTTTTTTTTTTTTTTTTTTTTTTTTTTTTTTTTTTTTAAAAAAAAAAAAAAAAAAAAAAAAAAAAAAAAAAAAAAAAAAAAAAAAAACGTGTGCTTCGTTCAGTTACGTATTGCTACCCAAATAAAACCCATCACTATTGCCTGCATCATCATTTTGCAATTGATAACTGCCTTTAAATACCACATCAGGGTGCGGGTAATAATTAATGCCTACATCGGTTTGGCTGCCGTCGACATCTTGCATTTGCGACCACGCGCTTTGGCGTACAAAGGCGCCCCATTGTTGTAGGGGTTTCCAGTCGAGTTCGACGTAACCGCCCGCTTGTACATCTTTACCGTCTGCTTTGGCGGCGTCGCCTTCTAAATCCCAACGGGCGTAAAGGGCTTTGGCGGTGAAGTCGCTTAACTGATACACCACATGGCCGCCCAGCATGGTTGCGCTATCGGCGTAGGAATTACGCGCGCTTTGGTCGAGGTCGGGTTGTTGTTGGGCGTAGGCGGCGACTTCTAAACCGCGAATACCACGGTAAGTCACGCGGCCTGTTAAGGCTAAATCGTAAGCGGCCGAGAACGAGCCTTTTTGTTTGCCCGCTTTTAAATCAAAGGGATCGGCGCCAGGGGTTGCGGTGGGGTCGTCGGTTTTTAAACCTTCGGACACCATTAAATCGTAACTCCAACCACTCTCAAATTGATGATTAAAACTCATACCCGCCGAATACCACGTGGTGGGAATAATAGTGGTTTCGATTACGGGGCGTTTTACGCCGTAAAAGGTGGGTGGCTCGTGGGTTTCGTTGGTGATGCCGATGGGCATTAAAATAACACCGGTTTTTACATGCATATTGGGCTGTATATCAATTTCGATATAAGCCTGCTCCAACTCTACCGCGCCACGGCTGCCCGAGCTGACAAGCGTATGCTCGACTTCCAACTCAGAGACAAAACGAATGTGCTCGTTAAAATCGTAAGCCGTAAATAACACAAAACGGGCCATATCTAATTCACGAAAATCGGTGCCATTAACATCAAGATTACTGTAATGAATTTCGCCATAACCGCCAAAACTCACTTTGTTTTTATGATTATTTTTGGTCTGCGATTCAACAGCATCGGCCATAAAATTTAAGCGTTCGTCGGTATTTTTTTCTAGCTCGCTTATGCGCGCCTCTAAGCGACGAATAGTCTCTTCATTTTTTTTTGTTTCGCTCATACTGTTTTGTGGCGACAAACTGGCTGCAGAACTGTTTTGCGCAAAGGCACTTTGGCTCAGCGTAAAAGCAGTGACTAAAGAAATAATACGGGCTATTTTTTTGGGGGCTATGTTCATAGTTTTTTACACGCGTTAAATAAGTTAATTACAAAAATGGGTAAGCGATTTTTAAAAATTCATAGCTATTCAGCGCTACAAAAAATTGCGATCAAACAAGCCGTTGAGTGATTATTTTCAGGGCATTTAAGCGTCGGCCCCAGCACGGATGCGTGGGGGTAGAGCTTTGCAGGAGCACAAAGCCGAGATGGCTTGTAGGTAATTGCTCCTGCATTACCTTTATGACCTACATCCTGTAGGCCTAGCGGCCCAGAAAATAATTGCACAACGGCTTGTGGGCTACAGGGCTGAATAGTTACAAAAATTCATTAATCGCCATCGGTAAAATTCAAGCCTAATTGCACATTTAAAGCATTGGGGATTTCACGTTTAAAATTACCATCGAGCAATCCTAAATAGCTGGCAAAAACACCTGCATCGCGACTATTAATCGCATCGCGCAAGCCTGCAATATTTGTTTTAACAGCGGCAACACTGCTGCTGTAACCGTTGGCTGTCATTAACGAGAATATGGCAAATTGATTGCGTCCAGTACCGTTTAATAAAGTGTCTACCTCGTCTACCAGCGCCGCCATCAACACCCATGTCTCGCCCGATAATTGCGCGCGATTATTGACGACATTACGCTTTTTTAAATAATCGAGCGCTTCTTGCACACTACTTAATAACTGCGTAATGGGCGGTGTGCCATCGGCTAATTGCGCATTTAAAAAGAGCGTGCGGTAAGCCTTGCCAGTATTTTTATAATCGCTGCGCCAGCCGTTTTCAAAATAATTCGCCGAGACCATTAATTGCTGCGCCAAGCCCTGTACCACTTGGCATTTGCGTGGCATTTGCACAAATTCCTCAACAATGACTGCCGGTGTTTGTTGCGCGTTTTGATAACTTTCGAACAAGGCAACTTCCAGCGCTAATAAACCTAATTTTTGAAATGCCTGCGCCGCAAAATAATCGGCATTTAATGCAAAGCTGCCCTTTAGGTTTTTAGTGATTTCGGCACGCACTGTAGCGGTGTAATCGGTGCCGTTTAAACGGTAAGAATCCACTTTAATATATTCGGGAAAAACCACATCGTCGTTAAGCGGGCCAAAGTTATAAGGCAATAACGCGTACCACGCGGCGGCTAAGTTTTTCCATTGGTTTTGCAATTCGATTAAATGTGTTTCGCTTGGCGTGGCGCAAAAAGTATTTGCACTGTTTATTAAGGCTTGGTTTTGATGTTTAAAACGATCAACCGCCGGCACAATTTGCGCATCAACCGCTTCGGCCAAGGTGGCATCCAATACCGCTTGGGTCACCACCACGCTGTCGTTTTCGCGGGTGTCGTTGCAGGCGGTTAAGGTCAAACAACCTGCCGCAATGCAAGCTAACAACACAGAAGATTTAGCGATTTTTATCAATTTCAACAGTTTCATAGGTTTACATATTTTCATAAAGAGGGTCACGTTAGGCAGCGCTTACGGGCGGACGAGTCGAAATTATCGAAAGGTGGTTATCCCAATGCAAACCTGCAAAAGCTAGGCGGCGTTGGGGGTTTTCTTGCAGAGTCAGCGCGTGAATAAAACGCAATTGGCCTGCCGAATTAGATAAAACAAAGTGCTCTTGATCTCCACTCACCGCGATACCGCAAGCATCGTGTAGCTCGTGGTAGCCCGCAAATATGCCGCTGACCAAATGCCAAAACACCGCCAAATCACCGTGCGGGCTAGTAAAACCGGCCACCCCCGCCGCCGAGTTAATCGCCACGCTGCCCATGTAATCCTGCAGCTGAGCAATCACGGGCATAGGATGCGCGAGCAACTGCAGGGCCTCGCCACGGCGGTGCAGTGCGGCTAAAGGCACAATAGTTTTATCTGCTATCGCGTCGCGCTGCACCTGCATGGCCACGGCCACTTGACCATCGGCGGCAATATCAATATGGCGCAAGCTCGCTTTGCTTAACGCCTCGGCACTAAATTCCGTAGGGTTGGGCACCTGGGTCAGGCGCACCTGCTCTAGCAATGTGCCACTGCGGCTATCGATATAACTGAGGTTGGAATCCATAGATGCCAAATTGTTGGGCGTGCGCTCGCTGGCGTTGGAGTAACCCAAACTGGTATTGGAATAGCCCAAACCGCCATTAGCAACCACTAAGGTGAAGCCGTCGGGCATTAATTTAAGCTCGTGGGGCTCGATGCCAAAACTGTCCATTTGGCCAAGCTTTTTCCAGTTTTTAGTATCGTAAATACCAATACTGCCGACGCCCGTTTGGCGGTGTGTTTCGCTGGTAAAAAGACGCAAACCATCGGCGCTATAACAGCCATGGCCTTCAAAATAAGACTCAGTCACACAACTAAAGCGCGCAAGAATGCGGTTTTGATTGAGATCAATTTCAATCGCTTCATTACCCGGATGGCGCGCAAGCATGACCACTTTGTGCGTAGCAACAGGATTGTGCGCCGTGCCATGTCCACGAAAAAACGCGGGCAGGTTTTGCGCCCGTGGGTTGTGGGCATCAAGGTTATTCACATCGACCCACGCCAGCCCAAAAGTCTCGGGCTTATCGCCCTGCGCCGAGATAAACAACTCACGCGCGCGCGGCGGTGCATAGCGCCAAACCCCCGCCGTCAACGCCAACAAACCCAAAGAGGCCGAGCCAATGCAGAGGTTGCGGCGGGTAATGTGTGTTTGATCGGTCATAAGCCTTTTACCGTTTTGATCGGTGATTTTAAAGATATGGTAATTATTCAGTCCTACAAAAAACTGCGATCAAAACACACTTAAAGCGTCCCCACAAATTCCACCAGCGCCTCACGCTGCCCAGCGCTTAGCTGCATAAACGCATTTTTAGCCGCTTCGGCTTCGCCGCCGTGCCATAGAATCGCTTCGGCTACCGAGCGGGCGCGGCCATCGTGTAACAAGTTATGGCTGCCGTTCACTTCGGTATTTAGCCCCAAACCCCACAACGGCGGCGTGCGCCATTCTTGGCCGGTGGCGTCAAAATCTGGGCGATTATCGGCCAGCGCGGCGCCCATGTCATGCAGTAAAAAATCGCTGTAGGGCCAGATCACTTGATTGGCCAAAGCGGGAAAAGCCTCGCTATTACCCGTGACAAAACGCGGGTGATGGCAACTGGCGCATTGGGATTGATAAAACAGCGTGCGCCCTTGGGTATTTGTCTCGCTGTATCGACTTTTGGGCACGGCAAGATGGCGATTAAAATTGACTACCAACTCCAGCAAATCGGCCGGTAACTCAAAGCCCTCGGCATTATTGCCTGTCGCCTCACTTAAACAGCGCGTTTGCGCGGCACTGCAAGGTTGCTGTGGAAATACCGGATTACTAATGCCTAAATCACCCGCAAAAGCAGCGGCCACTGTGGTATCTAAAAAAGCGCGGTTGGCTTTTAAGCTAAAACGGCCCGGTGCGCGAATACCGCGCGCCGCATCCCACGCCCAATTCACGCGGCCCGAAATACCATCGCCATTGGCGTCTTGCTCGTCGGCCAAGGCATCTATTTGCGCCTGCGGGATTAGCTCGATCAAACCCATGCCCAAAATCGCGGGCGCTAAACGCAGGCTGAGCTGGGTATCGGCGTGCATTGGGCCATAACCTAAGTCGCGCAAGATTAACTCGGGGCGGCGTAGGTTTAGGGTTTGGCCGTCGGGATAGGTCATGGTGCTTTCGTGCCAGCGCACGTAAGCGTAGGCCTCGGGTTTTACATCGTCGGTCGCGGGATTGGTAAAAGTACTGCCGCGCAGTTGATGGGATAAAGCCGTGGATTGGGTTTGCAATTGCTCGCCATAAACTGGCTCCGGCAACATTTTTTTAGGATCGCGGGGGTTTTTGGCACCGGCAGGGTCGGTAATGCTCATGCGCACCAAGGCGTGTTGCACTTGGGTTTGTTCGTCGTCCGGCATGCGGCCTTTACCGCCTTTGATGTGGCAAGCCAAACAACTGCGTGCGTTATAAATTGGCCCTAAACCATCGCGGGCATCGGTGGTCGCGGGCGCCTTAATCCACGGTTGTTGGGCCAGCGCTTTACCGGCGTAAAAATGGGGTTTGGCCCCAGCAGCGAGATTGGCTACAGGTTTATCAAAACGCGCAAAGGGCTTAGTCGATACGCTGGTCGCGCCGCCGGGCAAGGCCTCGGCGGGGAAATAATCGGGAACTGTATTTAGCGTGGAAACAGGAGAAGGTTGGCAGCCTGCACATAAAAGCAGCGCCAACATAGCAACAAACCAGGCAAGGCCTGGTTTAGGAGAATGCGAAGCTCGCAAAAAAGTGACCAATTCAATCGCTTAACGCGAGCCCGTGAAGGCTCGCGTAGAAAAGTTATGGGCAGGTCGCCGTAGGATTGGTGGTATCGCACTCGCTGGCGCCGCCATCAACCACGTCACCGTCGATGCCTAAAGCTTCGGCCAACTTAGCAATTTTGGTAGCCTGCGCATTCAACGCCACAATGGTTTTGTACATGGGGTTAGTGGCGGTACGGTTGGTAATAATCAAATTATCAACCGGCGTGCCCGCGCGTGCTGATGCATCAATTTCTTTGTAGCTGGTTTCGGTAAGGGTAAAAGCCGTTTTTAACTCGACTGCCAATGTGGTTAAACCAGCATCGACCAAATAATCGTCCAAACCGTAACCATTCACGGCACGCGTTATTACGTTGTCTTCGCCATTTAAGGTGCTGTCGTAACCTGCGTAATCACCGTAGTAGCTGTTCGAAATACCTTCGGCATCCAACCAAATATCGCGGTGGGTATTGTCCGAAAAGCAGGAGTGCTCGTCTTCTTGCGAGCCTGACGAAAACGAAATTTGCATGCGCTCGCCCGCTAACTCACCCTCAGACAGAGTGCCCATGCCGGTTAAAATTTCCAGTAGTTTTTGTTTGGCTTCTGCTTCGGTAGTCACGGCGGTAAAGGCAGTGCGGTAAGTTGCACCTAGTTTCCAGCCATCGCGTACGGCTGTTAAATCATCCACAAGCTTTTGCGCAACCACCTCTAAAAATTGGAAACGACGCGCGGCGTATTGGTCGGTTGTAAAGTCGGTTAAGGGGCGGTGGCCGCCGGAGTTCAAAATATCCATGCCAGTAGACATTTCACGATCATCCTCGGTATCGGCGCTGCCATCGAGGTTAAGGTCTTGACCCCACAACATAAATTCCAGTGCGTGATAGCCAGAGATCACATCGTGCTCGTCTTTGGCGGTAGCCGAGTTAGCGATCAGTGCAGCATCAATCACTACGCTTGAATTAATAATATTTTGGGTGGGGTAATTAACGCCCGAGGCATGCTCGCTCACGCCAACTTGATCATCACCGAAATCGGTACCTTCTTTAACGTAATCAATTAAGGCTTCGCCCAAGGGCCATGCGTTAATCGCGCCTTCGGCACCGTCTTCATCTTTATAGTTAGTGGAATCAATAGGGCTTAAACGGAAGCGGTAAACCTCGCTTTGGCCGTAGGGCTCGCGCGCCACTAACCAGGCTTTTTGGGCGGCATCTAAGTTGGTTTGGGTTGGCGTAGCTTTAAAGGTGGCAATGGCTGCTTGCAAAGCAACCGCTGTATCAACGGCATCGCTGTAAACCGCTAAGGCGATATCGGCATTGGTATCAACGACCTTTTTAACATTGGTCAGGTTAATGGCTTGAGTAGCGGGTGCCGAGCTGGTGCTAGCAGAAGAGCTAGTCGTAGCGGCGAAAGAAGAGCTAGTCGTAGCGGCGAAAGAAGAGCTGGCGTTGGCCACACTCGATGCTGCCGTATCCTTAGAGCCACCGCCGCCACTACCACATGCCACTAAAGATGCTGCCATTGTTACGCATAATGCTGTTTTTACTAATTTCATCAGATTGCCCTCGTTAACTCAAAATAGGCGGCAACAATAACAAAGATGCGAATCGTTATCAATTCATCTTATGGTTAGATTCATGTAATAAGCCAAACCGCCCTATGCTAAACTGGCAACCCGCTATTTTTAGCCAGCCTCACGGCTGACTACCGCTAACAAAACCAGGGTGATTACGTGCCTACGCTACTCAAATATCTCGGCCTCGTCGCTATCGTCACAGGCCTTGGCGCCTGTGGATCTTCTGGTGGCGGCTCGGCGTCGAGCAATGCCATCAACTTTTCGAGCAGCTCAAGCAGTTCGAGCAGTGCCGCAATAGTGCCCATTGCCACCAAAGCCTTGCTTGGCGAACAATTATTTAGCGATGCCAATTTATCGCTCAGCGGCCGCCAAGCCTGCGCCACCTGCCATAATCCCGAGCACGGTTTTATCGATAATCGTTTAGATGCCAACGGCGACGTGAGCGCGGTATCGCTGGGTGATGATGGTTTTTCGCTGGGAGATCGCAACACCCCAAGCGCCGCTTATGCGTTTTTAAGCCCCGCCTTTAGCATGGGTAGCCACGCCCGATTTAATAGCCAACAACCGGATTACAGCGGTTTTGTGGGGGGTCAATTTTGGGATGGGCGCGCCGCCGATTTAACCGCTCAAGCGGCTGGCCCACTGGTAAACCCCATCGAAATGGGCATGCCCGACGAGGCGAGCGTGATTGCGCGCGTGCAAGAAAATGCCGTTTATGTCGCCAGCCTTAAAGCGCTCTACGGCGCGACGGTGTTTGATAAAACCGAAACCGCCTACAACGCCATTACCGATAGCCTCGGCGCCTTCGAAAAAACACCAGCGCTATCGCCGTTCGATTCCAAATACGATAAATCCCTGCGCGGTGAATATCGCTACGACCCACTCTCTAAAGCCGCCGCCGGTAAAGCACTGTTTTTCTCACAGCAATTTGTTAACTGCGCCACCTGCCACCAACTGCGCCCTAACAGTAATAAACAAGAAGTGTTTACCAGTTTTGAATATCACAACATTGGCGTTCCCGTAAATACCGCCGCGCGCGCCATTAATGGCAAAGGCGATACATTTATTGACGAGGGTTTAGCACTTAACCCAGCGGTGACTGCAGCCGATGCTAAGGCCGGTACTAGGGGTAAGTTCAAAGTGCCCACATTACGCAATATCGCGGTTACGGCGCCTTATATGCACAACGGCGTGTTCCGCAATTTAAGTACGGTGGTGCAATTTTATGATCACTACTTAACGGATTCTATTCACACCACCAATCCCGAAACAGGAAAGCCATGGGCCGATCCCGAAGTGGCACAAAACATTAGCGATACCGAGCTAAAAGACGGCAACAAAATGTCGGCTAAAGATGTTGAAGACTTGGTGTGTTTTTTACGCACCCTAACCGACGCTCGCTACGAAGCACTAATGCCCGCCATCGGCTACGACTGCGAAGGTTTTTAAGATGAAGCTCACGCGCACATTATTAGTGGCGGGATTGATGCTGCTGGGCGCCCACTCGCCCCACGCCGAGCAATACCTGACGCAAGAACAGTTTTTGCAGGCCGCTTTTGGCCAGCAGAGCGAGAATGGCAACGCCGCCGTCACCAGTAAAACTTACTGGCTAAATGCCGCCGACAAAATTGTGGCCGAGCAAATCCTCAGTCACGCCTATGCAGGCCTGCGAGTGCGTTATTGGCAGAACGATAATCAGCTGAATAAAAGTGCGTGGATTTTGGAAGAAATCGGCAAAGAACGCCCCATCCAAATTGGCATTGTGATTAAAGATCAACAGATCGAGCAGGTAAGTATTTTGGCCTTTAACGAATCGCGCGGCTGGGAGGTTAAGCATCCCTTTTTTACCGAGCAATTTACACAGCGACAACTGCAAAATAATCAGCAATTAGATAAAAAAATTGATGGCATTACCGGCGCCACTTTATCGGTACGCGCCGTCACCAATACCGCACGCTGGGCGCTCTACCTTGCACAACAAATTGCACCCATCACGCAATAGACGAAACCCCTAAAAACGTAACCGTTCGATCTGGCACTGGAAAGCGCTTGAAGGGTTATTTTCTGGGCCGCTCAAGCCATCCATGGGCGCTATACAAGCGCTCCCGACGCTTAAATGCCCTGAAAACAACCCTTCAAGCGCATTAGGTTAAGCCGCTGAAATAGTTACAAAAAATCACGCCAGATAGCTTTTAAAAAATGAAAAAAACATTTCTCCCCGCCCTACTCAAATGGCATCGCCGCAGCGGCTTAATCATTGCGCCCATTGTTGTGCTGTTAGTGGTCACGGGTATTTTTATTAATCACAGCGATTTTTTTGGCTGGGCGCATAAACCTGTGTATTCGCCTTTAATAGCGAAGCTCTACGGCATCAACAACCCCAAAATAACCCAAGGTTTTAATCAAACCCTTAATCAACAAAACATCTGGCTAACACAAGTCGATAACCATATTTTTTTATCCCAGCAAGAGATTGCCGACTGTAACGGCACACTTAAAGGCGCCGTTATTCGCCAGCAAGATATGGCGCTGTTGTGTGATCACACCTTAGTGTGGTTAACCACCAGCGGTGAGTTAATCGAGACATTAACCAACCTACCCGCCAGCGCACAAAATTTAGGCTTGGCTAAAAACAACGCCATCGCCCTGCTCGCCACGCAAAAAATCGAACTGTTTAATGAAGATAGCGGCGAATGGAACGACGAAAATATCGCCGCCGAAAATATCAGCTGGAGCCAATCACAAACCCTGCCCACCAAACTCGCCGAAGCGCTTAACCAGCAGCGCCCTATTCCCGGCATCACGCAAGAACGTTTTTTGCTCGATCTCCATTCCGGCCGATTATTTGGCAAGGTTGGTGTTTTGGTGATGGATATTGCCACGCTGTTATTACTGCTATTAGCGGCAACGGGGGCGTGCAGTTTGTGGCTGCGAAACAAAAAAACAAACAAGCAAAAACGCTGAGCAGTTGCAGCGATTAAAAAACTCAAAAAACCACAACATGGCTCATCTAAGCGGAGCCTTTTGGCAATCAATTGACTTCGCCGTATTATTTTATAGAATGGCGCCCCCACCAACACCCCACCAACACGAAGGATTTTTTATGCACAAGTTTTTCAAGGTATGCATCACTGCTCTAGGATTAAGTTTATTTGCAGGTTGTGCCAGTATTCCTGCCACCATTCCTTTCACCGCCCCCGTTAAAGCAGACGCCAAAATTGGTATTTTATTAAGCGAAAACAGTAAAGCCAGCGCAAACTACACCGGTAGTATTGGCCTATTAGACTTAGCCATTATTGCCACCGCCAATAGCAAATTAAATAAGCATCTCGGCGAGCTTAAATTTACGAGCTTTGATGAAATGGGCACCAAAATTGAAGCAATGCTAGATGAAAAAGGATTTGATGCCTCTGTTATTGAGACGCGTCTAGACAACAAAACCGCCAACAAACTTAAAACCCATAAAGACGGCACATCGCTAAACGATTACAGCACCTACAAACAAAAATATGGTTTGGATTACATCTTAGTTTTACGTATGGAGCACATAGGTACAACTCGCCCTTACTATGCCCCAGTCCCAACAGCACCACCGACAGCAACCGCAACCATTTGGGGCGAGCTGGTTAATTTGCAGGATAAAAAAGTGAGCTGGTATCGTTTAACCAATACCAACCTGTCCATCCCCACCCCTTGGGACGAAGAGGGCTTTCCCAACTTAACGAATGAAGTTTATAGCTCATTAGAAAAAACCATTGAATCCATAAAGCATGATTTAAATACCGCCAGCACTGCTGCAAAACCAGCCATTACAGAGCCTGCCGCAAAATAATATTGAAGCATTCGCACCATAAAAAAAGCCCTGACGATTCGGGGCTTTTTTTTATGGTCGCTATTTAAAAAATGGCACGCACACTAGTTTTTAGATTCCACGATTATCGCGGGGTAGTGCTTAACCTCACCCCGTAAAGACTTAAACGTCACCCTATCTTCAGTTTTTGCCAATAGATAACCCATCTCAAAATAATTACCCATGTGATTTTTAAAACGAATATTTTCGGGGCTCGATTTAGGTTGACCTAAAGTTTTTAAATCGTTTTCAACCAGCGCCCGCACGGGGAATAAAAGACTATTAATATAGACCGCCAAATCTTCTGGCGATTTTTGATCGATATCCGTTAAGGATTCACTGCCACTCCATAAACTATCAGACTGTATATGAAAATAATTACTGTACTGAGGCTTACTCGATTTTTGAGCCTTACCCGCACGCCATACCTGCGCCAGCACATGTAATTCTAAAGACATGTAATTACTGGTTATCTCAAGCACAGGCGTGAGCACTAAAACATTACCCACCACATGTTTTGGGGTGGCGATGCCTTTTTGTATAACAACCTGACCATCGCCCGATATTGGCGTTAATGTCGAAATTTTATCGGTCCATGCGATAGCAGTGAGTGAATTTAGCAACTGCGCGACACGCGCATTTTTTTCTTTTTGCGCTTTTTTCACCTCTACCGAACCGATAATTGAGCCGGCAATTAAAGCGCCGGCCAAACCTACCCCCGGCGGGGCGTAGGCCGCACTCTGCGAAGAGCTATACATACTCAGAGCCAGCTTATCGCCGTCATAACCATAACCCGTGAGAGCAACATTCACGGCAGTAAAGCTTTCTATATTCCAAAGCGTCGCAGCAGGCAGCTCAATACTATGGCCACTGGAATACACCTTATGGGCGCGACTACCACAGCCCGTCAAACCCAGCATCAAGGTGATCACTATTAAAGTGCGTTGTAATACGCGTAAATCCGTCATTGTCATACTCATCTCTCTGCGGTAAAAACGCAGATTTTGGAGTTTTTGTAGATTAAAGGCAATAAACAAACAAGCAAAAACGCTGAGAATTACTCGTTGCCACGTTTAGCGTGGGAACGAGGTGATAAAAAATGGCGTGCCCAGCTTTAAAAATTTGGCGCCTACGCCACCATCAAAAAATGGAGCTAGACTCTTATCTTTAACCCCCGAACATTGCCGAACATTGCCGCAATATTTTTTGGTTATGGAATTTCCAGTCAGGATAGACAAATTTATGACATTAATACTAGAGAGCCTATTTTTATGGATGCATATGCCGGTCATTTGGCGAAGGTTAATGACAGTAACGATGTCATAGCCACAGACAATATATGTAACGCACAGGGCCAGATACTGGTAAAAAAAGGCTCGGCGATCGATGCCGCCACCGCCGCGCGTATTGCCAGATTCAAACTGCAAAAACCGCTAGAAGATTCCATCGTTATTGAAAATGAGCTGACCGCCGAAACACTTTTTCAACACATCGAAAAATTTTTAACGAGTGATGATTGCACGGCTTTTCTTTATCAAAAATTTAATCAACCCGAGCGTTTACGTAAAGCCTGTAAACTTTTTGCCGAACAGCCTCTGTTGCGCCAAAAACTAACCGTGCTATCACTCATAATGCCGAATATTTTTGAGCAAGCTTTATTTTGTGCATGGTTTGGATTTACATTAAGCCGATCGCTAAATTCATTCATGGACTCACCCGAGAATGTTTTTATCTCTGCGATGTGTCACGACATTGGTATGGTTCATATTGATGTCAATATTCTCAATAAAAAAAGTACGTTAACGGCTGAAGAATGGAAACAAATCCAAGCACACCCCGTCATTAGCTATAACATAGTAAAAAGCATCAAAGGTATTAGCGCCTTAATTACTCAAGCCGTACTTGAACACCACGAAAATTTGGATGGCACTGGGTATCCAAGAGGCATCACAGGCGCCAAACTCGGGCACGAGGGCCAACTGCTTAATCTACTCGATAGCATTAATGCCATTTACACTAAAAACTTTAAACCGTTTAATCGAACACTCGCCGATTTAATACCCATCATACAAATCAATCAGCAAAGCTGGCATAGCGATATAGCCAAACAAATTATTTTGTTATTGCGTGAATCACCAAAACAAAAAAAACACAGCATCCCACCCGAATTAACACGAGAAGTTATTACCGTCATCAAACACCGCAACAATTACATTCTTCGTTGCATTGAAATTTGCAGTGAAATAGCTAACGAGATATCGTCTCGCGACACCGACAATAACTTAGCTAATATTCAAAAAACTATTGCTCACATTACAGTATCGGTTACTCAATCGGGCATTATTAACAGTGCCTACATGCAGTGGTTAGATCAAATTGTCACCGAAAAAATTAACCATGCACTGCTAGAAATTGAAGAAGCTTACGTAATGATGCTGGAGCTTACTTATCACTTGGACCGGCTCAAAAGGCAAATTAAACTCTTTATTGAGCTACAACATAACCACGACTTCACGCAATCTTTAAAACTCTACATTGAACAATTGGAGCAGGTGAAAATCCCGCAGATAGCCGATAACCTCGCCAATGTATGGATTTTTAAACAGTCAAAATAAACACCAACCTTAAGCCACTAAACCGCTAAACAAGCCACTAAGCCATCCTCAACATTCATTCGGGCAGTGCTGGCCGCCGCAAAGACTCGTCATGACTTACCATTGGGTAACGATTCGATGGAGCATTCATAACGACCTAGCGTTTTTAGGGCGCTCAATGTGGGCAAGCTTTAACAGTGGGATTTTGGCTAAAAGCAGGCTTCGGCAAACGCGGTTTTTTAGCGCTCCCCTTTTTGGTAATGGAAGACTATAGGACTTTCCATTTTTTTGGTTTAACAACAAAAATGACGCGCTGATCGTCAATTGATGAATGAGGGATTTTTTTCACGCCGATTCTCTATTCTATGAACTGGTTTGTGAATTTAAACGCTAAACCCCCTAAAATCGGTAATACCAATTAACGGATTTTGGCTACCGCATGGAATCCAAAAAAACACATTAACGCCATGCAATCTCTCACCGAGGATGATGGCGCAACTTTTAACGGTGCCCTTATGAAATACACTTTACTGCCACTTGCGGCAATGATGACCGCCTCTTTATATGGCTGTGGCGGTTCGCCCGGCGAATCCAGCTCAACCCCCGCCATTTCATCGACGGCACCGATATCAAGCGCTCCTATCGCCAGCTCTTCATCATCAAAAACAAGCTCAAGCCTTGCACCGAGTTCATCAACCGCACCAGCATCAAGTACACCCGCATCAAGCTCAAGTGTTGCTTCATCCGTTAGCGCAGGCACCGCCTTAACAATTGAAGAAAACACCACCGGTTATTGCGGCACAAGCGGCATGGGTATCGTAGATACCAAGCATGCAGGCTATAACGGCGCGGGTTTTGTGGACGCCGAAAACGTCAAAGGCTCGACCATTACATGGCAAATTAATGCCAGCGAATCGGCCGAATACACCGTTACTGTGCGTTATGCCCTTTTAGACGGCGCTAACCGCAGCGGTATTTTAGTGGCTAATGGTAATAACGGCGTAATGGCCAATTTTAACCTTGCCTCAACAGGCGCGTGGACTAGCTGGAAAACAGAAATCAACCGCATCGCCTTGAACCAAGGCTCTAACCGTTTGGTATTAACTGCTGATACCGAATTAGGTTTGGCAAATATCGACTCCATCACCATCAGCGGCCCTCAGGTAACCGCCGAAACCTGTGCCGCCATGGCGTCCAGCTCTAGCCCATCCACCTCAAGTGCAGGTTCTACCTCAAGTACTGGCACCACACCCACGGGTAAATACGTCTATCCAGGCCCCATAGAAAATGGCAACAAAGGTACGCAATCAACCACGGCAGGTGGTTTTGCGACAACTAAAGGCGGTGGTTTGCCCATTTATGATGGTGCCGGAAAAGTCACAGGCAGCACGCTTGCAGGCGCACGCGTTAAATACGCTACCAGCTTTGCCCAAATGAATGAAATCGTAGCCGCCGCCCGTATTGACGACGCAGGTAAAAAAGTTACTGCAGGCGCTTACCCCCTACTGATTGTTTACAGCGGTAACGAAGATAGCCTCATTAATACCATTGTTAAAGATCACACAGCGAATGCGAACGGCGATTGCCCTAAGGGGCACTGGAATGACACCTTCCGCGAAGTGGCGCTCAAAGAATACACGGCAGGTCTCACGATTATTGGCACCAACGGTTCATCCGCTAACTTTGGCATCACCATTGTCAAAGCAGGCAATGTAATTATTCGCAACATGACAATTGGGGCCTTAGGTGGCGCGAGTAGTGATGCCGATATGATTCGTATCGATGATTCGTCCAACGTCTGGATTGACCACAATGATTTGTTTGCAGTTAACAATAAGTGTAATGGTGCACCTGGAGATGGTGGCGATCTTACCTTTGAATCATCAATTGACATTAAGAAAAACTCTCACAACATCACCGTTTCATACAATGTGATCCGCGATAGCCAAAAAATTGGCTTAGATGGCTCAAGCTCAAGCGATATTGCCGGCGGTCGAGAAATCACATTCCACCATAACGTTTATCGCAACGTTAATGCTCGCTTACCCTTGCAACGCGGTGGCTGGACGCACATGTATAATAATTTATACGACGGCATTACAGGATCAGGGATTAACGTGCGTCAAGCAGGCTACTCGCTAATCGAAAGCAACTGGTTCCAAAACGCGGCAAACCCTGTGACCTGTCGCTATGACAGCAGCAACTGTGGCTGGTGGGATTTACGCAATAACAATATTCAATCTCCTAGCGATTTTGCTACCTATAACATCACATGGACTAGTGGCGGCACTGTAGATGCAACGGATTGGACAACCACCAAAAAATTCCCCATCACCCTGCCCTACAGCTACACCCCCGCAACCCCCGCCTGCGTAAGAGCACGGCTAGAAAGTGTTGCTGGCGTAGGTAAAAACTTTGCAGCGCTAAGCTGTAACTAATTCACTCTCTCCAGTGATTTTTTAGGCCACCTTCGGGTGGCCTTTTTTTTGCGCAATCGAAACCGCTTGATATAACCTGCAGATATAACCAAAGCGCTTCAAAGTATTATCCTGCCATAGGTATTGCCCGTAATATGCCGCCATTTTGCGCTTGGTCTAGATCTAGGCGACTTCACTTATCCTCAAAGAGAAACACTATGGATTGGCACGGCTGGCTTTCGTTGGGCATTACGTTGGGCGCACTATTGGTGTTAATCACCACTCGCTTGGGCGCGCATTTAGTGATGATGGCGGCCCTCAGCCTGCTTGGCATTACAGGTATTCTCACCAGTGGCGAAGCGCTGGCGGGCTTTAGTAATAGCGGCGTTATGACGGTGGCGGCCATGTTTGTGGTGGCGGCCGGTATTCACAGCTCGGGCGGTATTGATCTACTCGTTAATAAATTGCTCGGTCACCCCAAAACCGAACGCAGTGCGCTCGCGCGCGTGTTTGCGCCGGTGGTGTTATTAAGTGCTTTTTTAAACAATACGCCGGTGGTCGCTACCATGATTCCCGCCCTACTTGCGTGGTCACGCAAGATTGGCATCGCACCCTCTAAATTGATGATTCCGCTCAGCTATTGCGCCATTTTAGGCGGCACCATGACGCTGATTGGCACCAGCACCAATTTGGTCGTTAACGGCCAATATCAAGCTTTAACGGGTGAAGCGGGGTTTTCGCTGTTCTCCATTAGTATTGTCGGCGTGCCCGTAGCCATTGCGGGCTTAACCTTTATGTGGCTGTTTTTCCCCAAATGGTTGCCCGATCGCAGCGATAAAAATGCTTTTGGCAACATGCGCGAATTCACCTTGGAAGTCGCCATAGACCCCAGCGGCCCCTTAGTCGGTAAAACCGTTGCCCAAGCCGGCTTGCGCAATTTAGAGCGTGTTTATTTGGTGGAAATTGAACGCGCCGGTGCGATAGTGCCCGCCGCGCCCTCAGAAGAAAAACTGCGCGCCAACGACCGCCTCGTGTTTGCAGGCGATACCCAAGCTATCTCCGACTTACTGCGCATTAACGGCATTATTCCCTCGGTAGAAGCCGGCGTGTACGACGCCATTAGCGGCAACCGTGCCGAGCGCTGTTTGGTAGAAGCCGTGGTATCGCCCCATTGCGCCGCCGTCGGTTACGCCATCCGCGATGCACAATTCCACGACCGCTATGGCGCCATCGTCTTGGCCGTTGCGCGCAACGGCGAGCGCGTGCAAGGCAACCTCAGCAATATCCGCCTTAAAGCCGGCGACACGTTATTACTCGAATCTCGCCCCGCCTTTGTCCATCGCCAAAAATACAACAAAGACTTTTTACTGATCAACGACCTCGCCACCAGCCAACCGCGCCACGAAAAAGCTCTGCTCGCGTGGGGAATATTGGCGCTGGTCGTATTGGTGGCTGGTTTTGATGTGATGAACATGCTCTACGCCTCGCTGCTGGGCGCGGGCTTAATGTTAGCCAGCGGTTGCTGCTCGATCAGCCAGGCCGAAAAGAGCTTGGACTTTCAAGTCCTGATCACCATCGCGGCCTCGTTTGCCTTGGGGGTGGCACTTGAGAAAACCGGCGTCGCGGCTTTTTTGGCTCAGAAGGTTATTGCCTTCAGTGGCGGCAACCCATTGTTAATGCTGATTTTGGTCTACGTTACCGTCTCCATCCTGACCGAAATCATCACCAACAATGCTGCAGCGGTATTGATGCTACCCATCGCACTCGACTTAGCGGCGCGCGCGGGCCTCAATAACGAGCCCTTTATTTTTGGCATCATGATGGCCGCCTCAGCCAGCTTTGCAACACCACTCGGCTACCAGTGCAACCTCATGGTTTACGGGCCGGGCAACTACCGTTTTACCGACTTCCTTAAAGTGGGTGTACCCATGAATATCTTTATGGGCGCAGTATCGCTAACGATCATTAGCTGGGTGTGGCCGTTGGTGGGATAAAAAGTGGCGTATGTTTAGCGAATGTCGTTGCATGACTGAATACTGCAATCGATTAAACCTAGAGACCTCAGTTGAGCGCAAAAAAGATGTGTAAGCCATTGATGTGAATAGTGAATGTTAAAAATGCCGGGGCTCAACCACCCACTAAACGCGCGACCATTAAAAATTCCACATTGCCATCACCACCTTCGATGGGGCTTGGCAAATAATTTAAAACCTCAAAACCCAAATCTTGAATAAGGTCTTTAAATTTTGGCTCCAAAGCCGCAACTTTTTGCAGATCTTTAACAATCCCACCTTTATTTAAGGCCTCGGGGCCGAGCTCAAACTGCGGTTTAATAAGCGTCATCAATAAACCCTGCGGTTTTAATAACGCCGGTAAATTGGGCAGAATTAAGGTTTGCGAAATAAACGAGACATCCATAACCACAATATCGAATGCTGTTTCGGTATCAGCTAAATCATCCACTGTTAAATAACGTGCATTTAATCCTTCTAAACACACCACCCGCGCATCATCGCGTAAAGCAGGTACTAATTGATCACGCCCCACATCAACGCCCACTACTTTAGCGGCGCCGTGCTGCAATAAACAATCGGTAAAACCGCCCGTCGATTGGCCCACATCCAACGCCACAAAATCTTTTACCGCAATGCCGCACGCGGTTAATGCCGCCTCTAATTTTAATCCCGCACGCGAGACATAACGCAACTCGGGATGTTCGCCCACACGTATTTCACAACGATCATCACATTTTGCGGCGGGTTTATTCTGTATCTGCCAAATTCCTACCACACGTATTTCTACCAAATCGGCTTCTATTAATTTTTGCGCTTGTGCACGCGTGGTCACGATGTTTCGATCAACCAATAATTTATCGAGTCTTTGCAATTTTTTAATCCTGATGAATTTTTAAAATATGTTTGAGCGTTTTGTACGAAATAAAATTGTGTGTTAATTCCATGTCATCCCCGCGAAGGCGGGGATCCAGTGGTTTGAATTGAATGACGTTGTTAAAAAACTGGATTCCCGCCTTCGCGGGAAAGACGAGAAATGTTCTTTCGTGCATACTACCTAGGCGGCAGCAAAGCGTACATTTGATTCATTAAAAAAAGACTTAACTAATTTTTTATTGTTTTTAATTAGCTCCAAATCGGCGATGGCTCTATTAATTAATGATTCGCCTTTTTTAAGTGGCTTTTTTGATGTCCCTATATTACGCATCTGATTCCAAACCAGCTCATCAGGATTTAAATAGGTGCATATGGAAAGGGTAGAAATACAGCTTTATCTTGGTTTCGTTTTCTTTGATGAAATCTTTAACTTTTGGCTTTGTGCACCGGATGACCATCTGTAATTATAAATACTGGTTTTTTTCTGCCTTTTAAAAAATCTTTTAAGCACGAAATGAATTTATCAGCATTAAAACTACCTGCGTAGACGTGATACCAAAAACCACCACTATTCGATAATGCCGAAATAGCATTAATTCTTTGTCGCTGACCGCTTGTTTTGACAACAGGTGTTTGACCTTTTAGGCCCCATGTTCGCTGTAATGGATCGTCTGATCGGATCGATGCTTCATCCAACCAAAAGATGTTTGCACCTTGTTTTTTAGCTTCTTTTAGAATTTCTGGGTATTCTTTTTCTTTCCACTCTGCAACCGCTTCCTCATCACGCTCATAAGCTCTGCGCAATGGTTTTTGCGGCGTTAAATCTAATCGATGAAGTAATTCACCTGTCGATGTAACTGATAAATCAATACCGAAACGATCCGCAATTAAATTTGAAACTATTTGACGCGTCCATAAGCCAAAATCAAAACCATGTTGACGCGGATCGCCACCCAATATCCACCGCTTAACTTCCTGCTCCTCAACATCAGATAATTTTCGATTTCTTCCTGTTCGTTCAATGGGCTCAAGGCCATCAAATCCTTCTTCTCTATATTTTTTCATCCAAACATATATTGTTCGGTCGCCAAGACCATAGCTACGAGCAACCGCAGCCGCTTTTTCACCATCCAGCACACGCTGAACAGCTATTTTTCGTAGCTGATGTTTATTTTCTGTTGATAATTGTCTAGCGTCATTTTTCATTCGGGAATTATAATATAAAAAATTACAATTGTGTACTCTTTATTTCCGATCAGCTAGTAAGCCTCTATTTATCGAGCATTTATCCAAAAAAGCACTGCAACCAACTCAGGTACAATGCCGCCCTCTTCTTGTTATTAATATGCCATCTGTATGACACTACCCATTCACGCCTGCCTCGCCGAACTTTGTAATGCCTTAAATCAACGCCACGAAGCCGTACTGCAAGCACCGCCTGGCGCGGGTAAAACTACGCAAGTGCCACTCACATTATTAGAGCAGCCATGGCTGGGGCAGCAAAAAATTATTGTGCTAGAACCCCGCCGCGTCGCCGCCCTCAATGCCGCCACCCGCATGGCGCAAATGCTAGGCGAAGAAGTCGGCCAAACCGTCGGTTATCGCATGCGCCAAGCCACCAAAGTAAGTGCACAAACCCGCATCGAAGTGATTACCGAAGGCTTATTAACCCGCTGGTTACAAGACGATCCCGAATTAACCGGCATTGGTTTAATTATTTTTGATGAATTCCACGAGCGCAGTATTAATACCGATACCGGCCTTGCGCTTGCGCTGCAAGCACGCGAATTATTTCGCGATAGCAGTCAGCCACTCAAATTATTAATTATGTCGGCGACCCTCGATGGCGACGCTATTGCAAAGCTACTCAACGATGCGCCCATTATCACCAGCCAAGGTCGCTGTTTTGAGGTGGCCATTAATTATGAGAAAACTAAAAACTCGCAGTACCCCAACGACATTATTAATCCCGTGCTGCAAACGCTTCAACACGCCATTAAAAATGAAAGCGGCAGCATTTTAGTCTTTTTACCGGGCGCCGGCGAAATATCCCGTATTTATGATGCGATAAATACCACCTTGCCCAGCCACGTTAGCTGTCATCCGTTGCACGGCAATTTAAATTTAAACGAACAAAAAGCCGCCATCGCACCCGCCGCAAAAGACATGCGCAAAATTGTATTGGCCACCGACATAGCCGAGACCAGCCTCACCATCGAAGGCGTTAATGTCGTGATTGATAGCGGCCTCTGCCGCAGCCCGAGTTTTGACCCCAACACCGGTTTAACGCGCCTGCATACACAAGCCATATCACAAGCCTCGGCCGAACAACGCGCAGGCCGTGCAGGCCGCACCGAACCAGGCACTTGTTATAGATTGTGGAGCGAGAGCGCGCAGCAGCAAAAAGCTAAATTCACCCCACCCGAAATTACCGCCGCCGATTTAATGCCTCTGGCCATTACCTTATTAAATTGGGGCGTCAATCACCCCAGCGAATTAATTTGGCTTAACCCACCGCCCGAAGCCAATTGGCAGCAAGCACTCGATGCATTAATTAAAATTGGCGCTCTAAAACGCAACGATAGCCAACAATATCAATTAACCGCGCTTGGCGAAAAACTCGGGCAGTTTGCCTGTCATCCGCGTTTAGCGCGTTTATTATTAGCCGCACAGGATTACCACATGCTCGACGTGGGCGCAGAATTAGCCGCCCTGTTAAGCGAGCGCAGCCCCAAATTTTTAGGCAGCGATTTACACCAGATTTTATTAGCCCTTAAGGAATCCAAACCTGCCCTAAAAGGCTGGCAGCAGCGGGTAAAACAATTAGCCGAGCAACTCGCTAAACCGCTTAAAAACACCGCTAAAGCGCCGCCTAAAAATCTTAAGGCGCACGCCCAAGGCGATCTTATCGGCCTATTATTAGCCGTGGCCTTCCCCGAGCGCATCGCCAAAAAACGCAGTGAAAATAACGGTATTGCGGTTTTCCAAATGGCTAATGGCCGCGCCGTACAAATCGCACTCACCGAATCGCTCGGCCATGCCAACTGGTTAAGCGTGGCCGAAGCTGGAGGTTTAGCGGGTAAAAATAACGATGTGATTTTTGGTGGTGCATTTTTAAATATCGAATTGTTTACGGCAGAATTAAAAAACCTCGTCACGCAAAAAACTATCGCCCAATGGCAAGAGGATAAAAACCGTTTTGTGGCTGAACAACAAGACTGCATCGGCCAGATTATTTTACGCAGCCAAAAAATTAATGATTTAGATAACGCCCTAAAAACCCAAGCACTCAAAAACTTAATTCAACAAAAAGGTTTGAGCTTACTCAATTGGGATGACGACGCCAAACAATTACAAGCGCGCATTCAACTCGCCAAAAAATACCGCAACAGTGACTGGCCGGATGTGAGTGACGATTATTTATTAGCGCATTTAGACGATTGGCTAAGCCCACACTTAACGCAGGTAAAGACCTTGGCCGATTTTAAAAAAATTGCCGTAACGACATTATTAAATAACCTACTGATGTGGCCACAAGCAAAAGAATTAGACGCACAAATCCCCAGCCAAATCAAAATACCCAGTGGGCGCTTTGCGACAATTGATTACCAATATTCACCGCCCGTGCTAGCGGTTAAATTACAAGAAATGTTCGGTTGCCAAACTACACCCAGCATTGCCAATGGCAATATTGTGCTCATGCTACATTTATTATCACCCGCCAAAAAACCCTTACAAGTGACGCAAGATTTAGCCTCATTTTGGGCCAACAGTTATATCGAAGTAAAAAAAGAAATGCGCGGCCGTTACCCCAAACACCCGTGGCCCGATGACCCGCTCAGCATGGAGGCCACCGCGCTAACAAAACGGAAACTCAGTAATTTGTAGTTAATGCCCGTCAGTTAAGTAATGCTAAAGGTACTGGCGGTGTTTTTTATTAGCGGATATTAAAGCGCCGCTATAGCCGCGTGATAATCGGCTGGAGATTGAATAAATACCGCTTTAACGCCCGCCGCTGCCGCCGCTTGCATATCGGTTTGGCTATCGCCCAGCATTAGGCTTTGCGCTGGGTCGATAGCAAATTCATTCATTGCCGCCAACAACATGCCTGCCTTAGGTTTGCGACAATCGCAGTTTTTTAAATAAACGCCTTGCGCTTGCGTGGGGTGATGTGGGCAAAAATAAACTTTTTGAATTTTTATACCGCGCGCTAAAAATTCGGCAATCATCCACTGGGTTAACATTCCAAAATCCTCCTCAGAATAAAATCCACGGCCAATGCCCGACTGATTAGTCACTATAAAAATTTGGTAGCCATTGTTAATCGCGGCGTGGCAAACCTCAAACACTTCGGGAATAAAATCAAATTCATCAATTTTATAAACGTAATCGTAATTAATATTCACCACACCATCGCGATCTAAAAACAGGGCTTTATTTTTTGCCGAGGTATTGGTGTTATTAAAGTTCATAATTTTTACACACTAGATCAAAGCTTTTAATCACACTTTCTACGCTAATATCGGCCATTAAATTTTCGCCTTTAACACGCTTACCCCACACCAGGGCATCGAATGTTTTACCAGTTTGCGCGAGTAAGTGCGCATGGTAAGCCTCGCACACATAAGCCTGCGAATTATAAGGCCCCGTGCGCGCAGGGTTGCTGTGCGCGTATAAACCAATTACAGGCACGCCTTGAGTGGTCGCCATATGCGCGGGGCCAGAGTCGGGACTTAGCACAATGCTCGCTTTATTTAATAAGGCCAACAATTGCGTAAGATTACTTTTACCCACCAAATTGATTACGTAGCTTTTACATTGCGCAATAATTTGCGTGGCTAATTCCTGCTCCATCTCACTGGGGCCGCCGGTTAAAAAAATTAAAAAACCTTTTTGATTGGCATAATCCATCACGGCGGCATAACACTCGGGCAGCCAATTGCGCTCGGCCTTACTGGCCGCTGGAGATACCACCAGTATTTTTTTAGCGCCCAATTGAGAAACCACGTGGGGTGATATAGACGGCGGCGAATGCAGTGTAATTAATTGCTCGGCCCACTGCGCATCCTCGACAGCAACAGGAATAGACCACTCAGGTTTAAAAGGCGGCACACCTATAGCGTGTGCAAAAGCGGCAAAACCCTCTAGCACATGTGGCGTTGGCCCAGCCGCAGCGCGCTCGTTAATTACAAGGCCATGGAATTCTTTCGATAAATGTTTAGCAAAACCTATTTTGCGTTTTGCCTTAATGCAAGCCGCCGCTAAATTTGCGCGCAATGCGACCTGCATGTGCAGTAAAACATCAAAGCGCTGAGGCAAATCTTTACGCAGCTTTGTATAGGCACCAAAACCTAATTTTTTATCAAAAACAACAAAACGAATATTGGGCACATGCTTAAATAACGCGGCCTCAACGCGGCCAATGACCCAGGTAATTTCGGTATTGGGATAATGCGCCGCAATGGCTTGCACCACCGCCAGCGCATGGCACACATCGCCAATGGCCGACAATCGTAAAATACAAATGGATTTAATAGAATTCACAAGTAGCCCTCACAGAAGGCTGCCAGTGTAGCGAAAACAGGCCGCCAACCCAATCGACACACACTTATCCACGAGAGCTACCCTGCGTTTAGCCTGAGTTGTGCCAAAATTGCATTACCAAAAGCATAACCTGTAATATAGGAAAAATATTAAAAGCGTCATTTCGTCTTTTTAGTTGTCGCAAAAACATAAAGACGTTATTCATAGATCAACAATCCGTCATTTATAGATCAATACTAAAAGAGCCTTTTATGAGCACAAAAATTCATCAATTAATTCATCACGAGGCGTTTGGCGGCGTATTATTAATTGCCTGCGCCGCCCTCGCCATGCTATTTGCCAACACGCCTTTAAGTGGCGCCTATAACGAATTTTTAGAAATCCCCGTGACTGTCGCCATAGGTAACTTAGTCATCGATAAACCGCTATTGCTCTGGGTTAACGATGGTCTGATGGCGTTATTTTTTCTACTGATAGGCCTCGAAATTAAACGCGAAATATTCGAAGGTAACCTTTCCTCCCCAAGCCAAATCGCACTGCCGGGCATAGCAGCCATCGCGGGCATTGCCGTTCCCGCCTTAATTTATGCTTACATTAACCAGCACGACCCCGTGGGCATT
>JAXHOG010000057.1:0-9116 GCA_034519605.1 Marinagarivorans sp.
AAGTTGCCATTGCCTTTTGGCGTTTTTGGTTAATCATGTGGCGACTAAGGGGGTTGAGAGAACTAAAGAGCTTGGCGAGAGAATGGCTAAGCTGAAGACGATGTCCTCGCAAAAAGATGACTTGAACTCCGAGACTTATAAAGACATATCAAAAATGAAAATGACATATGATCCCAAGTTGAAGTCTGTAGCAGATATCGATGGTCAAACTGGAGTTGGCCGAGTAGGAGATGGGTTTTTTAAACTTGACCCTTACTCCTATAGCGCCGAGATGACTGGTCCGCAAATAAAACAGTATATGGCTATGAGCACAGAAGATCGGCAAATTTTTGTTTTGCGGCATGAGGCTGAGCATATGAGTCTAGAAAATATGAGATTGCAGGAACGGTACGCATATACCAGCAATATCGAGCGCAGAATAAGAGAAGATGAGCAGCAGGCAACTAGTCGGGCGTTGGAATGGATGAAATGAGATTCCTTATAATTTTTTTTATACTAACAATATTTTATGGATGCCCTCTTGGTTTAGCTGATGAGAAAGGCGTTAGTTTTTCTAATTCGGAAAATGAAAAAATAGAAATTTTCTATTTTGATCACAGAGGCCGATCCGTATCTCCTTCGTCAGGATTCGGCATTGGAGTTGATTTTTATTTAAATATCTCCAAAGAAAAGTATTACTTCTCTAAAGGTTACTTTTTTCTGGTTGAGATTGACAATATAAAAAAACTGAAGAGAGGGTACAGATGGAAAACCACACAAAACTCTTACCGTGTTTCCGATTGTGATAATGAGGGCCGGTGCATAATAGTTGCTGCACCTAAATATAGTTTAGTGGATTTTTCCAGCGCTAAAAAATATGGGTTCATTATTTATTCAAAAGTTGTTTTTTCAAAAAACAGTGGAGTTTTAATGGTGACTGATTATGGCTATAGAGTAGATGAGGAGGGTGCGCACAAACTCTTTAGGCAAACTAGTTTTCATGGTGAAATATTTTCAGTCTCATCCAAGAAACTAGGAAATGACCCCACCTCTAAAATAAATAAATTGCCTAATTTTTTGTTTTCTTGGCCAAAAGAATGCGTTATTGATGCAGATGACGTACCGGATATTTATTATCGCGGACAGGAAAGTATTTTAAAGCGATGCATGGATTACCTACGATAGAAGGTTTTGGAGTCAGGAAGTCGGGGTCAAGCCTTACATTTCACAAAATGTCAATTATAATGAAAACAGCAGGACAGGCACCCATCAAAGGGAAAAACCTAAAAAACAAAATTGTTGGTTATCGTAGTTAATGAGTTTTCGCATTTAAAACCGAATAACCGAATTTGGTTATAAATCATAAATTTTGAGCATTAAAAGCAATAACATCACCCAGCTAAAAACCTCGCCGTGCGAGGTTTTTTTATTTTTGGCATTAATTTTAAAATTAGGCGGCGGGCTTACGTCGCTTTTTGGCAAAGATTGTTTGGTATTGTTGCTCGAAGTTTTGGGTGCGCAGTAACCAATCGTTAATGTTGAGATTTAGGCGTTTTAATATCGGCGGGAGGTTGTGATTTATGTGGCCTTTTTTATCATTGCGAATAATTCTGCCCGTGGCATCGACTAGCTCTAAATATTCTTTGGCATCAAATAAAATCCCTAGCTGTTCTTGGTTGGTTAAACCGCCTTCAAATTTAGCAAGGGGTTTTAGCGGTAAATTAAAGCGCTTAAGTTCTTCAATTTTTGTTTGACCTTGGATGGCGGCAGCTAAATCAAATTTTTGATAAATGCGTTCTTTAATACTGGTGTAGTCAGATGCTTCGGGCGTTGTAGCCATTTGCGCGCGAATAGTGAGAGGTCGGGGTCAGACCTTATAATTGACATTTTGTGAAATGTAAGGCCTGACCCCATTACCCTTCCTGACCCCATTACCCTTCCCTTGTGCCCTTGTGACCCCGTTGCCCTTGTTCTGTTCTTTTTTGTTTTGGCTGAATGTCAAATGTAAGGCCTGACCCCTATTTCCTCTTTGACCCCGATTTCCTCTTTAAGGCCTGACCCGAATGGCACTGCATTAAGCTATAGCGCCATTCGCCCCTGTGTTTTTTCTTTTTTTAGGTGGGTGTCCATTTTTCCGGATGTTATCTCTTGCCTCACGCCTCGTTGTCATCAATAAACTATAGGCCGATGCCCGTCGTTTTTTGGCTCTCGGCTCAACTCTCCCCGACCTATTACCGACAATTTTCTTGGCGATAAAGAGCAAAAATTGCCCTATTTTTTTCAATGCTTTTGAGTAACATCCAGATACTTTATTCCATATCTGCAAGGTGTTTTTAAAGCTGATTGATCTCGGTTTAACCTTAAAACACATAGAGGCTTGCATCATAATAATTCTAATTAAATTATTGGCCAGTAAACATACCCATATTTCCTTTTTACACATCTCTGGTGTTTTACAGCTTAAATTTGATAACGACATCGTTGCTTTTAGATTTCTGAAATCTAATTCAATATGCCATCGGCTTTTATAAATTTCGTCGATGGTTTCTGGCGGCGCTTTTACGGGGTCAAACAATGTTGTGACGATCACTTTATGCTTCATTTTTAGCTCGCGAACGGCGATGCTATTTGGAATGGATACATACTCGTCGTCACCCATCCAATCGGGCTTTTGAGGCTTATTATAGTGACTCAATTGGTCTTTATTTTCGTTCGATTCACTGTCGTTTAGAGCGCTTTTTTTACGACGATTACCATTTTGTTGAAAGACACAATCAATGCCCATTCTAAGGCAGTATTCAAGCAGCCAAAAACTACTATACAGCGCATCTCCAACAATTAAATCGCCTTTTTTGAATGTCCCTAGCAGATTTCTAAGGAGCTGATGCTCACTTGTTCCTTTGCCTTTATAAGCCGCAATATCCGCATTTATTGCGGCCCCACTTTCCAAACAAAAAATACCAAGCGCGCGGCAAATTGGAAAACCAAGGCCCTCAGCTTGAGTGCTCTGCTGAGGGAAAGCTTTTTGGTTTTCGGGCGTATCAGGGAGTGAAAAAGTTGTGCCGTCAATTAAATAGGCATTACCCTCAATATCGTAATCTTTTGATAGATTTTGCTTAATGCTATTTCCTGTGTGTCGTGCCAACTCTTGAATCAACTCTAGCGGTAGTCTTTTTCTGCTTCGACAAAATGATCCTGTCGAATTGCTGATATTACTCGGCAATTTTTCAAGGTTATCGATAATGTAGTTATTCACGGCATTGGCGCATGAGCGATCTGGGCTTAGCGCTTGCTTCAAGAACAACGATAAAGTGACGGTTGGAGTGAATATTCTTTCTCTGTGTACTGGCGAATACTTCTCGATGATGGGGGTAATATTGTCGGCCTTTAAAATGTCTAGATAATTAAATTTCTCTATGATTTCTAGGGTTTTATGGGCTTTTTTAGTGTTAGAATCTTTCACGCAGTCAGGACTTATTGTATTGGTTTGTGGTGAATCAATTATACAATATTTCCTGACTGTCCATTTTGTGAGGCGAAATACGCCTTTAGCTTAATGCAGTGCCATTCAGGCCTGACCCCGATTTCCTCTTTGGAGAAGGCAGTACTCTTGCTGGGCAAACGATTGCATACCCTTGGGGTAATTCGGAAATCAGAATCGATGATGCTAACTTAAATGTAAAAACGATGGAGGGTATGACTGAATTACTAAATACATTTATTCATGAAGCAATTCATCGTAGCGACACTTTTACTAATCAGACAGTCAACGAGTCGGTTAGGCATCCACAGGTTTATAAAGAAGCGACATTGAGAACTAACTTGTTGAAAGAATCTTTTGAGGGGCACATTAGTAGTAGGTATCAATGATGAGAAAATATAAAATAGCTTGGTGTAGTTTTATTGCGCATCCTTTTCATTCAACATTTCCCATAACTTCTAGCGCTGGGATTTCGGGCGGCATCTTTTACCCTTTGCCTTTAGCAGCGGGAAGCAAAATCCAGAGCGCCATAAAAAAAGCGCGGCACCTTGCAAGGGTGCCGCGCTTTTAATTTTCTCTCACCAAAACCTATTCAGGTAAATCAAATACCAGCGCCGAAACCGCCTCGCCTTGGGCGATTAAATCGAGCAGCGCGACATCGTCCAGCATCGCGACATCGCCCGCGTTTAGCTCATGCCCTTCTAGCGTTAATTGGCCAGCAATCACATGCACATAACTTTTACGTCTAGCTGCCAAAGGTAATTGTGCCGTGCTGTTTGCCGCTAACAATAATTGATAAATACGCACTAACAGTAAAAAATTATCCTCATAAAATAAAAAAACCTCGGCAAGCGAGGCTTTGAAAAAAAACATAAAAAATAAAGTTTTATTTGTAGGTGACAACTACTTTGACATTCTTCGTCGCTTTAGCTGCATCAATATAGGCAATTGCACTGGGGTCGCTGGCAACACGCGCCAACACATCGTCAATATTGCCGAGTGCGTCAGGCGGTGTACCTTTGCCGGTAAAAATTAATTTCGACCAATAGGCTTTTAATTGACTCGAACTTTTACCCAGCGCTTTTTTATTAAATTCTTCAACCGCATCGTGGCCTTGCGCTAAATAAAAAGGTGTCGCTTTAGAACCATCCTCAAAAGCGGTTTTTTTCCTAAAAAAGCCTAGATACATCATCTTCACTCACCGCCGAAGCATTGGATGGATGAACAATCACGGCGATTTCGGCCACACAAATATTCGCAAAGCTGGCTAAGATTACAGCTATCAGTATTTTTTTCATTGTTCAGCTCTCCCCTTAAAACACTAAATCGATAGCTGCGCGAATGACCGAGCCGTCTTGATCTTTAATGCGATCATTATGCTGTTCGTAAGCGACTTTAAAGGCCGCCGACGGATGAAAATCCCAACGTAGACCAATATTCACATTCACTAAATCTGCCTCAGACGCCACCAAGGTATCTCGTAAACCTTTAGCACCATACGCCAACTGCGTTGCACCCGTGACTAAGCCTGTTAATTGCGGTACGCCGGCATAGGGAGCTAAAGAATTCGCCATGGAGGTTAGATCACTCACCGTATTCGCAACCGCAAAGGGTGCATCGGCTTTTTCACGACTGTAGGTGGTGTAAACCAAGGTGGGACCAAAACGCCAACCCACAGTCAAATAATAGGCGGTTGTTTTAGGCACCATGCTGTGATCAGCTTCGTAATAGGTAAACTCACTATCGACCACCAAGGCATTGCGATCTATTGAAAATCCAGCTCCCATAAATCGACCCTGATCATCTTTAATTAACGCCTCATCAACACCACTCAACATAAGACTAGCGGCATTGCTGTAAGCCGTGGCATAAGGACTAAAGCCCTCGCCGGCCGCACCAAATCCAGCCGCGACTTGCTGCATACCAGTACTCAAAGTTGTCAAACCAGACACCACCGAATCAACTGATGCTAAATCAATATCGATATTGGCTTGTAAATAACTGGAACGGACGGTCAACCACTCCCAAGTGCCTACCCAGTTAATGCCCATTTGATTCTCAAGATGCAGTGGTGTTGAACCACTAAAACCATCGGTGCTGCCATAAGTTAATTGCAGCGAGGAATCAATTGGACCAAGTGACGTATTGTGCAGCAACGAAAGGCCATCATAGCCGGGGAAATCGAACGCATAGACACGCTCGGGGCCAGTAATCCAATTAAGCGCATAGTGCACATCTAAAAAATCTGAGTAGCGATAGTAAGGTGCGCGGATACGGCCAGCGCTCAATTTGAGGTTATCCTGAATAGCGTAGGTGACATATGCCCATTCAAGCTCTGTGTCGTAGCTGTTGTTACCGCGACTGATTAATTGCATTGTTGCCGTTAGGTTTTCATCAAGGTCGGCCTCGGCCTGTAAAGCAAATAAAGACTCACGCTTAAAATCAATCGTATCGGTATAACCCAATACAGTCTGATCATTGCTTGCACTCAGCGTTTGCCCCGCCACAATTGAACCAAAACCGCGAAATTTCACTTCGGCACTGGCCATAGGAGCCTGAGCGATTACAGTAATAAGCAACGATCCAATCGTTAAAGATCTGACCGTGGCCATCGCCTCAATTTTGCATATTGTCTTCATAATTTTTCCGTAAACGTTAACGAGATAATTGTTTTAAACATGCCGATAAAATGGACACATTCAAAACGTGATCTAAAACCCACCTTAGGAGCCTAGCTCAAAATAATTAACGTATTAGAAATTCTAAAAAGATCAAAAAAACGTCTACAACCTTTAAATATCATCACAGATATAAAGCCGTCATTTTTTTATAGAGGGAGAGAATAAAAAAAAGAAAAAACCTGCAATGCAGGCTCGCGATAGTCTAAAGAGTAGGTATCGCGAATCTTTTAAATAGCAAAAAAGAATAGCTTTATTCGAGACTTTTATACGCAAAACAAGCTCACGCAGCGAGTGCAAAGCGTTTTATTCGTACCGCAAGGCCTCGGCAGGACTCACACGGCTCGCGCGCCATGCGGGGTAAAGTGTGGCCAAAAAACATAAAACAATCGCCGTGACCACAACCTGCGCAATATCCAAAATAGTAATTTGTGTCGGTAAATACGTGAGCGGATAAACATCGGATTTCAAAAAAGTCACGCCAAATAAAAACTCAACAAAATGTAAAAGATCGCCCACAACTAGCGCCAAGCCCACACCCAGAAGCACGCCCAATAACGCGCCAACCACTCCAATGATGGTGCCCTGCACGATAAAAATGGCCATGATTTCGCGGGTGCTAGCACCTAATGTGCGCAAAATTGCAATCGCGCCTTGTTTTTCGACAACCACCATAATCAGGGTAGAAACCACATTAAAGGCCGCAATACCCACAATTAGCGACATCAACAACGCCATTAAACGTTTAGACATATGAATAGCTTGATACAAGTTGCCGTGAGTGCCTAGCCAACTGTTGCCGTAATAACCACGCCCAAGCTGCATAACAACGTCCCACAACACCGTTTGCGACTCGAACAAATCAACCAGTTTTAAACGAATACCCGTTACCTTTCCACCCGCCACCAATTTTTGCGCTTGTTGTAGATGCATTAATGCAAGCGTCGTATCGGCTTCGGTTTGAGTTGTTAAAATTGCGGCCACCGTGACGTATTCAACCTTCGGCGGTGCTTGCGTATTTTGATCGTCGGGCACTATCACCATCACACTATCATCTACGGCGACCGCCAATTTTTGCGCAATGCCTGCACCAATGATAATGGCCGGTTCATGCGGGTTTAAACGGGCTAGTTGCTCGGCGGTTAAATAGCGGGCAATGTCCGAGACGGCCAATTCAGCCGCAGGCTCGATGCCGTAAATCCCTACTGGTTCGGCCTTGTTACCGACGCCCACCAGGGCACGCAACTCCACAAATGGCGCAGCGGCAACTACGCGGGGATGCTCTTGAATTTTGGCCTGCAAGGACGGCCAATCATCTATGCCGTTGTGGTGATAAATAGAGGCTTGCGGTAGGAGGCTCAAAATCTTCTCGCGCAAATCTCGATCAAAACCATTCATGATCGAGAGCACCACAATCAACAAACCAACACCCACAATCAAACCTGCCATGGACACACGCGACAAAAATGCGACCAGTAAATTACGCTCGCGAGCCCCCACATACCGCAGCCCCACCATCAACGGAACACTCACACCGACAACTCCACTAAGGCGCCGTTTTTCAGCTCCAATACGCGATCAAGGTGGTGCGCCAAATTTAAATCGTGGGTGACAACCACAAACGCCGTCGCCATTTGCTGACTCAACTCAATCATTAACTCGCGAATCGCTAAAGCGTTGCCGCTATCGAGATTACCCGTAGGCTCGTCCATCAATACACAGGCAGGGTTGCACACCAGCGCACGGGCGATGGCAACGCGCTGGCGCTCGCCGCCCGACAACTCGCTGGGTTTATGCTGCAAACGGTTCGCTAAGCCTACGCGGGTGAGTAATTCGGTAGCTTTGGCGTAGGCAATTTGCTTGCTGGATTTGGCGATTAACAGCGGCATAGCGGCGTTTTCGAGCGCTGTAAACTCACCTAACAAATGATGGAATTGATAGACAAAACCCAAGCTGTGGTTGCGAATACGACCACGGGCATTTTCGCCCAAGACCGAAAAGGGTTTGCCAGCCATTAACACTTCGCCAGCCGAGGGTTTATCAAGCCCGCCGAGAATATTCAACAACGTAGATTTACCCGCACCAGAGGCGCCGACAATAGCCGTGCGTGTTGAGGGCAATAGCTGTAAGTGCAAACCACTGAGGACATCAACCCGCAGTGCACCTTGGCCATAACTTTTGGCCACATCGCGGCACTCCAGCACAATTGTCATAGTGTTAACTCTTTTATTGATTAGGTGTTTTTGATGGGGTTTTGTACACAACACCGCCGGCTTAGAGGTTGTAACGTAAAGCCTCAACGGGAGCAATTTGACTGGCGCGCCAAGCGGGATAAGCACTGGCAAAAATGCTAATGAGCAATGCACCGCTGCACACTACAGCACTATCTTGCCAATGCCATTCCGATGGCAGCTCGGTCACAAAATAGACGCTGGCATCAAACATTTGCACGCCCGATAATTTTTCTAACCACGCCACCAGCGCCGGAATATAAAGCGCGCCCGCAATCCCCAAAAGTGCGCCAATAACAACGCCCACGGCGCCGAGTGTCATGCCTTGCACCATAAAAATAGCCATCACGCCGCGCGACGATAAACCCATGGTACGCAGCACGGCAATATCACTGCGCTTTTCGGCAATCATCATTACCAAGCTGGTAATAATGTTAAATGCCGCCACCGCGATGACGATGCCCAATAAAAAGCCCACCACCGTTTTTTCCATTTTGACGGCCTGAAACAAATGCCCTTGTGTGCTGCTCCAGTCGCGCACCTGCACGCCAGCACCCAGCGCCTTAGCTGCGTTTTTTAAGACCAAAGGCGCGGTGTAAATATCGTCCGTTTGAACCCGTAAACCCTGGCTATTACTGCCTAAACGCAAGAGTTTTTGGCCGTCATTAATATGAATAACTGCCAAGCCTTGGTCGCTTTGGGCGCCAGTTTCAAAAATACCGGTAACGGTGAAGCGACGACTGCGCG
>JAXHOG010000034.1:0-5687 GCA_034519605.1 Marinagarivorans sp.
TGTAATACGCGCGGTATCGCCCATAAAGGCAGTGGTGGCATGAGTGTGGTATTCCCCGATGTGTGTAAAACACCTACGCCGGGAGGCCCAGTGCCTATACCTTATCCCAACATTGGCAAATCTTCCGATACCAGTAAGGGCCCCAAATCGGTGCTTACCGATGGCAAAATGCCGATGGTGAAGGGCGCGCAATATTCAACTTCTATGGGCGACGAGCCCGGCACGCTAAAGGGCATTATTAGTAGCGACCAAAAAGGTGTGTGCGAATTTATGATGTATTCCTTTGATGTTAAATTTGAAGGAAAAAATGTTTGCCGCATGGGTGATCCTTTATTCCATAACAAAAAAAATATTATGGGTTAATGTAAAAAACATGGACCAAACACCTCTTAATCCCTACCACGATTTTTACGATAAATTAGCGGATGATGCTGCTTTTTTTTGGGTCTTACGTTCGGCTGCACTCAAGCAACCGCATTTTAATCAAATTGATATTGTTGAATTAGAACAACGCATAACGGCGCGCCTTGATGGCCTTATAACTTCGCCAGAAGAGGCTTGGACACTATGCGAGGCTGCGCTTGAATTTGACCAAGAGGGCGAAGCTTTTGTAGCGGCCGTGTTGGCATTTTATAGTTTAGATAATTACAAAATACAGCGCGCTGTAGAGGCAGGGCTTGCCAGCCCACAAGCTTTTAAAGGCTTAACGGGCGCACTCGCATGGTTACCCGGTAGCCAGTGCCATTCTTGGATTAAAAAATTCCTCACCAGTAAAGATTTAAATCACAAGTACCTCGCCATCACTTTGTGTAGCTTGCGCCGCGAAGATCCGAGCGACTACCTTACGGCTATTTTGCAGCGCGCAGACTGCATTGCGTACAAGCCTTTATATTTGCGTGCTTTACGCCTTATTGGCGAATTAAAACGCGCAGATTTAAATCCGTTTTTAAATATTGCTCAACAATCGGATGATGACGATATTATTTTTTGGTCGCATTGGTCGGCGGTATTGTTAGGCGATAGAGCCGCGGCAAATCGGCTGATACCTTTTATTAAGTCTGATGACATGTACCAGCAAAAAGCAATCGACATTGTTTTTCGCGTGTTACCCATTGACGATGCCCGCCGCTTAATTGCCCAGCTAGCCGCTTCGCCAGAGCAAATAAGAACGGTGATTAAAGCGACGGCCGCATTGGGTGACCCGCACGCCGTAAGCTGGTTAATTGCCCAAATGCAAACTCCCGAAAACGCGCGTTTAGCGGGCGAGGCTTTTACTTTAATTACCGGAATTGATATTGACGATAATCAACTGGCACTCGAAGCGCCTCCAAAGCAAGAAGGCTCGAATGTTGAGGAAGACGCTGACGATAATATGGATATGCCCGAAGATGAGCATTTACCTTATCCCGATGAGCATAAAGTTTCTGCATTATGGGCCACACGCCAACAGCAACTTGTGGTGGGTAAACGTTATTTTATGGGCAAACTTCTCGAAGCCGAGCATTTACAGAATGTTTTTGTAACGGGTAAACAGCGCCAGCGCAAAATGGCGGCGCTGGAGCTAGCGCTGTTATTGCCACAACAGTTTTTATTAAATTCTGCCGCCAAAGGATTAACCGACGAATGAGTGCTGTTAATTCACCAAAGCTTTATATTGCGGGCATGGGCATGGTGACGCCCGTGGGCGCGAATGTCGCCATGACGGCGGCCATGATTAATGCGCAGGTGAGTGCTTATAAATCCTCGTATTATGAGACTGCGGCAGGTGAAAAAATCACCATGGCACAAGTGCCGGGTGAAATGTTTGCAACCTTTAAAGGCGAAATAGACCACGGTAGTTCTTTTAATATTCGGCATGATCGTGTGATTCGCTTGGCCATCCTCGCGTTACAGCAAATATGCGCACACCAAACTGAAAAAGCCGTACCTCTATTGCTGGCAATGCCCGCAATAGATGCAGACGCCGAAGCCTTAAGCTCGTTTGTTGCCAACCTTGAAAATAATCTCAAACCATGGATTGATACTGCAATCACGCGTAGTTTTTACTCGGGTCGCGCAAGCGGATTAGAGGCCATTGATTTTGCCTTTCAATATCTTTACGGTCGTGATTACCCCTATGTATTAGTGGGTGGCAGTGATAGTTATGAAGATTTTTCGCGTTTATTTCCGCTTGAGCGTGATGGGCGATTATTAACCTTAGGCGCCTCCGATGCCTTTGCGCCAGGTGAGGCCGCTAGCTTTTTATTACTCACTCCACACCCTGAATTGGCGGAACAACGTAACGGGCAAATTATCGCATTATGGCCACCGGGTATTAGCGACGAGCTTGGGCACCTTTTTAGTGATGAACCTTACCGTGGCGATGGCCTGGATCAAGCTTTTAAAAAAGCACTTATTAACCAACCTGAAAATAGCATCCACAGTATTTACAGTAGTATGAATGGCGAAAATCATTGGGCTAAAGAATATGGCGTTGCTTACCTGCGTAACCGTAAATTTTTTAAAGACCCTGTGCGTATCGAACATCCAGCAGATTGTTATGGTGATTTAGGCGCAGCTACGGCCACAACTTTAATCGCTTTAGCGGCAGAGCATTTATTTAAGAATAAAAAAGCGCAAGCGCATTTAGTGTATAGCTCGTCCGATACTGCAAAACGTGGTGCAATTGTGGTTGAAAAATTAAATGCAGCAGAGCGGATTACTTAGGAATTTTTGGGAGAAAAAATGACAGAGTTAATTGAAGGTTACTGCCCTCCAACCTTAGAGAAAAAACCTGAAGATCCAAAAGATAAAAAACCCTTAACGATCCGTATCATTTTGATGTGTGATGGCACTAACAATAATCAAGCAAATATTGCTGAGCGCGATAAATTCGAAGTGGGTAAAGAAAAAGAATCGGCTTCGCATAAAGAATTCGGCACTATCGGTTCTAGTTATGATAATGGCCGCACGAATATTGCCACTATGGAGCCGCATGTAGAGTCGGGTGAAGGGGTGGGTGGTTATAGTTTTGTCGCTAAAGTGTATGTGCAAGGTCAAGGTACTTTTAACTTTAAAAAGGATTCTAATTTTTTTGGTAAAGGAATGGGTGCATTGTCGAGTGGGGTATACCAACGTGCCCGCGAAGGGATTAACGACGCGCTGACTCTGGTGCAAGAGAAATTGCTTGATAAGAAAAAACCTGAGAAATATTTTATCAAACAAGTTGATGTGGATGTATTTGGCTTTAGTCGAGGCGCTGCTACGGCGCGACATGCCATCCATGTAGTTACCACCGAAGAAACTATAGTGGTGGCTAATCCGAGTGGCTATGGCGCACAAACTGTTGTAACAAACCAACCCTTATTTGATCGCCTACGCACAACCTATGGATATAGCGAGATGTGTAAAGATCACGTTAAAGTTATATTTGCGGGACTTTACGATACTGTCGTATCGGTCAATGCAAGCCAGCTTATGCCCGCGTGGATCGCCAATAACACACGTAGTCAGCAGGCCGTAGCTAAGGCTAAATTTGCGTTGCACTTAGCCGCAGCCGATGAACACAGGCAAGATTTTCCCTTGCACAGAATTACCAGTGCTACTAAATCTGGTACCGGGGCTGAATATTTTTTACCGGGCGTGCATTCCGATATAGGCGGTAGTTACAACCTCGCTAATGAAGAATTACTGGTAGACGGGGAAGAAAAAAAGGATGCACGTATTCGCGAGTTAAAGGGTGAAGGTAATTATTTTAAATTGGCAGCGCAAAAAGAAGAATTAGAAGCGCTTGGCTATGAGGCCGTACTTGAGGAGACGGCGTACATGTATACCCAATATGGACAAAGGATCAGTACTCTTGGGCGACTTTATACGTATCGCCAAATAAGCGGATTGGAGTACACGCGGCCTAGTGATGAAGTGGACCGGGTCATTAATCGTGGCAGAGTCTCAGCGTTAAAAGAAGACATGGAGCAATTGAAAGCTGATGGTTGGTATAAGTCAGGCCAAATTGTTATTGATGTGGATTATTTTGCCACTACTGTGCGCACGGCAGCGTCTGTGCTTAAGGCCGTCATAGATCCTTTTGGCGCCTATGAAGATGGTTCGCCAAAGTCGGGACGATTAATTGTCAATCGTAAAAATATCCACAGTGGTTATTGCACGCTTCCGCTGAAGTTTATGGTGGAGCACTCACGTAAACAGGCGATATTGATTAATCCCAAATTGGATAGGCGAATCAGTATTATTTTAGATACTTGGCCTGGTTTTAAATCACTAGAGGCTGCGTTGAGAAAATATATGACGGCAAAGGGGTTGACCGGTTCAAAGCCCAGCGATTGGAACAATATTAACGAAGCAAAAGGGTGGTATGCCGGAATCAGAACGCTTCGTAATAAACAATTGCACATGTCTAGCGCCTTTACTATTCCCGTGATGGATCCTGGATTTACGCCTCGATTTGAAGGTAATCGGCGCAGAAGGTTTTATTATGAAGGTTAATAGGTGGTGTGTGATGGGGATTTTTGTCAGTCTAATTAATTTTTTGAACGGATGTGGTGCAGCAATGGGTAAAGATGCAAGCAAAGTAACCCACTTTAAATGGTATGCCGTTGCGACCGCGCCAAAGGGCTACCCTATGGAGATTATTAGCGGTACCTTTTTTTGCAAGGGCATGAACGCCGGTATCAACATCCCCTCCGGCGGTACCCTAACAACGGGTTGGGGAAAATCTGCTAGTGCCTATGTCGGTAGCGATGAAGTCCCACCCTTGCCAGACCGAGTGCGAGTGACTTTTTATTCCTATGCCGAAAAGCAAGTGTACGAGGCAGAATTTGATTTGCCCTACGACGACATGCTCGCTAAATTTCAGCAGCAACTTCGGGACGCACCTGACAAAAGAAATTATTCTCATTTTATTCTTGGTGTGGCTCCCGGAGGCGCTGTGTCGGTTTGGATAGGTGGCCCAAAGGTAATCGAAGTATTTTTTGGGCAGGCAAAAAAAATCGAGAAAACGCCTAGCGCTACGTTTGATCTTCCCTTCCAATCTAAAGAGCAAAGCGATGACTATGCCTATGGTGCGCTAGTGGACAGCGTTACTCCAGAGCAACTGGCGCATATTAAAGCCCACGGCGTACCTATAGGTACTTGGGCGCGCTATCGCAATTTGTATAAGTGGCTACCGGTTTACAAATCTGGAAAACCAGTTACAGACATTGAAATGTCGGTGGATTATTTGAATGGTGAGAGCTGGTGGACTCCGACACACTTTAACGATGAATTAGCTAATACCCCTAAACCTTTACCGCTACATTTGGAATTTAGCGCGCAAGCCACAAAAGAAGATAATCCTTTTTACATTATCGATTTTGAACCCGTTGAATTAATGGAAGCCTTCGAAAAGCTCGGCGCTAATGGCGAAAAAGTGTTTATTGAATTTGATGCGCAAGTGCCTGTAACCAATATGCGAATACGCGTTTATAACGATGTCGAACCTAAAGACGACAAAACTCCTAAAGAGTTTATTGAGCTGAAGAAGTTTAAAGTTGATCCGTAAATTTTAAAACGAATACAAATAAAAAAGGCGAGCCTTAAAAGCTCGCCTTTTTTATAAAAACTAATCCACACATCAATACAAAAAAATGAATATGAACCTTAAAGGATTGTTAGGTATGGGCTTGGCTTGCATTTTAAATCTACTCACAGGA
>JAXHOG010000031.1:0-3375 GCA_034519605.1 Marinagarivorans sp.
AGTTTTTTGCGAATATCCATCCAGATTTTGCCCAGCTTATTCTCGCCGCGCTGATCGCGGCCTATACCCCAAAAATGCTCGTAAGCCGAAGTTTCTAAGATTAATTGCTCGCCGGTTTCGAGTAGTGCCTGTGAGACTAAGGGGTTTTGAACGGCTTTACTGTAGAGCGCGCGGGTCATTAATGTTTTGCGCACTTGTTTAAAGTCTTTGCGCTTGCGCCGCCACCAGACGTTACCCAGCTTGTGGGCCTCGATGGCGCTTGCGGCGGCGGCTATGCGCTCACGATAATCCCCTTCGGGAAATTTAAACGCTTGGTAATAGTGTTCGGCGGTTGGCCAATGGCGATCGTCTAATTCAAAACCAGGGCCAGAGTGGGAGGCTAAAAAGTGCTCGGGATCAAAGCGAGAAAAACTGAAGGCTTTTTCATAGGCAATATTGTGGCTAAACATGGCGGCTCCTTAAATCGGTAGCCGCGGATAATAACACGCTCAATCAAGTGCCCAACAAAGGTTAAGACTGCAACCAAATAACACTGGCCATTCGACCCGTGGTGGCTTCGCGTCGGTAAGAGTAAAAGCGGGAATCACTGAGGGTACAATGCTCGCCACCAGAAATGGCCAACACGCCCAAAGCGTTTAATTGCAAACGGGCCAGCGCGTATATATCGGCCAAATAATGACCAAGCTGATAAGGGCTAGGAGCAAAACATGCCGTAATCATGGCAAGCGAAGCAATGCTTGCAAAGCGATGCTCAAAAACAGCTTTAACGTCTGCGCCCACTTCAAACACTTGCGCGCCTATTGCAGGGCCAAGATAGGCTAATACCGCAGCATCGGCCGCAAAAGCGGCCCGTGTTTTAGCCAACACACCTTCGGCCAAACCACGCCAACCCGCATGCGCTACCGCCACTTGAGTACCGGCGCTATTGCAAAAAAATACCGGTAAACAATCAGCCGTCATTACCGTACAAGCCACGCCAACTTGCCGTGTAAAACAGGCATCAGCCTTAGGTACGGCGTTATCTAAACAGGCTTCAACCACCGCTATGCCATGAACTTGCTCCAACCATTGCCATTGCGGCACCTTAAGTTGTGCCGCCAGCTGCTGGCGGCGAGCAACAACCGCTTCGGCTGCATCGCCCACATGCAACGCCATATTGGCCTCGCCATAAAGCCTATTTGGCGCTAAAGCACTGCCGGCAAGCGTTACAGCAACGCCCACATTGGTAGGCCTAGACCAACACACAGGCAAAAGAGCAATCGCCTTAGTCATTATCGGGGCCAGAGAGCACTGCCATTAAATGGCTAAAATCGGCAGGCAGTGGCACTTTCCATTCACTGTATTCGCCGCTGACCGGATGCAATAGCCCAAGCTCAGCCGCATGCAACGCTTGGCGATTAAAACTCGCTAATACTTCACGCACAGGTTCGCGCAACTTAGAAAGATTAATGCCACGACCCTTATAAGTGGTATCGCCTACCAAACCGTAACCTAAATGCGCCATGTGCACGCGAATTTGATGGGTTCGGCCAGTGTCTAGCTTGAGCTTTAACAGCGTAAAGTGCGGGTAGCGCGCTGCGATATCGTAATGGGTAATGGCTTCTTTACCATTCTCGGCACTCACCACTGCCATACGAATACGATTTTTGGGATCGCGACCAATAGCGGCATCCACCACACCGCCCTTTTTAAGCTCGCCAATCGCGATCGCAAAATAGCGTCGCGATGCCGTACGTGCCTGCAGTTGTTGCACTAAATTATTTTGTGCTTGCAGCGTTTTAGCTACCACCATTAAGCCCGTCGTGTCTTTATCTAAACGATGCACAATGCCCGCGCGAGGAATCAACGCCGACGCTGGATAATGATGCAACAACGCATTTAAGAGCGTGCCGGTATAATTACCCGCCGCTGGATGGACCACTAAACCTGCGGGTTTATTGATCACTAAAATGTGCGCATCCTCAAATACCACATCAATAGCAATATCCTCTGGCAACCACGCATTGACATCAACCAAGGTCGCGTTTAAAGACAGTTTTTCACCGCCCACCAACTTAGCGTTAGGCTTTTTGGTGTGGCCATCTACGGTTAATTCACCGGCCTTAATCCAACTTTGTAACTGTCCCCGCGAGTAATCGGGGAACAACTGCACAGCAATAGCATCGAACCGCTGCCCCTTGACCAGAACAGGCACCAACGCCTGCGTAGAAATCTGTTGCATCATTGAGTTATTACCTACTACTGGCTAAACTGCGCCCTCGCCGCCCGAGGCTGGGCGTAAAAACCGCACATAATGATACAGAGCAGCACCGAATGCGAGTACACCCTCTTTTTACCTTAGCTAGCGCCCTTTGCTTAATCCTCACTTTATCCAGTTGCGCCTCCAAAGGCCCAGACCAAAGCACCGAACAGCAACTCTACGAACGCGCTAGCAAATCACTCGATAGCAGCAACTGGCAATCGGCCGTGACCACGCTCGAACTGCTCGAAGAAAACTTCCCCTTTGGTACTTTTGGCGAACAAGCACAACTCGAACTGATCTATGCGCACTACCAATCCGGTGATTTTGATTTAGCCATCGCCAACGCCGACCGTTTTATTCGCCTGCATCCCCAGCATCGCCAAACCGATTACGCCTACTACATGCGAGGTTTATCTAGTTTCAACAAAGAAAGCTCACTGGTTAACTCTTTTTTCAGTAAGGACAACACCAGCCGCGATCCAGCCGCCGCTATTAACGCTTTTAATATGCTGTCTGATTTTGTAACGCGCTACCCAAGCTCCGATTACGCCAGTGATGCACAATTGCGTTTAGTGTATTTACGCAATTTATTAGCGCGTGGAGAAATTAACGTGGCCAATTATTATTTTGAGCGCAAAGCTTATTTAGCGGCGCTATCGCGTGGTCGCGCCGTAGTCGAAAGCTATCAAGGCTCACCCGCAGTCCCGGATGGTTTAGCTACCATAGTGCAGGCTTACCACATGCTCAACCAAGATGAGCTTGGTAAAAATAGCCTCGCCGTACTCAAGTCCAACTACCCCGACTACCCCGCATTTAATGACGATGGCAGCTTTAATTTTGATTACGCAAATCAAACCATAAGGCGCAACTGGGTTAATTATTTAACCTTAGGTTTATTTAACAAACAAACCGCAATTGGTTTTGATACGCGAGAAAAATACAACACCATCAACATTAAAAAATCCGCACCACCAAAACCCAAAGCGTAAAAATAAAAAACCTCGCACGGCGAGGTTTTTGGCTGGGTGATGTTATTGCTTTTAATGCTTAAAATTGATGATGTATAACCAAATTCGGTTATTCGGTTTTAAACACGAAAATCAACTAACGACGAGCACCAACAATTTTGTTTT
>JAXHOG010000069.1:0-13211 GCA_034519605.1 Marinagarivorans sp.
CAAGTTACGTATTGCTATGCGAATAGTGAATGTTAAAAATGCAGGGCAACCTTATTGGTTGTTCAAATTTTTAACGTTTGCTAGGCGCGCCAAGGGGTTGCGCAGACTTTGGTGATTCAACTGCGGCTTTTAGGTTTAATTAACCCAGTTGCACCCTTGCCCCGCGCCCGACCCTTTTCCCGTTTTGGTCGGAGCGTGGTTTTTTGTTTTTGGCGATTATAGTTATTGCAAGCCTTGCACTAAAAGCGCAAGCGCTGGTGAGCGCATTTTTTGTGCGAAAATCTCTTTTTATAGCGCCGCCCTAAGCCAAATTTCGATCACTCTATAAAAAAGTTCTTGTCCATAGTTCACAAAAATCAACAGCGCCATTATCGCGTGATTGGCTGGCGCCGTTAAAGTGACGCTTTTGGTAACCACTTGGTAACCGCAAGACATTCGCAATTTAAGGGCGGCCCCATGCTTAAAACACTGACAACAAATTGGCTTAAAACCCGCTCAATAACCGCGTTTAAAACAAGCCTGCTTAAAAATATGTACACCCCTGTAACGCTCATAGCAACGCTTTTACTTTTTGGGTGTAATGGTTCGGACTTGCCCGCTAGCAGCACATCATCAAGTTTTGCATCGGTGGCGAGCAGTGCGCCCACACCATCGTCGGTATCAAGTACATCCAGCAGTGTCTTCATTTCTAGCGCGCCTGCCCTCTCTTCACTTGCTTCAAGTTCCAGTTTATCCAGTGTGCCTGTCCTTTCTTCAACAGCGGTCCTTTCTTCATCTCCTTCTTCATCTAGTTCAAGCGCCGCCAAGTTAACAACCACATTGATTTTTCAAGAAGATTTTTGCCAGCTCGAAGGCATTATCGAAAGTCATAACGCGGGTTTTGTGGGGCAGGGTTACGCCAATAGTGATAACGCCCAAGGCGCGGGCATCGTTTGGCAAGTGCAGTCGAACAGCAACCAAAATGTAACGCTGCAATGGCGCTATGCCAACGGCGGCACCAGCGCACGCGCCGCCACCGTAAGCGTTAATAATGCAGGCAATACCAGCGCAAGCTTTACCGCGGGCGCTTGGACCGATTGGCAAACACTCAACCTTACTGTGGCATTAAAAAGTGGCAGCAATAGCATTCGCCTCAGCAGCAATAGCGCCGAAGGTTTAGCGAATATTGATTCGCTCAGCATTACCGGCGTAAATATCACCACGGCGGCCTGTCCATTACCACCCGCCAAACCTATCGCGATGAAAACAGACATGTGGCATGTGTTAGTTAACCGCAGCTCTGGCTTGGCAATGGATATCGACAGCTTTTCGACCAAATTAGGCGCGTCACTAACACAATGGACGCGCACCAATGCCGAGAACCAACAATTTCGTTTTGTGGATTCCGGCAATAATTATTACCGTTTAATCGCTCGCCACTCTAACTTAGCGCTGGATATTTTAAATTTTAATACCGACGACGGCGCCGATATTGTTCAGCAGAACGATGCCAACGGCACCAATCAGCAATTTCATATCAATGATTTAGGCAACGGTTACACGCAACTGGTAAACCGACTCACCGGCAAAGCCTTGGCGCCCGAGGGCAAATCGACGCTAGGTGCAACGCGTATTACCCAATACTCCCCTAACACCGATTTAGCCCAGCAATGGCAAATTATTGAATCGGCCGCCTACGTGCCAGCGGGCACAAACCCAACGGGCGAGTGTGGCGCGGGTACACCCAAAGCCAAAGTGACGGGCAGCGCCGGTAATTATCAAATGAATGGCACTAATTACGGCAACGATTACACCGGTGCGATATTTGCCGCATTAAATACGCTATCGTCTGGGCGCACACAGCAAGAGCGCGTTTCGATTATGGCCAGTGGCGATGTAGGCAATGCTCGGATTAATCTCGGTAGCAATACCATTTTTGAGGTTTGCGGCACCCTCAACGCCGCACCCGGCGCCCGTGGCACCATAACTATTTGGGGCTCGAGAACAACCAACATTTCAATCCCGTATCTTAAAATGACGGGCAGCACATCGTTCGCGATACTAATCGCCGATACCAGTAATTTATATTTAGGGAAAATCGATTTACGCTTAAAGGGCGGCGCCGGCATTCGTTTTGATAACCGCGGCACAACCAGCAACGTAAAAATGGACAGCATCTATGTGGAGGGCACCTCTGGCCACGGCGTAGAAACATGGAACATCGACGGGCTAGAAATCGGCACGATTACCGCGCGCAATACTGGTTATGCGGGGCTGCTATTAAACAATACCATTAATGCCAAAATTGGCACTGTGGATGGCAACAATACCGGCGCCGGTAGCGGTTACGCCACTATGCGTTTTGCCAATACCAACGGCATGATTAACGGCAGCTGGCCCACCAATATTGTTATTGACAAGGTTATTTCCCGTGGCGGCGCTCGGGGCATATTTTGCGTGTCTAATTCGGGTGGCGTAAGTATTAATAGCATTGATTTAGCCGATAACGGCAATAATTCCATATTGCTCGAAAACTGCCACAATCTCACCATTAAAGGCGGCACCATTAAAGGCGGCGGTGAGCTGCGAATTTCGGCCCGCAGCGAATTCCCCAATACCAGTGACATCACTATTAGCAATCTAGCCGTTAGCAATACCAGCGTGCGGGAATCGCCCTGTGGCGATAATGTTAAATGGAATAATTTAAGCGTGTCCGGCGGCAGCCGTAATACCTGTAATTAAATAAAAAGTATTGGCTTTTAAAATAAAAAAACCTCGCAGTGCGAGGTTTTTTTATTTTTTGCGACCATTCAATGGTGCGATAAATTAACTGTTCCCTTCCATCAAAACTGGACATACGCAAACTAAAAAGCTCTGGTCAACACCGCCAGAATATCGCACTGCACTTGCGCCAAGGTTTGCCCAGCATCTATAACAGCATAACGCTTTGGCGATGCGGCAATACGCGCTAAATAACCTTGGCGTACACGTTCAAAAAAAACGATGTCTTCTTGCTCAAAACGGTCGAGTTCACCGCGCTGGCGCGCGCGCTCCAAACCTACCTTTACATCAACATCTAAATAGAGGGTTAAATCGGGACGCACATCGGCTTGTACGAGTGTTTCGAGTTGCTCGATAGTGGCGGTGGACAAGCCTCGACCGCAACCTTGGTAGGCAAACGTGGCATCGGTAAAACGATCACACAATACCCATTTACCCGCCTTTAACGCTGGCAAAATATGGGTATTTAAATGCTGCGCTCGGGCGGCAAAAACCATTAATAACTCGGCGGTGGCGTCGACTTTTTCGGCTCGGTTAGCCAATAAAAGCTCACGCAGCGATTCGGCCAAGGGCGTGCCGCCGGGCTCGCGGGTGGCGATAAAATCGATGTGGTTATCGGCCAGCCATGTTTTTACCACGGCGATATTGGTCGATTTACCGACACCTTCGGTGCCTTCCACCACAATAAAACGTCCGCGTTGCATGTTATGACTCCTACTGTGTGGGTGTTTGCGCTTCTAGCAAAGCTTGCGACGAGGAAGCCTGAATCGAGCCCGAGCTTTGCGCAGCCATCGACGCCTGTGAGGACGGACTCATACTGGAAGACGAAGCTAGCGCAGAAGAAGGGGTAATAATGGCCGAAGAAATGGCGCTAGACGACGAGCTAATGACAGACGATGAGAAAACTGTAGACATTGAAGATGCCGTTGAAATTACAACTGCCGCAGAAGACAACACGTCTTTTAACGATGACGATGAAATATCTGACCGTTCAAGCACCACATCAAGTGCTGGCGGCTCAGTTGTAGCCAGAGGTTGCGGTGATGAGGTGTAGTTCTTTTTACGCGAATACTGGTACTGCTTAACCGCGTTATTGTGCTCGTTTAAGGTGGCCGAAAATTCATGGCTGCCATCACCCTTGGCGACAAAGTAGAGATGGCGACCCTCTTGCGGATTAATCGCCGCCGCAATGGCCGCGCCGCCAGGATTAGAGATGGGTGTGGGCGGCAAACCATTGATGATATAGGTGTTATAGGGTGTGGGGGTTTGCAGATGAACCCGGCGAATATTACCTTGGTATTCATCACCCATGCCGTAAATAACGGTAGGGTCGGTTTGCAAGCGCATGCCGCGTTTTAAACGCTGCACAAAAACGCCAGCAATTTGCGGACGCTCACTTGGTGTGCCTGTCTCTTCTTCAATGATGGAGGCCAATATTAAGGCCTCATAAGGACTATTAAAGGGCAGCGATGGCTGCCTTCTTGCCCACTGACCAAACAATTCAACACGCATTTTTTGATGCGCGCGCTTTAGGATCGCAAGGTCGGTATCGTTGTTCTCATAACTATAGGTATCGGGGAAAAACCAACCCTCTGCACTCGTTTCACTAATATTGAGCGCGAGCAACAAATCGTCGGGCGACATGGCGGCGGCAACGGCTTTGATTTTGGGCTCTTGGGCCATTAACGCGAGCCATTCTTTAAGCGTTAACCCTTCGGCAAAGGTTATTTTGTAGCTTATAACTTCGCCACCCTGCAGTAACGTAAGTAAGCTGATGGGCGATTCATAAGGCGACAAGGCATATTCGCCGGCTTTGATGGTTTTAGGGTGAAGAACCCGCGCATAAACCTGCCACACCAACGGCCAGCGCAAAATGCCTGCGTCATGAAGATTATCCGCTACACGCGCCAACCCATGGCCTTTTTCGACCATCCATACTCGGTGCTCGATGGGCACTTGGTGCTCGGTTGTTAGCCACTGCCACGCATACGTGCCGGCAACACCAAAAACCACAATCAACCACAACAAGGATGAAACAAACATGCGAACAACGGGCGATTTAAACATCATGAGTATTTTTTAAGTAGGATTCAAAATGGTGTTGGAGTTGCAAGCACAAGCTCCCGATGGGCCAGTTTTTTTGCACTCCATCGTCTACAAGTGAGGTCACTGGCCAATAACCTCGCACACTGTTGCCGATAAAAACTTCGGGCGCCTGCAATAACTGCGGCAGTAGTAAGTCGGATTCACAAAAGACAAAGCCCAGCTTGGGCGCATGGGTTTGGGTGAAATCACGCAATACGCCTTTTACTCCAGCACGATAAAGCCGTGGAGTGAGTAGATTTTTTCCTTCAACCGCAAAAATATTGTGGCTGAGGGTTTCGATAATGTGGCCAGCGTTATCAAGCAATAAAGGCTGTAGTCCTTCGGTAGCCTGCTGCGCGGCCAATACGTATTCCAAACGATTAAGGTGCTTAAGCCCTGCCAGTAATGGCTGCTCGGCCAAACGCACCGCGCTAACCTGTAGACCAACACCTTGCCTGGCCTCTTTCGCTATAGCTGGCGCGGGCAATAACTGCCAAATAATATTAAGGGAAGGAGTATGCGGTGGCACGTAGCCTCGCCCACCCTGCCCACGCGTCACAATTAACTTGATGATCGCGTGCTCTAGGGTGGAATTTTGCTGTGTTACCGTCGCTAAAAACTGGGTGTATTGAGCATCAAGAACGGTATCATCGAGAGGGAGATTGAGTCGCGCGCAACCCGATAATAAACGGGCGCGATGCAAATACCATAAAGGGCAACCGCTGGGCTGCCAGCGCAGTGTTTCGAACAAGCCATCGCCATAAGCAAGGCCTCGATCATTAATGGGCAGCTCTGCAGCTAAGATCCCATTGACTTGCCAAAGTGCCGACGGCGAAGTCATAACCAAAAACTACGCATCAACCTTTGAAAAAACCAAGGTGCCGTTAGTACCGCCAAAACCAAAAGAGTTGCTCATGGCCACCTTGATAGGCATTTTTTGTGGTACGTGAGGGACAAAATTGAGATCGCAACCTTCGTCAGGCTCGTCCAAATTAATGGTGGGTGGTGCCACTTGATCGTGAATGGCCATTGCCGTAATGATGGCCTCAATGGCACCCGCCGCACCCAATAAGTGACCAGTCATAGATTTGGTTGAGCTTACCGCAAGCCTGTAAGCGTGCTCGCCAAAAACGCGCTTAACGGCCGCGCACTCGGCTTTATCGCCCGCCGGTGTCGAGGTGCCATGCGCATTGATGTAATCAACGGCCTCCGGCGCTAAACCCGCATCTTTTAAGGCATTGAGCATTGAATTGGCGGCACCCTCTCCGTCTTCGCAGGGGGAGGTCATGTGGTAAGCGTCACTACTGGTACCAAAGCCCGCTAATTCGGCGTAAATTTTAGCGCCGCGCGCTTTGGCGTGTTCGTACTCTTCCAGCACTAATACACCGGCACCATCACCCAGCACAAAACCATCGCGGTTTTTATCCCACGGACGACTGGCTTTTTGAGGTTCATCATTGCGTCTTGAAAGTGCGCGAGCAGCACCAAAACCGCCAATACCTACGGCGGTTGTGGCCATTTCGGCGCCACCGCAGACAACAACATCGGCATAACCAAACATAATTTCGCGCGCGGCTAAACCAATCGCATGAGTGCCGGTTGTGCAGGCGGTAGTAACAGCAAGGTTGGTGCCTTTAAAACCGTAGCGAATAGACAAGTTACCGGCAATCATATTAATAATCGAGCCAGGCACAAAAAACGGCGATACACGGCGTGGGCCGCGCTCTTTAATCAAAATAGAGGTTTCTTCAATCGAACCCAAACCACCAATACCCGAGCCGATAACACAACCAATACGCTCGGCAGGTGTGTTTTCGACGGTAATGCCCGAGTCTTCAATCGCTTGCACGCCAGCAGCCATACCGTACTGAATAAAAAGATCGTTTTTACGCGCTTCTTTTTCGCTCATGTAGGGCGATAGATCGAAGTTTTTAACCGAAGCACTGAATTGTGTCGAAAAGGCACTGGCATCAAAATGCTCGATGGCGCTTACGCCACTTTTGCCTTTTAAAATAGCATCCCACGATTGTGCAACCGTATGCCCAACAGGGCTCACCATTCCCATACCCGTGACAACAACGCGCTTGCGGTTCACTTCAACCTCCTAAACAGATCGATACGCGTCTTACTCGGCTGCGCGTATCGCTCTAGAATCAATAAGATGAATAAAAATCGAGCGCCCTTATAAAACAAAAGCCGTGCTATTTGCATAGACGGCTTTTGACGGCGCTATAACCTAACGAGAATGACTTACGCCAAATGCTCGTTAATGTAGTTAATAGCCAGTTGAACAGTAGTAATTTTTTCAGCTTCTTCGTCAGGAATTTCAGTTTCGAATTCTTCTTCCAAAGCCATCACTAATTCCACAGTATCGAGTGAATCAGCACCTAAGTCTTCAACGAAAGAAGCTTCCGTTTTCACTTCGTCTTCTTTAACGCCTAATTGCTCGGCTACGATTTTTTTTACGCGTTCTTCAATGCTGCTCATGTTATTCACTAACTCCTACAAGTCGCTTTAAGTGGTATAAACCGTTAAATCAAAAGTTTGTATAAACTGACTTGGAAAGACAATAAACATCTATTCCAACTATACGTCCGTGCCCACCCACCTAACCCTAAAAACCCTTGGTCTTCAGCCTATTTAAAAAAAATAAGCCAATAGAACAGACCAAGGTAAACTCACGTTTTTCAGTGAGGGGGCAAACTGAGGCGCGCATTTTAGCGCGATTTTCCCAATGTTGTAATGGAGCCGGGAAAAATTATTACATATAAGTAATTTTTACATTTAAAAACAATAGCTTGTAAGCCAAAAAGCTAGGCTGTGCGCAGCTAATATCGACCTACTGCATGTACATTCCACCATTCACTTGAATGGTTTCGCCAGTAATATAAGAAGCTGCATCACTGCATAAAAAGGCAACTACCGCTGCGATTTCTTCAGGCTGGCCTAAACGCGCAAGAGCAATGGTCGATTCTAATTTTTTGCGCTGCTCTTCGGGCAGGGCACGCGTCATATCGGTATCAATAAAGCCTGGCGCCACAGCATTAACGGTAATATTGCGCGAGCCAACCTCTTGCGCCATAGAGCGTGCAAAACCTGCAACACCGGCTTTAGTGGCGCAATAGTTGGTTTGACCCGCATTACCCATAGAACCAACAATCGATGTAATACAAACGACGCGACCCCAACGAGCCTTCAGCATGCCACGCAAACACGCCTTGGATAGACGAAAGATCGAGTTGAGGTTGGTATCAATCACATCCAGCCACTCGTCGTCACTCATACGCATTAGCAGGTTGTCTTTGGTGATGCCCGCGTTATTCACCAGCACAGTGACCACGCCATATTTGGCCGTAATATCGGCCACCACTTTAATGACCGATTCGCCACTGGTGACATTGAGCACCATGCCTTCGCCTTCAAAGCCTGCCGCATGTAAGCGCTCGGTGATAGCGGCAGCGCCAGATTCACTGGTGGCCGTACCAATAACAACAAAACCATCGGCACCCAATTTTTGCGCAATAGCAGCACCAATACCGCGACTGGCGCCGGTGACTAAAGCTATTTTTTTTACATCCGTCATATTTTTTCCTCTTGTTATTATTCAGCTAAAGCCGCAGCGCTGCCTAAAGCATCGCAATTTAATGATTTATCAATGCGTTTATTCAACCCCGAAAGCACTTTGCCGGGGCCGCACTCAAGCAAGGTTTGCACACCAAAAGCCGCTAAGGCTTCGATCGATGCAACCCAGGGTACGGGCGAATAAATTTGCTTAATCACGCGCTGTTTAATGGCGTTAGGATTAGCTTCTACCGAAACACCAACATTGTGTAAAACAGGAATAGTCGGCGCGCTAAAAAGCGTTTGTTCAATATGTTTAGCGAGATTATCGGCGGCAGGCTTCATCATTGAGGTATGAAAAGGTGCACTAACGGATAATAGCAATGCACGCTTAGCGCCGGCGTCTTTACACAGCGCCATCGCCGTTTCCACCGCCGCCACTTCACCGGCAATCACTAGCTGGCCGGGCGAGTTGTAATTAACGGTTTCCACTACGCCCTGCGCTTTGGCCTGCTCGCAGCATTGCTCGACCACCGCATCATCCAAACCAATAATGGCCGCCATTGTACCCGCGCCAAGAGGTACAGCTTGCTGCATATATTGACCCCGCAAACGCACCAATTTAATCGCATCCGCAAACTCAATAACCCCAGCACATACCAATGCCGACCACTCACCCAAGCTGTGTCCCGCCAAATAAGCGGGCTGCGCTTTACCTTGTTTCTGGTAAATGCGCCATACCGCAACGCTGGCCGCGAGCAATGCAGGCTGTGCGTTTTCGGTTAAATTTAAAGTCTCTTGTGGGCCATCTTGCACTAATTGCCACAAATCAAAATCTAAAGCAGCACTCGCTTGTGCAAAGGTGGCCAATACTTCTGGGTGCTGCTCGGCAATATCCGCCAACATGCCAACACTCTGCGAACCTTGACCAGGGAAAACAAACGCTAAGGTTTTATCTGTCATGCCATTACCTTGATATATCAAAGGGCCAAAGCCCAACAAAAATTAAGATCGCTCAATCCAACTCGCTAAAACACTGTGTGGTTTACGCTCGGCCTGCTCTAATGCCACTTTAAGTGCCGCATAAAACCCCGCGCCATCGGCACCACCATGACTTTTTACCACGACGCCCTTAAGGCCAATCAATAGAGCGCCATTATAAGAGGCCGGATTTAAACCCTTAAACCACCCTTTGGCAAAATGCTTGACACCAAACCCCAAGAGCTTGCGCCAGTAATTTGTCGAGAAATAACGGCGCATGTCTGCCGCCAAATAGCGCGCCAAACCCTCGCTGGCCTTGAGTGCGATATTGCCCGTAAAGCCATCACACACCACAACATTCACGGCACCCGTATACAGCGCATCACCCTCTACATAACCCGCATAACGATAACGTGAACAGGCTTTTAATCGCTCACTGGCTGCACGCAGTAGATCCGTACCTTTATGGGCCTCTTGCCCCACATTAAGCAAACCGACTAATGCGGGACTTATACCTTCGGATTCCACTAGTGCGGCACCCATCAACGCAAACTGCTCTAATTGCTCGGCGGTGGCGGCGGTATTAGCCCCCAAATCCAACACGTAACAGCAACGCCCAAGAGTTGGCATAGGCTTACAAATGGCGGGACGTTCGATACCTGCGACAGTGCCCACCAAGTGGCGGGCTATCGCCATAAGTGCGCCCGTATTACCGGGACTTAACACCGCATCCGCGCGACCTTCGGCCAAGGCAAGTAAAGACATCCACATGGAAGACTGCTGACTATGGCGTAGCGCCGAACTGGGCTTTTCATTAGGCGAAACAATTTGCGCACAATGTACGGTAGTGAGACGGTTGAGGGATTGAGGCAGCGCCGTTTTTGATTCGGTCAGCGCAGCTTGTATAGCAGCTTGATCGCCAAACAGGGTGACGCGAGCGTGAGGATAATGTTTGAGAAACAAAAGGGTTGCGCTAACGAACAAGTGGGGACTTGCGTCCCCACCCATTACATCAACGGCTAAATAAGTTGGTACTACCAAACTTACTCGTCGTCTTTAGTATTTAATACTTTACGACCACGGTAAAAACCGTCGGGCGTAATGTGGTGACGCAAATGTTTTTCACCGGTTGTTGAATCAACAGACAGGTTATGCGCAGTTAACGCATCGTGCGAACGACGCATATCGCGACGTGAACGGGTTTTACGGTTTTGTTGAACGGCCATGGTCTACTCCTGGACTTAATGACTTTGCGCCTCGCGGCGGTTTAGTTTTTAGTGGTGCCTTTTAAAGCCGCCAAGGCTTGAAAAGGGTTGCTCTTTATCGACGAAACTTCTTCAACAGGTGGTTCACCCGTTTGCATGAGCGATTCATCTATACACTGTTCGGAATGGACGGGCGCCACTGGCATAACCAGCAACAACTCCTCTTCAACCATCACATAAAGATCTTCAGCGTCTTCCCCCGCTATCCACGCTTCTATGCTGGATGGCAGTTTTTCGGCTTGGTCTTCACTCCAAACCACAGCCCAATTGATGCGAGCATCAAGAGTGTAAGGCATCTCTTCTAGACAACGCTGGCACTGCACAAGAATGTCACCATGAACATGACCTTGCACCGCACGGCGCTTTTCGATATCTACAAAAAATTCCAATTCAGCCTGCAGACCATCGACCACAACAGCGGCCTCGGCCAAGCGTTTAAGTGCATGCCCAGGAATTTCGCCACTCAATGTCACGCCATGCACCGAAAATTTACGAGGCTCGACGAACTGAGGAATAATTTTTTTGGGGCTGCTGTCTGACATAGGCGCGCGATAATATTGATTTGCTAGAGGCTTGTCAAAAATAATTCGTTATTTTTCGATAAGGGCCGGATTATAAAGCTCGGTCTTTAGCTGATTTAACGCATTACGTAACGTCGGCAAGTCATCCGCCACTATATTGACATGTCCCACCTTTCGTCCCGCCCGCACTGTTTTTCCGTACCAGTGAAAATGATGTTTTGATTTCAGTACTTGCGAGGGCTTTACGTCTATACCGAGCAAATTCAACATGCCCGCCGCCCCTTGCATTTTTGAGCCTTCCAAAGGAAAGCCCAACACCGCCCGCACATGCTGCTCAAACTGGCCCGCTGGCATCGCATTTTGTGTCCAATGGCCGCTATTGTGCACTCGTGGCGCAAGTTCGTTAGCGACGATACTGCCGTCAGGATTTACAAAGCATTCCATGGACAATACACCTACGTAACCCAAGGTATTCATCAAGCGAACAATATGACCCTCAACCAAAGCCACTTGCGCCAAAGTTAGACCCTCAACTGGCACCACGCTGGTTAATAAAATACCATCGCAATGAACATTTTCAGCCAAGGGATACACAACAACTTCGCCAGCCGCTGAACGCGCCGCCACTACCGATACTTCGCGCTCGAAAGCTACGACTTTTTCAAGCAGCCAAGGCCCAGACTCCATCGCATTAGCCATAGCGCCGATATCCGCCGCGCTATTTAGCCACCACTGCCCTTTACCGTCGTAGCCATTTTCTTGGGTCTTTACGATAACAGGGAAACCCAATAGCGCTGCCCCTTCAGCAACCTCAGCCAATGTAATCGCCGCTTTAAAGGCCGCCGTCGGCACGCCCTGCTCATTCAAAAAAGTTTTTTCGCGCAAGCGATTTTGAGTGATCCATACGGCATTCACTGGCGGACAAACCTGCGCAAAACGGGAAAATTGGCCGTAAAAATCAACATCTACGCCTTCTTTTTCCGTTGTTACTACATCGGGGCGACCCAACTGCTCATAAAGAGCACCGATTGATGCATTGGACTGTGCCGTCACCACCAAACCGAGATGATCAACGCAACGAGAGTCTTCACCTTCGGCTTTCAAAAAACTGAACTCAACGCCCATGGCTATACCATCGAGCGCCATCATTCGAGCGAGCTGACCCGTACCCAATACGGCGATACGCATTAGTCCTCGACCTCCCAAGGAACACTTTCGGTTTGCGTTTTACGCCAAGCCTGTAAACGCTGCGCGAGTTCGGGATCGGAGATGGCCAGCATCTGTACCGCAAGAAGGCCGCCGTTATAAGCACCCGGCTCACCAATAGCTTGTGTCGCCACAGCAACACCCTTGGGCATTTGCACCATAGATAACAAACTATCGACACCCTGTAAGCGACCGGTCGGGATTGGCACAGCAATGACAGGAATCCAGGTCATGGCAGCCGCCATGCCCGCCAAATGCGCGGCACCACCGGCGCCCGCAATAATAATTTTCACCCCGCGATCAGGTGCCGCTTTGGCAAACTCATAAAGACGCTCGGGCGTGCGATGCGCAGAAACCACCTTACATTCATAGGTAACACCAAGGGCATCGAGTGGCAATGTAGCTTTTTCCATGATGGGCCAGTCGGAACGCGACCCCATAATAATACTGACAGATACTGACATATTGACCTCGCACTAAGGATACCCACTGAAAACAGAGCAGCCCTAGACTCAACAGAAAAGCCGCGCATCATTCCAGAAAACCTGTGCGCTGAAAAGTAGATTATTCGTAACTATTCAGCACCGAGCCTAAATGCAGTCGCGCGGTTATTTTCTGGGCCGCTCAAGCCATCCATGGGCGCTATACAAGCGCTCCCGGCGCTTAAATGCCCCGAAAACAACCACCCAACTGCATTTCTGTGTGAAATTGACGGAATGCTGAATGGTTACGATTATTCAAACAATGACACCAAACCAAAATGCAGTCACGCGGTTATTTTCTGGGCCGCTAGGCCTACATGGATGCGGTCATTAAGACAATGCAGGAGCAA
>JAXHOG010000101.1:0-26893 GCA_034519605.1 Marinagarivorans sp.
ATGCGCATGTGATGGTCGTACATTTTGGGCACACTTCGAGATTTTTTTGTTTCTCGGGGCGGTAGAGCACGGTACCTGCATTTAGTACAGTTTTGCCATAATCCTCAGGACAGAACTTGCCGTATTTTTTATGCTCTTCCCGAACGAACAACTTAGTAGATGACGCCGAACCAACTCATAATTATTCTCTCTTGCCGCGTGGGCTTGCTACGATCAGGTGCCAGTGGCAGACGTGTTACTTTAGACTTTTTCGATTAAAAATATCGGTTAAAAAAGCTCGGTTAAGCGGTGCGCGCTAGGCTCACCCAGGATCAGCGCATTAATGATCAAGACCTGGATTTAATCTCGGCAACTTTGGCACCACTGGCGGCAATATCGACGGCACTGCTCGGTCATCAAGGCAACCAAACTGCTGTTAATCACGGCGCTATCGGCGCATTGGCTGTTGCTGGCGCTGATGCCACTTTAATACAAACCGGCTATTGACAGGCAGTTTTGTGGTGGCGCGAATCTCGGCCACTTTGGCCTCTACCGATGCAATATCTAAATTACTGGCTCCGGTCACGCCTTTAAGCGATACGTAACAAACCCGATGCCATCGCGGTGATATGCGCGATGCGCGCAGTTGCCGTTGTGGGCGCAATCAAAGATGCTCGATACCCGCCATTAGCTCAACATCAAAATCGGCAGATTCTTCGGGTGGTAAATCCACCGTTAATACGCCATCAACGCCAGCCAGTGGCTTTTTGCGCAAAAAAGTCTCATAGCCCATGCGCTCAATCGGGTTGCATAACCCATTAATACTACCGGCGGATGCTGTTGGTTTTGCGGAACTCGGCCACTAACGCCATGGTGCTGTTGAGGCGAATGCCATGCGTGCTGGCACGTTCGTGACCGCGCAATGGTCGGCCTCTCGGCCATAGGATAGAAAATGGTACGCCCAACTGGAGACAAAACGGTTGAAGGCCGTAGCTGGAATGCAGGGCGATTTGTGCGCGACGGCAGCGGGAGCAGGAAAATAAGGCTTTGCGGCTCTCTGGTATTAAGCGAATGAAGAGTTGTAGTGATTCGATTCATGTTAAACCTCGATTCTGTCAAACCCAGCGACCGAGAGCACGTCTTTACCGTTACCGGTTCAGAGAGGTTGACGATAATCACGCTGGTTTCTTATCCAGCTGTTTAGCGAGTTTTTCGGCATAGGCCACGGCGTGGCTCGACTCTAGCGCCGGCATAATGCTCCCTCTACACGGGGTTAAGGTACGGAAGTCGTTCATGGCTTCGTCGTCGTTGATCGGTGCGTGGTTAACGCGACCCACATCTTTTAACCATGCGTGCTTCTGGGCCTACGCCTGGGTAGTCGAGGCCTGGCCGAGATTGAATGGGTTTCGATGATCTGACCGTTTTCGTCTTCCATTAAATAGGTGCGATTACCGTGTAGTACACCCCGCACACCATCATTTGGGGCGCGTTGGCATGTTTACCGGTTTCTACGCCCAAACCGCCGGCTTCTACACCGTACATAGCCACATCTTTGCTGCCATTTAAAAAGGGATGGAATAACCCAATCGCGTTAGAACCACCTGGCCCACACGCCGCTACTGGTGCGTTAGGTAAACGGCCAGTTTGTGCCAAGCATTGGGGGCGCGCTTCGCGGCCAATAATGCACCTGGCCCGAAATCACGTACAAGTTTTGGACAGAGGATGCGGGCCCGCAGCGGTGCCAACAATGTAGAAGGTATTATCCACATTGGCTACCCAGTCGCGCATGGCTTGGTTCATCGCATCTTTTAAGGTTTTAGAGCCAGACTTCACGGGCACAACCGTCGCACCTAAAAGTTTCATACGGTACACGTTGAGCGACTGACGTTTCACGTCTTCCGAGCCCAGCATACACCCACACATTCCGGGCGCCCAGCAAGGGCGGCCACGGATAGTCGTTGCTACGCCAGTGTTGACCTGCGCCAGTTTCGGCGATCACGCGTTTTTTACCCGAATGCTTTGCCAGTAATGTTGGCCGGTGGTGTTGTTGACCTTGTGCGCACCCGTGTGATTGAGGTCTTCGCGCTTGAGGTACAACTGCGCCCCCCTACTCTTCTTTGGTCCAGCGGTCGGGTGTTGCGCATTGTTGTAGGGTCGGCCGCCAAATATAGTGCGTCATACGCCGTAGTCAAATTCAGCCTGAAAACTTTAGGCTCCATTCTTAAGCGTCATACATTTCGCTGAAATCGCTCAAGGCGTGGATCAATGTTCTCGTAAAACAAAACGGCCACCAAACTGACCAAAAGTGGCCCTTGGCATCGGGCAGACTATTAAAGTTTATGGCGCCGAATGGAGATTTATCTTGCGATGATGTCGTCACGTAGGTCTCTCACTTTTTTAACAAAATTAGGGATATAAATGGAGCTGTGTAGATTCAACCAAAGGGCCTATCGGAGCCTGTTTTGCTTGCGTAATAAAATCGCTGACTAACGCTGGATCTTTAATCCTAGGCAAGTGGGCTGTACCCCTTCGCTCACGTCTACGCCGAAAGAAGCACTTACCGAATGGGAATAGGCTGTGGAAATATTGCTGGGCGTTAAACCGCCCGCCAAAACCAAAGGTGCAACAGAGATGTTGTGAGATCGCCGCCCAATCAAAGGTCCCGCCAGTGCCGCTTGTGGAACTTCCCTTGCGGTAAGCATCCAATAAAATACCGCGCGCATCGGTGTAACTGTTGGCCAGCGCTGCAATATCAACGCTGGGTCGATACGCAACGCCTTTAGATATGGACGCCCGCTCGCGCTGCTCAAAAATTCGGGGCTTTCATTACCGTGAAACCGCAAAATATCCAAGGCACGGCCGCCAAAACGCGGTTTAAATACTCGGACGCTTGATCAACAAATAAGCCCACCACCGTCACAAACGGGCCCGCCGCACGGGCAATGTCAGCAGCCAGCTCAAGGCTTTTTAGCATACCTTGGGCTAGGCGGATAAAATACCAAACCGAGTGCGTCGGTACCCGCTGCCACCGCGTGCCGTGCATCATTAACGCTGGTAATTCTGCAAATTTTGACCCGCACACACCTGCTGCTGCTTTACATTCTCATTCAAAAATGCAAAGCCAAACACAAACCAACAAAAAGGGCGGAATATTACCAGAGATGGCCTAATGGAAGGGGATAGAAGCCGCACATGGCGGCCAATCGTATTGTTATGTGGGCGCGCTCGATTTAAGCCACGCCCGTGTTCTGCCACCCCAAAAACAGAGCGATCACCACCGCATAACGCAAGCCTTGCCGATGGCCACCAGCACTAAAAACGGCAATATATGGACACGCATAACCCCCGCAATAAAGGTTAACGCGTCGCCACCCACCGCGCTTCCCGCCAGCAATAACGTCCAATAACCATACCGCGGAGGATACTTTGGCTGCGCTCAAGCTTGTGCGCTTTAAAGGAAACCAACGCCGATGCTCAAAATGGCGCAAGTACAAACCCATCACCCAATTGACTAGCGCAACCCAAGGTATTACCCAAGGTTGCTGCCAGCCCATAAGCTCACAGGATTAAAATCTTTAGCCAGCAAAACCGTCAGCGTCAGCTCGGAATAAAACGGCAACAACGTAGCGGCGCCAAACGCGCTGATAAACAACAGGAGATAACTCACGTAAGCTCATGCTCCACCCTCTCCGCACCGTGGCCGATTGGCCGCCGTTAACGCCAACGGCGGCAACCAATTCGCTGCAGTGTGGTGTGGCATAAAACGCTCCGATAGTGAGGGACGCTGAAATCACAAACGGGTTTGAGCTTAACAGGCTTGATCAGTAAGGCACAGTTTTGGGAGGTTATCACCTTCGCTTGTGCGTGATTATCAGCACAACGACAAACTGACTGCTTGACCCCAACAACAGGACCTGTAGCCTAGCCTACTCTGAACCTAAATACCGCAGTTAAAAACCTCTGATACACTAAAACCCCAACAAAAACAGCAGGTTGCCATGAAAACCCCACAAGTTTCCAGTCACCCAAAAGGTGAGCCATCATCGACGCCCACAACGGCCAGCCTGCAGCCCACCAGCGTAGACACTTACGACGGTAAAATTCATATCGAATGGGCGCCGGATTCACCCGTGACCCCAATGGGGCAGCTTCCTTTTTTTATTCAATTTTTAAAAATAAGTTCACGTTTTGATGATTGGGTAAATAGCTGTCCATTAACCTACGCCAGCAATAATGCACCCAGTAAAACCGATGTACTGGGTTCGCTATTATTATCGATATTATCTGGCCACAAACGCTACGCGCATATTGCGACACTCACCAATGACAATGTTAATCCGCCGTTATTGGGCATGAAAAAAGTGATTAGCGATGACTCTGCAAGGCGCGCCATTAAAAAAATGGATGCAGAAAAAGGTGTTGAATGGTTGCAAAATAATTTATTCGATTGCTGCGAACCCCTTTTTAATACGCCTTGGATTTTAGATATTGATACTACCGTTAAGCCACTCTTCGGACATCAAGAAAGTGCGGAGGTTGGCTACAATCCTCAAAAACCTGGGCGTCCTTCGCACACTTACCACACCTACATGATGGCGAATTTACGCTTGATTTTAGAGGTGGAAGTAAAAGCCGGAAATCAATCCCACTCCAATTACAGTCTGCCCGAATTAATGCAGTTACTGCAAAAAATGCCCACCGAACATCGCCCCGTTTTCGTTCGGGGTGATATTGGTTTTGGCACCGACAATGTGATGCGCGATCTGGAAAGTATCGGACAGTCTTATTTGTTTAAACTCAAAAAGACGCCAAATGTACTGAAATTACTGCATAAACATCATGCTTTAGGCTGCTGGAAGAAAATACATAAAGGATGGGAAGGTAAAGAAGATCACCTACAACTGCAAGGTTGGGATAATCCCCGCCGCGTGATTATTTTTCGGCGACAATTAAAACCGAGCACAATAGTCGGTATCGAAAAAACTCAGCAAGATTATCAACAGCTCTCATTTATTGATGAGCCAGAAGATATTAAATTATTCGAATATTCTGTTTTGGTGACAGATCGTGAAGACGAATTAGTCGCTGTCTTTCAGCATTATCGCGACCGAGCTGATTGTGAAAATAACTTTGATGAATTAAAAAATCAGTGGGGCTGGAGCGGATTTACGACCCGTGATGTAGCGAGCTGTCGCTTAATGTCACGCATTATTGCGCTCATTTATAATTGGTGGACATTGTATGTGCGTTTAGCGATTCCCGATTTGCATCACGAAGCGATAACAAGCCGGCCATTATTATTAAGTAGCATCGGGCGTTTAACGACACACAGTTCAAAAAGAATGATCACGCTCACGAGCTTGCATAGCCACACCCACAAATTGGCGCAAGCGTACCAACGACTGGGCATGATTTTTGGTGAGTTAAAAGCGATTGCTCCGCAGTTAAAACCGCAGGAGGCATGGCGACATTTATTGGGAATCATCGCCGAATTTTTTAAGCAAAAAACAACGCCAAAAACCCCTCTCAATATTGTGGCGTTATTAACCTGATCCAAAGTGATATTCGGGGTGTGGTTTTACGCTAATGATGGAAATTGGCGGGCTGGACTGCGGTTTTTAGGTTGAAGATGAGCGGTTAAGGTGCGGCGCCGATAAATTTAAATAGCCATTATTGGTAATTCGTTATAGCGCGCGAAAAAAGTACAAAAAATAGTGATGTTTTTTGCTGACTAAATGCATTTGGTTTTTTGTATCGACAATAAAAAAGCCGCCTAAAATAGGCGGCTTTTTTGCACGTTTAAACTACCAACTGACCTGCAAACTTAAAGAGCCATTAATAGCTTCACCCATATTGCCGGCACCATAGCCACCGCCTGCCCAGTATTTTTCATTCAGCAAATTATTTAGATTGCCATTTAAGCTAGCATCTTGATTCCACAGCGTAAATTTATAGCTTAATCCCGTATTGACCACGCTATAATTGGGGACTTTTAATTGATTGGTATTGGCTACATAGGTGTCGCCGTAATAACGTATAACGCCGTGTAACCTCAGCCCCTCAATCGCCGCAACTGCATATTCAACATTGGCAACAGCTTGCCACTCTGCAGCATTGGCGGGCCTATTACCTTCGATGCTTTTATTGGCCTCAGACACATCATCAATACTGGAATCTAGCTTCACAAAGCCTGCACCAATTTTCAAATTAGGTGTTAATTGATAGGCGCTGTTCAGGTCGATGCCTTGAAATGTGGTTAAACCATCTTGAGTTAAATACAGCTGTCCATTGTTGTTGGTGTCCATGGTTTCGGCGCGCTCAATTTTAAATACAGCGACTTCAAGGCTGAGTTTTTTGCTTTGGTATTTAGTGCCAATTTCAAATTGATTGGAAACTTTTGCATCTAATGTTTCACCCGCATTGGCATAGCGCGTGCCAGCGGTAGAGCCTGGTTCTAAGCCTTCGACATAGCTCATATACAGCGTGGCATTGATTGCGGGTTTATAGAGTAGTGCTAGGGTCGGCGTAATAACGCTAGTTTTATAACCCGAATCCCTCGAAGGGTTATTATCAAGGTCGGGTTTTTTATAATCTGTATGGCGAGCGCCAATAATTAGTTGCCAGTCAGTATGCAGTTTTATTGTGTCGCTTAAGAATGCGTAATTTTGTGTAACTTCGTTAGCTATCGGGTTGTAGCTTAGATCGGGTCGAGGGCCGGCAAGAAAAGTTTGCTCCTTGTAAATGTTGCCGAGAAAATCCGGTGTTGAGGCATAATAAAAGTTCCCGTATTGGGTTGTGTTTTTTTGCTGTCCAATCCCGATATTTAATTCGTGCGTTATTGTACCCGTATGTACATTGCCGGTAATAATGGCTTGATTAAAATAATTTTTTAATACTCCAGCAAAATTATAAATGTTACCGCCATAATCACCCTCTTGATTATAAAGATCAGCAAATGATTTTTTTGAGTCGTGCTCTTTTTTTGAGTATCCGTATTGGTATTTAAGGTTCCAGTTGTCGTTAATAAGGTATTTAAATCCAGTGGATGCAATAAGTGTTTTGCTCGCATAAAAAGAATCATCCACATTAAAAATTTCGTAGTCATAAGTGACATCGGGCAGTTCACCGTTACTGCCTATAAAATCGTAATCAGAAAGGTAAAACTGAAACGGTTCGTGCTCTAATTTACTGTTTTGGTAAATCACATTACTAGACCATTCAAGCTTATCGCCAAAGTTTTTTTCGATACCGAGTGACATTACATCTCGATTAACGTCGGCGCCGTTGTAGCCTGTGCCTTTTTCGGTGGCAAGATTCACGCGGTATTTTAAATCTTCAGCAATCGCGCCATTGTTATCAATATGTGCCGATACAACACTGTCACTTCTTGCCTCAACATTCACGGTTGTTTGTGGTGTATTCAGTGGTTTTTTTAATCGGTAATTGACTGCGCCACCTGGCGAGCCAAAGCCATACATAAAACCTGTGGCGCCTTTAAGTGAGGTAACGCTATCAACCACTTCAACTGGAAAATCGCCGCCCCAATACAACATAACGGGAAAGTCATCGGCATAGGTGTTTCTTACGGGCAAACCCCGAATAGACATGCCCCACCAGTCGGTGGTGTTGGAGGAGGCCGGCGTATAAAAAGACGCATCATTAATAAAAATCTGGCGAACCGATTTTGCCCCGCGTTTTGCCAGCTCGGCAGAATCCACCACGGTTATAGAAAAAGGCGTATCAATAACGCGTTTATCCCCTAGCGCTCCAGCGTCGTTATTGGCATGAGTATGCAGGCCTTCCACAACAATGGTTTCGATGGCGCTGTTTTTTTTGGTTTTGGTTTCTTCTCCAGCCAATAAAGGTGTTACGGGAAGCGCCGCAATAATACTACCTAGGCGGCAGCAAAGCGTACATTTGATTCATTAAAAAAAGACTTAACTAATTTTTTATTGTTTTTAATTAGCTCCAAATCGGCGATGGCTCTATTAATTAATGATTCGCCTTTTTTAAGTGGCTTTTTTGATGTCCCTATATTACGCATCTGATTCCAAACTAGCTCATCAGGATTTAAATCAGGTGCATATGGGGGTAGCAAATACAGCTTTATCTTGGTTTCGTTTTCTTTGATGAAATCTTTAACTTTTTTGGCTTTGTGCACCGGATGACCATCTGTAATTATAAATACTGGTTTTTTTCTGCCTTTTAAAAAATCTTTTAAGCACGAAATGAATTTATCAGCATTAAAACTACCTGAGTAGACGTGATACCAAAAACCACCACTATTCGATAATGCCGAAATAGCATTAATTCTTTGTCGCTGACCGCTTGTTTTGACAACAGGTGTTTGACCTTTTAGGCCCCATGTTCGCTGTAATGGATCGTCTGATCGGATCGATGCTTCATCCAACCAAAAGATGTTTGCACCTTGTTTTTTAGCTTCTTTTAGAATTTCTGGGTATTCTTTTTCTTTCCACTCTGCAACCGCTTCCTCATCACGCTCATAAGCTCTGCGCAATGGTTTTTGCGGCGTTAAATCTAATCGATGAAGTAATTCACCTGTCGATGTAACTGATAAATCAATACCGAAACGATCCGCAATTAAATTTGAAACTATTTGACGCGTCCATAAGCCAAAATCAAAACCATGTTGACGCGGATCGCCACCCAATATCCACCGCTTAACTTCCTGCTCCTCAACATCAGATAATTTTCGATTTCTTCCTGTTCGTTCAATGGGCTCAAGGCCATCAAATCCTTCTTCTCTATATTTTTTCATCCAAACATATATTGTTCGGTCGCCAAGACCATAGCTACGAGCAACCGCAGCCGCTTTTTCACCATCCAGCACACGCTGAACAGCTATTTTTCGTAGCTGATGTTTATTTTCTGTTGATAATTGTCTAGCGTCATTTTTCATTCGGGAATTATAATATAAAAAATTATAATTGTGTACTCTTTATTTCCGATCAGCTAGTATATATGGCTAATAACGGGGATTTGCGCATGGTTACCTCGGTGTATTGTGAGCAGGTGTGAATAAATAATATGAGGATGCTAAGCTAAATAATAATTATTATCAATTGTGATTTTGGTGTGATCAAAAAGATGCCTAAAATACATCTCGGCAAGCACGAAAAATTCGAGTGTGGGGAAGCCATTAAGGCGATTTATCAAAAGCGTTGAGTTTATGGAATAGCAATAAGGCGTAGCGCTATTCCACGGAGTTTTGCTAATAAATCCGCGATATTTTAGGCCGTTTTTTTGTGAGCTACGATTATGGTGTTGTTAAGCGTACCTACGGGCTAAGGCTTTTCTAATTATTCTCTAACCAGCAGACCTTAGATTGCATGTGTATTTGTTTAATGTTTTTAGGGTTGAAGGGAGTATCCAGTGTGGCTACGGCGATTGATACCCAATCGGAATAATGTTTGCTGCCTCGCCACTCAATATTCGAGCCGCAAATACTGCAAAACTTTCTCTCAATACTGCCCGACGATTTATAAACGCTTAGCTGCGCTAAACCTGATAAATAGTGTAAATCGGCAATAGGCACGCTCGCGTAAGTCGCAAAAGCTGCACCGTGTTGTTTTTGGCACATTTTACAGTGGCAATGGGTTGCTGATTTGGGTTCGGAATTAAGCTCAAACGATACTGCACCGCAGAGGCAGCTACCTTTGTGCATGATTGTTTTCCATTGATAAGATTTTCATGCGTACGATTACGCGATGCTAATCGTACCTACGGGCTTTTAAATTAACGCGTTAAGCCTGCTTACGGAAATGCTCAAGATCTTGAATCGGTGCTCTATTTGTGGGTATGCGAATCATAAGTCACCTCTAGTGATAATCTGTGATTTCAACTTCCGATGGGCCATTTTCTACCCATTTAAAGCAAATTCGATATTGTTGATTGATGCGAATGCTGTGTTGCCCAGCGCGATTTCCAGGCCAGCATTTACCGCATTACCTTTTAATCCATCCTTCCCCTGCGCAAAACCAACACCGCCAACCAAGGCCCGCGCCAGGTTAATAGCTTGGCAATACATATTGCGGCGGTGGCCAGCAACATAAACCAGACTAAAACCGCCATGGTGATGTGGTCGGCCAAGCTGCATAAAATAAAGCTGACCATAAGGCTGGCGATGCCCAGTGCGCGCAATATCGTCGCGTGCTTGGGTGTGCGTGTTGTACCTATCACGGCGCGCCAATGGTTATCCTGCGAAAGCGCCAGCCAGCCCATGCCGACTAAGGCCGTTAATGTTGCCAAGGTTAATAGCAGCGCGGTGGAATTAAAGAGCATGTTTAGCCTCCTCAGGGGGGAGTGTTTGTGGTTGGCGAACCCTGGGCCAATTCGCGCTGGGCTTGTTCGAGTTGATGCTTTTCTCGGTGCAAAAGTACACGCGCGGCAAGAATGGCGATTGCGGCACTAACCAGTAGGCTTAAATCTACGCCCGCCACTGGCCAGTAATTAAACAGGGTTTTACCGAGGTGATCGCCGGTGGTAATGGCGTTGAGCGCCACGGCGGCCACGGCCAAAGTTGCAAAGCCCCAGCATTGCTCGCGCCATGCGGGCGATAAACGCGCTTGGCTAACGGCGCCGTTGCGCGCTAAAGCGTGCAGCAGCGCCAATGCCCACGCAGCCCAAAAACTGTATTGCTCCCAGTCGCCTTTGCCAGCCATATCGGCGGGCAATAAACGGTTAGTGACCAACATAAAGGCGCTGGCGATCAGCATGCCGGTGACGGTGGTAATGGCGAGAGCGTCCACAATACGCGCCCCTTGGCTGCCGTTTTTGGCGTGGTTGTGTTTGCGTTTTTCCACAAAAAAAACAAAACCTGTTGCGATGCACACGCAGCCCAGCAGGCCGCCAACAACATACAACCAGCGCAATAACCAATGCCGAAAGTGCTGCAAATGCAGGCCGGTTAAAAATTCATTAATACTTTGCAGCACCGTGGGTGCGGGCTCTTCCAAAATCACTTCGCCAGTGCTGGCGTTAAAGTGAATAGCTTGGCCAACCAATGCCACGCGATCGCTGCCAGCGCGGTAGAGGCTGACGTAACCGTTCTGGTCGCCGAGATGCTCGATGGTTAAAAAACCCACATCGCCCGGCATATTGCGCAGGGCCCAGCGGCGTTTGGCTTCCACCACCATGGCATCGACCGAGGCCATGGGCGCGGCAATTCCGGCGGGGTCGTGGGGTAAACCTTTGCGCTCGGCTTCCTGTTCGTGGCCGTAATCGTGCAGGGGTTTAAGTAGCGATTGGTTGATGGGGAAGTAGATGCCCGCAAAAATCACCACGCCGGTAAACGCAAAAAAGAAGTGAAACGGCAGTGCGACTACGCCCGTCATGTTGTGCAAATCCAGCGCGCTGCGTTGCGTGTGCTTTTTGGGGCGAAAGGTAAAAAATTCGCGGAAGATTTTGCGGTGAATCACCACGCCGGTAACCAATGCGGCCAGCATCATCAAGCCCGCCAAACCCACAATCCAATAACCCAGATTTTTCCATTTCAGCTGCAAGCTGTAGTGCAGCGGGTAGAAAAAATCGCTGCCAATTTTGAGTTTGTCGTCCGTGAGAAACTCGCCCGTGCGTGGATCTATGGTGGCGTAACCGTGCACATGTAAGTGGTCGTCGCGCGGGTTAATGGGTTGATTGGGCACGCCAAATTCGCCGCCAATGCGCAGCACTGGGTCGCGGTGGGTGGTATAGGCAAAAAGCGAGTTTAAGGGCAGGGTATCTGGGTGGGGTAGCTCGCCTATCACGCGTTTAGCCGTGGCGACCATATCCACGGGGTGTGGGCGCAATTGTGCAAAAACGGGGGCCAGTACTTGGTCGTACGAGGGCATGGGCTGTGGTGCAAAACGGGTTTCGGGAATGGCCCAGCGGTCTATTTCGCGGTCAAAAACCGACAACGCCCCAAAAAAGAAGCACACCATCAACACAAACCCCAGCGTTAAGCCAAACCAGGTATGTACCCAAGCCATGGCTTGGCGAAAATGCGTAGACATGGTTAAACCCCTCGCATCAATTGGTTTTGGATTAGCCACGCCAACGCAATCATCAACGTGCCGCCGCCTACAAAAATAAGCCAGAGCTTGAGCACGCCTTGAGTGGCGTAGCACCACAAAAACAGCGCTAAAAACACCAAAAAAGCCGACAGCTTAAAGAGCAAATAAGCCTCTTCGTAATCAACACCCATCGCCACAAGGCCAGTAATGCCTAGCGCCATAATGCCCCAGATAAACACGTAAACGCCCAGTAGGCTGGCAACAATACGCGCTACTAAAACGGCCGCCGTATAGCGGAGGTTGAGGGATGAAAGTGTGGGTGTTGTCATAAAACACCCCGTGCGCAAACAGAAAAAAAAGCAGCGGCATGCGCCAGCTTTGGCGCAGTGATCTTAGGTAGAGGGTACATCGTGGAATCTCATAAGTTACAAATGTTAATCTTAATTATTATTATTTGCGCTTGATGAGTCAATGAATCTGTTACTGAGATGTCGGCTTATTGAATGGTCAGGCTGTGACGGGTGCAGAAAAAAGCGCGCAGAGGGCAATGCCAGCCCTCTTTTTCGGCCTCAATCCATTGAATGAAAAGCCGAACCATCGCGTTTGGCTTGACCAAAAATTATTGATTAGTTTTTAACATCACCTCACGAAAATGTTTACCTTGCAGGGTGGGTTCGTAATTCCAATTTTTAATCAGTTGCGGCGGCCAATCGGGATCAAAACACCACGCCACCCAACTAATCCCTTTTTTATGGGTGTAATCGGTCATGCGTGGGCCGTAGTTGCCATCATCAATCACCGGTACATGGGCGCCTTTATCGGTAGCTAATTGATAGCCAATTTCGGTGAGTATTACGGGATATTTAGCGGCCACAAAACCCCAATCGCGTTCCCAGTTTTGCTCAAACGGTGCAGAGACTTTCATGGGGTAAGGGTGGCTTACATAAGCGACGTTTTCTTTTTCGATGGGCGCGTTAGCAACAGGCGTTAAATCGTAGGCCCAATTAAAACCGGCAACCAGCGAAATAGCATTGGGGTTGTGCGCTTGAATAATGGTAATGGCTTCTTCATTGATGGCTTTCCAATCGGCCCAATTTAAAACGCCCAATCGGCCACTAAATACCGTAGGCTCGTTAAAAATTTCATACATGGCCACGGCGGTTACATTGTTATAGCGCGCGGAGACGGTGCGAAAAAAATCAAAAGTTTCGGCCTGGCTGGTGTTGTAACTATTATTTTGAAACATTTCTGATTTGAGATTACCGATCGAATGCCAATCAATAATGGCGTATATACCTAACTCGTTAAGCCACAGAATGGTTTGGTCTAATATTGGTAAATAGGCATTTTTGCCGCGTTTTTGCCATGCTGATGGATGCACTGGAATGCGCACAACATTGGCGCCCCAGCTTTTAATCGCTTCAAAATATTGGCGAGAAAAGCGGCCACCGTTAACGAGTTTGTCGGGGTCGGAAATATTCACCCCACGAAATACTATGGCCTCGCCGCGAGCATTAACAAATTGATTGCCTTTAATTTTTATCAGCGGCAAGTGTTTTGTGATTGCGCTTGAGTCAAAGACGGGTGTATCGCTGGCGTTCCACCAACCTTGGCTTTGTTGCCAAGCGGCGGCGTGTTGTGGGGCTTCGGTTGGAATCTTATCAGTAGCCGCCGCTGTACTGATTAGGCCGCTGAGCAAGGCGATTAAAAGGCAGTATTTGAGTGGCTTCATTGTTTGGGTTCATCAATGGTGGGTAATATCAGTATTTTTATTAATATTGGGATAGCTAATTTGGGGCATTATTTTAACCTGGCTCTTGGATGCTTATCAAAATTGTTACGCAAAACAAGCTGCTTACAATGCCACTTTTTTGCTCAGCCCATTTGGCCTCCAGCCGCTCGAAATCACCACACCAATTAACACTAAAAACATGCCCAATAATTGAATCATATTCGGTAGCGTGCCGAGCGCAATGCTCACGATTAAAGTAAATACCGGCACTAAATTAAAAGCAATTGCGGATTTATCGGGCCCTAAAAAATGCACGCCTTTTAGCCAGCCGATGTAAGCGAATACGGTGCCTGCGGTAGCCATATAAAATAAAATGACGTGATTTTTAAATGATAATTGCGCAATATCAGTAATGGGATCTTCTATGCCATAAGCCGTTAACATAAGTGCAATAGCGCCAATGCTGACTGTCCAGCGCGCCAATTGCAGCGAGGGAATATGGCCAGCGAATTTTTTGGCGCCCACACTGTAAAGGCTCCACACTGTGCACGCGCCCAACATCCATGCGTCACCCACGGCAATATGTAGCCGCGCAAAGTTGCCGCCAGTAATTACTAAAGTCACGCCCAAAAAAGCCAAAATAATTCCAAAATATTGATTGTTTTTAATGTGCGTTTTAAGCATCCATGCCGAAAATATCACTGATAACATCGGCGACAACGCCATAATTAATGCGGCATTTAACGCCGAGGTTGTATGCATGGCGGTAAAAAAAGCGTAATTAAAACCAAAAACGCCAACAATGCCGAGCGGTATAAGACTAAAACCATCTTGCCAGCGTAATTGGGATTCGGCTTTGCCCTGTATTAAACGCAATAATAAAAAAATAATAAACGCGATTCCAAAACGGTCGGCTGCCGCAGTGAGTGGCGGCACATCGCCCGCAATGGCATGGGCCGCATTAAAATTACTGCCCCAAAAAAAAGTGCTAGCGATGACCATCAGCCAAACAACAAGTAAAGAATTTTTCATGAAGCACTCTAATTTTTAATGGTGTAAAAATTCCATCCGCACTAAAAAGTTTCTTTTAACATGCTGAGCATATCGTCTACCGAAAGCTGGGTGGCTTGTTCGTTGCCTTCTAATAATTTATCGGCTAAATCACGTTTGTGTTGATGCAGTGCGACAATTTTTTCTTCAATGGTATTTTTAGCAATTAAACGGTAAATGGTCACGGGGCGTTGTTGGCCCATGCGGTGGGCGCGATCCGAGGCTTGCTCTTCTACCGCCGGATTCCACCAGGGGTCCATGTGAATCACATAATCGGCGGCGGTTAAATTAAGGCCAGAGCCGCCCGCTTTTAAGCTAATTAAAAAGACATCGCCCTCGCCACCTTGGAAGGCATTCACGCGTTTGGCGCGGTCTTTTTGTGGGGTCGAGCCATCTAAATATTGGTAGCTTATTTTGCGTTTTTCTAAATGCTGTTTAATTAATTGCAGGTGGCCCACAAACTGGCTAAAGATAAGTGCTTTGTGATTATTTTGTTGCAGCTCGTCGAGTAGTTCGTCGAGCGCCGCTAATTTAGCGCTGGGTAAATCGGTTTCGGCCATCACCAGTTTTGGGTTACAACAGGCTTGGCGTAGTTTAACGAGTTCGGCCAACATTCTAATGCGCTGCTCGCCGCTATTGGCAGTTTTGGTGGCTTTTAAAATATTGTCTACCGCATTGCGCCTTAAGGCTTCGTAAAAAAGCTGCTCTTCTTTGCTGAGTTCGACGTGGATATTAATGTCGGTACGCGACGGCAGTTCGGTGAGCACTTGGTTTTTCATGCGGCGTAAAATAAACGGTTGAATTAAGGTTTTTAAACCTAGGCTAGCGTGTTTAGCGGCGAGCTTATCGTCTTTGGCATTTTCAATCGGTAGTGCAAAACGTTTGCCAAAGGTTTTAATATTGCCGAGCAAACCTGGGTTTACAAAACGGAATAAGCTCCAAAGTTCGGTTAAGTTATTTTCAATCGGCGTTCCGGTGGTAATAATTTTAAAATCGGCTTTAAGTGCGCAGGCGGCTTGGCTGCGTTTAGTGGTGGGGTTTTTTAAGGCTTGAGCCTCGTCGGCAACAATGGTGTGCCATTGCACTTGTGCCAAAATATCGCTTTCGCGCTGCAATAATCCGTAACTAATAATCACGCAATCAAACGCGCTTAAATTATTTAATAATTCACTGCGTTGTTCGGTAGTGGTGGAGTCGGAAAAAAATTTAATGTTTAGCGTGGGTGCAAATTTAAGGGCCTCTTGTTGCCAATTAAAACATACCGACGTGGGCGCAATGACCAAACAAGGGCCTTCTGAGGCGCGCGCTAATAAAACGGCTAAAGCTTGCAGGGTTTTACCTAGGCCCATGTCGTCGGCTAAACAGGCGCCTGCGCCCCAGTGGGCTAAACGGGACATCCAATCAAAACCTTCGTGTTGGTAATCGCGTAAATCGGCTTGTAATGTCTTGGGCACTTTGGGCTTTATTTTATTAGCCTCATGCATTTTTTTACTTTGCTCGTCCCACGCATGCAGGGTTTTCATGCGCATGCCGGTGGTGGCCTCGGCTACATGTAAACCCGCCAGTGGGTGGAATTTTCCGGCATCGGTGGCGTGATTTAATTGGTCTAATTTTTTGCGTAAATCTTGCGATAACGCCAAGACTTGGCCGTTATCGAGCGTCACAAAACGGCCATGGCTGGCGGCGACCAAGGCTAATAATTTTCGCAATTCTAAAACTTGGTTTTCATCTACACTCAGCGCACCTGTTAAATCAAACCATTCATTTTTTTTGTTTATGGCTAAATCTAAATGATGGCTTTCTAATTTTTTAGTGAGCGTAAATTTTTTACCTTTTGGCCAGCGCAATTGTACGGCAAAGGGCATGGGGTTTTTGTTTACCACACTCTCTAATTGCTCGAGTGTTTCCAGTGCGCTTTGTAAGTCATCTTGCGCGAGTGTGTTATCGGCCATGGCTAAAAAGTGTGGGCAGTGCTCGTCTAGTGCGTCTAATAAATGTTGCTCGTTAATTAAATCGCGCTGGGTAGCAATACGTTTACCGTTGATTTCGGTGGTGATGTTGGCGTTGCCTGCAATGGGTTTAAAGATTGGGCCTTGCTCGCCAAAAGGCATTATTACGCAGGTAAATTCTAAGCCCTCGCCGAGTGGCGCAATATTAATGATTAAATCTTTAATGCCTTCGATCGTTTCGAGGCCGGTATTGAGGCCATCCATATCCGATTGAATGTTTAATAAAGGCGCAATGGCCGAGACACTTTGCAACACCTTTTCTTTGGCATGCAGCGGGATCATCAATCCACCTTCGCCAATAATTTTTCCGACTTTTAAATGCGACTTATTAAAAACGGTAAAGACAAAACGTCGCGAGCCATTTTCTTTAATGGAATAGGCGACATCGTCGCTTTCATCAATAGGCGACGGTAAATCGGCCATGCTCAATAATAATTGTTGGCCTTTTTGGCTAATTAATAATTCGGGCTCTTGTTGGATTAGTTCGATGGGGTTGTCTAAGTCATCGGATAAATACAGGTTGTCCAGATCCTTGGCGGCTATTAAGGCACTTACATCTTGCAGCAAATAATCGACGGAAGCGTAATAGCCCCAATTTTGATATACCTCGATGGCCCGACACATTTTTTTGTCGGCATCGCTTAAGTGGGTGATATTGAGGTAGTCATCGTGTAAGCGCTTAAGCGCAGCAGGGCGACCCTTACTCCAGCCTTTAGTGGTTTTGGTTTGCTCGCGCGCTTTAAAAATAGCTTCGTTGTGGTAGAGCGACATTTCCCAAATTAAGCGCGTGCATTTTTCGGCGGCCTTGGTGGCTGTCGCGGTTTTATCGCTGTTAGTTTGTGGGCTTAAAGCAATTAATTTTTCTAACGCAATATCCCATTCGGCTTTGCGGCTAATCAGGCTGGGAAAATGAATTAATTCATGGGCTGAATTTTTAACGGTTTTTGGCCAGGTCGCTATTTGCTCGGTAATATGCTCAAATAATCCCAGGTTGCACGCTTTAAAAAATGTTTGGCATTCTTTAAGTTGGGTTTTGCTTTTCTTGTTGATCTCGCCATTGCACCAGATTTCACCTAAAAGCTCTAACAGCAGCGAGAGATGAAAACCGACTTTATGCGTATTTTTACTGTTGATGTACAGCGTTGTGCGCAAGTCGAAAACGTTACCGCTATTTAAGTCGCGCAGGATTTTTCGGATGGCGTTATTAATAAATTCAGATACATCATCGCTATTTTTATCGCTGCGCTCGTTATTCATTTGATCAATCGCTTGATCGTAAAGCGCCACGCTTTGTTGACTGCCTTGCGCGCACAAGCACAGCTTGTAGATTAAACCTAGCGTGCCGCCCAAATATTGGTTTTTTCGGCGGGTGTATTTATTTTTGGCGACTATGGCTTTTTCGAATAATGTTTGCGCAGCTTGTGTGTGACCCTCCAAAAATAACAGCGCGGCATTTAATTGCAGGCCGTAACAGCTTGCATCGTCAATGGCAATAATGCGTTTGGCATCGTCAAAACGTGCTTGCAAAATATAAAGCTCGCCGAGCAGTTGATTTAATTCGAGATTGTAGTTACCCGCTTGTTTTTGCTGCTGGCAAACTTGCTCTATTAAACTCACAGGGTAGGTTATCGGGTCTCCATCTTTTAAAAAATACAAGACTAAGCTGGCAAAACTTTGATATTGAATGGTATATGGCAATTCCAAAAAACGTTCGAGATTAAACGGAATAAATAAGATGCCTATAAAAATATCGTTAGCGTAGAGGTCAATAATTTGTGGGTTTTTATCGACAGCCATAAGCTTTTCTATTTTTTCTGTTTTTTCATTATTATTATTAATATAATAAAGGTCACGAATAAGTAGTTGATCGGCGTTGGGCTTGCGTTGCCAGCCGGTGTTGGTGCGGTAGGGGTTTATTTCTTCGCTAATATTGATGAGTTTTAAAAAATAACCCGCCGCAAGCGTTTCTTCGGTAAGGCGGTTATGCAAATAGGGATTAAGGATTAAACCCTCGTTATTTTGCGCAAGATAATTACTTTTCATGAGCTTTTCTTTGAGCTCGGGCGTTAAGGTTGTAACCGTGACGGCACCCAATACTTTATTTTTTTTAATCGCTGTGAGAATTTTATTAAAAACTGTCAAGCCAATAGGCCTATAGAGTACGGCTAATAATTGCAGCATGATTTTTTCGTTGGCATTAAGCTTTAAATAAGCGGCGTAGGCGTTATCAACGTTTTTTTCGGTGTCGGCAGAAATAATCATGAGTGTTATCTATTAGTCGGTGGGGGAATAGGGCGCCAATTTACCAATAATGGCGATGGCGGGCAATGTGTTCGTCAGGTGAATTGCACGTTGCTAGGCTTTAAAACAACCCCACATATTTTTGTGTGGGCCCATAAAAAAACCACCGCAATCACTTGCGGTGGTTTTTTTATGCCAATTAATTTAATGCGCTTAAGTATTAGCGCATTATTTTAATCAGTGTTCTCTACAGCGATAAGAGCCTTTATCGGCCATTTCGGGTTCGATTTGGATGTTGGATAAATTCACATTGAGTGTGCCGCTGGTGACCAAACTGAAACTTTGGGTCATGCGGCCAAGATCGAGTCCTGCTTCTTTTAAGCACAGTGTGTCGATGGATAAACGATTGCGGTTATTGAGCGGCGCGGCGTTGAATTTTTCGCTGATGTCGATGCGGTGGCTTTTGCTGCCGTCGCTAAATTCGGCGTAAACCGGTTTGCTGGCGGCGCTTTGGCGGTAAAAGTCGAAGACGATAACGGCGTTGTTGGTGAGGTGCTCGCTAAAGTCGACGGCGCTGTTGCTAACAAGGCTAACTTTGCCTTCGCCTTTACCTGTCCAGATGGCGGCGATGGCGTTGTCTTCTCCTTCTTGCTGTGCGGGCGCGAGGCTGACGGCGGCGGTATTAACGGCTTTGCCACTATAAACAGTGCCATTGGCGGTGAGTTGCCAAGGGGCGATGGCGGTGGCTTTGAGTAGCGGCGTATTCAGTGCTATGCCGTCGAGCGCGTTGCCAATGTCATCGTCCAGTGTGGGCAAGTTTTTACCGGGTTTGGCGTAGCTGAGGCCGTAACCAAAGGGAAACAGCGGATCGTAGTTTTTATCGCCAATATTAAGCTGATATTGGTTGGCGAACTTGGGCCAGCTGAGGGGCAATTTACCGGTAAAGTCGTAGGCGATTTTGCCGTTTTTATCGGTAAAGAGCAGATCGCTGATACCTGCACCTTGGGTGCCGGGTTGCCATGCGGCGATAAAGGCGTCGCTGGCGTTGATTTCGCGGTTAAGCCACAAAGGGCGGCCCGATAAAAATACGCTAATCACTTTAATGCCGTCGGCTTTGAGTTTTTCGAGGATTTGGGCGTCGGTATGGTCGAGCGGTTGCCAGGCGAGGGTTTTTATATCACCAAACCATTCGGCGTAGGGTTGTTCGCCAAAAACCATGATGGCGACATCGGGCTTGGTGGCGCCCGCTTTTGATGAATAGTTGCCGCTGGGCGCGTATTCAAATTTGCCGCCGCCTGCTTTTACGTGGGCTTCTATGCCGTGCAGGATGGTTTGGGCTTTGGGAAAGTCTTCGAGTTTGTTGCCTGTTCCTTGCCATGAGAGTGTCCAACCACCCGTTTGTTGGCCAATATTATTCGCGGCTCGGCCTACTACCAGTACGTTGCTCGTGGGGTTGAGTGGCAGGGCCTGCTTGTTATTTTTGAGCAATACCGCAGATTCGCGCACGGCTTGGCGAGCAAGGGCAATATGTTCGGGCGAGCCAAGGAACTCGGTTTTACCGGCAAAAGCGCGGGCTGAAGGTTTGGTTTCGTCCATTAAACCGGCGCGGTATTTGGCGCGTAGGATACGAGTCACGGCGTCGTTGATGCGCGCTTCGGGAATTATGCCGTCTTTCACTTGTTGCACGGTGGTTTCGATAAAGCCTTTCCATTTGATGGGCACCATGAACATGTCCAGCCCTGCAATAGCGGCAGCGGGGCAGTTGATGTTGGTACAGCCAGGAATGAGTGCGTGACTGTCCCAGTCGCCCACGACAAAACCATCAAAGCCTATGCGCTCTTTGAGAATGGTATTGATCAGGTAACCATGACCATGCATACGAGTGTTTTGCCAGCTACTGTGCGAGGCCATAATGCTTAATACGCCCGATTGCATGGCGGTAAAGTAGCCAGGGGCATGGGTGGCAATCAGTTCTTTTTCGCTGGCGCTGTTGTTGGCGCGGTCGACGCCGTTGTCGGTGCCGCCATCGCCCACGTAGTGTTTGGCTGTGGCCATCACATGTTGATCATTCATAAAACCCGCATTCGAGCCAATCTTACCCTGTAAGCCTTCAACCGCAGCTTGACCAAGTTTAGCGACCCATTGCGCGTCTTCGCCGTAACCTTCGTAGGTGCGGCCCCAGCGATCATCGCGGGTGACGGACACTTCCGGTGCGAAAGTCCAGTCTTTACCGAGTACGCGGGTTTCCAATGCGGTAGCGGCCGACACTTGGCGTACTAGCTCGGGATTGCGGGTGGCACCAAGGGCAATATTGTGCGGGAAAATGGTGGCGCCAATGACTTTGCTATGGCCGTGAACGGCATCGGTTCCCCATAAAATAGGAATGCTGACGCCGCCATCGCGACCATCAACAGAGGCTAAATAGTATTGATCGAGGCGCTCTAGCCACTGTTCAACGGTGGCGTGTTTGTTGCCATCGAGATAACCATCACCACTCTCGAGCAGCGCGCCAATGTGGTACTGCTTCACCTCGGCGGGCGTGATGAAGTTGAGTTCGGCCATGGTCATTTGGCCGACTTTTTGTTCAAGCGTCATTTGGCTCAGTAGTGCAGCGACCTTGAGATTGATTGCAGCGGTTTCGGCTTGGTCGAAGGGCGGTTGGATTTGTGGCCACAGCAGCGGATTGTTTTGCTCGACACTGACTTTTTTAGGGTTATCGACTTTGGTGTTTGCGTTATTGCAGCCTGCGCTAAACATGGCAGCGGCAATAAGGCCTAATAACAGGCCTTTTGATGACGTTGATTGCATCGTGGACTTCCTCGTGTTTTTAGTTATTGAATTATTGAGTTGTGTGTCGTTTGGCGGTTCAGCATTGATTGGCCGGCAGTATAGCAGTGGCTAAATCTGCGTTACGTGATGCTTGGCTAGTGTTAAAACGGTATTGGGCTTTATGACGATTGGCTTTATGGCAATGATATGGGGGCATGAGGTCTTACCACCTTGTCGCAAGCTTAATGTTTTTGAGTGGCCAGTGAATTTTGGAGCTTGGTAAAGGCCTCGGCGCGCTGGCGAATAAAATCGGCCACGCTAATTTGTTTTTCGGTGCCGTAGATGGCATCGGGAATCACAGGGCGCGCAGGGTCGGCGCCAAGGCCAATTAAATAATTAAAAAATTCGTGATCGGCGACTACGGCTGCGTTATATAAGCACGAAAAGTGATGGGTCGAGAGCGCATTAATATCTACGCCTTTTTTGATTAATAATTCAATGGCGGCTTTGTTTTTTTGCTCGTGGCTGCAGGCCGAAACTAAGGCGTTGGGGCCGTGCAATTTTACCAGTTCGGCGTCGGCGGCGATTAAGGCATCCACCGCTTCTTCGCGATTTAAAATAACGGCCAATTCTAAACTGCTGATGGAGAATTTATCGGCGGGTTTTAAATCACAACCTTGTTTGGCGTAGGCTTTTATACCGTCGATATTATTGCTGGTAATCAAGCGTAATAAATCCGTGTAAATACATTCATTCTGCGCTAAAGCCTTAATCGGCATTAATAAGATCAACATTAAGATTATTGTTTTCATGTGGCTATTCTTTGTCATTAAAAGTTTTAATAATTAAAAGTGAAATTGCGCGCAGGCTGCGAGCAAAAATTAATGTGCTTCGTCCCAGTTATTGCCCACGCCCGCTTCGACTAATAGCGGCACGTCAAGCGTCATAGCGGCGCCCATAATTTTGCAAACCTCGCGTGTAAATTGCTCAACATGGTCTTCTTTAACTTCAAACACCAATTCATCGTGCACTTGCATAATCATGCGGGCTGGTTGCTGGGTTTTATTGAGCCACTCATAAACGCTGATCATCGCGAGTTTAATAATATCGGCGGCGGTACCTTGCATGGGCGCGTTAATGGCGGTGCGCTCGGCGGCTTGGCGGCGTAGGCCGTTGCGGTCGTTAATTTCGGGTAAATATAAACGGCGGCCAGCTAAGGTCTCGACGTAGCCTTTATCGGCGGCGTCGATGCGGGTGTTATCCATATATTTTTTTACGCCGGGATAACGCTCAAAATATAAATCGATATATTGCTGCGCTTGGGCGCGACCAATGTGCAATTGTTTTGCTAAACCAAAAGCGCTCATGCCGTAAATTAAACCAAAGTTAATCGCCTTGGCGCTGCGGCGTTGCTCAGGTTTTACTTGGTCAAGTGCAACGCCAAACACTTCGGCGGCGGTAGCGCTGTGTACATCTTTGCCTTCGTTAAAGGCGGCTAATAAGGTTTTATCGCCCGATAAATGCGCCATGATGCGTAGCTCGATTTGCGAGTAATCTGCCGCCACAATTTTGTAACCTTTAGGCGCAATAAAGGCTTGGCGAATACGGCGGCCTTCGGAATTTTTAATCGGAATATTTTGTAAATTAGGGTTGTTCGAGCTTAAGCGGCCCGTGGCAGTTACGGCTTGATGGTAAGACGTATGTACGCGGCCTGTGCTGGGCGCAATCATTAATGGTAATTTATCGGTATAGGTGGATTTTAATTTGGCTAAACCGCGATGTTCTAAAATTAATTTAGGCAGCGGGTAATCTAGCGCTAATTCTTGCAGCACTTCTTCGGCGGTTGAGGGCACGCCGCCTTTGGTTTTTTTAAGGATGGGCAAGCCTAATTCTTCAAAAAATATTTGCCCTAATTGTTTTGGGCTAGCGAGGTTAAATTCTTTGCCCGCTAAGACAAAAGCTTCTTTTTCCAGCTCGTCTAAACGTTTGGTTAATTCTTGGCTGTGTTGATTAAGCACCTCGGCATTTAATAACACGCCGTTGCGCTCGATGCTGTGCAGGACTTTTACTAGGGGTAATTCGATGCTGTTAAAAACATTTAATAAGCTGGGTTGGTTTTGTAATTGTTGCCACAGGGCTAGGTGTAAGCGCAGGGTAATATCGGCATCTTCGGCGGCGTAGGGCGCGGCTTTGTCTAATTCAATTTGATTAAATGTGAGCTGTTTTGCACCTTTGCCGGCGATGTCTTCAAAACTAATGGTGGTGTGGCCCAAGTGCGCTAATGCGAGGGTGTCCATATCGTGGCGGCCCAAGCTATTAAGCACGTAGCTTTCTAGCATGGTGTCGAATTTAATCGCGCGTAATTCGATGCCGTGATTGCTTAACACGTTGGCATCGTATTTTAAATTTTGGCCAACAATGGGCGTATTGGGGTCTTCTAATAGTGGCTTTAATTGCGCGAGCACCCAATTGCGATCGAGTTGCGCGGGCGCACCTAAATAATCGTGTGCGAGCGGTACATAGGCGGCAATGCCGGGTTCGCACGCAAAAGAGACACCCACAATCTGTGCATTCATGTAATCGAGGCTGGTGGTTTCGGTATCAAACGCAAACAGCGGCGCGGCTTTTAATTTGGCGAGCCATTGATTAAAACTGGCCTCGTCCAAAATGGTTTGATAATCGAGTGTGATGTCGGCTTTTGCTGCATCTTGCGCGGTGGCATCTAGCTGACTGGGCGCGCTTTCTGCGTGCAGATTATTTGGCTCTGTTGTTTTTGCGTTAGCTAAATCGCTGACCCAGGCTTTAAATTCTAAATCGACAAAATATTCGCTTAAGGTGGCATTATCGGCGGGGGTGTTGTGTAAATCTTCTAGGACAAAACCTAATTCTACATCGCATTTAATGGTGGCTAATAAATAGGATAAATCGGCGGACTCGCGATTTTCGGCCAGTTTTTGGGCCATGGTTTTGGCACCGCGAAAATTCAAACCGGCGACTTCATCAAGGCGATTATAAATATCTTTAATGCTGCCGAGGCCTTGTAGCAAACCCAGTGCGGTTTTTTCGCCCACGCCCGGTACGCCGGGAATATTGTCGACCTTGTCGCCCATCAACGCTAAAAAATCGATGATGAGTTCGGGTGGAATACCGAACTTTTCTTTCACGCCTTCAACATCCATGGTGGTATCGGTCATGGTGTTCACTAGCGTAACGTGCTGATTCACCAGCTGCGCCATGTCTTTATCGCCTGTAGAAATCACGACATCGCGCTGTTGTTCGGTTGCAATACGCGCCAGTGTGCCGATCACGTCGTCGGCCTCGACACCTTCTTGGCAAATTAACGGTAATCCCATGGCGCGAATAATATTGTGGATGGGCTCGATTTGGCTGCGCAGGTCATCTGGCATGGGCGGACGATGGGCTTTGTACTCTTTATAAATGTCGTCGCGGAAGGTTTTACCTTTAGCATCAAAAATTACCACTAGCGTGCTGTGTGGATAATCTTTGCGCAGGCGACGCATCATGTTGATGACGCCTTTAATAGCGCCGGTGGCCTGGCCTTTGGAGTTATTAAGCGGTGGTAGGGCGTGGTAGGCTCGGAACAAATACGATGAGCCATCAACAAGAACAAGAGGGGCAGCAGACATAATAAAACCTAGTATTTAGGCGCGGCGCTGGGCGCGGCGGTATTTAAAAAGGCCGTTAGAATACCTTATTTAGGGCAAGCTAACCCACCGCACGAGGCGCCTCTAGCCTGCTCTTATTGCTTTAATTGATTTGCTAATGACACGAGGAAGATGCCGTTGGGCGGTTATTTTCAGCACATTTAAGCGTCGGGAGCATTTACGACCTTATCTGAAGTGCGTTTTTGATGTCTTGATGTGGGGTTTTGGTGTATAGTGGCGGCCCATTTATCAACCCAAAAAAAACATACTATGTCTTCTAAGCCTCACACCATTGCCAACAAAAAAAAGCAGCCAGCTGCGGTTGCTTGTTCACAGTCAATTGCCGATCAAACCGAGGCCTTTTTAAAATCAGGCGGTAAAATCAGTCAAATCAATTCTGGTATAAGTGGTCAGGCAAGTTTGGCGCCCAGACCCGTTGCAGCTAAAGCCGAGTAAGTCCTGCTAGTTTATTGTTAAGGCGCTTTGTTGATCACGTGTGCCTTCTAAAGCGCCTGCACTTTTTGTTCTTCCTTCCATATATCCGTTTAGCTCGCGCCACCTAGTACGCACCTCTGCTTTTTTCTAAAAGTAACCCGCCTTATTTTTGTTTCACATCTACCCTTTGTTGCCTTTTTCCTATTGTAAGCGCGCACTTTGACGCCCATGGATTCTGATTTCTGGGTAATTTGGCTGGCATCAGTCTTCAACTTAGAAACCGCCGTTGAATCACCAAAGATCTGCGCAATCCCTTGACGCGCCTAAGCAAGGTTAAAATTTGAACAACCAATAAGGTTACCGGTATTTTTCAATATTCACTATTCACATCAATAATGGACACATCTTTTTGGCGCTCAACTGAGGTTTCTAGGTTCAATTATTGCTCCTTAGTTACATTGGGAGACTCTCTTTTTTAATTTGTTGAGCTGCCTCAAAAAAAATGCAAAAGTGAGACTGTCTTTAGAAATCTATCATGAATGGTAAGAACAATTGTGTTTGTTTGGTTTGCCAAGTTGGCGCAATCATTTGCCCGGGAATTTTTCGAGAAGATATTCTGGACACACACAAATAATGGGCAGGCACACATAAGCTCTTTTCTAGCACCAGCAATGCTTTAAATATAAACATATTTGCTTCGTTAGTATTTTTAGCTTTTGTACTAAGCTAATACCTTGATCATCACTGATTAAAAGCAAATGAAAATATCCACACACACTTTACGTCACACAGTTTTTTACCTTAAAAATATCGTTAATGTAATCTTTACAACCAATAAAAATCACTCGAATCATCCAAAGTTTATAAATTTGCAATTAACGGGGAATCATGAATGAAAGTACATAAATTAAAACCATTAGTCTTACTTGGCCGTTGGCTTTTGCTGTACAAGCATTGGCTCACAGTCTTTTGCGGAAGAAGTGGCGCGGTTGAAGAAGTGTT
>JAXHOG010000058.1:0-91136 GCA_034519605.1 Marinagarivorans sp.
TGACCCGAGCAGCCCGTACAACGGTTCAGCTCAGGCGGGATAAGAGGGTGTCGGCCGCGCGCACGGCGGCGACGAATGCGTGGATCTTGTCGGCGTCCTTGATGCCTTTCGACACCTCGACGCCGGAACTCACGTCAACGGCCCAGGGTCGTACGCGGCGAATGCCATCGGTCACGTTTGCAGGCGTGAGTCCACCAGACAAAACGAGGCGAGAGCTGGCGTTTAGTAGCGGATGTGACCACGGAAAGGCGTTCCAGTCGAATGATTGACCTCCACCGCCAAAACCCTCGACATGGGCGTCGAGTAACACGGCCTGGGCGGCGGCAAAGTCCTGTGCGTATTTTAGGAGATCAAAGCCCGCCCCGGCGGGGCCGGTGGGTATGCGCGCTGCGCGCACGAAAGGGCGACCCGCGGCCAGACACTCCTCGGGTGTTTCGTCGCCGTGGAATTGCAGCAGGGCGTTGGGCACTGCCGCCGCGCCCTGGGCGATGAATTCCGGGCTGGCGTTGACGAACAGCAGCACCGGCGTCACGAAGGGCGGCAAGCGGCGCGCCAGTTCACCGGCCCGCTCCGGCGACACGAAGCGCGGGCTGTGCGGGTACAGCACGAAACCGATGGCGTCGGCACCCGCGCACACTGCCGCTGCCACGTCGGTCACGCGTGTCAACCCACAAATCTTGATACGGGTGCGGTGGTTCATTGGTGACGTCGGGCAAGGCATGACCCAGCCTCGAGCCCGCTGAGTTTAATCGCTGGAATGTTCCATCGACCGCTATCGTAGACCAACCTGCAAGGAAATACAGTCCGTCGGGCGAGAAGGTGGGCGCGGCGGCGTCGCGGCTTTTCGAGGCCAACACCTCGGCCATCCACGACGGCGGTCGATTGCCGGTCCCAATGGCCACGAGGCAGCCCATGATGTTGCGGATCATGTGGTGCAGGAACGCCGAGGCCTCGAATTCGAAGCGCCAGTAGGCGCCGCGTCGAGCGATCTGGATGCGCCGCATGGTTTTCACCGGGCTGTGTGCCTGGCACGAGGAAGCACGAAACGAGGTGAAGTCGTGTTCACCTAGCAGCGTGTTGGCAGCAGTCTGCATGGCGTCGTGTTGCAGAGGGCGGAAGACCCAGCCCACCTGGCCGGCATCCACGCTGGGTCTCACCGGCGATTCGAGCAGCACGTAGGCGTAACGGCGCCCGGTCGCACTTGCACGGGCATGAAAACCGGGGGAAACCTTTTGTGCCCACTGCACGGCGATATCGGGTGGCAGAAAGCTGTTGGTGCCGCGCACCCAGGCGTTGGCGGGTCGTTCAAGCGGGCTGTCGAAATGCACGACCTGGTTCAGACCGTGAACACCGGCGTCGGTTCGGCCTGCACACAAGGTGTTGACGTCAGGTATGTCAAGAAAACGCGCCAGCGCCCGCTCCAGCTTGTCCTGAATCGTGTTGCCGCTGGGCTGGCTTTGCCAGCCGTCATAAGGCCGGCCGTTGTAGCTGATGCCCAAAGCGACGCGTGTCAAATCCCGCCCCGCGGGGCGGGATTGTCCAAGATCGTGGGTCGACAAGGGATGCGGTTGGCTCAGGCGAGATCGGCCAGGAAGGCACTGGCCTTGGTCTTGATCGAGCCCGATGCCTCAGCCAGAACCTCTTCGGCGAGAGAACGGGCCCCCTCCAGGTCACCAATGGCGCGGAATTCCTCGGCCAGAGAGAGCTTGGTCTCCAGCGGGCTCTCGGCACCCAGCGCATCACCAGTGCCGGATTCCGCAGCGGGCGCTTTCTTGTCCAGATCCAGGCTGAGATTGCCCAGATCGAACGACATCAGCTCGTTGGCCGGTGTATCGCTGGCCGGGGCCGGCTGGGAAGGGGCGGACAGGTCGAAGTCTGGCAGCACCTCGCCATCGTCGAAGGTTGATTGAACAGGGTTGGCATGGGACGACACGGTGCTGTCGAGCTCAGGTGAAAGGGGGCTTGGCTCGGACGGGAAGTCCAGATCGAAGTCCATTGGGCGCGAGGCTGCCGCAGGAGCTTCCAGGTTGGAGGTCAGCGCGTCGGTCTGCGACAGGTCGTCCATCGCGGAGACAGGCGCCTGCGCCACGCTGGCATCGTCGCTGGCCAGGGGTGCACGCGAAGACTCTTCGATGAAGTCCAGGTCGAGATCCAGATCGCCACCGGATTCTTCGCCCGGCCGGGTCTGGCCCAGCGTGCTGCTGCCAAACGGGATCGTCGCCGCGGCAGCACCTGCCACCGGCACCGGGGCGCCTGGGCGTGCGGCAGGCGCTCCACCCGGCTGATACAGAGGGTTCTCTGCATCGAGCTCTTTGCCCAGCTGGCACGCGTGCTCCCACTCGGGACCCTGACCTTGGGTAATGCTATAGGCCTCGGTCGCGACGACTTCGAAAGCCTTGGAGTCGCGGCGTTTGGCGTATATCTCCAACAGTTTGTTGTGGATGGCCACTCGCGTCGGGGCGCTGCGCATGGCCTCCTTGAGGATTTCTTCCGCCTGGAGGTCTCGGCCATAGGCCAGGTAGACGTCGGCCTCGGCCACCGGGTCTACGTCACCGGCTGCGTCAAGTTGACTGGGCGAATACACCATCGAAGAGCCGGAGGCAGGCGCCTCGTTGGTGTCGATACGCTGACCGCCGCTGGAGCCAAAGAACGAATCGGGTTGCAAACGGCTCTCGAGAAACGAGCTGTCAACCCCATTGCCTTTCTTTTTCTGGCGCATGCGGTAGAACGCAAGGCCACCCAGCAGCGCGAGCAGCGCCCCGGCACCAGGGAGCACAAGCGGGTTCTCCAGCAACTGAGCGACAAAGGACTTCTCTTCTGGCGCAGGAGCGGGAGGCGGTGTCGGTTTTTTGGGGGCGGGTGCAGGAGCGGGTGGCTCAGCCACCACAGGCGCCGGCGTGGCAGGCTCGGGCGCCGCAGGGGCCGCCGCTGCGGGAGGGCTCACGACCGGAGCCGGAGCGGGCGCTGCAGGGGTGGTAGCTGCCGGAGCGGGCACCGCAGCGGGCGGTGCGCCAACGGGCACGGCGGGGGTTGTCGGGGCTACAGCAGGCTGCGCTGGGGCGGTTGTGGCGCCGGCCTGGGCAGGCGGCTTTAGCTTGGACAGCTCGTCAATGTTGCGCGACAGCTCGGCGACCCTGGTGGAAGATTCCTTGGCCTGCCGCTCCTGTGCAATCTTGTCTTCCTTGGCGTTCTGCCCAGTCGCGCCCTTCGACAGAGTCAGCTTGTCCTGGGTGGAAGCAGCAGGCTTTTTGTCTTCCACCTCGGTTTGCACCTTGCCGCTGGCCTCGCGATCGGCAGCAGCCACGCGTGCGGCAGGTGCTGCATCGGCGAGACGACGGCGGAACTCGTTGAAGTCTCGGCTTTGTGCGGCCACGACACGGCGGGCTTCGGTGGCCGAGGTTTCGGTGGTGGCGGCCTCGTTGGGCAAGTTGAGAATCGCCCCTTGCTTGATCCGATTGACGTTGCCACCGATGAAGGCCTTGGGATTGGCTCGCAGCATGGCGACAAGCATCTGGTCTAGCGAGGCGTTGGCGGGCAAGTTGGCGGCAGCGATGCGACCCGCAGTGTCTCCGGCCTTGACTCGAATCTGTTTGCTGTCGCCACCATCGCTGGCTTGACCCTGTGGCGCCGCCGGTGCCTTGGCGGTCGCCGCTGGTTTGTCGGCCTTGGGCTCTGCTTTGGCGGGTGCCGCTGGAAGATTCACCGCGCCGCTGGAAGGTGCCGGGGTGGCTGACGCTGCGACACCCGCTTGGGCTGGCGCGCGGGCAACACCGGCGTTGACCGGCGCTGAGGCTGCCGCAGCGGTCTTGGGAGGGTCCAGCAGCAGGGTGTAGTCGCGAACCAGCTTCCCGGACGCCCAGTTCACTTCCAGCACCATGTCCACGAAGGGCTCATTGACTGGGCGTGATCCGACCAAGCTGAGGTAGGGGCGGCCATCGGTACGCCGCTGCAAGGTGATCTGCAGACCACCCAGGGCCCCGTTGAATTCCATGCCGGCCGTACGGAAGGCTTCGATCGGCGCAAGCCCGACGCGCAGGGTGCCGGCTTCTTCGGGCGTCAACTCCAGCACCTCCACCTCGGCCCGCAGCGGTTCACCCAAGGCTGACTGAACGGCGATGCGTCCGAGCGCCAGCGCATCGGCATCACCATGGTGCATCAGGGCGGCGCACAGCAGGGCCGCAGCCGCCACGGTCTGTAACCTCGCGGTACCGCGATGCCCGATGTCAACAGCAGGTGTCGCGGACTCGAAAAAAGGTGTTTGGCGGGTGGATTTGGGCACTTGAACCTCGACGTAAAAAACCGAGAATTGACCATAACATCAACGCATTACGGTGACAAGCTGAGAATCCGCTTGAGTTTCTGGGGTCGCCTTTGGGCCACCATCGCACCCCATCTGCGTTGCGGCCTCACAACGACAAAGCCGACCCAGAGGTCGGCTTTTTGTGAATGTGAGTAAGAAGTAGTATCAGGCGTCGAGCAAGATGCGCAGCATACGGCGCAGCGGCTCGGCGGCGCCCCACAGCAATTGGTCGCCAATGGTGAAGGCCCCAACGTATTGCGGGCCCATGGCCAGCTTGCGGACGCGGCCGACCGGGATGGTCATGGTGCCGGTCACTGCCACGGGCGTCAGGTCCTTGATGGTGGCTTCGCGCGTGTTGGGCACCACCTTGGCCCAGGGATTGTCGGCGGCGATCATGGCTTCGATGTCGGCCACCGGCACGTCTTTCTTCAGCTTGAAGGTCAGCGCCTGGCTGTGGCAGCGCATGGCACCCACGCGCACGCAGAAACCGTCCACCGGGATGGCGGCCGAGCCAAAGCCCTCGCCCATGCCGAGGATCTTGTTGGTTTCGGCCATGCCCTTCCACTCTTCCTTGGACATGCCGTTGCCCAGGTCCTTGTCGATCCAGGGGATCAGCGAGCCACCCAGCGGCACGCCGAAGTTGGCCGTTTCAGCGCCCGTCAGGGCGCGCTGCTTGGCGATCACCTTGCGGTCGATTTCCAGGATGGCGCTCTTGGGGTCGTCCAGCAGGGCCTTCACCTCGGCGTTCAGCGTGCCGTACTGCGTCAGCAGCTCGCGCATGTGCTGGGCTCCGCCGCCGGAAGCGGCCTGGTAGGTCTGGGTGCTCATCCACTCGACCAGACCGGCTTTGTACAGCGCGCCCACGCCCATCAGCATGCAGCTCACGGTGCAGTTGCCGCCGACCCAGTTCTTGCCGCCGTTGGACAGGGCGTTCTTGATCACCGGCATGTTGACCGGGTCCAGGATGATGACCGCGTCCTTTTCCATGCGCAGGGTGGAGGCGGCGTCGATCCAGTGGCCGTTCCAGCCGGCGGCCCGCAGCTTGGGGAAGACTTCGCTGGTGTAGTCGCCGCCCTGGGCGGTGATGATGATGTCGCAGCGCTGGAGGGCGGCGATGTCGTGCGCGTCCTGCAGCGTGGTTTCGTTCTTGGCCATCGCTGGGGCTTTGCCGCCCGCGTTGGAGGTGGAGAAGAACAGGGGCTCGATCAGGTCGAAGTCTTTTTCTTCGACCATGCGATCCATCAACACCGAGCCGACCATGCCACGCCAGCCGACCAGACCAACCAACTTGCTCATTTCAAACGCCCTTTCAAGTTAAGAAACAGGGCCAGACCAGACCGACTTGCCCCGGCTCGTCTGGCCAGGGAGGGCGCACGACGAACCAGGCTGGATCAGCCCTTAATGGTCGTGGTTTTGAGGGTGATTGCGCGCGTGGCCACATCGGCCAGGGCGGCGGATGCGTTGTTCAGCGGGAACGGGCAGGCGGCAAACATAGCCCTCAATTGTAGGGGAAGCCCGGGCGGGCCTGAAAGCTGGTGCTCAGGCTAGGTGGATGTTGGCAGCGTAGCTGTCGCTTTCTTGCGACCAGGTGAGTAGTCGATCGATGTTCGGGTGTTTGCCCGGATGGGCCAGGGCATCGGTGGTGTGCTCGGCGTACCACTGCAGACCCAGCGCGGCCGCTTCGGGGGTGATGCGTCCGCCACGTTGCAGCGCCAAGGCGTGGTAGATCGCCAGCGAACCGGCCTGGCCGGGTCTGTTGTGTATCGTGGCCACCACGCTGGAGCGGCCATCCAGCAGGTCCATGGATGCGATGTGGGCGACCGTGGGCAGGGTCTTGAGGCGTTCTGCAAAATTCATGGGCCGCATTGTCTTCGCCACCCGATAACTTCCCGACCATGAACCCTTTTTCATCCCGCTATCCCATCGGATTCCCAGGCCAGCCCTGGGGGCCGGAAGAAACCCGGCGCTGGCGCGCGGCGCAATGGCACCAGCGCCGCTACGCGACAGACGTATTGCCGGTCATTGCGCGCTTGCGACCGCATTTCGATGTGCTGTCTTATGGTGAAGTCGTGTACGGCGAGGAAAGATTCCCGCTGTTCGCGGTGGCCAGCCGAGACTGGCGCCCCGAGGGCCCCGTCGCGCTGGTCACCGGTGGGGTCCACGGCTACGAAACCAGTGGCGTGCATGGCGCATTGCGCTTCCTTCAGCATCATGCATCGGCCTGCCAGGGCCGGGTCAACCTGTTGGTGGTGCCCTGTGTCAGTCCCTGGGCGTACGAGCGCGTCCAGCGCTGGAACAGCGACGCGATCGACCCCAACCGCTCTTTCAGGAACCCGAGCCCGGCCCAAGAGTCGGCAGCGCTGATGCGACTGATCGAACCGTTCAAGGGGCAAATCACCGCCCACATCGACCTGCACGAAACCACCGACAGCGACGAGTCGGAGTTCCGGCCGGCCAAGGCGGCGCGCGACGGAGAGCCGTTTGAGCCTTGCGCCATTCCCGACGGTTTCTATCTGGTGGACGATACCGAAAATCCCCAGCCCGCCTTCCAGCAGGCCATTGTCGACGCCGTGTCGAAGGTCACTCATATTGCTCCGGCAGACGCACAGGGGAACCTCATCGGCTCGCCGCTGGTGGCTCCTGGTGTGATCCGTTATGCGGTGAAAGCGCTCGGGCTTTGCTCGGGCATTTCAGGCGCCCGCTACACCACGACCACCGAGGTCTACCCCGACAGCCCGCGCACCTCGCCCGAGCAGTGTGTTCGTGCCCAGGTGACCGCAGTCTGTGCCGCCCTCGACTTCATTGCCCCCATGCATTGAAATCTGTGCTCCTTTTTACGGAGCTGTGCAGGCCATACAACACGCGTGTGATCAAGCATTTGCCTTTTGGCAACGGTTGGTTTTCACCTACGATCCACCGGCGTAAAGTGGTTTTAAGTTGAAAGTTTCCAGCCACTTGGGTGATGTGTTGCCCGGTCGAAAGATGCCCATTGCCCGCGTCGAATGCGACGGGCTCCCCACGCAGCTGTTTTGTCAGATTCCCGACCTGGACGCCCTGCTGCATCTGGAACAGACCACGGGTCGCCTCACGCACGCTTACGTCCCTGTGCTGGGCTGGGCGGCAGATGCTCTGGAGCAGTGGGAGGCGCAGCGGGGCGAGGTAGCGCCCGCGCCCTGGAGTGCTGTTACGGGAGGGCTTGCCGTCCCCGTTCCGGTGTATCAGCTCGAAGAGAGCGGTCTTGTCATTGTTCAGGAGCCAGGCAGCGTCAAGGCCGCGCTTGCCTGGGGGGGCGTGACCCACATGCCGGGACTGTTCCTGTCGGATCCTGTGGGAGTCGAGGTCGGCGAGACGGCGCTGTTTGGCTGACAGGTTTGACGGGAAACCAGCGGTCAAAACACCAGTGAAACGCCCAAGCGTAGGTTGTATTGAAGAGCGTGAACCCCAGGTCGAGCAGCAGTGCTTCCAGAAATGCATGTCCGCCGATCCACATGATCATCGGCACGGTCACCACCAGGGTTGAGATTTCATAGCTGAAGGCGTGGACACAACGCGCAAGACCCCGCCGATCGCTTGCGACGCGACCAAACCAGAGAGCGTCGTAGCGGTCGAACAGCGTGTTGTGCACGGGCAACCACAATATGGCCGCTGCCGACAGCGAGACCAGGAGTTGCAGCGACTCGCCGGTCGAAGTCCCGAATATCCACTGGTACAGCGGCGTCACCAGTGCGATTGCGCCGAACTCGTAAGTCAGTGTCTGGATGGCTCGTTCCCGAAGCGACCGCAGCGGGATCGTGTGCTCGGCTTTCATCAGATTCACCATGGCCGGTTGGACATGGACCGATGCTAGGAACTGGACGAACGCGCTGCATCCCTTGTTGAATGGAAAAGGTCACCCTGGCAGTGGATGCGGGCTCACGCTTCCATCTCGATCACGCCGTCGAACAGGTCGATCGCCGTGGCTGCGACCTGGGCGGTGTCGTAGTACGCGTAGGCACCCATGCCCACCGCGCCCACCACCGGCAACCAGCGCGCCACGCCCTTTCCGGCCGCCCTTTGGGCCAGCTTGGCACCGATGCGGCGCGTGATGGTGCGGATCAGCAGGGGCGAAGCGCGCCGCACCAGCGTGCGCTGGCCAACGCGCACCACCAGATCGCGCACGCCCTGCGTAGCTGTGTGCTGAAACAGGCAATAGACCACTTGCTCTGGCGTCAACGTAGATCCCTTGCCGTGGATTGCCGCGATATCTGCCACCAACTGCTTCTGGATTTTCCAGACGCCCATCATTTCTGGAAGTATGGTCAGCCAGCCAAGCACGCCCGGTGGAAGTGCCAGAGCGCCTGCAGCCAGCGCCGCCTTGGCAGCCGCCGCATTGGCTTTCTTGCGCGCGTCGTTGGCCGGGGACTGGCTTTCTGATTCTTTCGAAGAGGGCACTTTGCCGATCAACGAAAGGATGGCTTGACCGATCAGTGAGGGGTCCGGGGTGCTTGAGGGAGCCACGCCGATAGCCTGGTGTTTGCGCTGGGTCATGGCATTGTGTGGCCGCAGGTTGTTGACACGAATTTGAAACCCGATCGTCGTAAAAAGGGGGATGAGCACGAGAAAAGCACACCGCCCAGCTGCCGAAGTTTCCTCCGTTTTGCAGCCCTGGGACAGAGGCGTCTGCCTCGAACTGATCCAGCAGCTCTGGGCGTTGCGGGCATCGATGCTTGAGAGCGAGCGGCACTACGCCGACGCCATCGGACGGATCGGCTCCCACCAACGCGACAGCGCACGCAATCTGGTGCATTTCCTGGCCATGCGGGCCACGGACCTGCGCGAGTTGCAGGGTCGGCTGGCCTGGCTGGGTGTCTCGTCGCTGGGCCGCTCCGAATCTCACGCTCTGGCCAACGTCGACAAGGTGCTGGGCATCCTGCACCGCCTGACCGGGCAGGACTGGCGGGACCGCTCGCCCGAGGAACCCGTGGGCAGCGTGACTGGCCCGGCCCTGTTGCATGCACACACGCGGGCGCTGCTCGGTCCCGTCTCGCGCGACCGCAGTGTGCGCATCATGGTGACCCTGCCCGGCGAGGCCGCGAGCGACTTCGCGCTGGTGCGACAGCTGGTCGAGGCGGGCATGGACATCGCTCGCATCAACTGCGCCCACGACGAGGCGCGCGCCTGGAAGGCGATGGCCAGGCTGGTGCGGCGAGCCGCCAAGGCGGCGCAGCGCGAGGTCAAGGTGCTGATGGACCTGGGTGGACCCAAGATCCGCACCGGCGCGCTGCCTGTCGGCCCTTCGGTCCTCAAGCTGCGGCCAGTGCGCGACGAACTGGGCTATGCGATCCAGCCGTGGCGCTTGCGCATGGTGCATGCCGATGGGGCGAAACCGTTGTCCGCCGAGCCGTGTATCGTGGTCGACCAGGGGTGGCTGGAGCGGCTGCGCATCGGCCAGCAAGTCCACCTCACCGACGCGCGCGACAAGCAGCGCCGCCTGCTTGTGGTCGAAAGCGGCGCCCATGGCGCGGTGCTCGAAGGCATGGAGACCTGTTACGTCACGCCCGATACAGCCTTGTCGTTCAGGCGTTCGCACGGGCGCCGGGTCCACAGTGTCTATCCGGGCGGCATTGAACCGTTGCCAGCCGCGATCCGGCTGCAAAAGGGCGATGTGCTGTACCTGACGGCCGACCCGCTGGACGGTGAAGAAGCAGGCGACACCCAGCTGCCGTGCATTGCCTGCACGCTGCCCGAAGTGATTGGCCAGGTTCGGACCGGCGAACGGGTCTGGCTGGACGATGGCCGCATCGGTGCCGTGGTGCGCAAGGCTTCGTGGCGGCAGCTGGAGCTCGACATCGTGCAGGCCCGGGAGGGCGGAGAAAAGCTCATGGCCGACAAGGGCATCAACTTCCCGGACAGCCAGCTGGACCTGCCGGCGCTGACCGACAAGGACCTGCAGGACTTGCAGACCGTGGCCAGGGTGGCCGACCTGGTCGGCCTGTCCTTTGTGCAGCGACCGGACGATGTGCACCAGCTGCTGGAGGTGCTCAAGGCCCTGCGTGGCGAGCAGGTCGGCGTGGTGCTGAAGATCGAGACCCTGCACGGTTTCGAGAACCTGCCCGAGCTGATGCTCGCCGCCATGACGGCGCCGTCTGCGGGTGTGATGATCGCGCGCGGTGATCTGGCGGTCGAGTGTGGCTACGAGCGCATGGCCGAGGTTCAGGAAGAAATCCTCTGGTGTTCCGAGGCGGCGCACATGCCCGTGATCTGGGCCACTCAGGTGCTTGAAAGCCTGGCCAAAACCGGCGTGCCCTCGCGCGCCGAAATCTCCGACGCCAGCATGGGGGTGCGCGCGGAATGCGTGATGCTCAACAAGGGCCCCTTTGTCGCCGACGCCATCCGTACCCTCGACGACATCTTGCGCCGGATGGCGGGTCACCAGGCCAAGAAGACGCCCTTGCTGCGGGCGCTTCGGGCCTGGTCAGCGCAGGCTTGACGCCATCTCAGCATCGCTGGCCGCCGTTCGCGCCACCGAAGGGCGGGCCATGCAGCGCGCCACCCAGTCGCGGATCAGCGCGTCGTCCGGTGTGGCCTCCTTGAACCAGGCGTAGGGCGAGTGGACCAGCAGGTCCGCCGCGCTGTAGCGGTCGCCCAGCAGCCAGGGGCCTTTTTCCAGCGCGGAACGAAGGCGGGCGTTGACTTCGGCGGTGCCGCGAAACGTGGCTTGCAGCCAGTCGTGTCTGATCTGCGCCGCCTCGAAAATCACCACGGGCTCCATCACGTTGCCGTACCAGTACAGCCAGGTCAGGTACTCGCCATACCGGGGATCGCCCGGCTTGGGGGCCATGCCCGCATCGGGAAACAGCTGCATCAGGTAGTGGATCACTGCGGCGCTCTCGGTGACCAGCGTCTGGTCGTGAACCAACGCCGGGACCTTGCCCTCGGGGTGCGGGTTGACCGGGTCCGGGGCGCCGCTGCCGTCGATGCGCGGGATGTTGGTCGGGACGATGCGCACCTGGTTCTGGATGCCCATTTCGTCAATCAGTGTGACGATGCGGCTGGAGCGGGACATGGGGGCGTGAAAGAGGGTCAGCATGGTGGGTATCTGCGGTCGAAAGGGTTGGAGAAGGCTTTGAGTGTGGTCACTCATCCTGTCAGAATCTGTCAGTAATCATGGCCCGACCCGATCGTCTGTTCCGACTGCTCCACGCACTGCGCACGCTGCCCAAGCCGGTCACCGCCGCGCAACTGGCCGAGGCCACCGGCGTCTCGGAGCGCACGCTGTACCGAGATATCGCCGGCCTGCGCGCGGCCGGCGCCCTGATCGACGGCGCCGCCGGCGTGGGCTACTCGCTCACCGAAGACCCGGCCCTGCCGCCACAGATGTTCGATCGGCTGGAGGTGGAGGCGCTGGTGCTCGGGCTCGCCGAGGTGCGGCTGGTGGGCGACCCGGCGCTGGCGCGGGCTGCGGAATCGGCACAGGCCAAGATCATCGCCACCCTGCCAGAGCGTGTGCAAAGGCACGCGGTCCACGCGGTGCAGCAGACCTATCGCTTTGAGCCGCGCCGGCCTGCACCCCCCCCCACCTGGGCCTGGTGCGCGAAGCCTGCTGGGAGGAACGCGCGCTGGACATGGTGTACCAGGACAAGACCGGGGTGCTCACACAGCGCCGCGTCTGGCCGCTGTCGGTCGTGTTTCTGGATCGGGCGCTGATGCTGCTGGCCTGGTGTTGTCTTCGACAGGGCTTCCGGCGCTTTCATCTCGACTCCATGAGCCAAGTCACGTCCACGCCAGAGCTGTTTCGCCCACGCCGCGTGCCGCTGCTGAGGCTGTTTCTGAAGCAGCTTCACTCCAGGCCGTCCGACTGAGGACTGCCACACCCCGCGCCGTGCGTTCGCGAGCGATACTGGCCGCTTTGCCCCACTCCCCAGCAGGAGCACTGCCATGAAGTTCAAGAAGATCGCCCTCGTGGGTTTGCTCGCACTGGTCGCAGCAGTTGGGGCGGGCTGGCTGAGTCTCGACAAAGAAACCCGGGGCTTTCTCGCCGCGTTTCCGACCAACCGCGATGTGCTGTTCTGGAAGGAGTCGCAGCGCGACGCCGCCTTCCGCGCGCTGGACCGGTTGCCGTTTCTCGCCAAGCACCGGGTGATTCCCGCCGGCACCTCACCGGCGCCAATGCCGCCCGGCGCGCCGCTGGTCTTGCCGCTTGATGTGGACGCCTACATGCAAGGGCAGCGCAGTGCCGCGCTGATGGTGGTGCACAACGGCCAGGTGCGGCTGGAGCGCTACGGGCTGGGTTTCGACGCCAGCGGACGCTGGACCAGCTTTTCGGTCGCCAAGTCACTCACCTCCACGCTGGTGGGTGCGGCCGTGCGTGATGGACACATCAAGAGCATGGACGACAAGGTCAGCGACTACATCGAAGACATGAAGGGCTCTGCCTATGACGACGTCAGCATCCGCCAGCTGCTGACCATGACCTCGGGCGTGCAGTGGAATGAAGACTACGGCGACCCTCAGTCCGACGTGGCACGGTTCAACAACCACCAGCCCGAAGGCGGCGTTGACGCCCTGGTGAGCTACCTGCGCAGGCTGCCCCGCGCCGCACCCGCCGGCACGCGCTGGCTCTACAGCACGGGCGAGACCAACCTGGTGGGCATCCTCGTCACACGGGCCACAAAAAAACCTTTGTCGACCTACCTGTCTGAAAAGATCTGGGTGCCCGCCGGCATGGAGCAGCAGGCCACCTGGATCCTGAGCAAGACCGGTCAGGAAATCAGTGGCTGCTGTATTCAGGCGGCGACCCGCGACTTTGCCCGCTTCGGGCTTTTCGTTCTCAGCGGAGCGAAAGCCAACGGGCAAAGCATCTTGCCCGACGACTGGCTGCCCGAGGCCACCACCGCCCGCACCGGCATCAACGTCCCGGGTCGTGGCTATGGCTACCAGTGGTGGACCTATGACGACGGCAGCTTTGCCGCACGGGGCATCTTCGGCCAGGGCATCTTCATCGACCCCAAGCGCAAGCTCGTGATCGCCTCCAACGCCAACTGGGGCGGCGGCGCCACCGACCCGGTCGCCAATCCCGCGCGCGAGGCGTTCTACAAGGCCGTGCAGAAGGCGGTGGACGACGAGGCTGGCGCCAGCCGTTGAACGGCGGCACTGGCAGCCCCGGGAATCAGGCCATCAACCCAGCAGGTTGCGCCACTTGCCGACGTTGAATACCTGCCCATAGCCGTTCCTCTTCAGCAGCATCTTCGCCATGCCGCTGCGCGACCCGCTGGCGCAACAGAGCACCACGGGCACGGTCTTGGGAATCTCATTGAGCCGGCTTCCCAGCTCCTGCAGCGGGATATTGACCGAGCCCGGTGCATTTCCGCTCGCGAATTCCGCCGCCGACCGCACATCGACCAGCGTGGCGCCCTGCTGCCTGAGCGCCGGCAACCGGGCCATCACCTGGCGCGCGCTCCACCACTTGTAGCCAAACCACAGCGCCACCGCCAGGAGCGGCCAGTACTGCCGAAAGAAGCCTGCGAAATCCATATGACACCTTAAAACCGATGAGCTGCGTGGTGGCGGAATGCCCTCACAGAGCGACACACGGGAGTATCCAGCGAATACGGCCGTATTTGTGGCGCTCTTGTGTGGTTTGCCCCATGGCCTTGGCGCCTATCCTGAGTCGATCCACCCACTGGAGCATTCGCCATGTCCACCCCGTTGCACGACGCCAATGAGCGCACCAACCTCGCAGGCAACAACAAATTCGAGCTGATGTTGTTCCGCTTGGGCGAAGCGCCGGGAACCGACCGCCGCGAGCTGTTTGGCATCAATGTCTTCAAGGTGCGCGAGATTCTGGTCATGCCCACCATCACGGCCATGGCCAACGCGCCTGCGCATGTGCTCGGCGTGGCCAATATCCGCGGGCAGATCATTCCCGTGATCGACCTGCCCGCTGTGGTGGGCTGCGTGCCCAAGCGCGGACTGACCATCCTGATGGTGACCGAATACGCCCGCACCACCCAGGCCTTTGCAGTGGAAGAGGTGGACGAAATCGTGCGGCTGGAGTGGAGCAATGTGCTGGCCGCCGAAGGCAATGGCGGCGATCTCGTGACCAGCATCGCCAAGCTTGACGGCGACGCCGAAAAGAGCCGTCTGGTCCAGGTGCTCGACGTGGAGCAGATCCTGCGCAACGTCATGGGCACGGCCGATGAAAAAATCACCGCCGATTCGGTGGGCACGGCGGTGTCGTTGCCCCAGGGCTCCATCATCCTGGCGGCCGACGATTCGCCGGTGGCGCGCATGATGATCGAGCAAGGGCTCAACGCCATGGGCACGTCTTTCATCATGACCAAGACCGGCCAGGAGGCGTGGGACCGCCTTCAAGCGATCGAGGTCGAGGCCCTGGCCGAAGGCAAGACGGCGCAAGACAAAGTGGCGCTGGTTCTGACCGATCTGGAGATGCCGGTGATGGACGGCTTCACGCTCACGCGCAACATCAAGCAAGACCAGCGCTTCAAGAACATCCCGGTGGTGATTCACTCGTCGCTGACGGGCACCGCCAACGAAGCCCACGTCAATTCAGTGGGCGCCGACGCCTACGTGGCCAAATTCGTGGCCAGCGAACTCGCCACCACTCTCCGGCAGGTGCTCAGGTACTGACTTCCCAGCTGCCCCGTCGCTCGCATACGATGTGCGCATGAGCGACAAAACCCCCTACACCCCACCCACCGTCTGGACCTGGGACCAGGCCAGCGGCGGCAAATTTGCCAACATCAACCGCCCCATTGCGGGAGCCACACACGACAAGGCCCTTCCCGTGGGCCAGCACCCGCTGCAGCTGTATTCGCTGGCCACGCCCAACGGCGTGAAGGTGACCGTGATGCTCGAAGAGCTGCTGGAGCTTGGCCACAGCGGCGCCGAATACGACGCCTGGCTCATCAAGATCAATGACGGCGACCAGTTCTCCAGCGGCTTCGTTGACGTCAACCCCAACTCCAAGATCCCGGCCCTGCTCGACCGCAGCACCGAGCCGCCCACGCGCGTATTCGAGTCTGGCTCCATCCTCCTGTACCTCGCTGAAAAGTTTGGCGCCTTCCTGCCCAAGGACCACGCGGCGCGCACCGAGACGCTCAACTGGCTGTTCTGGCAGATGGGCTCCGCGCCCTACCTGGGCGGCGGCTTCGGGCACTTCTACGCCTACGCGCCCGAGAAGTTCGAATACCCCATCAACCGCTTCGCGATGGAGGTCAAGCGCCAGCTCGACGTGCTCGACCGCCACCTGGCCACGCGCACCTACATGGCGGGCGACGAATACACCATCGCCGACATCGCCATCTACCCCTGGTACGGCGGCCTGGTCGAAGGCAAGCTCTACAGCGCCGGCGAATTTCTCTCGGTGCATGAATACACCCACGTGCAACGCTGGGCCGCCGCCATCGGCGAACGCCCGGCCGTGCAGCGCGGTCGGCGCATCAACCGCGTGTGGGGCGACGAGGCGGGGCAGGTGCCCGAGCGGCACTGAAGGCTGAGCAGTTTTCGCTCATGCCCGCTGCGGACCGGCGCCCGGTTTGGTTTAGACCAGGTTTTCTGACGGATAGCGCGTGCCGCGCGGCACCACCTTCACCTCCGCCGACTCAACACCGAATGCCATCGACAGCAGGTCTTTCACCCGCTGCGTGTCCAGGTCGTTCTGGCAGGTGTAGACATCCGCGCTCACGAAGCGCCGCGCCGGAAAGGTGTGGAAGCTGATGTGGCTCTCGGCGATCATCACGAAGCCGCTCAAGCCGTCCCGGGTCCTTGCGGTTCATCGAGGCCACCTCCACCACGCAAGGGTCGCAAACGCGTGCATGCCCGGAGTGCGCGTGCGGCAGGTCTAGTAGCCAGGTTGCGCAGCATGCTCGGGGTTCGACAGCCGCAGCGGCGCAGCGCCGTAGCCGTCGAACATCAGGTGAAAGCCAAACTGTTCGGTGCCAATCATGATGGGCTCCTGGTGGTGATGGGGGAGGGCGTCGGTGTGCAAGCGGTCTTGATCGGACGCAGGCGGTCAAAGCACCAGTGAAAAACCCATGCGTACTCGGTGTAGAACAAAGTCAAGCCCAGATCAAGTACCAGCGCGTCCCACCACGAAAAACCGCCGATCCAGACGATCAGCGGGAGCGTCACTACCAGCGTCGATGCTTCGATGGCTGAAGGCAACTGCAGCCGGCGCAGATATGCTCGCCGCCGATCGCTGGCGACCCGGCCAAACCAGCGGGCATCTAGACAATCCAAGCAAAGTGTTGTGAACCGGCGACCCCAGCAGCACCGCCGCCACCATAGCGCCACCAGCAACGCAGCGATTCGCCCACCGACGCGTCGAACAGCCACTGGTAGAGCAGCGGCCCGAGACCAGCAGCTAAAGCACCCAGCTCGTAACGAAAGTGTCTGGATCACGCGTTCGCGCGCGCTGCGCAAGGGGATATCTTTGACACGTTCGATTTTCCGGCACCTCCAGGGCCTTGTGGACATGCCTGGATGCTAGGAGCGGCGCCGCGCAACGCATCCCCTCGATTGAATCGGTCACCCACAAAGAGATGAACGACCAGTGGACGATGGCCCGTCAGGCCTGCCAAACCCCAGACCCGTCGAGAGCAGGTCGATGCCGATCTCCACCTCGCGCACCTGCGCGTCCTCATAGCGCAGGGGATTGAAACCCTCGAACAGGTCGGGCAGCCGCAGCGCGCGGCGCCGTACTTCGTCACGAAGGGTTGGCCTGGATGCCGCCATGTGCTTGTCGAAACGCAGGTCCGGGTCCACCCCGTCATGCCCACATACACGCAGGTATTGCCCGGCGCGACATAGCCCGGGTTGCAGCGCCGGAAGGCGGGCTCCAGCAGCACTCCGGGCGCAGCTCGATCACGTAGACATGGTGGTGGGGGCTAAGGCGGCTAGCGATCGCGATGTCGCCCCAATGGCTGGGTGGTTTTGTCTGCCATGGTTTTGTTGGCTTCATTTTCCTGCCCTGCGGGCTACGCCCCGCTTGTAGCCCTGCTGATTTTTCACAGTAGTCCCAAATATTTACAAATGCGGCCCGGATTCGCCACCCTGCCGTTCAGCCAACCCAAAGGCGCGCCACAAAGGAAATCATTCATGTTTGCTTGGGCATGCAGTATCTGGCCGTTTTTACTCGGCGGTTTGTTGGGGTGGTTGGCCTGCGGCTGGCTAGCCCGGGGATTGAGGCGCAACGATCTGCAATCCGTGGTCGCCTCAAAAGACGCCCGGCTCTCGCTCATGTCCAAGGAGCTGGATGACTGGCGAACGAAACCACCGGTCGAGGTTGAGAGGGTGGTCGAAAAGATCGTCGAAAAGCCGGTGGACCGTGTGGTTGAAAAAGTGGTCGAGAAAGAGGTGGACAACCCCTCGCACCTGGCCAGCATCGCCCGGCTGACTGCAGAGGTGGCGGTGGTGGCAGGCCTGCGCAACCGCATCGCTGAGCTGGAAAACGCCCACCGCCCAAGATCGTTGAAAAAGTGGTTGAAAAGCCCGTGGACCGTGTGGTTGAAAAAGGTGGTCGAGAAGACGTGAAAAAGTCGTGAGAAAGAAGTGGACAACCCCTCGCACCTGGCCAGCATCGCCCGGCTGACTGCAGAGGTGGCGGTGGTGGCAGGCCTGCGCAACCGCATCGTTGAGTTGGAAAAAAAAAAAAAAAAAAAAAAAAAAAAAAAAAAAACGCACCGCCCAAGATCGTTGAAAAAGTGGTTGAAAAACCCGTGGACCGCGTGGTTGAAAAGGTGGTCGAGAAGATTGTTCCCGACTTGCAGGCTTTGGCGCTTCGCGACGCAGAGATCGCACGCCTCAAGCAAGGCGCCGCGGTTGACATGGCCGCCGCGAAACGTGTTGGCTTCGACCTGAAAAACGCCGACGACATAGAGATCATTGAAGGCATCGGTCCGCGCATCGCCGAGTTGTTCCACAACAAGGGCATACGCACCTTCGCTCAAATTGCGTCCATGTCGCCCGCAGAGATCCAGCCCATCCTCGACGGCGGCGGACCCAACTTCCGCATCGCCAACCCAGAAACCTGGCCAGAGCAGGCGGCATTGGCCGCCAACAACCACTGGGCAGCCTTGCGCAGCCTGCAAGACGTGCTGGTGGCGGGCGTGAGGGTCGATGCGAATGAGCAGAAGCGTGCGCAAGAAGAGGTTGTTCTTGGCATGAATCAGCGCATTCGACTCCTTGAAAGCCAACTGGCCGAGCGCGACCAGGAAATCAAGGGCTTGAAGAAAGGGCCGCCTATCGATCTGGTGGCGGCGAGAGCGGCCGGCTTTAGCCTCAAGGGCGAAGACGATCTTGAAATCGTCGAAGGTATTGGCCCAAAGATTGCCGATATTTGCCGCCGCAACGGCATTCGCACCTTTTCTCAACTGGCGAACACAGCACCCGCTCGCTTGAGGGAGCTGCTGGACGCGGCCGGACCGAGCTTCAAAATTGCGGACCCGGGCACCTGGCCCGAACAAGCGGACCTGGCGGCTCGCAACCGCTGGGCCGATTTGAAGGCACTGCAAGACTCACTCGACGGCGGCAGACGCAAAGCTTGATCCCGTCAACCATTTGATGAAACAGGAATCCCCAATATGAGCGATACCCAGGGCTACGCCCCCGAATGGAACCAGTTTCGCCGCTGGTGGATGATCATTGCCGTGCTGCTGGCGCTCCTGCTGCTGTTGCTGTGGTTCATGGGGTACGGGCCGGGCGGCGCGGCGTGCAAGCGCGCCATGATGGCCAGTGGGGTGTGTGCAGAAACTGCTGCAACAGCCCCAGCGACAGTTTCAGCACAGGCCGCAGCACCTGTGGTGGAAGCCGCTCCAGCTGCCGTGGCAGCGGCAGCCGCCGTGGCCGCGCCAAGCGCACCCAATGCACCTGCCATGGTGCAGCCACCCGCTGCGGCCCGAATTTACTTCGTCAAAGGCCAGTCGGTGCTGCCTGCGGATGCTGGCGAACGGGTGAAAGAGGTGCTCAGCTATCTCAGCGCAGTTCCCACAGGAAAGGCCTTGGTTTCGGGTTTTCACGACCCCTCCGGCAACAAGGAGCGCAACGAAGCCTTGGCTTTCGAGCGCGCCAAAGCCGTGAGTGATTTGCTGACGAGCGCAGGTATTGCCCCAGATCGCGTGGTGATGCAAAAGCCCACGGAGACCACCGGCGACGGTCCCCCCAAGGAGGCGCGGCGGGTTGAGGCCTGTCAGCCCTTTCTGATCGGCTTGTCCCGGGCCGCGTGGCGCGGGGGGACACCAGACCGCCATCACCGCTCAGGCCCTGCACCAACCACCCCGCAAACCCAGAGCGAAAAAAGCCAGCAGGCGCTAACCTGCCGACTCTTGATTTACTTGGCTCCCCGACCTGGACTCTAACCAAACTTTTAGTCGGAGCGTAGCGCAGTCTGGTAGCGCACCACTCTGGGGGTGTGGGGGTCGCAGGTTCGAATCCTGTCGCTCCGACCAATTTAACGCAAGGATGGTAATCATTTCACGCAGTGTGATGGCGGCGTTTATATAATCGCCCACAGCTTAAAAAAGCTATTAACACCACCGCTTTCAAAGCCCTTAAAAATGCCACCTTATTCGGCAGCTGCTAAACCTCTAAAAAACCCACCGCGTATATTTCCTGTGAAGCCCAGGCGGCTGCCAGTAGTTTGCCTAGTGGGGAGTGATCTCATGGCAAAATTGAAAACGGATTGTCCACGACAGGCGAGCTGCAATATAGCGGCGTTTTACCCTTTCCTTGGCCTTTGTTGTTATCGATCAGATGACAATGCCAATCTGATCTCGGCATCGAGAGAGTGTATAGTTTTATCGCGAAGCGATATGACTATTCACTTAACTGGAAGAGATAGCAGGTTGCCATGCGTTCACGGATTTGATTTAAAAGTGGAGAGCGAGACAGGTGTTCTATAGGGCGCTGTTACAGCTAGCACCTCTGGGGCAATCTGGCAGCAAGGTCTTCAGGCGACTTATGTAATATTTACAGTTCTTCCTGGTACCGCATAAGGCACTGATTTACAGAGTATTTCATCTAAAATGAGATTAGCCGAACATATATTTCAATCTAGATGCGACTTTAGTCCGAGCGGAAAATATCATAATAATGAAAACAGGTTTAAAATCAGTGCAGAAAGCTAGTGATTTTCAATCAATTGAGATTCGACAGTGATTTCACCTATAGTGAGATAGCCCGAGTGATTTCACCTATAGTGATATCTTACGCAAAATCGTCAATGTCGAATCTCCTATTTATCAGAAATGGAATCTCAAATTAATGAAATGAAATCTGGAAAATATGTAAAACCCCGTGAGTTGATTATCACGGGGGTTTATATGGTTTCATATATAAGTATATGATTATTAAGAAAAAAACAGTATTTTTGAGAAAAGATTAGAATACAATCGAAGCTTAAAAATTGGCATATTACTGCCGAAAAATACACTAAGAATTGAATAACCATATCTAAAATTTTACTCGGAATTATGTAGCAGCCGCACAAACCTTTTAAAATCAAAAGCTTATGCGGCTTTTTTACAAATCTAAATTGCATTTAGCATTTCTGTGGCATCCTGCCAGCTAACAGCACCATCAAGCGGTGTTTGCTCAAAAACCATAATATATCTAAATTTTCTGCCAACGCAGTCTTGCCAAAGTTTGCCTAACTCAACTTTAGTGTCTGAATCATCATTTTTAAGATGCTCCCCCTTGGTTTCAATTAGCACTATCGTTCCATTATGAGTGCGCGCAATGAAATCAGGGTAATGATTGATCGAGCCATTGAGGAAAAAACCGCGCGATTGGTGATTGCGATGCCACCAACAAATATTGGGGGATTCGGCCAGCCAATCCGTCATACTTTTTTCAATATCAGAGCTTTTAGCTTTTTCTTCACGCTCATACAAGGTATTTGACGTTGGCGCGTACAAGCTCACAGGGCTGGACTCTTTGGGGAATGAAAAACTTTCATCCGCAAAAACAGTATTGGTTCTAACCCACTGCGCCAAAGTTTTTTTGCGATAATTTTTCATTTCAAGCCTTACGCGCTTTCGCACAGACTCAACGAAAACATTTTGTTGCTCAACAACGCTGTCAAGTTCATCGGCTGTTAGGCGATCAAGTAGTTTACTTATGTACGACCGTAAATCAGGCTCACTTAGTGGTGGCATTTTGCCAAGCCAGTTGCTTACCATGCCTGCAAGTTGTCTGCGCTTTGCTTCAGGAGAAAGAGTTGCCAAATAGTTACGCAGTGTAGATATTTCATGCGGTTTTCGAAGGCTAATTCTTGTCGGCTCATAGTCTGCAATGCCTTCTGTACTTAACTCCTTCAAGTCAATTTGTGCAACGTCGCCAGACGACAAATTAGCTTTAAAATCGTTGGTATTACAATCAACCAGTTTGAAGCCCTCTAGGAGCATATTTTTATCTAACAATGCCCCGCCATTTTTCTCGGCAAACAAACTGTCTGCTGGAGCACGTCTAAAAAATTGCGGTAGTTTTAATGCCACAATTTCAGCAGCAAAATCCTTGCGTATTGGGAAATTATTCATCATCTCGCGTTGCTCAGGTGCTATGTATTGACCATCTGTTTTTGTAGCTTCTGCATCAAGCTGACTATTGGCATATTCACCATATTGGATGGTGGCATCAACTGAATCCTCTACCTCAACATCAGGCGTACTCGTTGTGGATGCTTCTGGCTCACTTCTGGAGCTATTATCAATTGGCTTAACAGGTTCTTGCGGTTGTTGGTTTGCTGCGCTTAATAAATCACCCGTTGAACTTAATGCGAACGCAGTGCTGGCAGGCTGCGAATGATTTTGAGCAAGCTGATTGTTTGTGGGTTCTATAGCATCTGGTGTTCTAAAGTCATTACGGCTAAAGCCCGCTCTATTCAAACCCGCAACAATTTTTTCTAAGGCTTCTGAAAAAACAGCAGATGCAGTCAGCACATAGCTCATGTTGAGCGGGATTTTTCCATGTTTCCGAATGTTAGGTTGGCGAAGTATGCGCCCCAATATTTGCTCAACATCAATAGGGGATGACCTATCAGCTAGTGTTGCCAAAATATAGGCAAAATTACAATCCCAACCCTCTTTCAGCGCATTCACCGTGATAATAAAACGCACAGGACAATTGGGTGATAGCAAGTCTTCTTTTTTTAGCTCATCGACGTTTGCAGTTTTTATTTTTATCCACGATGGATCTATATTTCGCTCCTTAACCAATTGATCCCGAAGTTTTTCAAACGTCAAACTATCAGTTTTATTTTTCGGTTCTGCTTGAAAAAGCACGATAGGCCGAATGTAAGAGCCGCCATTATTTTGTTCAGCAATTGCCTCTGCTTCGAGACGCTTTTGTAAATCAATGGCATGGGAAATAACGGCTGATTGGTCAAAGAAAGGTTGCGCACTACTACAGGCAGCTTAACCATGTGTTCATCGCGCAGCGCCATAGCATCCACGAAGCTAATAATATTAGCTGTCTCTCTGGGTGTTGCCGTTAATTCAAGTACACAACTGGGTTTTAATCTGTCGATAGATTCACGCGATAATTCCGAGGTCGCATTATGGCTTTCATCCACGATCACTACGGGCTGTAGGCTGGCTAATGCAGCAACCAAAGAATCAGAATCAAAGCTGTCATCGGGTTCAGATACAGCAATATCAGCACTAAACGAACTTAGCTCGCTATTGGATTCATACAGTTTTCTGCCTTCAACTTTTCTAGTGCGTAAACTGTCATAAGTGAGGACAGCAATAACAACTTCTTCACGTACTCGTTGCGCGTTGAATTTTCCGCTGCCACTCAATAATTCTTCTTTGGATAAAACGCTCACACGATGCCCTAGTGCTTCACGCAAGGCCAACCAATAGCCATCACCTGCGGTGTTAAAACGTGTGAGCACTTGATCTTTAATGGAAAGCGAGGGCACTAGCCATACGCATACACGCGGCTCGCCTTGGCGCTTGTCCATAGCGTTGAGTATTTCTTGTAACGCATAGATGCCAATGAGCGTCTTACCGCCAGCAGTTGGAACTTTTGTGCATATTTGTGGCGCACTGGTAGCGGTTAAATGATAGGCGCATACGCGAAACGCCTTTTGCAATCCAGTGATCGTTAAATGCCGCTGCTGGGTTATTGGTTAATCGCCACCTTGCTAAAAATGAACGCAAATCGTCTAATACTATGAGCTGATATTTATTAGGCTTCATCATTATTCTCCTTAAAGGCGTGTAATATCACGAGGTATTTTTTTATAAATAATGCCGTGACGACGCATAAACTCATCGCCCAATGCGCAAAGATCGGCATAGATAATGTATCTGCCTTCCTGTTTAACTAATTCGGATAGAAGTGATAAATCCAGAGTTGTTGCTTTGGTGTCATCCCACACAAAGAACACACCAAGGCCATAGTTTTCACCCAGCCAGTAAGGTGAAGCTGCATTTCCTGAGGTTGTATTCGGGGTTATTGGCGCGCATTGCCCAATAGGAATGCCTTCATTCCACGCAACATAATCACGAATGGCGGCAAGGTCAACGGTAGGGTTAAGCATTCCATCCTCAAGCATGAGGCGGTCGCCAACGGTGTAGAAATCAAAATCACCACCGAGGCCAGTTACCGCCTTATCGCCTTTACCATATCCAGTAATGACGCGGCGAACACGTTCTGCCGTTAAATCTTCGGCATAATCCATTGTTTCAATCAAAATGAAATTTCGATTACCACCATCTTCGGCATTTAGTTTTAATACGGCATGAGCGGTTGTTCCAGACCCTGCAAATGAATCCAAAATAATTGAATCTGGTCTTGTTGCAGATGCCAGCAGTAATTCAACTAGGTCTACAGGTTTTGGATAGTCAAAGGGTTCATCTGAAAGATCTTTTAATGATATGGAGCCTTCGCTTTTTGTGCTAATAATTGAGCGCAATAGAAAATCAGAAACTTCATCGAGGAATTTTATTGAACTAGGCTGGGTGTTTTCATCTTTGGCAAACCAAATGCTCCCACACTTAAAGCTTCCATCATGCAATTCTTGAACATTTGCATAATCAAGCATGGAATCAAATGTTGTTTTAGTCCAACGCCAACCTCGTTCTGGGACTTTGCATGGCAACTTGGTTTTAGGGTGAAGTACATCATATCGCTCGCCAAAAGTTTGAGAGTTTGGCCAACTAACATTTATTTTCCCCCACAATCGATAGTCATCGCTAAGTGAATTATAAAGAGTTATCCCCCGATCATAATTATTCTTTTTATACAGCTTTTTAATTTCAGATTCAGCATCTGGTATAGGGGTCTTTTTTCTTTTTAAGGTCGCTATCAATTCATTTATTTCTGGAAGCCCACCTTTTTTTTGCGTATATTTTTTGTCAGTAGATTTGTTTTTTGCAAACAGCAAAACATATTCATGGATGTTGCCGATACATTTATCGTTCTTAGGTATTCTTTTGTTCCAAACCAGTAGCTCTACAAAATTACGTGTGCCAAATATTTCATCCATAATAAGCCGCAAGCTTGCTTGCTCGTTCTCATCAATAGAAATAAATATTGCGCCATCGTCAGCAAGCAAGCGATGAAGTAATTTAAGGCGTGGATACATCATGCAAAGCCATTTGTCATGACGACTTAAATCTTCGCCTTCTTCACCGACAACTTTTCCTAGCCATTTTTTTATTTTTGGGTCATTAACATTGTCGTTGTAACGCCAGCCTTCTGTGCCCGTATTGTAAGGTGGGTCAATATAAATACAGTTTATTTTCCCTTCGTATTCGGGCAATAAACTCTTTAAAGCCTCAAGATTATCGCCATGAATAATGCGATTATTTTCTATAGTTGAAGTACACTTGGCTGGCTGGCTGGCTGGCTGGCTGGCTGGCTGGCTGGCAAAACTATACTCTTTTTTCAGCACACGGTAAGGGACATCGTGGTGATGGCTCTCAGTATTTTCCAATCCATAAATGAGTCTGAAGCGCGAGAAGTCATTGGATAATGACGCAAGGTTAATGGGAAGGGTTATTTTACCGATATAAACCTGTTGAAGCACCCGCAAAATGGCACATCATCGCATGGCGGCGTGTGGGTAAGGGGTGAATGAGTGTGGGCAACAGTGTGGGAAACGCTGGGCGTTTTCCCCTGTTGTCCACACGTTCCGCAGGACATTCACGTCTTATCCACACAGAGCCAACACTCGTTTTTGGTTTTTCTTTTTTTGAATTTTGAATTTTGAAAATATTATTTGCCTAGGCTGACTGCTTGATGATTTGTTGAAATAAATCCTGTTTGGCTTTTTTCAATGCGGACGCCGCTTGTTGATCGGTGCAGGCATGGGCATAAGCGTGCAAGGATTCAGCCGTAACACTGTCTTTTAAATAGTGCGAAAAGTTTTCCAGCGAGATTAATTTTTCGTAAGGAGTCGATAAGTTGTCATAGCGATATTGCTTTCGCTCTTTACCTTTTTCGTCGATGACACTCGTTGGAAAAAAACAGGGGCGATGAAAATTCAGATAACGATACAAAGGTTCATGCATTTTTTCATTGATCATCGTGGCAAACCGTTGCGGAATATGAGCATAACCAAAATGCTTGCGAATAATCGATCCGTTTTTACTTTCAACCAAAGCGTTATCGTTACTTTGACGCGAACGTGATTTGGTAAATTCAATGTGTAATTTCTCCAACAAGCGTGATACGTTTTTATTAATATATTCCGATCCATTATCCGAATGAAAACCCCTTATTTTAAAGGGTAAATCTTCCATCGCTTGCTCAAGACCACGCATTAAAAAACGCTCGCTGATACCTTCCACAGCAAAACAAATTTCAAATTGTGTGACCTCATCCACCAGATTGATGTGGTAAACCCCTTTTTGTTTATACTGATCGCCTTGGTGCACTGTGTCCACGCGCAAATAACCTGGCTGCCCATTTGGTTTCGGTTTTCGTCGCTCACCGATGGATGATTTTTTGGATTGTGTTTTGGTAAAGTGACGACAATATTTTTGATAAGTCGTTGATGATCGCAGATTGTAAATATGACTGATCGATATCGTTTGTAATCGTTCGTAGCCAAAATCACCTTGTTGATACGCACGCGCGCACAACTTTCGCATCACCGCACCACAAGGCATTTCATGTAACTCATCCAATGTGGCCAAACGCACAATGTCGTCGTCGGTGTAGCGACGTGAAAATCCGGGCGGCGTTTTGTTGCGACGACGCACCTGTTGCGTGTCGACATAACGTTGAATTAATCGTGTGATTTGTTGCCGTGAGTACCCGCTGATCTTGATTAAATAGCGTCGCACCACGCCCTTCTCTCGCTTGTTCCGTTGTGGGTAGCGAAACTGTTTCAGGGTGTTTTCTATCCATTGATAACCGCTGTCTTTGTCGCCTGCCATTTCATAAATGCAGGCTTGCGATCCGTCTAAAAATTGCTCAAGTTGTTCAATAGTGGCTAGCTGGTTCAGTGTCATGATGGCTTTCATCCTGACATTATCCAATCTTCAGACTCATTCTCTATTGGAATCAGCCTTTCTCTTCAGACTCACTTTGTATTGGATAAGGCTCTCTCTACTTTTTCTTTTCCAACCCATGTTAATTTTGGCATTTTTTATCCTGCTAACGCTTAGTAAATTTTCAATCTCTCATTATTCTTCAAAGCGAACTGTTTTTTGATTTAATGCTTTCATGCACTGCATAAAAAAAACAAAGCTAAATGTTCCGCGATTCACTTTGGCAGAAATGCTTTTGTAAGTTTCATCCACGTCTAAATTACCGAGGCGTTTTATTAAATCGTCATATCCGACACCTTGCTTAGCCATCTCGGCCTTTAAAAAGTTGGCGGCGTGCTTATTCCACTCTTGTTGATCCATACTCTCACCTATGGTCAGTTTTATGGCGGCACCCATGCTAATCAAACGTACTATCGCTATTCCACTGTGTAGCAGGAATAAAACGAATACCTTTGGGACTAATGGATTCAATCGCATCTTTGATGGATTGGTGCATGAGCAATATAGAAGTCTTCTCCGCTAGCTCAAACACGAGGCGTTTTCTTAATTCAAATGCGACCCAGGATGGATTCATCAATCACAAATTTATCGATACTAAAAATCATGCCGTTCGGGTCGTTATCGTCCAAGTATTCAAGCTCCGATTGCGCTTTATCTATGCATGAGATCCGATTCCATACATGCACAAAACAGTAATCGTGCAGCTCTGAAAAAGGGTCTTTTGGGTTGCGCACTTTGGCGGGAATTAGCTGTATACCGTAAATATCCAGCTTCTCAAGAATTCTCGCCAAGGGAAAGGAAATCACAGGGTTCAGGGGCTTCATGAAAATCCACCCATTCAAATTTCGGCGATATAGGATCGCGCAAACGAAGCTTTAGTGGTTCGGTATACTGAATTGGTATACCTTGCCCCGTACCCACACTTTTCTGATCTAGAGCAAACAGCGGATAGTTATTATTATTCTCGCGTTCAACGACATAGTATTCGGCTTGCAACATAGTCTTATTTTCCTATTTCTAAAGGGACAATTTTTTGAAGCAACACAGCGGCGTCGCCTTTGCGAGTGAGCTTGTGTAGTCGGTTATGCGGGCAGGCTTTTTGCGGCTTATCTTCAATGCTTTTTGCACCCGCACACCCATTGCCTCCCGTTTTATAGTCGCGTCCATCACCAGTAATCGTCCACCTGAATTTATCAACTTGAGACAAAACTTTTTTACTGTATTTATTCAGTTCATCAATCAACCCTTGTGGGTTATCACAAAACTTTCCGGCTTCAATTTTTTCGCCAATTTCTTTAATGTCTTTAGTGATTTTACGTGGATAAGGCACTCCTTCAGCCACACCGGCAGAGTGGCCACCCCGATGCAACGGGGCATGAAGCTGGCAAGCTAACTCAAGCAAGTAAGGCAGCATCACCCCATTTTCTTTGCAATCAATGTTGTAGCCAAAATCGGCGCACCAATCAGGCCATTTATCATCGTCCATTGCTTCACTGCAAATCAGATGGTGTGCCTGTAGTGCGTGACTCCCCGAATACCAAGCGTGATTTTCAATTTTAGCGATGATGTTTTTCCGCAACGCTTGCCCACTACCGCAGTGATTGCCTGGCTTCTTGGCGAGATCATGTTTTTTCTTTTTGCAGTACGGGCATTTTTCTTCTTCAACGGGCGGCAGTATTACAGGCGCAACCTGCGCTTGCATGATCGGGCGCTGGTGGTGTGTTGCGACCATTACCTAAAAACGGATCGGCATTTCTCACCACACTTTTGCCTTCAATTTTGACATCGAAGGAACCCATAATCGGGAATGCCTTGCCCTTGTGCGTATTGGAAATAATACCTTTCAGTGTGCCCGCATCATCACCAATACTGGTGGAGAACTCCGAGCTATCCAAGCACACAGGAGCACCGTTGATTTTTACGTTTTTGCTGCCCTTGGCTAAGTCGCCACTTTTGGAAATGTTTGGATAGGGAATAGGGACGGGGCCACCGGGTGTAGGTGTTTTACAAACATCCGGGCCGGTTATTACTGTGCCGCTGCTCTTCTGAGTAACAGGGCTGCGCGCATTTACTAATGTGTCATTTGGCATGATTTATTTCCTTGTAATATCGCTAACCAAACCAAAAAGTAGATTCAAGCGACGAGGGTTGTCAGCACAGAGCACGCACGATAACACAAATAAAAATAAGTGCAAATATGAGGATTTATCCTCTAAAAAGCATTGCCAGTGGATGCGAATATGTTAATATATCCCCATATATACAGATATTGGGGTTCTGAAATGAGCAACAAACAACACTTCCTGCTTTCAGCAAAAGCCCGCACCTTGTCAGTTCGCCAAGTATTTGAGCTAACCGAACAACAAGCCTTTGAAACCTTCAAAGAGGTGCGCTGGGGCAAAGGGGATAATGTGGCTTGCCCGTTGTGTGGCTCATTGAACAAGCATTACTTTATCCGCGTTCGCCGCCAATGGCGCTGCAAAGATTGCAACCATACCTTTTCAGTCACCAGCGGTACTGTGTTTGCGTTTCACAAATTACCCTTGCGTATTTATCTGGCGGCCATTGCGATTTACACCAATGCCGTTAAAGGTATTTCTGCTTTACAACTAGGCCGCGATTTAGGTGTGCAGTACAAAACCGCGTTTGTTCTTGCGCATAAAATCCGTGAGTCATTGATGGAACAGCGCGACATGGCGCAACTGTCTGGCGAGGTTCATATTGATGGTGCTTATGTAAACGGCCACATTCGCCCCAAGAACAAAAAAGCAGATCGTATTGATAGACGTTTAGCCATTCACCAAAAGCCTACCAAGCGCTGCGTATTGGTGTTTCGCCAACGTGCGCTACCTGCGGCACTGCAAAGCCAAAATAATTCAAATGACGCAACCATAGGCGCAACTAAAACCATTACCTTTGTGGTGAAGTCTGAGAACCAAGCGGATGTAATTAAATTGGCTGATCGTGTTGTAGTGCAAGGCTCAACTATTTGCGCTGATGAAAGCCCTGCTTATGATCCACTTCATGCAAAGTACGATACCAAGCGCGTTAACCATCAAACTGAATATTCAACCGATGACGGCGTGAGCAACAACATGGCTGAAAGTTATTTTGCGCGCTTTCGCAGAATGCAGTACGGCCAAACCCATAAATTCGGTATTGAATATTTAGCGAACTATGCGAATGAAGCGGCGTATCGTGAAGATACTCGCCGCTGGCCGAACGGTAAAATCTTTACCGATATTTTAACCAAGTGCGTAAAAACAAAAACGCACCATGACTGGTGCGGTTATTGGCAGGGTAATAAGCGTCAAGCGGAGCGTTTAGCGGCCTAAGCAATTTTCCATTTTAATGAACCGCCTGCATTATCAACTTGGACAATAATTTTACGTTTTTCCAAGCTGTGTAAGATCGTTAAAATATTCTTTTGCAGGTTAACAACGGTTGTTGAATCAGGTTCGATATTTTTACGCTCTAGCAGTTCATCAACAATTTCACGGCTACACAACGGTTTTTTAAATTCCCGCATCACATCCAGCGTCATCCGCTGCGCTTCACCCCGCTCAAAATTCTTGCTTTTTGTGTAAGTTCGCTTGCCTTTGATGGTGCGTAAATCATACTGCGGCGAAAATAACTTAATGGTATTATCCAAATGCGTAAGCGAACCTTGCAGTCGCCCAATTTCAGCTTGAATTGTGGTAATTTGCCCTGCAATTTCTTCGCGCTTTGACAGCAACCCAGATACTACGTGTGACTCGGCCATGTTAATTTCCTCGTGTGGTTAATGAGGAAACAATAGGGGTTAGGCTACGAAAAAACTTGTGCGGTTGCTACATAATTCCGTTTAAGTTGCTTTTTAAATGAGCCTTTAAGTTGCTTTTTAAATGAGCCTGCAAGTGTTCAAAAAGATGTGTCTTTAAGTGTTCACGCAATATATTGCCTCACTAGTGTCCGGTTAAAACGCCTCCCAATTCGCTGAAAGGCAGGTAGCGCACGTTTATTCTTTTTTAAGGGGCTAGTGTTATGGTGCTGTTTTTTAGCCGCCAATAGGGGACAGGCTGATGCTTCCATTTTTATTGATCTCTGCCTCGTTGTTGTTGAACCATGACCTTTAGTTTATTCACCGATGCTAGCGTGCATACCCAAAGCCGAACCGGTGTAGGCGCGTATTTATGGTTGGCCGATATAGCGTCCCCTTCCGAACACATAATGACTCAAATAAAAACGCACCACTTTAGCGATACCAGCTCTAGCCAATGTGAATTGCAAACACTGCTGTGGGCTTTCGACGCTTTACAAACGCAACTTAAACAACGCCCTTTTACGCTTTATACCGATTGCCAAAATATTGTGAGTTTGCCCGCACGCCGCCAAAATTTAGAACAAAAAACATTTTGTAATGCCCGCCAGCAACGTCTACAACATGCCGATTTATATCAACAATTTTATAGTTGGTGCGATACGCTTAATTTTAAAATACTAAAAATTAGCGGCCACAAAGCCAGCGCTCAAAAAAATGAGTTAGATAAAATATTTGCTTTGGTTGATCAGGCTGCGCGCAGAGTGTTGCGGGGTTAGTGGGCTTTTAGGATTGTGGGTGCGACGCCTCATTTTTTACGATACGCCCCTAAAGCGCTAAAAAAATAATGCTACCATGGCGCGTCATTTCATCTAATCCACCAATAGCATCAACAAAAAAACAAGGTAAGACTATGAAAAACCTCAGTAGGCCGTTCTCAAAAGCTGGTCGAGCACTTCCGAAATATTTACTGTTAACCGCTGTTGTTGTTGCCATAACCGCCTGCTCGGGCGGTACAGGAACACCCTCAAGCAACGCAAACACTTCCAGCGAAACGGCTCAGCTCAGCTCTAGCTCAATGCCTGTTAGTTCAAGCTCAATGCCTGTTAGTTCAAGCTCAATGCCTGTTAGTTCAAGCTCAATACCTGTTAGTTCTAGCTCAATGGCGATGAGTTCTTCCAGTAGCGCAAATACAGGGCCTGCTTCGCTCTTGTTGAGCACGGGGCTGTTTAGTAAAGGCGCCGAATTTTTTAACGCTTATATCCAGACCTCAGGCAGCGCAACCGCAACCTTTAATGGCGCGTTAGCAGTAACAATCTCTAGCGCATCGACAATGCCTTGGCATGTACAGGTTCAGCATCCTGTTGCCATCGAAAACGGAAAAACCTACACCATTTGTTACGACGCCAAAGCGGCAGCGATACGCACCATCGATGTGAATGTCGATACCGACGGCCCCGACTATGCCAGTGTAATGGGCAGCAAAATGGTGACACTTTCAACCACTTACAATAGCTATAAACATACCTTTACCGCGAGCATGGCCGCACCTTCTGGCCGCTTAACGTTTAGTGTTGGGGATCAAGCGATTAATGTTGAATTTGACAATATTGGTGTTTATCTCGGCAGTGCTTGCGGCGCTCCGGGCGCTGGGCAAAATTCTGGTAACACTGGCTCTGGCAGCGACAACATTGCCTCGATTGTTCCTATTACCACGCAAGGTAACCAAGTGTTGTTTGGTGGCAAGCGCGGCAGCTTGGCAGGTAACAGCTTGTTCTGGTCTAACGATGGCTGGGGTGGCGAAAAATATTACAACGCCAATATCGTTCGCGAACTTAAAACTCAATGGAATTCAAAACTTATCCGTGCGGCCATGGGTATAGAAGCCGATGGTGGTTATATCGAATCACCTGCCAGCAACAAAGCTAAAATAGTGGCCGTAGTCGATGCGGCCATCGCCAACGATATGTATGTGATTATTGATTGGCACAGCCACGAAGCCGAAAAACACAAAATAAAAGCAATTGAGTTTTTTAAAGAAATGGCGACCAAATATGGCACTAAAGATAATGTTATCTACGAAGTTTATAACGAGCCCATTAATTCTACGTGGTCGGGCGATATTAAACCTTACGCACTCGAAGTCATTAAGGCGATCCGCGCGATTGACCCCGATAATTTGATTATTGTCGGCACACGTTTTTATTCGCAGTTCGTGAACGAAGCGGCAGATGATCCTATTACTGAATATAAAAACATCGCTTATACACTTCACTTTTATGCGGCGACTCACAAGGGTGATCTTCAAGCTAAAGCGATTTATGCCATCAATAAAGGCATTCCTTTATTTGTGACCGAATGGGGTGCTTCAGAAGCCAGTGGTGCCGGTGCTATTGATATCAACTCCACGGATGTTTGGATGAAACTGCTGCATGACAACAATATTAGTCATGCCAACTGGGCGCTTAATGATAAAGATGTGACTGAGCTAGGCGAACCCGAAAGCTCTTCTGCCCTTAAAAAAGGCGCTAGTGGTAGCGGCAATTGGACTGACGCCAACCTCACCCCGTCGGGCCTCTACGTTAAAGGTAATATGCTAACGTGGTAACGAGATAGAAATCTAAAGGGTCAGCTTGCTGGCCCTTTTTTTCGTCTCAACACTCCCAAAAAACTCTATGCCCATTCTCTACGCTTCAACCATGCCGCGCAGCAGAAAATAACGGCGCAATGGCGTTTGGGCGCACAGTTGAATAGTGACTTTTTAGCCTAAATCGTTTTTTTGTAACAGCGCAATTAACGCCGCCATAGAGATAGATTTTGACCATAAATAACCTTGGCCGTGGGTGATGCCGAGGGCTTTGAGCACGGCGAGTTCGGCGATGCTTTCGACGCCTTCGGCGACAGTATTCATCACTAGGCCATCGGCAATATTGTGTACTGCGCGCACAATCGCTTGATTATCGAGATTGCTCTCGATGCCGCTCACAAAGGAGCGGTCGATTTTGAGTTTGGCGACTTTAATTTTTTGGACGTAACCGAGGTTGGAATAACCGGTGCCAAAGTCGTCGATGGCTAAGCTAATATTCATTTCTTTAAGTTGTTTTATTGCGTCGTCGAATTCTGGCGAATCCGAAATAAGTTCGGATTCGGTGATTTCTAACTCGAGGGTATGGGGGGCAATGGGCACGCGCGCAAGGATGTCGCGCACGCGTTCTTTAAAATCGACACGCTTGAGCTGTACGGAGGATACGTTGACCGAGAGGCGAAAATCAGGCAAATAATTTTTTTGTAGCGCTACAATTTCACGGCAGGCGTGTTCTAGCACCCAAGCGCCTATCTCAACAATTAAACCTGATTTTTCGGCCAGCGGAATAAATACATCGGGGCCCACAAAACCTCTTTTGGGGTGGTGCCAGCGCACTAAAGCCTCTGCTCCCACAATGGCTCCGGTACTCAGGAAAATAATCGGTTGGAATTCGATATAAAGTTCGCTGCGCTGCAGTGCCCCGCGCAAGTCTTCCAGTAGCTGCATGCGCTCGAGCGCGTCGGTATTCATGGAGGGGCTAAAGTAGCTGAACGTATTGCGGCCTAAATCTTTGGAGCGATACATGGCGATATCGGCTTTTTTGACAAGTTCGTCGTAGCATTCGCCGTCGTTGGGGTAAATCGATAGGCCAATGGACGCGCTGCACACCAATTTGTGTTGCCCCGTGACCACGGGTCTTGAGATGCGCTGCTGTACTGTGTCTGCGACTTTTGACGCATCGCGTTCGTCATCTAAATCTTCGAGAATTAATAAAAATTCATCGCCACCTAAGCGGCAAACCGTATCGCTGGCGCGGGTGGCATCACGCAGGCGCTCGGCAATTGCTATTAAATAACGATCGCCAATTTCGTGGCCGAGGGAATCATTAATATTTTTAAAATCGTCGAGGTCGATAAAAATGAGCGCGATCTTTTTTTGTAGCAAATTGCGCTCGATACGTTGTACAGCTTGATTAAAACGATCACTCGCTAACGCGCGGTTGGGGAGTTCGGTGAGGCTATCGTGGTTAGCTAAAAAGGCGATGGCGCGTTCGGATTCTCGGACCTTAGCATTTTCATTGCTGAGGTTGGTAATTGCGGTGGAGTAGTCCTTGATCAGCAGGTGAATAGCCGTCGCGCAGATTAAAACAATGACAACGGTGAATGCAGGGCGGATGGGGTCGTAAGCCGCATTGCTGAAGGTGATGAAATGAGCATGATAACAATAGCCCATGGCTAAAATATTTAGGCTAAAAAAGAGAATTAATACCCAAAAGCTGCGTGTAACGCCGAGCATGGCCGCAAATATTAAAATGCAGGGTACACCTAAAATCCCAGGCCCTAAATAACCGGCCGCACTCCAGAGGATGGCTGTATCGGCGAGGCTAATTATCCAGATAAAACAAGTGGCTCCCAGTGCTTGATTGCGCTTGGTTATCAATAGGCAGCCGATCAAAAGAGGGATAGAGGCACAAATGAGTAAAATCGATAGTGTGCCGTGTGATTTTAGGGGTAGTAATAGTACGGTGATGGATGCGGCTATTGCGATATAAATGAGCGACTGTGTGCGCTGCAACAACGTTGTGCGAACACAGACGTTGATCGGAATGTTTGGCGTGTGCTCGCTCATAAAGTGTTTAGACTCGGCGCTTTATTATTTTTTTTGTAGTTGATCTATAGCTTAGCTCATCTTAGGTGGGAATTGATCGCTTAATTGATGCCAACTATTGAATAGTTAGCGCTATTTAACAGGCTAACATTAAGTATGAAAATAAAACTTTAGCCAGAGGGGTAAATCGAGGTGGTTACAATGAAAAAACAAAGAGGCTTGGTTATAACGGCGGCCTTGATCGGCGCATTAATTGTTGCTGCAGGCTGTGGTAAAAAATCGACAGGGGAGGGTGTATCGGTCACTCATCAAGATGCTGCAGGGGTTATTCCCGAGTATCAATTAAAAGCGCTAGAAAAAGCGAAAGGGGTAGAGTCGCAACTGCATAGTGCAAATGAAGCGCGACAAAAAATACTGGAGCAATGATTTACCCCGTTATTAGATCGTGCTTAAAAGATTGGGGTAAATTTTGCTGAGTTGTTTTTGAATAAAGGCATAGCGTTTAAATTGTTTGTGATCACTTTTTAAATTGCCAATGGCGCGCAGGCAGCGACGACAGATTTTTTCGTGGTCGTGATTGGGACCTTTTTCTTCACCGTAAGCGGCCACGGCTTGCACCAAGTTTAAATTGAGGCCGATGTGTTTAGGATAAGCCGTTAGCGCTTGATTAAAGACAATAATGGCGGCGTCAAAGTCTTTTTCTTCGTAAGCATTAATGCCGTTTTTGGTGAGTTTGGCGGCTTGGCCTTTGCCTTCGTCGCTGATAGGTTCGCCAGTAATGCCATCCATCACGCGCAGCAATTTTTTATCGTTGGGGTTATTGGCCGCGAGCGAGGTTAATATCGCTCGCGCCTGTTCTTCGTCGCCCATAGCGTAAAGCGTACGCGCAAATTCCAAGCTCGAATGTACCGAGGGTAGGCGAATAGAGTTATAGAGTTTGGTCGCTTTGGCTACGGTTTCTTGGGCTTTGTTTTCGTCACCAAGACTAATTTGTAATTGGCTTTCGACCATTAAGGATTGGCTCTCTATTTCGGGCGTATTGCCGTAGCGTTTACGCGCGCGATCTAAAAAAGTACTGGCTTGTTTGATTAGTTGTTTGGACTCGTTGGATATATCGCCTTTGGTGACATCGGCCACTTTGCGGACAAAATTAAAATAATCTTGCGGCGATTCGTGGCAGGAATTAAAACCCCACTTAATGGAGTTCTGGTGAGACTTTAACGACACGTCGTCGTCGTGATTGATGTCGGCTAGTTCGGCAAGCTCGCGGTGGCGCAACACCGACTTTGGCGAAATATAGGTGGCGCGCTCCATGGCTTTTTGGGCGCTGTGCATATCGTTTTTGCGACTGTGAATTTCCGACAGCATGTCGTGAGCTTCGATGTAGCGCTCGTCTTCTTGCAGTACTTCTTCCATTAGGTCTTCGGCGGTATCGTATTCGGCGAGTTCAATGAGTGTTTTTCCTAGTCCTAGCTTGGCCCACACCATCGGTTTTTGGTTCAGGATATTTTGATAGAGCGCCTTACTTTCTTGCAGTTCGTTTAATAAAAACAGCAGTTGGCCTTTCATTTTTATGCATTCTTTGGCGTAACGGCTGCCGCTGGCGATCATGTCGTCGCACAGCTCTAGGGCTTTGCGGTGATTGCCATCGGCGATGGCTTGTTTGATGTGGATTAGGGCTTCGTGCCGAATGATGGCGCGGTTAAGGCGCGTTTTTAAGGACTGCTCGGTGTAGGGCTTGGTGATGTAGTCGTCGGGTTGACATTCGAGTGCGCCGAGCACCATTTCGCGGGATTGCTCGCCGGTTAAGAGCACAAACAGGCTGGTCATCATCAATACACGTAAAAAACGTACTTCTTCCAGCACTTGTTGGCCATCTTTACTGGTGCCGAGGTTGTAGTCGCAAATGACGATGTCGTATTTATTGGCGGTGCAGAGTTTGACGGCCTCGGTGCCATCGGCGGCGGTATCAACGTGCTCGGCACCAAAACCGCGTAGCGAGCGTTTAAGTGAGCCGCGAATTTCGGGGAAGTCGTCAACCACCAAACATTTTTTGTTTGAGAAGATTTTGACTATGTCGATTTGCCGAATGTCGTCCGGCGATATCTGCCCGAGGTCGAGTGCTTTCATGGGGTGCGCGCCTGTATCAATAAGTGTTCCTTATTAATTGAGCTTAGACGCGATTTTGATTATTGCCGCTAGTGCTGGCTAGCCAAGGTTTTTTGAAAAACTGAGGCAAGGCTTTTTAAAAACTTAGTCAAGGCTTTTGATTTGCTTTACAAAAACCTTGGATTTGCGTTGGTAGTTGTAAAGCGCGGCACGCTCTACCGGTAGCGCAGTGGCTAAGGTTTCGACAAAACCTTGCTCGATAAACCAATGCGCAGTTTGGGTAGTGAGCACAAATAAGCTTTGGATGTTAAGTTTGAGTGCTTGGCGTTCGATGTGATTAAGCAGTTTGGCGGCTTTGCCGCCGCGTCGATAATCGCGGTCAATGGCCATGCAGGCGAGCTCGCCAGAGGTTTTATCGCTAAAGGGATAAAGCGCCGCGCAGCCAATAATATCGTTGTCTTTTTCCATCACGGTAAAACAATGAATTTCGCGTTCAAGCTGATCGCGTGAACGCTTGACCAAAATGCCTTCGTGTTCGAGCGGAGCGATTAAATTAAGAATGCCCATCACGTCTTCGATACGCGCGCGGCGAATGGTTTCGTAGCTGTCGCGGTACACCATGGTACCGGAACCGTCGCGGGTAAATAGCTCTTTGAGCAGCGCACCGTCTTCGTTGGCTGAGATAACGTGTGCGCGTGAGACGCCGCCATCGCAGGCTTTGTGGCAAGCCTTAAGTGAAAAGTAGGTATTGGAATTGTTGTCTTGGGTCTTTTGACGAATCAAAAATTTTTCGCTTTTTAGCAGTGTGAGCTCGCGAAAAATGGTGCCGTCTTCGTCTTTGATGGGGCCGTCGTCATTCAAGGCGATAAGTTTATCGGCTTTAAGCTCAAGCGCGGTTTGCACGGCAACATCGGCGAAGTTGACGTTAAAAATCTCGCCAGTGGCGGAATAGCCAAGTGGGGAAATCAGCACAATTCCACCGTCGCGCAGAATGGATTGAATGCCTTCGGCATCGACGCTGCGCACTTTGCCCGTGTGTTGCCAGTCGACGCCATCAATGACGCCCACTGGCATTGCGGTAATAAAGTTGCCGCCGCGCACTTTAATTTTGGCGCCATACATGGGTGAGCCGGGTAGACCGTGCGAAAAACTTGCTTCCAATTGCAGGCGTGTCGCACCGATGGTTTCGAGCACTTTGGGCATATCTTCGCGGCGGGTTATGCGCAGGCCTTGGTGCATGATTGAGGTTTCTTCGGCCTCTAAAAATTTGGAATCCAATTGGCTGCGTGCCCCGTGCACTATCACCAGCCGAATGCCGAGGCTATCGAGCAGGGCAATGTCGGCAATAATGTTGCCTAGGTTGGGGCGCGAGATGCAGTCGCCTGGCAGCATGAGCACAAAGGTTTTACCTCTGTGGGCATGAATATAGGGGGCAGAATGACGGAACCACTGAATGTCTTGCGGGCTGGTTTCTGGCACGAAAAATCTCCGCTTAAAAAGTAGGGAGTATAAGCCTAAGGCTCCGTGTTGTCTTGGCGTTGGCGCAATCCCAGTGACGCCCATGGCGATGTAGATAACGGCCAGCGCCAGCGTGATCTGATTGTCATATTCAAGCTTTAGAGTGTGAGGGTTTTTACATCGCAAGCTTTGTTGGGGCTAGCGTCCCTGTGATCACTCATTAGCAAAGGCTCATTAGGATAATGGTTCAGCGCTTGGCTCGGTTTAGCGGTTTCTATCGGTGGTTTTCTCCTCTGCTGGGTTCTTCTTTTTTTCGCACTGTTCGCGCACGGCTTAACTGGCTATCTCCTCATCGTAAAAAACTGAAAAAAGCGGGCATTACCCTAATGGCTCACGAGCCGGTTGCGTGTGTTGATAAGTGTTATTTGTCGTTTTCTATTGATATCTCAGTCTTGGCTGGTGGCCAATGGTGGGAGGGCAGCAATACCATAAAGGCTGGATTGGGCGCTTTAAAGGTTGCCCCATTGGCGCTGAATAGTCCGAAGCTAGATGGTTTAACGCGGACTTTATTGCCGGCTTATTTGCGGGTTGGCGGTTCCGAAGCCGATAAAATTCATTATCTTTTGGCACCTGATCGAGAGGCTAACAGTGTGTTGTTAACCCATACGATGTGGGACGAGTTACACGCTTTTGTGGCGCGCAATGATTTGCGTTTGGCGTTTACGTTTAAGTATGGACTGTTTAAACGTAGTGATCACGGTGCTTGGCGAGACACGGAGGTTGATGCTCTCTTGGCCTACAGTCAGCAAAAGGGATACCGTGTGGATGTCTGTGAATTGGGCAATGAGCTTAATGCTTATTGGGCTTTTCATGGCTTGGCGTCGCAACCGCGCGCAGCGAATTTGGCCATCGACTACGCCACTTTTGCCGCTGCGATTCGCCGAGTTTTTCCTGCCGCTAAAATCATTGGCCCTGGTAGTGCCTTTTGGCCACGATTAGGGGAGACCATTCGGCCATTTTCAAATATCACGCCTAAATTTTTGGCGGCCAGTCGCACGTTGGGCAATCCTATGGATGTTGTTGATTGGCACTATTATCCCTTTCAAAGTCGGCGTTCGCCGATTCGTACTCGCCGAGCAACGGTTTCGAATATGTTGCGGCCCAGTGCGTTAAATGAATATAAAAAATATTGTTTGCAACTTAAGTGCTTACGCGATCGCTATTTCCCGGCTGCCGAGCTATGGACAGGGGAAAGTGGTTCGGCGCAGTGCGGCGGCGAGCCTAAATTATCGGATCGTTTTGCCTCGTGTTTTTGGTGGGCCGATCAACTAGGTTTAGGCGCACGTTATGGTCAACAGGTGATGGTGCGACAGAGTTTGGTGGGCGGCGATTATGGTTTGTTAGACCGTTTAACCTTAAAACCACGCCCCGATTACTGGCTGAGCTGGCTGTGGAAACAGCTTATGGGCACGCAGGTGTATGCGGTTGATGCACAGCATGCGCAATTGCGTTGTTATTGTCACAGCACCAAATTGGGCGATGGTCGGGTGGTGTTGCTGATTAATTTATCGGCCAAGCCTTGCGAGGTGGCCATGCTGGGTGAGTACTGGTCGTCATGGCGCGTGACTAAACGTTATGTGCTAACGGCTAAAAAGCTGTCGGCTAAAAAAATCAAAATCAACGGCAAAAAAGCGCGCTTAAAAAACGGATTGCCACCGGATTTGAGTCGGTTTGAGCAGGTTGTTCCGGCGGCAAAACAAGCGCTATTGCCGCCACATAGTTTGGCTTTTTGGCAGTTAGAAGCCGAGCCGAACGCTTAATCCTAAAAACCTCAGTTGAATCACCAAAGTCTGCGCAACCCCTTGACGCGCCTAGCAAACGTTAAAAACTTGAACAACCAATAAGGTTGCCCTGCATTTTTAACATTCACTATTCACATCAAGGGCTTACACCTCTTTTTGGCGCTCAACTGAGGTTTTTAGGTTAATTAGCGGCGATTATCGTGCGGTTATTGATGTCGCTGGCCGCTAACACTTGGCGAAAGGCACTGCGGGCGTCCAGTGCGTAAGCGGGCGATAACCACGCGCGAATTTGCTGGGCACCAAAACCGCGCCACGCTAAATAATTCTGTAATCCTTCGAGTACCCAAGCGGTTTCTGATAGGGCGGTGGCCGAGTTTGGTGAGTTTGCATCCATATTGGTTGGCAGGCTGGCCAAGGTGAGGTGAGTTTGATAGTTGGGAAAAATAGCGTGGTTTATGGCAATCAATTGCCCTTGCGCATTGACTACGGGGCTACCAGACCAACCTTGTTGGATTGCTCCTGTGTGGATCAAACCGTTGGTAGTACTGAAGTTTTGTGCGGCCAAAGTAGCATCGCCAAGTTGCCGATAGTTGAGGTGTAGTTGAGCCATCAGCCATTGTCCGGTAATCACGGTGACAGGCTCGCTCGCCTGCAAGCGACCCAAATTAAATGCTTTATCGCCTCGTTGTGGTAATTGTGGCGCTGGGCGTAAAAACGCTGTGGCGGAGGTGAGTGGTTTTTGTGGCGCTAGGGTAGCGCTATCGGTGTTTGGGCTATAGATATGAACAGCAGCACTAAACGAGCGTCCGTCGGCAAGGTGGGCGGTGATGTGTTGGGCTTGGTTGAGGCCGTGATAGACCGTCAAAATATGGCCCGTGGCGGAGATCAAGACGCCGTTCTGAATTTCGGTATGGTCTGGGTGTTTGATAATTAATAAAACGGCGCTGTTTGCGGCTTGCTGTACGGCGGCAGGTGTTGTTGCGTGCAGCTCAGTGCAGTGTAACAAGCTGGCGAGGCTGAGCCATCGCATGAAGAATAGGAGCCATCGCATAAATAGGGGCCATCGTATGAATAGACAGGTGCGCATCGTATTACCGGCCAATGAGAGGTGGGTCCGCATAATAGTCATTAAATTGGCGTTATTGGGCTTCTTAGCGACGAGCGGCGCTATGCGCGCCAATATTACGGCGCTGTCGGTGTGGTGAGGTGTTGGGTTAGTGGGGTTTTTGATGGATGGGGTATGACATAATGCCGCCCATTCTTTTGAGGGGGCCGTTGTGAGTACGCGCTTATCCATTACTGTCGATTTACAAGCGATTGCAAATAATTGGCTGACCCTAAAAGCGGCTCTTGGTCTCGCCGATTGTGCGGCCGTGGTTAAAGCCGATGCTTATGGTCTTGGTGCCAAAGCTGTGGTGGCGCAGTTGTTGTCGGTGGGCTGTCGGCATTTTTTTGTCGCTAATATCAATGAAGCAGCGGTGGTTAGGGGTGTGTGTGAAGAGCACGGCATCGACGCAACTATTTATACTCTTCAAGGTTGCGAGCCACACCAACAGGCCACTTTTATTCAGCACCGCATTATTCCGGTGTTAATTTCGGCAGCTATGGCTCGGCAGTGGCTGGCTTACAGTCAGGAGCATTTAAGTGGATGTTTGCCCTGCGCCATTAAAATTAATACCGGCATGAATCGTCTGGGTCTTGATCCTTGCGAGCTGAAGGCCTTGGTGGCCGAACATCCTGCGCTATTGCATCAAACCGAGGCGCCTTTGTTGGTGAGCCACCTAGCGTGTGCCGACGAGCCTGATCATCCCCTTAATGCTCTCCAGTTAGCGACTTACCGCGAAATTTATGATTGGGCGCGCGCGCTTAATCCTGCTGTGCGCGGTTCTTTGGCGAATTCGTCGGGTATTTTTTTGGGCGCGCAATACCATTTTGAGTTGGCGCGACCGGGCGCGGCGCTCTATGGCTTAAACCCGCAACCCTATGCGTCTAACCCTATGCAGTCGGTGCTCACGTTGCGCTTACCTATAGTGCAGTTACGCAAAGCGCCAGCGGGCAGTTTTGTGGGTTACGGTGCCCAAACTCAATTGCAGCGTGATAGTCATTTGGCGACCGTGGCCGGTGGTTATGCTGACGGTTTTTTTCGCACCGCGGTTGGCCGGATGCGCGGTTGGGTGGGGGGTGTTTATGTGCCCTTGATGGGGCGCGTATCTATGGATGCTTTGGTCTTTGATGTGACGGATGCGGGAGCTATTAATGAAAGCGATAGTATCGAGATTTTGGGTGCCCATATGACGGCCGATGAGCAAGGGTTTGCCGCAAACACTATTGGTTACGAAGTGCTCACCCGTTTAGGCGATCGCATTAAGCGTCACTACATTGGCCGAATTGGCCGTCGCGCGGAGGGTTTGTAAATGGCGGCAATTCCTTGGCCGTTGTTGGCATTGCTGGCCGATGGTGAGTGCCATTCTGGCGAGGCTTTGGGGGATAAGCTAGGAGTGAGTCGCGCCGCAATATGGAAAATGATTCAGCAGTTGCAGGCACAGGGTGTCGCGGTGGAGTCCATTCGAGGGCAGGGTTACTGCATTCGCAAAGGTATGGATTTGCTGGATCGTTCGCAAATTTTAGCGGGCTTAACCTCTGCAGCGCAGGCTCGTCTGGGGGTGTTAGAGGTGCAAACACAAATAACATCAACCAATTCCGCATTGTTGAATGGCGCTTACGGCAATGGCGCGGTGATCTTAGCCGAGCAACAAACGGCAGGACGTGGACGTCGTGGACGAGCGTGGGTGAGTCCTTTGGGTGCGAATATCTACTGTTCTATCCGCTGGCATTTTTCGATGGGCATTGCATGCCTTGAAGGATTGAGTTTGGCGGTGGGTGTTGCTTTGGTTGATGCCTTGGCGGAACTGGGGGTTGCTGATGTCATGCTCAAATGGCCTAACGATTTATGGCTAAAGGGTAAAAAATTAGGCGGCGTGTTGGTTGAGGTGGGCGGCGATGCCCTCGGTGAGTGTTATGCCGTGGTGGGCGTTGGTTTAAATATCGCCATGCCCAAAAATGCAGCGCTGGAGATAGATCAGGCGTGGACCGATCTTGCTAGTGAAGGTTGTTCGTGCAGCCGCAATCGGGTGGTAGCCGCGATGATTAATCATTTGTTATTACTGCTGGGTGATTATCAGGCTCAAGGCTTTGGCGCATATCGCGAGCGTTGGTTGGCCTCCAATGCGCTTGCCGATACTTGGGTTGCGGTGACGGGAGCCGAGCAAAAAACGGGTCGTGTTATAGGTTTGAACGACTCGGGTGCTTTGTTATTACAGAGCGACGCGGGCATTGAGATTATTTCGGGTGGCGAGGTGTCGGTGCGTGCCTGTGATCATTGATGTGGATATCGGCAATAGTTTTGTGAAGTGGCGTATTGCGGGTGATGAAAATATTGAGCGCCAGTCTACGGCGTCGCTCGCTGGGGGTTGGAATTGCAAATTAGCCGCGCCTAGTCGTGTTCGAGTAGCCAGTGTGGCTGATCGTGAGATAACACAATTGTTTTGCCGTCAGCTGCAAGAGCAATGGTCTGTTGAGGTAGAAATCGCTAGCGTGCGGGCGAATATCGGGGGTATTGCGCCCTGTTATGCCGATCTTACGCGCCTAGGCGTAGATCGTTGGTTGGCTATGTTAGCGGCCTATCGTTTGGCGGGTAGTGCCTGTGTTGTGGTGAGTGCCGGTAGTGCGCTCACGGCCGATTGGCTGAATGCTGAAGGACTTCATTTGGGCGGTTGGATCGCTCCTGGTCGACAAAAAATGTTGGATATTTTGCATTTTGGCGTCGCCAATGTATTAACCGAGCCCGTAGTTGCCTCAAGCCCAGCCGTACTGGGCTTGGGTGTCAACACATCGGATTGTGTGTTGCAGGGCGTCAATACGTTATTGGCAGGATTTATTGCCAAGGTAGCCGAGAGAGAGGTGAATGCTCCATTATTTTTAGCGGGTGGCGATGCATCGATACTAATAATCTTGTGTGCGCCAGAGCATAAATCGCGAATTCGACTGATGCCCAACCTTGTTCTCGATGGGTTAGCGATTGCAATGCCTTAGCTTCGCGCTAGAGTTCCTCCACTAAAAAATAACAAATTAAGGTGTTGATGTGAGGTGGATTTTTTTAGCCCTCGTTTTAGTGAATGCCATGTTTTTTATTTGGCGCTATATGTTGCCGGTTAGTTCTCCTGCTGGGGCGAAAGAGCCTGCTGCTGAGGTTTTACCTGCAAGTATTTTGCCGAAAGACACTATTCGGTTGCTGGAGGAAGTGCGTGATCAAGAAGCGAATCCATCTCAACCCTTGGTTATCTCGGCGCCAGAAAAAGGTGAGCTGCTTGTTGCTGGTGCAATAAGTAAATCGGTTAATGATGAGCTTCCTGTTAAGGCATCAGGTCCCACTTCTAGCGCTGAATCACCTACTTCGTCTACTGCAATAACGGCGAGCAAGGTTTGTTATTGGGCGGGTCCATTTACGGGTGATAGCGAGCGAGCGATCATTTTGACTCGCTTGAAAAAACTCAACGTGGCAGCGGCGGTTGTTGATATTTCTGGTTTACGGCACTGGGTTTATTTGCCCGCTAAAGCGACCAGGAAGGATGCAGTGGCGACGGTGCAATCGCTCAAAACGCAGGGCGTGGATAGTTACATCATTTCGAGCGGCCAGCATCGCCTGGGTGTGTCGGTTGGTTTATACACTCAGCAGGCATTGGCCGAGCAAAAAATGAGGGAGTTGCAGCGTCGAGGCTGGTCTCCGGTCATGGATACTTACGAGCGAGCTGTGGGTGAGCGTTGGCTAAGCGTCAACAAGAAAGATCTTGATGCTGTAGGGGATAGTGTTTTATCCGTAATGCTCAAAAATAAGCCAAATCTTAAAGTTTTAGAAAAAAAATGTAATTAGGTTGTTGCTTCTCGGTTTAACTTTCTCTAATATTCCGCCTCCTCGATGAGCGGCAACGAATATCGGGGTGCGAATGTAAAGCTGATGTAGCTCAGTAGGTAGAGCAGCTGACTTGTAATCAGCCGGTCGGGGGTTCGATTCCTCTCATCAGCTCCAATTCGTAGGCCAAGCCATTGTGTGGTGAATAGGCACTTAGTAGGCATAAGTGCAGGGGTTCCCGAGCGGCCAAAGGGATCAGACTGTAAATCTGACGCGAAAGCTTCGGTGGTTCGAATCCACCCCCCTGCACCATCTGCTGCCGGTAGGTTTTTAGGCTTTGCTTGTGTGTCTTGAGTGTGCGGTGGGCCCTATTTTGATGCGGGCATAGTTCAGTGGTAGAACGTCAGCCTTCCAAGCTGAATATGCGGGTTCGATTCCCGCTGCCCGCTCCATATATGCATAGTTTTTTGTTATATGAAAGTAGTAAGGCTCATATAGCTCAGTTGGTAGAGCACACCCTTGGTAAGGGTGAGGTCAGCGGTTCAACTCCGCTTATGAGCTCCAGATTTTAATAAAGGCCAGCAGAGTTAATCGCTCGCTGGCCTTTATGATATTCAGAGCATTGATTCTGAATGCAATTTCAGCCCGTGGGGCTGACTAATACAGGCCAGTAGTTCAATTGGTAGAGCGTCGGTCTCCAAAACCGAAAGTTGGGGGTTCGAGTCCCTCCTGGCCTGCCATTTTTGGGGTATTGCTTAAGCGTTATTTATCCGCGCTTGAGTTCCAGTCGTTATGTTTAGGTGTGCGATATCTTGGTTAAGCGATTAGCAGTGCTAAGCATCCGTAATAAATAGAGAGATTGTCATGAGTACAACGGCCGAATCTTCCGAATATAAGCTTGATGGTCTGAAATGGCTGTTAGTTGTGGTGATTGTTGTTGCCAGTGCTGTGGGTAACTCTTACTTATCTGAAAGCTTAAATTTACTTGTTCGAGTGCTTGCCCTTATAGCTGTTGGTGTCGTTGCTGCCTTTATCGCTTTGCAGACAGCAAAGGGTTCTGCGTTTTGGGCGCTGCTAAAGTCAGCTCGAGTCGAAATGCGTAAGGTGGTGTGGCCAACAAAACCAGAAACAAATCAAACCACTATGATGGTGCTGGTTGTTGTTTTTGTTATGGCGCTTCTCCTGTGGGGCTTAGATGCTCTTATTGGAAAAATCGCTTCATTATTCATTGGTTAATTACGGACATTATCTGTCATGTCAAAACGTTGGTATGTGGTACACGCTTATTCAGGTTTTGAAAAAAAGGTTGCGGCAGCTTTAAGAGAGCGAATTGCACTGAATAAGATGGAAGAGCACTTTGGTGATGTACTTGTGCCCACTGAAGAAGTTGTTGAAATGAAAGGTGGTCAAAAGCGTAAATCTGAGCGCAAGTTTTTTCCAGGCTACGTTTTGGTGAATATGGAGCTGAATGACGCTGCATGGCATTTGGTTAAAGAAACTCCTCGCGTAATGGGTTTTATTGGTGGTAAAGCCGATAAGCCTGCGCCAATTACAGAAAAAGAAGCCAATTTGATTTTGCAACGCGTTGATGATTCAACCGATAAGCCAAGACCAAAAACATTGTTTGAGCCAGGTGAAATGGTGCGCGTTACTGATGGCCCTTTCAACGATTTTAATGGTGTAGTTGAAGAGGTAAATTACGAAAAAAGCCGCTTGCGCGTAGCCGTGCTTATTTTTGGTAGGTCGACACCAGTTGAGCTTGAGTTTGGTCAGGTCGAAAAAAGCTAGTTGTAAAATATATTAATTTGCTCTCATCGCCAATTTAAAGGTGTTGGGAGCTTTTGTGTCTCTGAATGTTATGGATTTCGATCCAAATATTCAGGCGGGAAGCCGATGAAGTTGAGCGTTGTTGCTTGATCGAGGCGTTAAACCCATAACCAGTGGAGTAATCTCATGGCTAAGAAAATTGCGGCCTATATCAAACTGCAGGTAGCTGCAGGTAAGGCAAACCCCAGTCCACCAGTTGGTCCAGCTTTGGGTCAAAAGGGTGTGAATATTATGGAATTCTGTAAGGCATTTAACGCGCAGACACAAGAAATGGAAGTAGGCTCGCCTGTTCCTGTTGTGATTACTGTTTATAGCGATAAAAGCTTTACGTTCACCATGAAAACTCCTCCAGCGTCTTACTTGCTTAAGAAAGCAGCTGGCATCAAAAGCGGTAGTTCACGCCCCAATACTCAGAAAGTGGGTACTGTGACACGTGCGCAGCTGGAAGAAATCGCGAAAGCGAAAGAAACAGACTTAACTGCTGCCACTATGGAAGCGGCTATTCGCACCATCGCGGGCTCTGCTCGTGCAATGGGTTTGGAAGTTGAAGGGGTTTAATCATGGCTAAATTATCTAAGCGTCAACGCGCTATCAAAGAAAAAATCGACACAACTAAAAACTACGGCATTGATGAAGCGATTGCTTTATTAAAAGAGCTCTCAACCGTTAAGTTTGCCGAAACTGTTGATGCGGCTATTAACTTGGGTATCGATCCACGTAAATCTGATCAGTCAGTGCGCGGCGCTACCACATTGCCACACGGCACTGGTAAAGACGTTCGTGTTGCTGTATTCACCCAAGGTGCTAACGCAGAAGCCGCTAAGGCAGCTGGCGCTGAGTATGTGGGTATGGAAGATCTTGCCGAGCAAATCAAAGGCGGCATGATGGACTTTGATGTAGTTGTTGCTGATCCAGCGGCCATGCGTGTTGTGGGTCAGTTAGGTCAATTATTAGGCCCGCGCGGTTTAATGCCCAACCCAAAAACAGGCACTGTAACGCCTGACGTTGCTACTGCTGTTCGCAATGCTAAAGCCGGTCAAGTGCGTTTCCGTGCTGACAAAGGTGGCATCATTCACGGTGGTATTGGCAAATTAGCGTTTGACACTAAGTCGATTAAAGAAAATCTGGAAGCCTTGCTGTCGGATCTTAAGCGTCTTAAGCCTTCAACGTCTAAAGGTATTTACGTACAGAAGATTTCTTTAAGTACCACTATGGGTCCAGGTTTATCTATAGATATGTCTAGCCTCGAAGCTTAATTAATAAGCTTTAAAAAACAGCGGCGACATCGGTCTCTCGATAGCGCGCAAACGTACTTTGGGGTCCGGCAATGTCGGGCCGTCAAAGACCGTAGGTGATGTAGCTTTATTTTTATAATTTTGCATCTTAATTGCGTGAATGTGGCTAAGGCTGCACTCAATAACAAAGCCTACGCAGATGGTGGGACCCTGTTCAGAATTCTGAACCTGTTGTCACCAAATTAGGGCTTAAGTGCAAGCTTAAGCTGGTAAAACACGATGAGCAGTAGCTCATCACAAACCAGGAGAAATCCCGTGGCATTAGGGCTTGAAGGCAAAAAAGCGATCGTCGCTGAAGTGCACGAAGCTGCTAAAAGTGCTTTATCTGCTGTAGTTGCCGACTCGCGCGGTGTAACTGTTAGTCAGATGACCGCTCTACGAAAAGAGGCTCGTGCAAATGGCGTTTGGGTACGCGTTGTACGTAATACCTTGGCTCGTCGTGCAGTAGAAGGCACAGCTTACGAATGTCTTGTAGACAGTTTCGTAGGCCCCACGCTTATCGCATTCTCAACCGATCACCCCGGTGCAGGCGCGCGTATTTTACGTGAGCATGCGAAGACTGTAGATAAGCTGGAATTAAAAGCGGCCTCTTTTGAGGGTGCATTAGTAAACATCGATTTGTTGGCATCATTACCAACTTACGACGAAGCTATTGCGAAACTCATGAGCGTGATGAAAGAAGCTTCGGCTGGCAAATTGGTTCGTACTATTGCGGCCATTCGCGACCAAAAAGAACAAGAAGCGGCTTAATAATCCATTTTTGGATTGGCCCCTTTTTAAATTCATATCGAGCAATACGCTCAAATTAATGTAGGACTTGAGAAATGTCTCTAACTAAAGACGATATCATCAATGCCATCGCAGCAATGTCTGTAACTGACGTTGTAGAACTGATTACTGCTATGGAAGAAAAATTCGGTGTTAGCGCTGCTGCTGCAGTTGCTGCTGGCCCAGCTGCTGCTGGTCCAGCTGTTGAAGAACAAACTGAATTCAATGTTGTTCTTACTGCCACTGGCGATAAGAAAGTAAACGTGATTAAAGCTGTTCGTGAAATTACTGGTCTTGGTTTGAAAGAAGCTAAAGCTGTAGTTGACGGCGCTCCTTCAACAGTTAAAGAAGGCATGTCAAAAGCTGATGCAGAAGCTGCAAAAGCAAAACTTGAAGAAGCTGGCGCCTCTGTCGAGCTTAAGTAAGTTTGTAATACCAGCCAATCTTTGATTGGCGCAGGGCCAGCAGGCGTTTTGCCTGCTGGCCTTTTTCCGTTTTCGGGTATTACCCGTAGTAGACTAAAAAGAATCGTATTTATTAATACGATCAGGGAGAACAACTCCCCGTGTCTCGCATAGATAGCATCCCCGTGACAAAGCTGAGGAAATCTGATGGCTTACTCGTATACTGAGAAAAAACGTATCCGCAAGGATTTTGGCAAGTTGCCGCACGTCATGGATGTGCCGTTCCTCCTGGCAATTCAACTCGACTCCTACAGAAAATTTACGCAAATCGATACCTCGCCAAAAAAGCGTCTCGATATGGGTTTGCATGCCGCGTTTAAATCGGTATTTCCTATCGTCAGTTACTCAGGAAGTGCTGCCCTTGAATATGTGAGCTACTCACTGGGCAAAGCTGTATTTGATGTTAATGAGTGTGTTTTACGTGGCGCCACCTATGCCGTGCCGTTGCGCGTAAAAGTGCGTTTGATTATTTACGATAAAGAATCAAGCACCAAAACTATTAAAGATATTAAAGAACAAGAAGTGTACATGGGCGAAATTCCGCTCATGACTGATAACGGTACTTTCGTTATCAACGGTACTGAGCGCGTTATCGTTTCTCAGTTGCACCGATCTCCTGGTGTGTTCTTTGAGCACGACAAAGGTAAGACTCACTCATCAGGTAAGTTGCTCTACTCCGCGCGCATTATTCCTTATCGCGGTTCTTGGTTGGACTTTGAGTTCGATCCTAAAGATCTCGTGTTTGTTCGCATCGACCGCCGCCGCAAATTACCAGCGACTATTCTTCTGCGTTCGCTGGGCTACAGCTCTCAACAAATGCTCGACATGTTCTTCGAGACGAGTAATTTCCGCATCGCCGAAGACGGCACTCTTAAGCTAGAGCTTGTGCCTTCGCGTTTACGAGGTGATGTTGCTAGCTTCGAAATTACTGACGGCGAAGGTAAGGTGATTGTTGAGGAAGGTCGTCGTATTACGGCCCGTCACATTAGTCAGCTAGAAAAAGCCAAAGTTACCGAGCTTGATGTGCCTTCTGAGTACTTATTAGGTCGCCCTTTAGCAAAAGACATTATTGATGAAAGCACTGGCGAGTTAATCGTTGAGTGTAATACCGAAATTACCGAAGAAATCTTTGCGCAAATATTGAAATCGGGTATTCGCGAAGTTAAAACGCTGTATACCAACGATTTGGATTGCGGCGCATTCTTGGCTGATACCTTGCGAAGCGATCCAGCGCGCACCGAGCTCGAAGCCTTAGTTGAAATCTACCGCATGATGCGCCCAGGCGAGCCGCCAACCAAAGAATCGGCTGAAGCCTTATTTCAAAACTTGTTCTTTAGTCAAGAGCGTTACGACTTATCGGCTGTAGGCCGTATGAAGTTTAACCGCCGCTTGGGCCGCGATGCCGAAACTGGCGAAGGCACCTTGTCGCGTGAAGACATTGTTGATGTATTAAAAACCCTGATCGACATTCGTAACGGTAAAGGCGTTGTGGATGATATCGATCACTTGGGTAACCGTCGTATTCGTTCTGTGGGCGAAATGGCCGAAAACCAATTCCGTGTGGGCTTGGTGCGTGTTGAACGCGCCGTAAAAGAACGTTTGTCGATGGCCGAAAGCGAAGGTTTGATGCCACAAGATTTAGTTAACGCTAAGCCTGTTGCGGCAGCAGTTAAAGAGTTCTTTGGTTCTAGCCAGCTATCGCAGTTTATGGACCAAAACAACCCGTTATCAGAAATCACACACAAGCGTCGTGTTTCAGCCTTAGGCCCCGGTGGTTTAACGCGTGAGCGCGCAGGTTTTGAAGTTCGCGACGTTCACCCAACTCACTACGGTCGTGTTTGCCCTATTGAAACACCCGAAGGTCCAAACATTGGTTTGATCAACTCGTTGGCGACCTATGCGCGCACTAACAGCTATGGTTTCCTCGAAAGCCCTGTGCGTAAAGTGATCAATAGCAAGGTAACTGACGAAATCGAATACTTGTCAGCGATTAACGAATCTAAATTCGTTATTGCGCAGGCATCGGCCACGCTTGATGACAAGGGTTGTTTAATTGATCCCTTGGTATCTTCGCGTCATTTAAACGAATTTACATTGGTTTCTCCTGCTGATGTCCAATACATGGACGTATCACCACGTCAGGTTGTTTCTGTCGCGGCGTCTTTGATTCCCTTTCTTGAGCACGACGATGCTAACCGTGCATTGATGGGCTCGAACATGCAGCGTCAAGCCGTGCCAACCCTGAAAGCGCAAAAGCCGCTGGTAGGTACAGGCATGGAGCGCAAAGTCGCTTCTGACTCGGGTGTTTGTGTGGTCGCTAAGCGCGGTGGTGTGATTGATCGTGTTGACGCGGGCCGAATCGTTGTGCGTGCAGCGCAAGACGAAGTCGAAGCGGGCGATGCCGGTGTGGATATTTACAACCTCACCAAATATACCCGTTCAAACCAAAATACCTGTATTAACCAACGTCCAATTGTACGTGCCGGTGATGCAATTACCCGTGGTGATATTCTGGCCGATGGCCCCTCTGTGGACATGGGCGAGTTAGCTTTGGGCCAAAACATGCGCATCGCCTTCATGCCTTGGAATGGTTATAACTTCGAAGACTCCATTCTTGTGAGCGAGCGGGTTGTACAAGAGGATCGTTTTACCACTATCCATATTCAAGAACTGACCTGTATCGCACGTGATACTAAGTTGGGTAGCGAAGAAATTACCGCCGATATTCCCAATGTGGGTGAGTCTGCTCTTTCTAAGCTTGATGAGTCTGGCGTGGTTTACATTGGTGCTGAAGTAAACCCAGGCGACATTCTTGTGGGTAAAGTAACGCCCAAAGGTGAAACCCAATTAACGCCTGAAGAAAAACTTTTACGTGCGATCTTTGGTGAAAAAGCGAGCGATGTAAAAGACACCTCATTACGCGTACCGACTAGCACCAAAGGTACCGTAATTGACGTTCAAGTCTTTACTCGTGATGGCTTAGAGAAGGATCAGCGTTCGCGTGAAATTGAAAAATCACAGTTAGATAAAGTTCGTAAAGACCTCAACGAAGAGTACCGTATCGTTGAAGTAGCAACTTTTGAGCGTTTGCGCGCTGCGTTAGTAGGCCAAACGGCCGTTGGTGGCAAGGGTGTCGTTAAAGGCAGCCCAGTAACCCACGAGCAATTAAGTGCTATGCCGCAAGTTGAATGGTTCAAAATTCGCATGGAAGAAGATGTTCTTAACGATCAAATTGACCGTGCTGAAGAAAGCTTGGGTGAGCGTCGTAAAGAGCTTGATGACCGGTTTGAAGATAAAAAAGGCAAGTTGTCTACAGGTGACGATTTAGCGCCTGGCGTACTCAAAATTGTTAAGGTGTACCTCGCGATTAAGCGTCGTATTCAGCCTGGCGACAAGATGGCGGGTCGTCACGGTAACAAAGGGGTTATCTCGGTGATTATGCCGGTTGAAGATATGCCCTACGACGAACACGGCGTGCCTGTCGATATCGTGCTTAACCCGCTGGGCGTCCCTTCGCGTATGAACGTAGGTCAGGTATTGGAGATGCATTTGGGTCTAGCCGCCAAGGGTCTCGGTGAAAAAATTGACGTGATGTTGACTGAGCAGCGCGCGGTGGCTGATGTCCGGGAGTTCCTCGAAAAAATCTATAACGGCTCCGGTATCGCTAAAGATAAAGAAGATCTCAATAGCTTTAGTGATGCTGAAATTCTTGAATTAGCCAAAAACCTGACAGAAGGCGTGCCTATGGCGACGCCCGTGTTTGACGGCGCCAAAGAAGTGGAAGTTAAAGAGTTGTTGAAGCTGGCAGGCTTGCCTGAGTCAGGTCAAATGCAGCTTTATAATGGCCGTACAGGCGATGCTTACATGCGGCACACGACAGTTGGCTATATGTACATGCTGAAGTTGAACCATTTGGTTGATGATAAAATGCATGCTCGTTCGACAGGCTCATACAGTCTTGTGACTCAACAGCCGCTGGGTGGTAAGGCGCAGTTCGGTGGACAGCGTTTTGGTGAGATGGAAGTGTGGGCATTGGAAGCATACGGCGCCGCTTACACCCTTCAAGAAATGTTGACGGTTAAATCGGATGACGTGAATGGCCGTACCAAAATGTATAAAAACATTGTGGATGGTGATCACCGTATGGAGCCTGGAATGCCAGAATCTTTCAACGTATTAGTGAAAGAAATCCGCTCGCTGGGTATCAATATCGAACTTGAACACGATTCTAGTCGTTAGTTGGTAGGCGTAATTATTATTTATCCCAATAAAGTCGACCTATAAGCGGTGGTGGACTGCCTAAGTGGCAGTCCACTGTGCACGGCACCCACTGGAGGAAATACCTTGAAAGATCTGTTAAATATATTGAAAAACCAAGGGCAAGCGGACGAATTTGACGGCATCCGCATTGGTTTGTCTTCGCCTGAAATGATTCGTTCGTGGTCGTTTGGCGAAGTTAAAAAGCCAGAAACCATTAACTACCGAACCTTTAAGCCCGAGCGCGAAGGTTTATTCTGCGCCAAAATCTTTGGCCCCGTAAAAGATTACGAGTGCTTGTGCGGTAAGTACAAACGCATGAAGCATCGCGGCATTATTTGTGAAAAATGTGGCGTTGAAGTGACGCTGGCCAAGGTTCGTCGTGACCGCATGGGTCACATCGAGTTGGCCGCGCCTTGTGCCCATATTTGGTTCTTGAAATCACTGCCTAGCCGCATTGGTTTATTGCTGGATATGACTCTGCGCAGTATCGAACGCGTATTGTATTTTGAATCTTACGTGGTTGTTGATCCAGGCATGACGACACTTGAGCGCGGTCAATTATTGACTGACGAGCAATACTTTGAGTCTATGGAAGAGTATGGCGATGAGTTTGAAGCCAAAATGGGTGCCGAAGCAATTCAGCGCTTAATGATGGATATTGATCTTGAAGCTGAAGCGCAAATGCTGCGTGAAGAGATTCCTAATACCAACTCTGAAACCAAAATCAAAAAGCTTTCTAAGCGTCTGAAATTGGTTGAAGCGTTTGTTGCTTCGGGCAACAAACCACAATGGATGGTTTTAGAAGCGTTACCGGTTTTACCGCCAGATTTACGTCCTTTAGTACCGCTTGATGGCGGTCGTTTTGCGACATCCGACCTCAACGACTTGTACCGTCGCGTAATTAACCGTAACAACCGTTTGAAACGTCTGCTGGACTTGAATGCGCCCGACATTATCGTGCGTAACGAAAAGCGTATGCTACAAGAATCGGTTGATGCGCTGCTCGATAACGGCCGTCGTGGTCGTGCAATTACCGGCTCTAACAAGCGCCCGTTAAAATCTTTGGCCGATATGATCAAAGGTAAACAAGGTCGTTTCCGTCAGAACCTTCTTGGTAAGCGTGTGGATTACTCGGGTCGGTCGGTTATTGTGACCGGACCCACCTTGCGCCTGCATCAGTGTGGCCTTCCTAAAAAAATGGCGCTTGAGCTATTTAAGCCTTTTATTTTCAGCAAGCTCGAGTTACGTGGCTTGGCTACGACAATTAAAGCAGCCAAGAAGATGGTTGAGCGTGAAGAGCCCGTTGTTTGGGATATCTTGGACGACGTGATTCGTGAACACCCCGTATTGCTGAACCGTGCACCAACACTTCACCGTTTGGGTATTCAAGCGTTTGAGCCTGTGTTGATTGAAGGTAAAGCAATCCAGTTGCATCCATTGGTTTGTGCGGCCTACAACGCCGACTTCGATGGTGACCAAATGGCGGTACACGTTCCATTGACGATCGAGGCGCAATTAGAGGCGCGCGCGTTAATGATGTCGACCAACAACATTCTTTCTCCAGCATCGGGTGAGCCAATTATCGTTCCTTCGCAGGACGTGGTATTGGGCTTGTACTGGATGAGCCGTGATCGCGTGAATGCGTTGGGTGACGGCATGGCCTTCTCTGACCCTAAAGAGGTCTCACGTGCGTTTTACGCTGGTAAAGTGCATTTGCAAGCCAAGATTAAATGCCGTATTCACAACGTAATCATGACTGAAGATGGCGACACACACGAAACTACCCGTATTATCGATACGACGGTAGGTCGTGTGTTGTTGTGGGAAATCATCCCAGAAGGTGTCCCCTTCGACATGATTAACCGCAACATGGTAAAAAAAGCTATTTCGGCGGTAATTAACTTCTGTTATCGCATCGTTGGCCTTAAAGCGACTGTGATCTTAGCTGACCAATTGATGTACATGGGTTATGACTTCTCTTCACGTTCAGGCTCTTCTATTGGCGTTAACGATTTCGAAATTCCGCAAGCAAAAGCAGAATTAGTTGCTCGTGCCGAAGCTGAAGTAAAAGAAATCGAAACACAATATGCCTCGGGTCTTGTGACTCAGGGTGAAAAGTACAACAAGGTGATCGATATTTGGTCTCGTGCCAATGACCTTGTTGCAAAAGCCATGATGGAAGGTATCTCGACCGAGCCTGTGATCGATAAAACCGGTGCAGAAGTTCGCCAGCCTTCTTTTAACTCTGTATTTATGTATGCCGACTCGGGTGCTCGTGGTTCGCCGGCCCAGATTCGTCAGTTGGCGGGTATGCGTGGTTTAATGGCGCGTCCTGATGGCTCGATCATTGAGACCCCGATTACTGCAAACTTCCGCGAAGGTCTAAACGTACTTCAGTACTTTATTTCTACGCATGGTGCGCGTAAGGGGCTGGCGGATACGGCGCTTAAAACGGCTAACTCGGGTTATTTAACCCGTCGTTTGGTTGATGTTGCGCAAGACGTTGTGATTACTGAAGTTGATTGTGGTACTGATCGCGGCTTGATCATGACGCCAGTTATTGAAGGCGGCGACATCATTGAGTCATTGGGTGATCGCATTCTTGGTCGTGTAATTGCTCAAGATGTGGTGCGCCCTGGTTCTGACGAGATCCTCGTGCCTGCTGGCACTATGATTGATGAGAAGTGGGTTGAGCGCGTTGAGCATTTAGCGATCGACGAAGTGATCGTGCGTTCAGCCATTACCTGTGAAACTCGCCATGGTATTTGCGCGCAGTGCTACGGTCGCGATCTCGCACGTGGTCACAGGGCTAACGCAGGCGAAGCGATTGGTGTTATTGCGGCGCAGTCAATTGGCGAGCCTGGCACGCAGTTAACCATGCGTACCTTCCATATTGGCGGTGCGGCAAGCAGAGCTTCGGCAGTTGATAGCGTTCAAATTAAGCAAGAAGGTACAATTCGTCTTCACAATATCAAGTCTGTGACGCGTGTTGATGGTGCTTTGGTTGCGGTTTCTCGTTCTGGTGAAATTGCTATCGCTGATGCAACAGGTCGTGAACGTGAGCGCTACAAGATTCCATACGGCGCTGTAATTACGGCCAAAGAAGGTGATGCAGTAAATGGCGGTGCCATTATTGCGAAATGGGATCCCCATACTCACCCCATAGTGACCGAAATGGCCGGTAAAGTTATTTTGAGTGGCATGGAAGATGGTCTGTCCATTCGTCGTCAGCAAGATGCTATTACGGGTTTGACCTCGATTGAAGTTCTGGATCCTGCAGAGCGTCCATCGGCAGGTAAAGATTTGAAGCCTGCAGTGTCTTTAGTTGATATGGATGGTAATCAGTTAATCATGTCAAATACGAACCAACCTGTTCATTACATGTTGCCGCCTAAGTCAATTTTAAACTTGGCAAATGACGATATGGTGGGGGTTGGTGACATCATTGCGCGTATTCCACAAGAGAGCTCGAAGACTCGTGACATTACAGGTGGTTTGCCACGTGTTGCCGACTTGTTTGAAGCGCGTAAGCCAAAAGAGCCTTCAATTCTTGCAGAGATTTCAGGTACGATTTCATTTGGTAAAGAGACCAAAGGTAAGCGCCGCTTGATAATTACCCCCACCAATGGCGAGGTTCTGGAAGATGGCTCAACACACTACGAGGTGTTGATTCCTAAGCATCGTCAATTGACTGTATTTGAAAGCGAAGTTGTAACCAAGGGTGAGGTTGTGTCTGATGGCCCATCGAACCCTCATGACATTTTGCGCTTAAAAGGCGTGGCTGCATTGGCTGATTACATCACCAATGAGATTCAAGATGTTTATCGTCTGCAAGGCGTAAAAATCAACGACAAACACATTGAGGTTATTGTTCGTCAGATGCTGCGTAAAGTTGAGATCACCGAGATGGGTGATTCTGACTTTGTAAAAGGTGAGCAAGCCGAATACGTTCGCGTGCTTGAGCAAAATGAACGTTTGAGAGCAGAAGATAAGCAGCCTGCGCGCTATGTGCGTGAGTTGTTGGGTATCACCAAGGCATCGCTTGCTACAGAGTCATTTATTTCTGCGGCATCGTTCCAGGAGACTACTCGCGTACTTACAGAGGCTGCTGTTACCGGCAAGCTGGACACCTTGCGCGGGTTAAAAGAAAACGTGGTTGTGGGCCGTCTGATTCCAGCGGGCACCGGTCTTGCGTACCATAAAGAGCGTCGTCGTCGTCGTGAGCAAGTCGAAGAGACTGTGACCGAAAGCGTCAGCGCGGCAGAAGTGGAGGCGGCCCTCACTGAGGCGCTTCGTTCAAGCAGTGATTAGTTTTACGCCAAACATTGCTTGACCTTGCTGGGTTGCACAATTAGAATGCGCGACCCGTAATTTTCGGGTGGGTTTTTGCACCCGTTTTTTGTCTAACTGCATGCCTGAGAAGGCAGCATAATTATTTTTGGAGTTTTTTTCATGGCAACGATCAACCAGTTGGTTCGTAAGCCGAGAAAACGTAAAGTACAGAAGAGTGACGTTCCTGCGTTGCAAAACTGTCCTCAGCGTCGCGGTGTGTGTACGCGCGTTTACACCACAACCCCTAAGAAGCCAAACTCTGCATTGCGTAAAGTTTGTCGTGTTCGCTTAACTAGCGGCTTCGAAGTTTCTTCTTATATCGGTGGTGAAGGGCACAATTTGCAGGAGCATAGCGTGGTATTGATTCGTGGTGGTCGTGTAAAAGACTTGCCAGGTGTTCGTTACCATACTGTTCGCGGTTCATTGGATACCTCTGGTGTTGCAAACCGTAAGCAAGCTCGTTCTAAGTACGGTACTAAACGCCCTAAGTCTTAATTGGCTGTGCGTTTAACGTTTTTTCAAAGTCTTAAGATCCAGTAAGGCTGAGCCGAAAATATTCGGTCTCGGGCAAACCTGAATTAAAGTGAGTTAAGTAATATGCCAAGAAGACGCGTCGTCGCCAAGCGAGAAGTGCTTCCAGATCCTAAGTTTGGAAACATTACTCTGGCGAAATTTATGAACCACGTGATGGTTAGTGGTAAAAAATCAGTCGCTGAGCGCATTGTTTATGGAGCAATGGATGTTGTTCGTGAGAAAACGAACCGCGATCCACTGGAAGTATTCCAAGAAGCGCTAGAAAATATTGCTCCAATGGTCGAGGTTAAGTCTCGTCGTGTAGGTGGTGCAACATATCAAGTCCCGGTAGAAGTACGCCCTTCACGTCGCAATGCTTTGGCAATGCGCTGGTTAGTAGATTACTCGCGTAATCGCGGCGAAAAATCTATGGCTTTCCGTTTGGCTGGTGAGTTGATCGATGCTTCACAAAGTAAGGGTGCTGCGGTTAAGAAGCGTGAAGACGTTCACCGCATGGCTGAAGCGAACAAGGCGTTCTCGCACTTCCGTTTCTAGTTTGTATATTGTTTTTACGGGTAAAAAAGTAGTATTTGGCTGCTTTTTTACCTGTTTATATCATGTAATAAAGAATTTCTGGGGATATGCATAGTGGCACGTAAAACTCCAATTTCGCGTTACCGCAATATTGGTATTTGTGCGCATGTGGATGCGGGAAAAACAACCACCACTGAGCGAGTGCTGTTTTACACTGGCGTATCTCACAAAATTGGCGAAGTGCATAATGGCACAGCAACAATGGATTGGATGGCTCAGGAGCAGGAGCGAGGAATTACCATTACCTCAGCTGCTACAACCTGTTTTTGGTCTGGCATGGCCAAGCAATTTGATGAGCATCGTATCAATATTATTGATACGCCTGGTCACGTAGACTTCACTATTGAGGTAGAGCGTTCGCTCCGTGTGCTGGATGGTGCGGTTGTTGTATTGTGCGGCACTTCTGGTGTTCAGCCGCAAACGGAAACCGTATGGCGCCAGGCTAATAAGTACGAGGTTCCGCGAATAGTATTTGTTAATAAAATGGATAGGACTGGCGCTGATTTTATGCGCGTGGTGAAACAGCTTTCTGTTCGCCTTGGTGCTTGTGCTGTGCCGCTGCAAATGACCATTGGCTCTGAGGAAGAGTTTGTGGGCGTTGTTGATCTAGTGAAAGAAAAAGCCATTATTTGGAGTGAGTCTGATCAGGGGATGACCTTTGATTATGTCGATATTCCTGCTGATATGGTCGACGTTTGCGCTGAGATGCGTGAGCGCGTTGTTGAGGTTGCTGCTGAGGCTTCTGATGAGCTGATGGAAAAGTACCTTGACGGTGTTGCTTTGACTGAAGAGGAGATAAAACAAGGTATCCGCAAGCGCACTCTGGCAAATGAAATTGTACCCGTTCTTGGTGGTTCTGCCTTTAAGAATAAAGGTGTGCAAGCGATGCTTGATGCGGTCGTTGATTACTTGCCTGCCCCTGATCAAGTTAAGGCGATTGAAGGGGTTTTGGATGATAGGGATGCATCAACTGCTATAAGAGTTGCCGATGATAAGGCCCCGTTTGCTGCGTTGGCTTTTAAAATTGCGACAGACCCATTTGTCGGCACTTTAACTTTTTTTAGGGTTTACTCTGGCTCTCTAAATGCTGGTGATTCAGTGTTTAACTCTGTTAAGGGGAAAAAAGAGCGTATCGGTCGAATGGTTCAGATGCATGCTAATCAGCGTGATGAAATAAAAGAGGTTTTTGCTGGTGATATTGCTGCAGGAATTGGTTTCAAGGATGTTACTACTGGTGATACTCTCTGTGATCCTTTGCATGTCATCACGCTTGAGCGTATGGAGTTTCCGAAGCCTGTAATTTCGGTTGCCGTGGAACCAAGAACTCAGGCTGATCAGGAGAAGATGGGTGTTGCTCTCGGCAAGTTGGCTCAAGAAGATCCGTCCTTTCGTGTCCAGACTGACGCCGAAACTGGGCAGACCATTATTTCTGGGATGGGTGAGTTACATCTCGATATTATTATTGATCGAATGAAGCGTGAGTTTAGTGTCGAGGCTAATATCGGTAAGCCGCAAGTTGCTTACCGGGAGGCTATTCGCAATGCTTGCGAAGTGGAGGGAAAATTTGTACGTCAATCTGGTGGTCGCGGCCAGTATGGGCATGTATGGATTCGTTTTGAGCCGGTGGATAATGCCGATGCCGATGGCTTGGAGTTTGTGAACGAAATTGCGGGTGGTGTGCTCCCTCGGGAGTATATACCTGCAGTACAAAAGGGCATTGAGGAGCAGATGAAAAACGGCGTTGTTGCTGGTTATCCTCTCCTTGGTTTAAAAGCGACGTTATATGACGGTTCGTACCACGATGTTGATTCTTCGGAAATTGCCTTTAAAATTGCGGCCTCTATGGCGACAAAAAAATTGGTTCAGCATGGTGGCGCAGTCCTGTTAGAGCCAGTGATGAAGGTTGAGATTATCACTCCTGAGATAAATATGGGAGATGTAGTTGGTGATCTTAATCGTCGTCGTGGCTTGATTTTGGGTATGGATGAGAGTGTTTCCGGTAAGGTTGTCACGGCTGAAGTACCTTTGGCAGAAATGTTTGGCTATGCAACTGCCTTACGCTCTGCAACACAGGGCCGTGCTACATACGCTATGGAGTTCTGTAAGTATGCGGATGTCCCTAGCAATGTCGCACAGGAAATCATCGCTAAAAATGGTACTGGCGAATAATTGATTTTTATCTGACTTCACTAAAGTAATTCTTAAGAGGACTTTAAAAGTGGCAAAAGAAAAATTTGAACGTAAAAAACCCCATGTTAACGTTGGCACTATTGGTCATGTTGACCACGGAAAAACAACTTTAACGGCTGCGTTGACTCGTGTTTGTGCTGAAGTATGGGGCGGCACTGCCGTTTCGTTTGACGGTATCGATAAGGCGCCAGAAGAGAAAGCGCGTGGCATTACAATTTCTACTTCTCACGTCGAGTACTCTTCGCAGATTCGTCACTATGCGCATGTTGATTGTCCAGGTCACGCCGATTATGTGAAAAACATGATTACTGGTGCTGCTCAAATGGATGGCGCCATTCTTGTTTGTGGTACTACCGATGGCCCAATGCCGCAAACGCGTGAGCACATTCTGCTTTCTCGTCAGGTTGGTGTGCCCTTCATTGTCGTGTTTTTGAATAAAGCTGACTTGCTCGCTGATGATTGTGGCGGCGTTGACTCTGAAGAATATGCTGAAATGTTGGAGTTGGTAGAGATGGAAATTCGTGACCTTCTTTCTACCTATGATTTCCCCGGCGACGACACTCCAATTATCGCTGGCTCTGCTTTGATGGCGCTGAATGGCCAAGATGACAACGAGCTTGGCACAACAGCCGTTAGAAAGCTTGTTGAGGCGCTGGACACCTATATTCCTGAGCCTGAGCGCGCTATTGATAGGCCTTTCTTGATGCCAATCGAAGATGTATTTTCGATTTCTGGACGCGGCACTGTTGTGACTGGTCGTATTGAGCGCGGAATCGTTAAGGTCGGCGAAGAGATTGAAATCATTGGTCTGAAGGATACCGTAAAGACAACTTGTACTGGTGTTGAAATGTTTCGCAAGCTACTCGACGAAGGTCGTGCTGGCGAGAACTGCGGTATTCTTTTGCGTGGCACTAAGCGTGAGGATGTTGAGCGCGGTCAAGTTTTGGCTAAGCCTGGCTCAATTAAGGGTCATGCCAAGTTTGAGGGCGAAGTTTATATTTTGTCTAAAGATGAAGGTGGACGCCATACTCCTTTCTTTAAAGGTTATCGCCCGCAGTTCTACTTCCGTACTACAGACATCACTGGTGCTTGTGAGCTTCCAGAGGGTGTTGAGATGGTTATGCCTGGCGATAACATCAAGATGGACGTTACCCTGATTGCTCCGGTAGCAATGGATGAAGGTCTTCGCTTTGCTATTCGCGAAGGTGGCCGTACTGTGGGTGCTGGTGTTGTGGCAAAAATTCACGCTTAATTTTTTAAGTGTGAAAAAAGGGAGGGCTCCGCCCTCCCTTTTTTTGTTATTCGCCACAATTTTTTTGTGCAGCCTAAAAAGGCGTAGTTATTTATTGTTTTTGGTATTGACAGTGTTGTAGCTTACCCATAAAATGCCGCCTCCATTTTAGATGGCCTATAGCGCTTATCTAGAGTTCTTTAAAAATTATTGGAGTTTTGGTTCAGATGCAGAATCAACGCATACGAATTCGCCTGAAGGCATTCGATCATAAATTGATCGATGCCTCGACGCAGGAAATTGTAGAGACAGCGAAGCGCACTGGTGCGCAGGTTCGGGGTCCTATACCTCTTCCTACTCGCAAAGAAAGATTCACCATACTCATTTCGCCGCATGTTAACAAGGATGCGCGAGATCAATATGAGATTAGAACGCATAAGCGTTTGTTAGATATTGTAGAGCCAACCGAGAAGACAGTTGATGCACTGATGAAGCTAGATTTGGCGGCAGGTGTAGAGGTTCAGATTAGTCTCGGTTAATTAAAACTCCACTCAGCCCCTAACGGCAAGTTCATTAAGGGGTGTGTAACGCTCTGCAATGGGCGGCCATAGCGGGTAACAGCCCCGTACACTAGAGGTTAAAGCAATGACAATTGGTATTGTCGGCCGCAAAAGCGGCATGACTCGTATATTTACAGAAGATGGTACATCCATTCCTGTCACTGTGATTGAGGTAGATCCCAATCGCATCACTCAGGTTAAGAATGTAGAAACCGACGGCTACAGTGCAGTGCAGGTAGTGGTAGGGTCTCGTCGAGCCTCCCGTGTAAGTAAGCCGCAAAAAGGCCATTTCGAAAAAGCACGAGCTGACGCTGGCTCTATTGTTGTTGAGTTGCGTAATGATGCTCAGGAATGCTTTGAGGTTGGTGGTCAAATCACCGTTGAAGCCTTTGGTGCTGGTCAAATCGTTGATGTAACTGGTGAGTCTAAAGGTAAAGGTTTTGCTGGCGGTGTAAAACGCTGGAATTTCCGTATGCAGGATGCGACACATGGTAACTCATTGTCTCACCGTGCTCCTGGCTCTATTGGTCAATGTCAAACCCCCGGCCGTGTATTCAAGGGTAAAAAAATGGCTGGTCATTTAGGTGCTGTTCGCGTAACTACACAGAACTTGGTAATTGTAAAGGTCGATGTTGAGCGCAACTTGCTGCTTGTTAAGGGGGCGGTTCCTGGTGCTCCGGGTGGCAGCGTGGTGATTCGTCCTGCCGTTAAATCGCGTAATAACGGTTAATTTCCTAGGGGGTCTACCATGGAATTAAATATAGCTACGCCATCGGGTGCGAATGGAACTGTTTCAGTTTCTGATGCTGCCTTTGGTAAAGAGTTTAATCAAGACCTGGTTCATCAAGCTGTTGTTGCGTACATGGCTGGTGGGCGTCAAGGTACTAAAGCTCAGAAAACTCGTGCAGAGGTTTCTGGTGGTGGTAAAAAGCCATTTCGTCAAAAAGGTAGTGGTCGTGCGCGTGCTGGCACAATCCGCAGTCCGATCTGGCGTTCGGGTGGCGTTACATTTGCTGCCAAGCCGCGCTCATTTGATCAAAAGCTAAATAAGAAAATGTACCGCGCTGCATTGCGTTGTATTTTGTCAGAGTTGAGTCGTCAGGAGCGTTTGGTTGTTGTTGAAAGCTTCGATATAGATGCACCAAAAACTAAGTCTTTGATTACTAAGTTGAATGAGTACAATCTTACTGACGTATTGATTGTGGGGCAGGAGGTGAGTGAAAACTTATATTTGGCTTCGCGCAACCTTCACAAAGTTGATGTGCGTGATGTTGAAGCTGTTGACCCTGTAAGTTTGATTCGTTTTGAGAAGGTTGTTATCACCGTTGCTGCACTTAAGCAACTTGAGGAGGCTTTAGTATGAATCAAGAGCGTTTATACAGGGTTTTGTTGGGGCCTGTTATTTCTGAGAAGGCTCAGTTGTTGACCGAATCATCAAATCAAGTTGTGTTTAAAGTGGCTGGCGATGCAGCAAAGCAAGATATTAAGGCTGCTGTAGAGAAGTTTTTCCCGGTTAAAGTGCTTGATGTTCGCACTGCGAATATTAAAGGCAAGACCAAACGTACGCGCCATGGTCTTGGTCGTCGTAATGACTGGAAAAAAGCTTATATTCGCTTAGGGGAAGGTCAAGAGTTAGATCTTCTTTCAGTTAAGGCGGGAGCATAAGAAATGGCGATTGTAAAACGTAAGCCTACGTCACCTGGACGTCGCTTTGTCATTAGCGTTGTGAATCCACATTTACATAAAGGCGCGCCTTACGCTCCTTTGCTAGAGAAAAAGTCTAAGTCGGGTGGCCGTAATAACAATGGACGAATTACTGTTCGTCATGTTGGTGGTGGTCATAAGCAGCATTACCGTATGGTGGATTTTCGTCGTAATAAAGACGCAATTCCAGCAAAGGTTGAGCGTATCGAATACGATCCAAACCGCACTGCGCACATTGCATTAATTTGCTTTGCAGACGGTGAGCGTCGGTACATTATTGCGCCAAAAGGTTTGATGGCTGGTGATTTAGTTCAGTCTGGTGATAGCGCTCCAATTAAAGTCGGTAATACTCTGCCGCTGCGCAATATTCCCCTGGGTAGTGTTGTTCATTGTGTTGAGCTTAAGCCCGGTAAAGGTGCTCAAATTGCTCGCTCTGCGGGCACCAGTGCTCAGTTAGTTGCTCGTGAAGGTGCTTATGCCACTGTTCGTTTGCGTTCAGGCGAGATGCGTAAAGTTCCTGTTGATTGTCGCGCAACTTTAGGCGAAGTATCAAACAGTGAGCACTCTTTGCGCTCTTTGGGTAAGGCGGGTGCAAAACGCTGGCGTGGTATTCGTCCTACTGTTCGTGGTGTTGCCATGAACCCAGTTGACCACCCAATGGGTGGTGGTGAAGGTCGTACATCAGGTGGTCGTCACCCTGTATCACCTTGGGGTACCCCAACTAAGGGATACAAAACGCGCAGTAATAAGCGTACCGACAACATGATTGTTCGTCGTCGCAATAAAAAATAACGACGACTGACCGGACATAGAGAGGAACTTGCAGTGCCACGTTCACTTAAAAAAGGCCCATTTATCGACCATCATTTATTAAAAAAAGTGGAAGTCGCGGCCGAAAAAAACGATCGTCGTCCTATTAAAACTTGGTCAAGACGTTCCATGATTCTACCTGAGATGGTTGGTTTGACTATAGCTGTACATAATGGTCGCCAGCACGTCCCCGTTTCCATTAATGAAGAAATGGTGGGTCACAAATTGGGTGAGTTTTCTGCAACACGTACCTATAAAGGTCACATTGCAGATAAGAAAGCTAAGCGCTAATCGCGCGAGAACCTACGAGGTGTTTCACGATGGAAGTAGCAGCAAAACATAAGGGTGCTCGCATCTCTGCGCAAAAAGCGCGATTGGTGGCTGATCAAATCAGAGGGAAGGGTGTTGAAGAGGCGCTTGATCTTCTGACTTTCAGCACAAAAAAAGGTGCGGCCTTAATTAAGAAAGTACTCGAATCAGCAATAGCTAACGCCGAACACAATGAAGGCGCTGACGTTGATGAGCTCAGGGTGTCTACAATTTTTGTAGACGAAGGTATAACCATGAAGCGGATTAGACCGCGTGCTAAGGGTCGTGCAGACCGTATCTGTAAGCGCAGCTGTCACATTACCGTTAAAGTAGCTGATCAATAAGAGAGCGGACGTTATGGGTCAAAAAGTACATCCGACAGGCATTCGTCTCGGAATCGTTAAGAAGCATACCTCTATATGGTATGCCGGCACCGGTCAGTATGCGGACAAGTTATATGCCGATATCACAGTGCGTGAGTTTATTCAAAAAACTCTTGCTCATGCGTCTGTAAGTCGCATAGATATCGAGCGTCCAGCTAATACCGCCCGCATAACTATTCATACTGCTCGCCCAGGTATCGTTATTGGTAAAAAAGGTGAAGATGTAGAAAAGTTACGTGCTGAAATTACTAAGAAAATGGGTGTACCTGTACACATCAATATCGAAGAAATCCGCAAGCCTGACTTGGATGCAACTTTGGCTGCACAGAGTGTTGCGCAGCAGCTTGAGCGTCGGGTTATGTTTCGTCGTGCCATGAAGCGCGCCGTGCAAAACGCTATGCGTCAAGGTGCTGAAGGCGTGAAGGTTCAGGTCGGTGGGCGTTTAGGCGGTGCAGAAATCGCTCGCTCTGAATGGTATCGCGAGGGGCGCGTACCTCTCCATACTTTGCGTGCGGATATTGACTACGCTACGGCTGAAGCTGCAACTACTTATGGCATTATTGGTGTCAAGGTGTGGATCTTCAAGGGTGAAGTAATTGGTGGTATCGACGAAGTTGATGCCAATCAGAAGAAAAAAAGCTCAAGGTAAGGGGTACGCAAAATGTTACAACCTAAGCGTACGAAATTTCGTAAGCAGCAGAAAGGCCGTAATCGCGGCTTGGCTCAGCGCGGGTCAAAAGTTAGTTTCGGTGAGTATGGATTAAAAGCCATTGGTCGTGGTCGTTTGACCGCGCGCCAAATTGAAGCGGCACGTCGCGCTATGACTCGCCACATTAAGCGTGGCGGTAAAATTTGGATTCGTGTGTTTCCTGATAAGCCCATCACTGAAAAACCTCTTGAAGTTCGTCAGGGTAAGGGTAAAGGTAGTGTTGAATACTGGGTATGCCAGATTCAGCCTGGTAAAATTCTTTATGAAATGGAAGGCGTTTCAGAAGAATTAGCCCGCGAAGCTTTTGCCTTAGCGGCAGCCAAGCTTCCTTTGGAAACAACGTTTGTTAAGCGATCGGTGATGTAATGAAAGCGCAAGAACTCCGCGAAAAATCAGTCGATGAGTTGAACAAAGATTTGCTCGCTCAGTTACATGAACAGTTCAACCTTCGCATGCAAGCTTCAACTGGCCAGCTCACGCAGACTCACTTAGTAAAACAAGTGCGTCGTAATGTCGCCCGTATTAAGTCAGTGCTCGCAGAAAAGGCAGGTAAATAACGATGTCTGATAAAAAACTTGTTCGCACCTTAACCGGTAAAGTTGTAAGCGACAAAATGGATAAGTCAATTGTTGTGCTTATCGAGCGTCGCGTTAAGCATCCTATTTACGGAAAGTACGTCACAAAATCGACCAAAATTAAAGCTCATGACGAAAGTAATGAGTGTAATGCGGGTGACGTAGTAACGATTGCAGAGTCGCGTCCACTTTCAAAAACCAAAAACTGGTCTTTGGTTAAAGTGGAAGAGCGGGCTAGCGCAGTTTAGTCGCCACCCATTGGAGCTTTGGAGATAAAAAATGATTCAAACGCAAACATACCTAGAAGTGGCGGATAACAGTGGTGCACGTCGAGTGATGTGCATCAAAGTTCTCGGCGGTTCACACCGTCGCTATGCTGCAGTAGGTGACATTATTCGAGTTACCGTTAAAGAAGCAATTCCCCGCGGTAAAGTAAAAAAAGGTCAAGTAATGAAGGCTGTTGTCGTGCGCACCAAAAAGGGTGTTCGTCGCACAGACGGCTCAATTATTCGCTTTGATGACAATGCAGCTGTATTGCTCAACAACCAAAATGCGCCAATAGGTACACGTATTTTTGGACCAGTAACGCGTGAGTTACGTGGCGAAAAATTCATGAAAATTATTTCTTTGGCGCCCGAAGTGCTATAAGGCACGCCGGAGTTTAGAGGACGGGTTTATGCGTAAAATTAAACGTGATGACGAAGTAGTTGTAGTCACCGGTCGCGACAAAGGAAAACGTGGAAAAGTTACACGTGTATTTTCTGATGGCCGCTTGTTAGTTGCTGGTATACAAATTATTAAAAAACACCAAAAACCAAATCCTCAATCGGGTATTGCCGGTGGCATTATCGAAAAAGAGGCTCCGATAGATGCATCGAATGTTGCGATTTTCAATCCTGCAACGCAAAAAGCTGATCGAGTGGGTTTTAAGGTGTTGGACGATGGACGCAAAGTGCGCGTGTTCAAATCCAATGGCGAGACGGTAGACGCGTAAGCGCACTGAGAGAACTATGGCCAGGCTACAAGAACGTTTTAAGAACGAAATTGCACCTCAGCTACTCAAAGAGCTGGGCTTGCAGAACGTAATGGAAGTTCCAAGGATCACTAAAATCACCATTAATATGGGTGTGGGTGAAGCTGTTGGTGACAAAAAGGTTTTAGAGAGCGCTGTTAGCGATATGCAAAAAATCGCTGGACAAAAACCTGTTGTTACTTTGGCTCGCCGCTCTATAGCAGGCTTTAAAATCCGCGAGGGTTGGCCGATTGGTTGTAAAGTGACTTTGCGTCAAGACAAGATGTACGAATTTTTGGATCGCTTAGTTTCGATTGCGATTCCCCGTATTCGTGATTTCCGTGGTATTAGTCCTAAGCAATTTGATGGTCGTGGAAACTTCTCTATGGGTGTTTCTGAGCAGATCATTTTCCCTGAGATTGATTACGACAAAATTGATAAGCTGCGCGGTTTGGATATTTGTATTTCCACCACAGCCCGCACTGATGACGAGGGTCGGGCGCTGTTAAAAGCGTTCAACTTCCCGTTCAAAAGTTAATTGGAATTGGTGTAAACGATGGCAAAAAAATCCATGATTGCGCGCGAAGTTAAACGTGCCAAGATTAACAAAAAAGACTCTGCCAAACGCGCCGAGCTGAAGGCAATCATTACTGGCCACACTTCTGTTGAAGAGGATGTTTGGGCGGCAATGATTAAACTACAAAAGCTACCACGTGATGGCAGCGCTTCGCGCAAACAGCGTCGTTGCCGAATTACGGGTCGTCCACATGCAGTTTATCGCAAGTTCGGTCTGTGTCGTAACAAGCTCCGCGAGGCAGCAATGCGCGGTGATGTCCCTGGCTTAGTTAAAGCTAGTTGGTAAGGTTGGTTCTGAGGAGCATTAATAATGAGTATGCAAGATCCATTAGCTGATATGCTGACTCGCATCCGAAACGCACAAATGGTTGGAAAGACTAGCGTTTCTATGCCTTCATCAAAGCTTAAAACAAACGTAGCTAAAGTTCTTAAAGACGAAGGCTATATTATTGATTTCGTCGTAAGTGACACCATCAAAGCAGAGCTTACCATCGAGCTTAAGTATTTCGAGGGTAAGCCGGTTATTGCTGAAATTGATCGCGTAAGTCGCCCAGGTCTCCGTGCGTACTCAGGCAAAGGTTCTTTGCCTTCGGTTCGTGGTGGTTTGGGCGTTGCGATTGTTACTACCAGTAAAGGTGTGATGACGGATCGCGCAGCTCGTGCTGCAGGTATTGGCGGTGAAGTTCTTTGCACCGTTTTCTAATAGCCGAGATTTAACGGGAATACAGTTATGTCACGTGTTGCAAAAAGCCCAATAAGCTTGCCCAGTGGTGTTAGCGTGACCTTAAGTGGTCAAAGCCTAAGCGTTAAGGGTAGCAAGGGAACACTTGAACTGAATATTCATTCAAGTGTTCTTGTTAAAGAAGAGAATAATATACTGACGTTTGCTCCACGAGATGGAAGTCAGTCGGCAGATGCGTTAGCTGGCACCACACGCGCCCTTGTTAACAATATGGTTACTGGTGTTAGTGTTGGTTTTGAGAAAAAATTACAATTGGTAGGTGTTGGTTACCGTGCAAAAGCAACAGGTAATGTATTAAACCTCACTCTTGGTTTTTCTCATCCAGTAGATTATGAGTTGCCCGAAGGTGTAGCTGTAGAAACTCCATCGCAAACTGATATTGTTTTAAAAAGTAATGACAAGCAATTGTTGGGGCAGGTTGCTGCTGATATTCGCGGTTATCGTCCACCAGAACCCTATAAAGGCAAAGGTGTTCGCTACGCAGACGAAGCAGTTCGTCGTAAAGAAGCTAAGAAGAAGTAAGGCATAGGTTATGAGCGATAAAAAAGAAGCACGTCTACGTCGCGCTCGCCGTGCTCGTAGCAAAATAAGCCAGTTGGGTGCTGTTCGTTTAAGTATCCACCGTACGCCTCGTCATATATATGCACAGGTGATTTCAGCTGAGGGTGATCGCGTTTTAGCGTCGGCTTCAACTGTTGAGAAAAAATTCTCACTCGAAAAAACAGGTAACGCAGAAGCTGCCAAGGTCGTTGGCCAATTGGTTGCTGAGCGTGCGCAAGCTGCTGGCGTCACCAATGTTGCTTTCGACCGAAGTGGATTCCGCTATCATGGTCGTGTTAAGGCACTTGCTGATGCTGCACGTGAAGCTGGATTGGAGTTTTAAAGGTAAACACTATGTCGACTACCGATAAAGAAAAAAGCACAGCAAACGCTGAAGGCATGCAAGAAAAGCTGGTTCAGGTAAACCGCGTATCAAAAACTGTAAAGGGCGGCCGTATTTTTCAATTTACTGCATTGACGGTAGTTGGCGATGGTAATGGACGCGTTGGTTATGGTCGCGGTAAAGCGCGCGAAGTCCCTATTGCGATTCAAAAGGCAATGGAGGCTGCTCGCCGTAATATGATTACTGTTGAGTTGAATGGCGATACCATTCAGTACCCCATTAAGGGTGTTCACAGTGCATCAAATGTTTACATGCAGCCTGCTTCGGCAGGTACTGGCGTTATTGCTGGTGGCGCTATGCGTGCCGTTCTTGAAATTGCAGGTGTTCAGAACGTACTTGCTAAATGTTACGGCTCTACTAACCCTGTTAACGTTGTGCGTGCGACATTTGAAGCATTGCGCGCGATGGCATCTCCAGAGGCGGTTGCCGCAAAGCGCGGCAAAAGTGTTGAAGAAATTCTGAATTAATGGCGCGCCTTAGGGTGCCCCTGTTTTGATACGAGTATCTAGCCATGTCAAAAAATACGATCACGGTAACTCAGATAAAGAGCACAGCCGGTCGCTTAAAAGCTCATCAGGCTTGTGTTGCTGGCCTTGGGCTTCGTCGGATTGGTCATTCCGTTAAAGTAGAAGATAGTCCTTCTGTTCGCGGTATGATCAATAAAGTTCATTACCTTTTGAAGGTTGGGGGTTGATCCAATGCATTTGAATGAATTGTCGCCAGGTTCGGGTCGCTCTAAGAGTCCCAAGCGTGTTGGCCGCGGTATTGGTTCTGGTTTAGGTAAGACCTGTGGTCGCGGCCACAAGGGGCAGAAATCACGCTCAGGTGGCCGTGTGCGTCCGGGTTTTGAAGGCGGACAGATGCCTTTGCAGAAGCGTTTACCTAAGTTTGGCTTTACTAGTCGTGTTAGCTTTATTTCTAGTGAGGTTCGTTTGGGTGAGCTAAATAAGGTTGATGCTGATATTATCGATATTGAAGCGCTAAAGCAGGCTGATGTTGTTGGCACCATTACTAAGCGAGTTAAGATTTTTTTATCTGGCGAGTTGAATAAGGCTGTAACCATTAAGGGCTTGTCAGTAACTAAAGGTGCTAAAGCAGCGATCGAAGCTGCTGGCGGTAAAGTAGAAGACTAAGCGAGGTTCCTATGGCAACGCCGGGAAGTTTAGCGCTAGGTGGTTCTAAAGGCACAGGCGAGCTTAAAGCTCGCCTGTTGTTTTTATTGCTGGCCATTATAGTGTATAGAATTGGTACTCATATCCCCGTTCCTGGGATAGACCCTGTTCAGGTAGCAAAGTTATTTAATGATAATCAAGGGACTATCCTCGGGATGTTTAATATGTTCTCGGGTGGTGCCTTGGAACGTATGAGTATCCTAGCATTGGGTATTATGCCTTATATATCTGCATCTATTATTATGCAGATGTTGACTGCTGTAACTCCGAGTCTTGAGACCCTAAAGAAGGAGGGTGATGCTGGTCGTCGTAAGATTAGTCAGTACACACGCCTTTTAACACTTGGGCTCGCTTTTGTTCAAGGGTTCATTATGGTTGCTGGCATGGCTGGCCAAGGTATGGCGTATGTCGGTTTGAATATGCTTAGCTTTTATCTTGTTGCTGTAAGTTCTTTGGTGACTGGTGCCATGTTTATGATGTGGCTGGGTGAGCAAGTGACCGAGCGCGGCATTGGTAATGGTATATCAATGCTTATTTTTGCTGGCATTGTTGCTGGCTTACCATCTGCAGTTGGTCAGGCTATGCAAAGCGCAAGAGATGGAAGTTTATCTATTTTCTTGTTGCTATGCGTTGCTGTCTTTGCTGCTGCGACAGTTTGGTTTGTGGTTTTCATGGAGCGTGCACAGCGCAAAATAACCATTAATTATGCCAAGCGCCAAACCGGTCGCGCCGGTGGTTATAGCCAGCAGTCAAGCCATTTGCCATTGAAAATCAACATGGCTGGTGTGATACCGGTTATTTTTGCCAGTAGCTTGTTGTTATTTCCTGCGTCTATAGCTCAATGGTTTGGGCAGTCGCAAGAAGGCGCGCTAGGGCAAGCGCTGCAGCAGTTGTCTGCGGCAATAGGCCCTGGGCAGCCTTTAAACTTTGTATTATTTGGTGGGTTGATAATTCTGTTCTGTTTTGTCTATACTGCCATGATGTATAATCCAAAGGAAGTTGCTGATAACCTGAAAAAAGGTGGTGCTTACATTCCTGGTATTCGCCCAGGCGAGCAGTCAGCAAAATATATAGACTCTGTACTCACTCGCTTAACTATGGTTGGCGCTGTTTACATTGCTGCAGTTGCTTTGCTTCCGCAATTTTTGGTTGTCTATTCAGGCATACCATTTTATCTCGGTGGTACTTCTCTATTGATTGTCGTAGTAGTGGTAATGGACTTTATGTCTCAAGTTCAGTCACACCTAATGAGTCATCAATATGAGTCTGTTCTTAAAAAAGCAAATTTGAAAAACTACGGCCGCTAGTTGGTGGCTTTATTTGTGAGGTTATTTCGATGAAAGTGCGCGCATCTGTTAAAAAGATTTGCCGTAACTGCAAAATTGTACGTCGTAATGGTGTTATACGTGTGATTTGTAATGTTGAGCCCAGGCATAAGCAGCGTCAGGGTTAAAAATTAGGCCGCTTAGGTAGCTTAAGCCGGTTTAAACGGCAAAACTGGGGGTATTAACTGTCGTTAATTTATTAACTATTGAATTCCAGTGACAATTATTTAATTCTCAGCCCCTTTTAAAGGGGCTGAATTTTTATAAGATATTTGGTCGCTGTTAATGCCACAAAATAATGAAATGTTGGAGTATAAATATGGCTCGTATTGCTGGTGTAAACATACCAGATAACAAGCATGCCGTAATCTCTTTGACTTACGTCTACGGTGTGGGCGCAACATCAGCAAAAAAAATCTGCGCTGATGCTGGTATTAAAGAGAGTGCAAAAATTGGCGACTTAACGGAGGAGCAGCTTGAATTGTTGCGTGCTGAAGTGGCTAAATTAACGGTTGAGGGTGACCTTCGTCGCGAAGTGTCAATGAACATCAAACGTTTAATGGATTTGGGTTGTTACCGTGGTTTGCGCCATCGTCGTAATCTGCCATTACGTGGTCAGCGCACTAAGACTAACGCGCGTACCCGTAAGGGCCCCCGTAAGCCAATTAAAAAGTAATAGCCCGTTAAGTTGAGGAATCATTGCTATGGCTAAGCCAGGTAATAAAACTGCTCAGCGCAAAAAAGTCAAAAAGACAGTTGTCGATGGCATTGCGCACATTCACGCATCGTTTAATAACACGATTGTAACAATTACTGACCGTCAAGGTAATGCTCTATCATGGGCTACTTCTGGCGGTTCGGGATTCCGTGGTTCACGTAAAAGTACCCCGTTTGCTGCGCAGGTTGCTGCTGAGCGTGCTGGCCAGGCTGCGCTTGACTACGGCTTGAAGAATTTAGATGTTGAAGTTAAGGGGCCGGGACCAGGACGTGAGTCTGCTGTTCGCGCACTTAATAACGTTGGGTACAAAATTACCAACATTACCGATGTGACACCGATTCCACACAATGGTTGTCGCCCCCCTAAGAAACGTCGCGTATAGGAGTTTAATCAGTTATGGCTCGTTATGTAGGACCTACCTGTAAACTGGCGCGTCGCGAAGGAACTGATTTGTTCCTCAAGAGCGGAGCGCGTCCATTAGAATCAAAGTGCAAAATCGAAACAGCGCCTGGCCAGCATGGTCAGCGTCGTGGTCGTCTTTCAGACTACGGTGTTCAGTTGCGTGAAAAGCAAAAAGTTCGTCGTATATACGGTGTTTTAGAAAAACAATTCCGCGGTTACTACAAAGAAGCTGCTCGGCGCAAGGGTGCAACGGGTGAATGCTTGTTGCAAATCCTTGAAAGTCGTTTAGATAACGTTGTTTATCGAATGGGTTTTGGTGCTACACGTGCCGAGTCTCGCCAGTTGGTTTCGCACAAGGCCATTATTGTTAATGGTGACGTAGTGAACATTCCTTCTTATCAAGTTAAAGCTGGTGATGTGGTTGCTGTTCGTGAGAAGTCTAAAAATCAATTGCGTATTCAAAGCTCGCTCAATATTGCTACCCAGCGCGCTGATGCTGATTGGCTTGATGTTAATACCGATAAAAAAGAAGGTATTTTTAAGCGTGTTCCTGATCGCAGTGATTTATCGGCTGACATCAACGAGAACCTCATTGTGGAGCTTTACTCTAAGTAAGGCTTTCGTATAACAGCTAACAGGTGAAACTATGCAGACAGCTGTGAATGAATTTTTGACTCCACGTCACATCGACGTTACGGTTCTATCTCCTACTCGTGCTCGAGTTGTACTTGAGCCCTTGGAGCGAGGTTTCGGTCATACACTGGGTAATGCACTGCGTCGTATCCTTTTGTCTTCTATGCCAGGTTGCGCCATCACAGAAGTTGAGATCGAAGGTGTTCAACATGAATACAGTGCTATTGAAGGTGTTCAGGAGGATGTTATTGAAATCCTCCTTAACCTTAAAAACATAGCGCTAGTGCTCGAGGGTAAAGATAGCGTTTCTTTAACTTTGTCTAAAAAAGGCCCTGGCGTTGTTACTGCTGCTGACATTCAGGTCGATCATAGTGTTGAAATTAAAAACCCAGAGCTGATCATTGCCAATATTACTGGTGATGTTAGCTTGATTATGCACTTAACTGTTGCTCGCGGTCGTGGCTATCAGCCTGCTGATAGTCGTGTTGTGGATGAAGAAGAGAACCGTACTATCGGCCGCCTCCAGTTGGATGCTTCTTTTAGCCCTGTGCGACGTTTGGCATACTCAGTTGAGAGTGCTCGTGTTGAACAGCGTACGGATTTAGATAAGTTGGTTTTAGATTTAGAGACTAACGGAACCCTTGATCCTGAAGAGGCTATTCGTCGTGCAGCAACAATTTTGCAGCAACAGCTGGCAGTATTTGTTGATCTTGAGGGTGAAAAAGAAGCTGAGCCGGAGAAAAAAGAGGATCAAATTGACCCTGTTCTTCTTCGGCCTGTCGATGATCTTGAGTTGACAGTGCGCTCTGCGAACTGTTTAAAAGCTGAGAATATTTATTACATTGGCGATTTAATTCAACGTACTGAAGTTGAATTGTTGAAGACGCCAAATTTGGGTAAAAAATCACTTACAGAGATCAAAGATGTCTTGGCATCTCGTGGTTTGTCATTGGGTATGCGTTTAGAAAATTGGCCACCAGCCAGTTTGCGTACTGGCGACTAATTAATAAGTGGGCCTTGCGGCCCAGTAACGTTTGCTGAGAAGCAAAAAAAGGGTTTAAGTTATGCGTCATCGTTTAAGTGGCCGACAATTAAATCGGAACAGCTCACATCGTAAAGCGATGTTTAAAAACATGATAGCTTCTCTTGTAGAGCACGAAGCTATCAAAACTACATTACCAAAAGCTAAAGAGCTACGTCGCTTTGCGGAGCCGCTCATTACGCTTGGTAAGGTAGACTCAGTAGCTAATCGCCGTCTAGCTTTTGATCGTTTGCGCTGTAAGGCTGCGGTTGGTAAGTTATTCAGTGTTCTTGGTCCTCGTTATGAGGGTCGTCCTGGCGGATACATTCGTATTTTAAAGTGTGGCTTCCGTGCTGGCGATAAAGCGCCAATGGCTTATGTTGAGTTAGTTGATCGACCAATTGCTGGTGCGGTTGTTGATGATACTGATGCTGAGTAATTGTTAGCTTTTTTTAAAAAACCGGGCTTTGCCCGGTTTTTTTTTGATTTAAAAATACCGCAGGAATTTTCGCGAAAAAAGCTGGCATAAGGTGCTTATGCTTCGATCCACTCGCTTTGTAAGGGGCTCTATTTTTAGGTATTAAGAAGGTTTTGTTGTTGCTTGGGTGCTTTAGGTGCCAATGTTGACTTTGTGAGTGGCATAAACTGTGCAAACAAATTAACATTCAGCTCACTTTTTAATTAAGAAGGCGTGTAGGTAATTATGGAAACCCTAAATCAGTTAATGTATTGGCGTGGCATAGCATCTGATTATTTTAACTACAAGGGAGAGAAAGTTGGCGTTCCATTGGGAAATCGTAAGGGTCTTATTCGTGCGATGGGGGTTAATCCTGACGACCAAGACGCTGTGGCTACTCAAGTATATACGCTAGATGTTTTGCCTTGGACACTTTGGGTGCCATCTTTTCAAGTTGTTGAGCAGCACAAGCAGAGCTTCTTTTCTTGTAATTTTTCTCCTGCTGATCTTGATCGATCGATTGTCTACACGCTAATCCTAGAGAACGGGAAACATATTAATGGTGAATTTGTACCTTCGGGCCAGCCGGAGGTTGGCGACTATGTGCATCAAGGTGCTCGCTTCTCAAAGCGCGTGATCATGTGTGGTGCCCTGCCTTTAGGTTATCACTCCCTAAGATTGAGTCATGAAGATAAAGAGTGTGTCGGTGAGATTGCTGTGGTGCCAGAAAAAAGCTTCCTCCCAGAGACCTTTAGTGATGCTAAAAAACCATGGGGGTTTATTGTTCAGTTGTATACGCTGACATCTGATCGCAATTGGGGTATTGGTGATTTAACCGATCTAAAAAATTTAGTGAAAAAATCGGCTAGCATGGGCGCTGGAATAATCGGTTTAAATCCCTTGCATGCTCTTTGTGCTCCCATTGAAAATAATTACAGCCCTTATAGCCCATCAGATCGCCGCTTTATTGAACCGCTCTATATTGATCCTGAATGCGTGCCCGAATTTAATGGTCTTACTTCATCTGCAGCCACTGAAATTGCATTGTTGCGTGCCGAGCTAAATGTTAATTACAAGGCGGTCTATAAAATAAAATATGAAACTTTTAGGGTGATGTTTAATGAGTTTAAAGAGTATGAACTCAAAAGAAATACACCCCGTGCGCAGGAATTTTTAAGTTTTATTGAGCGCGAAGGCGCGCCTTTAAATGAATATTGCCTATATCAGGTACTCCGTGATGAAGGTATTTATAATTATTCTTTGTCCAGTCTTGTGTTAACAAATATTCAGCAGGATGCCTTGGATTTCTATTCATATCTGCAGTGGCTTGCGCAAGAGCAGTTAAGCGGATGTCAGTTGTTAGCAAAAGAATTAGGTATGAGTATTGGTTTGATGCGCGATTTGGCGGTTGGAGCTGATGGTAGTGGCGCCGAGGTGACGAGTAGCGGCGATCTATTTTGTAAGGCTGCGGCCATTGGCGCACCGCCAGATCCCATGGCGGAAAAAGGACAAAATTGGGGTTTGCCTCCTATGGATCCTGCAAAATTGCGGCAAACAGGCTTTAAGCATTTTATTAATTTATTGCGCACAAATATGTCTCACTGCGGTGCGCTCAGAATAGATCATGCAATGGGTTTGATGCGCTTGTGGTGGTGTCCTCCTGGTCGCACGGCTGATTTTGGCGCCTATGTTTATTACCCTTTCCCTGAAATGCTTGGTTTGTTGAAGCTAGAAAGCGTGCGTAATAAATGCATGGTTATTGGTGAAGATATGGGTGTCGTCCCCAATGAATTCCGCGAAGCGATAATGGCTGGCGCGGTATTTACGAATAAATTATTTTATTTCGAACGCGAAACTGACGGTGCTTTTAAAAGACCAGAAAACTATATGCCGCGTTCGTTAGCCATGTTAACTAATCACGATGTCCCTACATTGGCTAGTTGGTGGGGCGCCACTGATATTGAATTAAGAAATATATTGCATCAATTAGATGATACGGTTCCGTTAGAGGTTGTGCTCGCCGAGCGAGTTAATGATAAATACCGTTTATTGGATTGGCTTGCGTCTAATGGTTTTGAGTGGGTCACTAAAGATCGTGATTCCTTAGTGTTATTACCATTATCAATGCCATTACTTGCAGCAATAGTAGATTGCGGTGCAAAAATGGCCTCTCAAATTTATGTGTTGCAATTAGACGACCTAGCACTTATCGATGAGCCTGTAAATGTCCCAGGAACTTCTACTGAATACGCTAATTGGCAGCGTAAAATTGGTGTTAGCGTGAGCGACTTATTTTCAAATGAAGAAATCATCAAGATGCTGAAAAATGTTTCGGCAATACGTAACTAAAAATAAATGTAGCTCTATGAGCATTGATAATAATTTGGGGGCAGTGTGGAAGTAATTCCAGCAATGATTTCGGCGGCGGAATTGGATTCGGTTGTCTATGCCTATCATGGCGATATATTTGCGGTCCTCGGGCCGCATCAAATGCTTAACGGTAATTATGCTGTGCGTGTTTTTTTACCTGAAGCTATTTCTGTGTCCATCATTGAGCGAGGCAGTAATCGTTTAATTAAACCGCTCAATCGTATTCATCCTGCTGGCGTATTTGAGGCTGAAGTGGCTCTGGGGTCGCGCAGTGCTTATTTATTAGAGGTTGAATATGAAAATGGTAAGAAGATTGCGGAGGACACTTATCGATTTCCCAGTATGTTAAACCCTACGGATGTGTATTTATTTGGTGAGGGAACTCATGAGAAACTGTATCAATGGTTGGGCTCACACTTAAAAGAAATCGATGGCGTTAGAGGTACTTTATTTACCGTTTGGGCCCCAAATGCAAATCGAGTATCCGTGGTGGGCGAGTTTAATTTTTGGGATGGCCGCCATCATGTTATGCGTAAGCATGTCGCCAGTGGCTTGTGGGAATTATTTATCCCCGGCGTTGCTGAAAACGCATTATATAAATACCAAATACTCAGTAAAAATCATGGCGTGTTACCGCTTAAAGCTGACCCTATGGCTTTTGCGGCACAGCTTCGCCCAGAAACTGCAAGCCGTGTAATAGCACAATCGCAATATGCTTGGGGTGACAATTCATGGACATCCAGAAAAGTAGAGCAAGGCTATCGCGACCAAGCTGTCAGTGTCTATGAAGTGCATTTGGGCTCATGGAAGCGTAAGGGTGATCATGGCAATGACTATTACAGCTATTTGGATATGGTTGATGAATTAATCCCTTATGTTAAAGCCATGGGATTTACGCATATTCAATTAATGCCTGTTAGTGAATATCCTTTTGATGGCTCTTGGGGTTATCAGCCTATTGGTCTTTATGCGCCCACCAGTCGTTTTGGTTCGCCAGATGAATTTAGGCAATTTATTGATTGTTGCCACCAACAAGAAATCGGTGTTCTTGTGGATTGGGTGCCGGGTCATTTTCCTTCGGATGGGCATGGCTTGGCATTTTTTGATGGCTCGCCGTTGTATGAGCATGCCGACCCTCGTCAGGGTTTTCATCCCGATTGGAATACCTATATTTATAATTATGGGCGCAGTGAAGTCGCCAACTATTTATTCAGTAACGCGCTGTTTTGGTTTGATCAATTCCATATCGATGGCTTGCGCGTTGATGCGGTTGCTTCGATGTTGTATCTGGATTACAGCCGGGAATCCGGTGAGTGGGTACCCAATATTCATGGCGGTCGTGAAAATTTAGAAGCGATTGCACTATTAAAACGCGTCAACCAAAAAGTGTACGAACATTATCCTAACGCCATGATGGTTGCCGAGGAGTCAACCGCTTGGCCGGGTGTATCGCACCCTGTTTATGCGGGTGGTTTGGGTTTTGGTTATAAATGGAATATGGGCTGGATGAACGATAGTTTGCGCTATATGAGCAACGATCCGATCCATCGCCGTTACCATCATCACGATATGACGTTCAGTCTTTTGTATGCGTTTAATGAAAATTTTGTATTGCCTTTAAGTCATGATGAAGTTGTGCATGGTAAAGGCTCGCTGCTTGATAAAATGCCGGGTGATGCCTGGCAAAAATTTGCGAATTTACGTGCTTATTATGGGTTTATGTGGGGGCATCCCGGTAAAAAACTTTTATTTATGGGCTGCGAATTTGCACAAGGTCGTGAATGGAATTGCAATACATCATTGGATTGGCATTTATTAGAGAATGCACATTGGCATGTGGGCGTACAGCGCTTAGTTAGGGATCTCAATAATTTATATACATCGTTGCCAGCGTTGCATTTTGACGACTGTGAAGCGCGAGGTTTCGAGTGGTTAGATGCGGATGGTACTGGCACATCGGTATTTGCATTTGCGCGCAAGGCTCACTCAGGTTTTGTGGTGGTGGTAAGTAACATGACGCCTGTATTGCGTAGCGGTTATCGCATCGGCGTTCCTGAGGCGGGATTTTATCGCGAGCGTGTCAATACCGATGCTGCGATTTATGGAGGCAGCGATAAAGGCAATTCGGGCGGCATATTCGCTGAATCCATATCTTCCCACGGTCGAAATCAATCAATATTTATCACCCTACCTCCGTTAGCCACTTTATTTTTTGAGTGGCACGCCGAGTAAGTTTTACTAGCTTTTATCTTAAGTCCTTAATTCGCCATTTAAGATATAAGAATATAGGAATAAAACGATGGACAAATTAGCAGCAAAGTTTGAAGTGGCAATAGGGTGTTGCTATCCACTGGGCGCCACCGTAAATGATGCAGGTGTTAACTTTGCGCTTTTTTCAGACAATGCCAAAAGTGTTGAGCTTTGCTTATATTCGGCGGATGGTAAAAACGAACTTGCGCGGATAACTATGCCCGATCAAACAAACGGTGTTTGGCACTGTTTACTGGTTGGGGCGGGTGCCGGTTTGGTCTATGGTTATCGTGTGCACGGTGATTATCTGCCCGAGCAGGGTTTGCGATTTAATCCCAATAAATTATTAATGGATCCCTACGCAAAAGCGCTAGTGGGAGAATTTATTTGGAATGACGCACATTACGCTTATATTCTAGATAATACTAAAAGCGATCTTACTTACTCTACGCTCGACAATGCGGAGTTTATGTCAAAAGCTAGGGTGATAGCTTCTAGTCCCGCGCCAGTGCGACTTGCTAAACCGGTAGCATGGGAAGACACTGTTATTTATGAAGTACATGTTAAGGGTTTTACGCATGTCCAGCGTCGTATTCCGTCTGCGTTGCGTGGTCGCTATTTGGGTTTTGCGCACCCCGACGTTATCAGTTATTTAAAAGATTTAGGCGTTACTAGTGTTGAGTTCTTGCCGGTACAGGGTTTTATTCACGACCAATTTGTTGTAGATAAAGAATTAAAAAATTTCTGGGGTTATAACAGCCTTAATTTTTTCGTCCCTCATACCGAATATGCCGTAACCGATGCGGTTGCTGAATTTAAACAAATGGTTTCGGCATTACATAGTGCGGGCATTGAAGTGCTATTAGATGTTGTCTACAACCACACAGGCGAAGGAAATCACCTAGGTCCAACCTATTCTTTTCGTGGTATTGATAACGCCAGTTATTACGGTTTAGAGCCTAAGCGGCGTTTTTATATTAATGATACCGGGTGCGGTAATACCTTAAATATTAATCACCCTCGTGCCTTACAGTTGGTTATGGACAGCCTGCGTTATTGGGTCATAGAAATGGGCGTCGATGGGTTTCGATTTGACCTCGCTAGCGTATTAGGACGAGAACCTCATGGTTTTGATCCTCGCTCGGGATTTTTTGATGCTATCCAGCAAGATCCTGTTTTGTCGCAGGTTAAATTAATTGCCGAGCCCTGGGATCTTGGTCCAGGCGGGTACCAACTGGGAAATTACCCAGCTGGCTGGAGTGAATGGAATGATCAATATCGCGATGTTGTTAGACGCTTTTGGCGCGGCGATTCAGGAATGTTGCCAGAGTTTGCAAAGCGCATTCATGGCTCTAGCGATATTTTTGAGCATGGCGGCAGAAGACCCTCTGCCAGTATTAATTTTGTCTCCAGTCACGATGGTTTTACCATCGCCGATATTGTCAGCTATAACAACCGTCATAATCTTGCCAATAAAGAAAACAATAATGATGGACACAGCGGGAATTATAGTTTCAATCATGGCGTTGAAGGTGTCACATCCGACCCAGCAATTGTGGCCGTTCGTAATCGTCAAAAGCGTAACCTGTTAGCGACTTTTTTACTGAGCCAAGGCACGCCAATGCTATTGGCCGGTGATGAGCTGGGTCGCACACAGAAGGGCAATAATAATGCGTATTGCCAAGATAGCGAAATAAGCTGGGTGAATTGGTCGGAAATGACGCTTGATGATTGGACGCTTAAAAATTTCGTCCGTCATGTTATTAAATTGCGTCAGCGAATTTCATTATTGCGCTGCCCTCGCTACATTCACGATCCTAGCGAAGATGAATGCCAAAATTTAAATATTGTTTGGCTTAATCGCGATGGCTTGCCAATGAGCGAAGGCGAATGGAATTCGAGAGACAACTACAGCTTGGGGTGGATGTTGGAATCGACCCTACCTCAGCGAGAGTGTGTTTTAAGCTTATTTAATGCCGATAGTCGCAAGCAGCTTTTTCAATTGCCTGCAGGTTGGGCTTGGGAGCTGGTATTAGATACTAGCATTGCTGATGGTCAGATGGCCTCGCCATTTTTTTGCGCCATAAGCACAACCTTAGAAGATAAAAGCTTGATGGTTTTTTTGGGAAAGGAATTAGCTTCCAGCTCAGCGGATACTTCAATTTAAACGATAAATATTAAGGCTAAGTTATGACGACAGTAGGCGTTGTTGAGTTTTCGTTAGATACCAGTGATGTCCGAGTCGCAGAGGATTTACAGCGGCACTATAACTTCACCCTCGGGCGCGTGGATAATAATGTTCAACCTCACTATTTATTAAAAGCTCTCGCGCTAACAGTGCGTGATCGTTTGATGGAGCGCTGGAGGCTTACGCGCGAAAGTGAAAAACAAAATCAATCAAAACATGTTTATTATTTATCGTTAGAGTTTTTACTTGGGCGAAGCTTAAGTAATGCGGTTAAAAATATTGGCGTGGAACCTGCCGTTCAAAAAGCCCTACACAGTTATGGCTGCACGCTAGAGGAAATTGAACAGTCCGAAGTGGACGCTGGTTTGGGCAATGGTGGTTTAGGGCGTTTGGCTGCGTGTTTTTTAGATAGTTGCGCGACCTTAAATTATGCCGTGACGGGTTACGGTATTCGTTATGAATATGGCATGTTTCACCAGCGCATAGAAAAGGGGCGTCAAATTGAGTCGCCGGACCATTGGTTGCGCGATGGCAATCCGTGGGAGCTTGAGCGTCCCGATCACAAGCGTCGTATTAAATTTTACGGTCGTACAGAATTTTACATGAGTGATTCTGGGCAGCGCTGCGCGCGTTGGATCGATACAAAAGATGTTTATGCGCTCGCTTATGATATTCCTATACCAGGAGCCGATACGACAACCGTAAATACCTTGCGATTATGGAAGGCGACGGCAACGGATGAGTTTGATTTAAATGAATTTAATGCGGGTGACTACGCCGAGGCCGTAGCCGCTAAGAATTTAGCCGAACAAATCACTATGGTGTTATACCCCAATGACGCCAGTGAAAATGGCAAAGAATTACGCCTTCGTCAGCAGTATTTTTTAGCCTCTGCAAGCTTACAAGATGTTGTTGAAAAATATGACCAGCACAGCGAAAACGCCATGTGCGAATTTGCCGATAAAAATTGTTTTCAACTAAACGATACGCATCCCACCATTGCAATTGCTGAATTAATGCGATTATTAATGGATGATCGCCGTATGGCGTGGGACGAGGCGTGGGTGATTACCTCTAAGTCCATGGCCTATACCAATCACACGCTATTACCCGAGGCATTGGAACGTTGGCCTGTTCGTATTTTTAAAGAATTATTACCTCGCTTGCTCGATATTATTTACGAAATCAATGCGCGCTTTTTAGCGCAAGTTTCGCAGCACTGGCCCGGCGATACCGAAAAACAACGGCGCATGTCAATTATTGAAGAAGGTGCCGAGCCTATGGTGCGCATGGCACACCTAGGTATTGTGGGTAGCTTTAGTGTAAATGGCGTAGCTGCATTACATACACGATTATTAATTAGCGATTTATTCAAAGATTTTTACGACCTGTGGCCCGAAAAATTTAATAACAAAACGAATGGCGTTACGCCTAGACGTTGGTTGTCGCATTGTAATCCTGCCTTGTCGGCACATATTACCGCCGCCATCGGCGATAGCTGGCAAAAAGACCTATCCCATCTTGAACAATTAAAACCTTTGGCGAAGGATGTCGCTTTTACCGAAAAATGGCATGCCATTAAACAAGAAAATAAAGCCCATCTAGCGGCGTTAGTGAAAGAAAAGACTGGCGTTGAATTTAACCTGGGCGCCCTTTTTGATATTCAAGTTAAGCGGATTCATGAATATAAGCGTCAGCTGCTAAATGTGTTACATGCGATACACCTCTACGATCGTATAACACGTGGTGATGTGAGTGGCTTAAAACCTCGTTGTATTTTAATTGGTGGTAAAGCAGCACCGGGTTATGTGTTGGCCAAAAACATTATTAAATTAATTAATAATGTGGCGACAGTGATTAACACCGATCCTGCGGTAACGCCTTATTTACAGATGGTTTTTTTACCTAATTATTGTGTTTCAGCCATGGAAGTAATTTGTCCTGCGGCTGATTTATCTGAGCAAATATCAACGGCAGGTAAAGAAGCATCGGGTACGGGCAATATGAAATTCATGATGAATGGCGCCTTGACTATAGGTACGTACGATGGCGCTAATATTGAAATTCTTGAAGCCGTCGGTGAAGATAATTTCTTTTTATTCGGTTTGCGTGTTGAAGAAATTTCAGCTTACCGTAACGCATATACACCCACGCAAATTATTGCGGCAGACAGTGATTTTAGTCGCGTGATGCAATTGCTGGAATGTGGCCATTTTAGTTTGTTTGAACCCAGTCTTTTTGATCCAATTGTCGAAACTATTCGCAATCCTAACGATCCGTGGATGGTGGCGGCGGATTTTCGAGCCTACGTTAACGCACAGCAAAAGGCGCTGGACGGTTACCAGGATAAGCATTTGTGGCTAGAGAAAAGCATATTAAACACCGCTGCAAGTGGTCGTTTTTCGAGTGATCGCACAATTACCGAATATGCAAAAGATATTTGGAAGTTGTAATTTAAGTGGTTGCACTTAGATTTTAAATTTGTGTCCGTGGAATTTAAGCTGTTGAGAGTTAAGTTGTTCTATTTGTACCTTAAATTGTTGTGCTTTAAATTGTTGCAGTTGAAATTATAGTTAATGCGTTGCTTTAGCCTAAAAGTCAAAAACAAATAAATACGATTCTGAGTGGAGTAAACATGGAACATCCTAATCCCCGGTATGTAAGCCGGTTAACAAAAGACACTTTGGCTCTAGTTTTAGCGGGAGGGCGAGGTAGCCGTTTATATGAATTAACAGAGTGGCGCGCAAAGCCTGCGTTGTATTTTGGCGGTAAGTTTAGAATTATCGACTTCCCACTGTCTAACTGCATTAATTCGGGCATTCGTAAAATAGGCGTTCTTACACAATATAAAGCGCACTCATTAATTCGCCATATCCAGGTTGGCTGGAGTCACTTTAAGCGTGAGCTGGGTGAATATGTGGATGTATTGCCAGCATCGCAACGTAACTCGCCTAATTGGTATCAAGGTACCGCCGATGCGCTCTATCAGAATACCGATATTATTCGTTCTTCAGGTTGTAAATATGTGATGGTGCTTTCGGGTGACCATGTTTACCAAATGGATTACGGCAATATGCTGGCTTACCATGTTAAAAATAAAGCGAAATTAACCGTTTCGTGTTTGGAAGTCCCTATTGAAGAGGCGGCAGGTTCTTTTGGCGTTATGTCGGTAGACGTTAACGACCGGGTTTTGGGTTTTGAAGAAAAGCCTACTAATCCAACGCCTATTCCTGGTGATTTAACCCAATGTTTAGCGTCAATGGGTAATTATGTTTTTGATACCGAATTTTTATTAGACCTGCTCGAAAAAGATTCTTCGCAAGAAGGCTCCGAGCACGATTTTGGCAAAGATATTATCCCGTCCATTATTAACGACAGCGAAGTTTACGCTTACCGTTTCCGTGGTACCGATGGCGAACGTGCCTATTGGCGTGATGTGGGAACCTTGGATTCTTTTTGGGCCGCGAATATGGAATTAATATCGCCCAAACCCTCGTTAAATTTATACGATCACCAATGGCCTATTTGGACCTATCAAACACAATTACCGCCCGCAAAATTTGTATTTGATGATGATGATCGTCGTGGTTATGCCGTAGATTCCATGGTGAGTGGCGGGTGTATTATATCGGGTGGTAAATTGCGTAAGTCGGTATTATTCTCGGATGTGCGAGTGCATTCCTACGTCGACATTGACGAATCGGTAATTTTGCCCGAAGTGGAAATTCATCGTAGTGCTAAAATTAAAAAAGCCATTATTGATCGCCAATGTATTATTCCTCAAGGCATGGTGATAGGTTACGATCATGACCAAGATCGCGCGAATGGGTTTAGGGTTTCATCTAAAGGCGTTGTATTGGTAACGCCAGAAATGCTAGGTCAGCGCGGCGGCGCTCGTCCTGCTGTGCGTGAATAGCTGTTAACATAGCGCCAATAAAAAACCCGCTTTAAAGCTAACACCACTCACTTAAGCCTTATCGAGGAATGATCTCTACGGGCTAGCGATTGCGAGATGACTTGACGGTCCTCTTTTTTGAGGGCCGTTTTCGTTTGGGTAAAATAAATTGTTTAACATTCTCACGCATTTCCCGCAGTTTTTTAGGAATAGTGCCGGGCGACGCAATCGACAGCCATAAAAACTCATCTTGAATAAAGCGCAGGGACATCACAAACGAAATTCGTTGCGGATATTGGCATTTCAATAATTTCGTCAAATTCACCCAAGGTTTGTAACCGTCTAACTAACCACACCTAGCTTAACCATCCAAGGCAATAAATCCTTCACATCCTCGCCCACTTTTCGCTTCGGCAATTCCGTTAATAAATACTCAATATAGTGGCGCGGCTCCAGGCCATTCACTTTTGCGCTTTCAATAATCGAATATAAATTAGCACTCGCATTAGCACCGCTGGTGGTGGCGCTAAATAGCCAGTTTTTACGACCAATCACAAACGGCTTAATAGCACGCTCGGCACGATTATTATCGATTGATAGCTGTCCATCTTGTGTGTATGCGATTAATTTAGACCACTGATTGAGCGTATAACTTACTGCTTTACCAATAGCTGAATTGGGCACGACATGCGTGACGGTTTTATCGAGCCACGCTTTAAATTCATTGAGTAACGGTACCGATAGGTTTTTTCTTATTTCAAAACGCTCAGCCATCGTTTTTGTTTTTAATTGTGACTCTATTTTGTAGAGTTTTTGAATATGCGAAACCGCCCAATCTGCTCGGCCCGATTTGCCTTTTAATTGCGCTTTTTGCGCATCCACACAGGTTTTTGCTCCTGCAAAACCTGCATACCATACTTCCTGTATATAAAATTTTCGGCGTGCGTGCGCCATGCAACCTACGAGCGTTGCTTTCGTGCTTTCGTAACCTACGTAACCGTCGACCTGTAAAAAGCCTTTATAGCCACCCAAGTAATTATTCGGGCAGCTCGCCGCGCGACTCGGTTGGTAGTCGTAAAGTACGATGTTTTTATTCGCTTGAGTGTCGCCTGGGGAATCGGCACCTGAGCAATACACCCACATGTAGCATTTTTCGCGATCTTCTTGAATGACTTTTACCGGTGTTTCGTCGGCATGAATCGCACCCTGCACTAGGAGGGTGTCTTTTAAGGCTTTTATGACAGGCTCGAACACAGTTGCGCTGCGAATCATCCAATTCGCGAGGGTTTTTCGATTTAATTCAATATCAATTTGTTTGAAGAGTGCTTCTTGACGATATAACGGAATCGCGAATTGATATTTATTGCAAATGACTTGCGACAATAAGCTAGGTGTCGCAATACTTTTTGGAATTGGGCTGGCGGGAACCGGTGCAATCACAATCGGCGTGTGGGTATTATTTTTTTCACAACTGCGACAGCTGTATTTTGGGCGAACAGTGACAATCACAGTCATTTTTGCCGGAATGTATTCCAGTTGCTCGCTGGTTTCTTCGCCGAATTTATGCAGTTCGCCACTGCAGCATGTGCAGACTTTATCGGCGTCATCAATATCAACAATGCGTGTTTCGCGTGGCAACTCTTTAGGTAAAGGTTTGCGGCCGCGCGGTTTTTCTGACTTTTGAGTTTCTATTTTTTCGGGTGTTTCAACCTAAAAACCGCAGTCCAGCCCGCCAATTTCCATCATTAGCGTAAAACCACACCCCGAATATCACTTTGGATCAGGTTAATAACGCCACAATATTGAGAGGGGTTTTTGGCGTTGTTTTTTGCTTAAAAAATTCGGCGATGATTCCCAATAAATGTCGCCATGCCTCCTGCGGTTTTAACTGCGGAGCAATCGCTTTTAACTCACCAAAAATCATGCCCAGTCGTTGGTACGCTTGCGCCAATTTGTGGGTGTGGCTATGCAAGCTCGTGAGCGTGATCATTCTTTTTGAACTGTGTGTCGTTAAACGCCCGATGCTACTTAATAATAATGGCCGGCTTGTTATCGCTTCGTGATGCAAATCGGGAATCGCTAAACGCACATACAATGTCCACCAATTATAAATGAGCGCAATAATGCGTGACATTAAGCGACAGCTCGCTACATCACGGGTCGTAAATCCGCTCCAGCCCCACTGATTTTTTAATTCATCAAAGTTATTTTCACAATCAGCTCGGTCGCGATAATGCTGAAAGACAGCGACTAATTCGTCTTCACGATCTGTCACCAAAACAGAATATTCGAATAATTTAATATCTTCTGGCTCATCAATAAATGAGAGCTGTTGATAATCTTGCTGAGTTTTTTCGATACCGACTATTGTGCTCGGTTTTAATTGTCGCCGAAAAATAATCACGCGGCGGGGATTATCCCAACCTTGCAGTTGTAGGTGATCTTCTTTACCTTCCCATCCTTTATGTATTTTCTTCCAGCAGCCTAAAGCATGATGTTTATGCAGTAATTTCAGTACATTTGGCGTCTTTTTGAGTTTAAACAAATAAGACTGTCCGATACTTTCCAGATCGCGCATCACATTGTCGGTGCCAAAACCAATATCACCCCGAACGAAAACGGGGCGATGTTCGGTGGGCATTTTTTGCAGTAACTGCATTAATTCGGGCAGACTGTAATTGGAGTGGGATTGATTTCCGGCTTTTACTTCCACCTCTAAAATCAAGCGTAAATTCGCCATCATGTAGGTGTGGTAAGTGTGCGAAGGACGCCCAGGTTTTTGAGGATTGTAGCCAACCTCCGCACCTTCTTGATGTCCGAAGAGTGGCTTAACGGTAGTATCAATATCTAAAATCCAAGGCGTATTAAAAGGGGTTCGCAGCAATCGAATAAATTATTTTGCAACCATTCAACACCTTTTTCTGCATCCATTTTTTTAATGGCGCGCCTTGCAGAGTCATCGCTAATCACTTTTTTCATGCCCAGTAACGGCGGATTAACATTGTCATTTGTGAGTGTCGCAATATGCGCGTAGCGTTTGTGGCCAGATAATATCGATAATAATAGCGAGCCCAGTACATCGGTTTTACTGGGTGCATTATTGCTGGCGTAGGTTAATGGACAGCTATTTACCCAATCATCAAAACGTGAACTTATTTTTAAAAATTGAATAAAAAAAGGAAGCTGCCCCATTGGGGTCACGGGTGAATCCGGCGCCCATTCGATATGAATTTTACCGTCGTAAGTGTCTACGCTGGTGGGCTGCAGGCTGGCCGTTGTGGGCGTCGATGATGGCTCACCTTTTGGGTGACTGGAAACTTGTGGGGTTTTCATGGCAACCTGCTGTTTTTGTTGGGGTTTTAGTGTATCAGAGGTTTTTAACTGCGGTATTTAGGT
>JAXHOG010000087.1:0-20742 GCA_034519605.1 Marinagarivorans sp.
CGCTTGATATTCAGAACCGCCTTGTGGGTCATGGTCGCAATTAACAGGAGATTAAAATGAGCACGTACATCTATTCAAAATGGAACAATAGCCCCGCAGGAAGCCCTGTAGAGTTTTACAGTGAACTTGACCCCAACCGCTATGAAACGCGCAAAATTGAAGTATTTGCAAATGGGCACTTGGGGTTTGCTTCCAACATTAAAGCAACCGAGGGAACCCGACTAGGCATCACGCCGGTGCCACAAATTAGTGAAATTCGCAGCCAGCATGAGTTCGATGTAAATGAAATCAGCAAAAAAGATTTTGAAACCAAATGGTTAGAAGCCACAAAAAAATGAGCATTAATTATCTAGTGGGTGACGCCACGCAACCAAACGCAGCGGGAACGAAAATCGTTGTCCATATTTGCAATGACCTTGGCAAATGGGGAAAAGGGTTTGTGCTCGCGATCAGCAAGCGCTGGAAGTCACCCGAAGTTATTTATAAAAGCTCCTTCTCTGCTGTGAAAAAACCGGCGCTGGGCGATGTGCAATTTATACCTGTTGAAAGCGATATTGTCGTTGCGAACATTATTGGACAAGAAGGCGTCCGATCACCGCGCGACAATAAATCGCCAGCCCCCATTCGCTACCCTGCTGTTCGCCAAGGGTTAATTGCAGTTGCTGAGTATGCGCTGCAACATAATGCTTCTGTGCATATGCCCCGAATAGGTTGCGGTCTTGCAGGCGGTCGGTGGGAAGAAATAGAGCCTATTATTGAAGAAACACTTACGCAAAAAAATATTGTGACCAATGTTTATGATTTCGCGTAACACAGCTAATGCTATGCCATCCCCTTCAATTGCATTGGATATGTCTATGACACAAGACAACTGGAATAAACAGGCCGCCAATCACCTTAAAGCTGAATTGGCGCGCTTGGGCATAGGATACGAAACCCTGATAGAAAAGCTAAATGCCATCGGAGTGCATGAGACTTATAAAAGCGTTTCGGCAAAAATAAATCGCGGAACATTTAGCTTTGTTTTTTTTATGCAGTGCATGAAAGCATTAAAGCAAAAAACAGTTCGCCTTGAAGAATAATGAGAGATTGAAAATTTACTAAGCGTTAGCAGGATAAAAAATGCCAAAATTAACATGGGTTGGAAAAGAAAAAGTAGAGAGCCATCACCACGATGTCCCTTACCGTGTGCTGAAAAAAGAGTATAGTTTTGCCAGCCAGCCAGCCAGCCAGCCAGCCAGCCAGCACCAAGTGTACTTCAACTATAGAAAATAATCGCATTATTCATGGCGATAATCTTGAGGCTTTAAAGAGTTTATTGCCCGAATACGAAGGGAAAATAAACTGTATTTATATTGACCCACCTTACAATACGGGCACAGAAGGCTGGCGTTACAACGACAATGTTAATGACCCAAAAATAAAAAAATGGCTAGGAAAAGTTGTCGGTGAAGAAGGCGAAGATTTAAGTCGTCACGATAAGTGGCTCTGCATGATGTATCCACGCCTTAAATTACTTCATCGCTTGCTTGCTGACGATGGCGCAATATTTATTTCTATTGATGAGAACGAGCAAGCAAGCTTGCGGCTTATTATGGATGAAATATTTGGCACACGTAATTTTGTAGAAGCTACTGGTTTGGAACAAAAGAATACCTAAGAACGATAAATGTATCGGAAACATCCATGAATATGTTTTGCTGTTTGCAAAAACAAATCTACTGACAAAAAATATACGCAAAAAAAGGTGGGCTTCCAGAAATAAATGAATTGATAGCGACCCTAAAAAGAAAAAAGACCCCTATACCAGATGCTGAATCTGAAATTAAAAAGCTGTATAAAAAGAATAATTATGATCGGGGATAACTCTTTATAATTCACTTAGCGATGACTATCGATTGTGGGGGAAAATAAATGTTAGTTGGCCAAACTCTCAAACTTTTGGCGAGCGATATGATGTACTTCACCTAAAACCAAGTTGCCATGCAAAGTCCCAGAACGAGGTTGGCGTTGGACTAAAACAACATTTGATTCCATGCTTGATTATGCAAATGTTCAAGAATTGCATGATGGAAGCTTTAAGTGTGGGAGCATTTGGTTTGCCAAAGATGAAAACACCCAGCCTAGTTCAATAAAATTCCTCGATGAAGTTTCTGATTTTCTATTGCGCTCAATTATTAGCACAAAAAGCGAAGGCTCCATATCATTAAAAGATCTTTCAGATGAACCCTTTGACTATCCAAAACCTGTAGACCTAGTTGAATTACTGCTGGCATCTGCAACAAGACCAGATTCAATTATTTTGGATTCATTTGCAGGGTCTGGAACAACCGCTCATGCCGTATTAAAACTAAATGCCGAAGATGGTGGTAATCGAAATTTCATTTTGATTGAAACAATGGATTATGCCGAAGATTTAACGGCAGAACGTGTACGCCGAGTAATGAATGGATATGGTGATGCCGATAAAGCAGTAGCTGGGCTTGGTGGTGATTTTGATTTTTATACAGTTGGCGGCCGGCTCATGCTTGAGGACGGAATGCTAAACCCTGCCGTTGGCCTTGCCGCCATTCGTGATTATGTTGCATGGAATGAAGGTATTCCCATTGGGCAATGCGCTCCAATAACCCCAGATGCAACCACTGGTAATGCAGCCTCAACTTATTGGCTTGGTGAATCCTACGGGCTTGGTATTTTCTTTGTGTGGAATGACAGCCAAGCGACAACCCTCGATCTCAATCTCCTCTCAGGGCTAGTGACACAGGCAGGCAGGTACATAATTTATGCCGATCTTTGTGCGTTGGGCGATGAATTTATGCGCCGTCACGGCATTATTTATAAAAAAATACCTCGCGACATTACCCGTCTGTAAGGAGAAGCATAAATGAAACCTAATAAATACCAGCAAATTGTTCTGGATGACCTGCGTTCGTTCCTCGCGAGATGGCGATTGAGCAACAACCCTGCAACGGCATTTAGCGAACACTGGCTTGAAAAGGGCGTTTCACGTATGCGCCCCTATCATTTAGCCGCTACAAATGCGCCGCAAATTTGTACCAAAGTGCCAACAGCTGGCGGTAAGACGCTCATTGGCATCTATGCATTGCAAGAAATACTAAATGCGATGGATAAGCGCCAAGGTGAGCCGCGCGTGTGCGTATGGTTGGTGCCCTCTCTGTCGATTAAAGACCAAGTGCTTAACCGCTTTAATCTGGCTGGTGACGGCTATTGGTTGGCTTTGCGTGAAGCACTTGGTCATCGTGTCAGCGTTCTATCCAAAGAGGATTTATTAAGTGGCAGCGGTAAATTCAATGCGCAACGAGTGCGCGAAGAAGTCGTTATTGCTGTACTCACCTATGACAGCTTACGCTCTAAGAAAGTTGAAGGCAGAAAACTATATCAATCCAATAGCGAATTAAGTTCATTTGATGCAGATATTTCGGTATCAGAACCTGATGAGAGTTTTGATTCTGATTCTTTGGTTGCGGCATTAGCAAGTTTGCAACCAGTGGTCATCGTGGACGAAAGCCATAATGCTACGTCAGAGCTTTCGCGTGAATCCATCGACCGACTAAAACCTAGCTGTGTTTTGGAGCTAACAGCAACGCCGCGTCAGACTGCCAATATAATTAGCTTTGTAGATGCTATGGCGTTACGCGATGAACTCATGGTTAAACTGCCTGTGGTAGTGCGTAACCTGCTCGATCAATCAGCTGTTATATCCCACGCTATTGACCTGCAAAAGCGCCTTGAGGCAGAGGCAATAGCGGAACAAAGCAATGGCGGCTCTTACATTAGGCCAATCGTGCTTTTTCAAGCAGAACCGAAAAATAAAACTGATAGTTTGACCTTTGAAAAGCTTAAAGACCAACTGGTTAAAGATCGCAATATAGATCCATCCTGGATAAAAATTAAAACAGCTAATGTTGATGAGCTTAAAAAGGAAGATCTGCTATCACCTAATTGCCCAGTGCGATTTATTATTACGGTGAATGCGTTAAAAGAGGGGTGGGATTGTAATTTCGCCTATATTTTGGCAACCCTAGCAGATAGATCATCCCCTATCGATGTCGAGCAAATTCTGGGTCGAATACTTCGCCAGCCCAATATTCGCAAGCACGGAAAAATTCCACTCAACATGAGTTATGTCTTAACCGCCTCCACCGTTTTTTCAGAGGCATTAGAAAAAATTGTCGCTGGTTTAAATAGGGCTGGATTTAGTCGAAATGATTATAGAACTCCTGATGCCATAGAGCCTATGAGCGATCAGCAAACAACTATTCAGGGGCAAACCGAAAACGCCACGTTCGAGCTAACCGCGACAGGCGATTTATTAAGCACAACTAACGAAAGTTCCCAGCCTACAGACACCAATACTACTGCTACCGCATCGGATGCGTTGGAGCCAGCAACTATCACGAAAATATCTGGTAGTAAGAATTACTCTGTTGATTCCACTATCCAATACGGTGAACACGCTAACAGCCAACTTGATTCGGCAGCATCAAAAACTGACGGTCAATATATTGCGCCCGAGCAACGAGAGATGATGAATAGTTTCCCAATACGCAAGGATTTTGTTGCTGAAATTGCAGCACTAAAACTACCGCAGTTTTTTAGGCGAGCACCTGCTGGCAGTCTATTCGATGAGAAAAATGGTGGGGCGCTGCTAGATAAAAATATGTTGTTAGAAGGATTCAGGCTGGTAGATTGTAATATAAACGATTTCAAAGCTAACTTATCGTCTGGTGATGTAGCGCAAATTGACCTCAAGGAGCTGAATGCGGAAGGCATTGCAGACTACGAACCAACAAGAATCAGTTTGAAGCCCCATGAAATTACTACTTTGCGCAACTATTTGGCGACGCTCACACCAGACGCAAAGCGTAGACAGCTTTCCGGTTTGGTCAGTAGTTGGCTTGGCAAAATGCCGCCGCTGAGCGAACCCGATTTGCGAGCATACATAAGCAAACTACTTGAACGGCTCACTCCTGACGAGCTGGATAGTGTTGTCGAACAACAAAATGTTTTCGTTGAAACAGTACGAAAGCGAGTAAGGCTTGAAATGAAAAATTACCGACAAAAAACTTTGGTTCAATGGGTTAGAACCAATACTGTTTTTTCAGTTGAAAATTTTTCCTTTCCAAAAGAATCGAGTCCTGTGAGCCTATACGCACCCACATCAAATACTTTATATGAGCGTGAAGAAAAGGCTAAAAGCTCTGATATTGAAAAAGCGATGACAGACTGGTTAGCTGAATCGCCCAATATCTGTTGGTGGCATCGCAATCACCAGTCGCGTGGCTTTTTCTTAAACGGCTCAATTAATCATTACCCCGATTTTATTGCGCGCACCTATAACGGAACGATAGTCCTCATTGAAACCAAGGGGGAGCATCTTAAAAATGACGATTCTGATACTAAGGTTGAATTGGGCAAGCTTTGGCAGGACTGCGCTGGCCGTAAATTTAGATACATAATGGTTTTTGAACAAACACCCCTAGATGGCGCGTTAAGCTGGCAGGATGCAATAGAAATGCTGAACGCAATCTGATGATTGAAAAAGCTGCATAAGCTTTTGATTTTAAAAGGTTTGTGCGGCTGCTACATAATTCCGAACTTAAAGACAATATTTCGTAATCAACTGCTCCAGAATATTGACGGCAGGGAGGAGTTCGCTGAGGGCGATAAATTCGTTGGCTTGATGCGCTTGGTCTATAGAGCCTGGGCCCATTACAACGGTGTGCATGCCGAGTGCTTGTAAAAAGGGTGCTTCGGTGGCAAAGCCTACGGCTTCTGCGTTGTGTTGGGTGAGTTGCTGAATGGTTTGAATAAATTCGCTGTTGCTGTCCTGTGCAAAAGCAGGGACACCCGCAAACAGCGTGCTAAAAATAATATCGGCCCCTGTTTTTTCGGCAATGGGTGTTAAACGATGTTTAAGTTGCTGGCGAACTTCATCCAATTGCATGCCGGGCATTAAGCGTAAATCAAAATGTAATTCGCAGGCGCTGCAAATACGATTGGGACTATCGCCGCCGTGAATACAGCCTAAGTTGAGCGTGGGCACGCTCACTTCAAAATGCGGATTGGTGTAGCGGGTTTGTAATTCACGGCGATAAACCATTAACTCGGTAATCACTTTATTCATCACTTCCATGGCATTTAAACCGAGAGCTGGATTTGATGAGTGTCCTGCTTTGCCGTTCACGCGAACAGCTTCCATCAAAATACCTTTGTGCATCGTAATTGGGCGCATTCCCGTGGGCTCGCCAATAATGGCGTAGCTGGCTTGGGGGAATTTTTGTTCAACCAAGGCGCGCGCGCCGCTCATGCTGGATTCTTCGTCGGCTGTGGCCAAAATAATAATCGGGGCGGTGAGTTGAGTGTCTTTAAAATTGCCATTGCCCAGCTTTTGTAACGTGGCCCAAATGACCGGAAAAAAGCCTTTCATATCGGTGGCGCCAAGGCCGTATAAACGCTCGTCGCGCTCGGTTAATACAAACGGATCTTGCTGCCAGCGCTCGGCATTGTAGGGCACAGTATCTGTGTGGCCTGCTAATACCAAGCCACCACGGCCTTGGCCTTTGACGGCAATTAAATTGAATTTACCGGGATAGTTGGCAATCGCTTCGATTCGGCATTCAAATCCTAGTGGTGTAAACCAGTTGGCCAGTAATTCCACCACGGCTTTATTGCTGGTATCGAGTTTTTTATCCGCCGCACTGACCGAGGGAATAGCGACTAATTGACTGAGTTGATCGATGTATTGCTTAGTGTCCATGTGCGGCCTCAATTTGCTATTGCCCAATAAGAATCGTACTGGCGTTACCGGCGATATAAACGCGCTCGGATTTAACGTCTAGCGCTACAGCGCGGCCATTGCCTACATAATCCTAGAAACCGCAGTTGAATCACCAAAAAATAACCGCGCGACTGCATTTAGGCTTGGCGCTGAATAGCTACTTTTAGCCTTTTAAATATTGTCTAAATACCCCACAAAATACAATGGCATAACAATATTCACCGTTTCAGTGACTGGCGAGCCCTGTGTACCGGTTAATTTAATCATTTTATGGGGTTCGCATTTGGTGATGTAAGAGGCTAAAGATTTTGCCTTGGTGCGCTTGCCGCTTTTCACTTCGATAGGAATGATTTGGCCAATATCGTCGCTGATCATAAATTCGAGTTCGGCGCGGGCATCGCCCCAAGAATAGGTAGGCTCCAACCCCAAAACCGCCAACTCTTGCTGCACAAAATTTTCGGCAATGTAGCCTTTGTATTCGTACTTTTGTTGTTTGAGCTCTTTATAACCCGTGCCCAACATGTGGTTTAACAAGCCCACATCCCATAAATAGAGTTTTACTTTATTGTCTTTTTTATAGGCAGCTAAAGGGGCTTTTGGTGTGCCTTCTATGGGGTAATTTAATAGCGCTAAACGGCAACGCTGTAGCCATGTGATGGCACTTTCAAAATCGGCGTAACGGGATTTACGCGCGTAAACATTTTTAAATTTAAAGCGCTGCACCGAGTCATCATTCACGTTGGATAGTTGCGCGGGAATACTATTAAACACGGCTGCAATTAATTGCGCGTCAACTTTACCGGCGTACTTACCAAAATCACGGCGGTAACCTTCGATAAGGTCGGCGTGAATTTGGTTAACGCGATTAATGCGCTCGATAATGCTTTGTTCGCTGGCATCAAACCACGCCGCTACAGCCTCGGGCATACCGCCCGTAAAATAATAATCGGTGAGCTTATCCCAGAGTTTGGTGTGTGCGGCGGCGCTGTTGGTTTTTGCTTCAAAGGCTTTAATCAGGGCGGGTTCGTTACTGGCCAATAAAAATTCGTAAAAACTGAGCGGCCTTAAATAATGTTGCTCCACTTTGCCCACGGGGAATGAATCCAATAATCCAATATTGGAGCCGCTCGCGGCGACAAAATAATCGGGCGCTTTTTCGGCAAAATATTTCAGCGCGGTGACGGCGCGTTGGCATTCACCAATTTCATCCAAAATCAGTAAATCGGTAATGGGGTTAAACGCTTGGCCAGTGATTAGCTCAATATTACGGAGCACATCGGCGGGGTCGAGCGAACCTGCAAAGGCGTCGGCACATTCGGGCGCTTCTAAAAAGTCGATACGCAAAACGCGCGCAAACGTGCCACCGAATAATTCTTTTAACAGATAGGTTTTACCTGTTTGCCGTGCGCCGTCAATCAGTAGTGGCTTGCGTGCGGGCTTGGCCTTCCACGCGAGCAGGTTATTAAGGAGATTACGCTTCATGAATAGAGCCCTTTGCACATCATTTTGCATGCAGAATACCGTTTTATCCGCAAAGTATGGCACAGATAAACATTTATACGCGCATAAAAGTGTCAATTAAGACATTTTTATGCGCGTATAAATGACTGGTCAGGCCGAATATCACCCTCTATTGTGTGGCCGCCCACCAAAACCTACTCTTTTCCACACGCCCGGTTCGCGGGCACCGCAATGTCCATCATCTTAGGATTAGGCAGTTTGAGGTTATTCATTAAGGCCTCATATTCGGCAACATCGTTTACTTGCAACCGTGGGTTGTGGGCTTTTTCTTCGGCTAGGGTGCTCACCGTCCAACCTTTGTAATCGTGGCCGGGGTAAACCCAGGTATTGGCAGGCAAAGTGAGCAACTTTTCGAACAGGCTCGCATATTGATCGGCAGCACTGCCATTTTGGAAATCGGTGCGACCAGTGCCACGAATCAATAACGTATCGCCCGTAAAAACGTAATGCTGGCCGTTGTTATCCACCACAAAACAGTAGGAATCATCGGTATGGCCAGGCGTGTGCAGTGCGGTAATGCTGAGCTGCCCCACTTTAATGACGGCGCCGTGGTGCAAGCTTTGCGATACACAGGCCGAGTGCGCCTCTTCCCCCAGTAGGGTTTTGGCGCCGGTGAGATTGCGCAAGTCGCCCGCGCCGGTAATGTGGTCGGCATGGGTATGGGTGTCGAGCACATAGGCCAGCGTAAGGTCGAGTTCTTGAAGCAATTGTAAATAGCGGTCAACTTCGCTTTTTACAGTATCAATCAACACTGCTTGACGCGTGTTTTCACAGCCAAGCAGGTAAGTGTAAGTGCTGGATTCGCGTTCAAATAATTGTCGGAAAATCATCATAAGCTCCTAAAAATTAACAGCCAAGGTTGTGAGAGAAACGGCGATCAGGCACATCGCAAAGATTTTTTGTAAGCGTGCGTTGGCGATTTTGGGGCTGAGTAACTGGCCCAGCATCATGCCCAAAACACCCCCCGCACCAACAAAACCAAGCGCCAGCCATGGATTGGACGGCGAGATCAAGAGGTGGCTAACAAAACCCGAACCGCTAACCGCTGCAATAATCAGCAGCGAGGTGCTCACCGCTTGCGCCATGCTGATGAGGCTAAGCGCCAACAGCAGCGGCACAATCAAAAAACCACCGCCCACACCAAACAGCCCCGACAACACCCCCACCCCCGCGCCGCCAATAATTAAACCGCTCATGCAGCGGGGGCGCAGCTCGAACTGGCCGGTTTTACTCAAGTTACAGAGCAAACCGGGCGTGGGCTCGTCACTCAAATGACTGGCGCGTACAAGGCTGGCAGCGCTGGGATTGCGGCTAGCGCTTAGCCACATGCGCCCAGCAATAATTAACGCCAAAGTACTAAAACCGATTAACAGCCAAAGGCTGGGTAATTGGCTGCCTAACCACTTGCCCAGTGGTGCGGTAACGGCGCCGGTCACGGCCAATATCACCCCCGGCAACCACAAAATATTCTTACCACGCCAATTGCGCAGGCTGCCGTAAAGCGCACTGATGGCCACCGCACCCAGCGATATGCCCACCGCCTCGCCCATGGGCAAACCGCCCAGCAGCATTAATAGCGGCACCGCAAATACCGAGCCGCCCGCGCCGGTTAAGCCCAGCACTAACCCAATAATAATTCCAATCAGCAGCAACATAGCGAGGCCTCTCGGTTGATAAATGTATTGCTAGCGATTCCACGGCATTTTGGCGATCACCATGCCCATCATGCAGGTGTCCGTTACTCCCGCAAACACCAAGCCCGCGCCCACAAAAGCCGATAGTCCATAAAAACCCGCATGCACATAGGTGCCCAACACGCAGCCAATAAACACTAAAGCACCCGCCACAATGCGCACTTGGCGCTCCAGCGACATCGTTTTGCCGCCCTTGGCTTGTAGTGGAATATTCGATTGTTTAACCGCATTCATGCCGCCTTCAATCACATACAGCTCGCCGTCGATATGCTCTTTGAGTTGATCGGCGGCCATCTCGGCACGGCGACCCGCTTGGCACAATAAATAGATCTGGGCACCGTTTTTACCGCTTTTAGCAATCTCGGTTTTTACCCGCTCGGGGCTGAGCTCGTGCAGGGGAATATGCAGGCAATCGGCAAGCGCTTCGGTATTCACCTCGGCCTGGGTACGCACATCAATAATGCAGGTGTGCGCATTTTTTTGGGTGATTAAGTCAACAGGGTGGATGCGTTTGTGGCTCATGGTGGATCTCCTAAATAATGTAGCGAATGGATTGCAGTGGCTAAAAACCTTAAATCTCTGGGCAGTAAATCGCTTGCAGCACCGCAATAATCTGGCTGGCGGCTTCGCCTTTCACCTTGTAATACACGGTTTGCGACTCTTTGCGCGTACTCACCAAATCCGCCTCCCGCAGACTGGCCAAATGTTGCGACAGCGCCGATTGGCTGAGCGGTACACGGGCATTTAAATCGCTCACACACAGCTCGTCGGCCATTAAGGTGCACAAAATCATCAAACGATGCTCGTTGGCCATGGCCTTCAATAAATTAGCAGCGGCGCGGGCGTGGGTTTGCAGAGTGGATAAATCGGTTGTCATGGCGATGGCCTTAGTGGTTATGTCGGCGGGCTTGGCTTTAGTATATTCACAAATAATAAATTAGCAACAACTAATATAGATAAGGTTAATATTCTGATGAAGGGGGAAATTGTGGGTATAAAAAACCTCGCGAGGCGAGGTTTTTGAAAGTTCGCGGCGTCAAATCCGCCTTCACAAGCCGCAACTAAATTCCAGCTTAAATAAACTCCAGATACTGCCGTAACTTCGAGACGGTTTGCGGTAGCTGTTGCTGCTGTAAAATCGATAACAATTCTTCTGCACTAATCGTTGGGTTTTTTAAGGCTAGGCGCTGGTTGCGAATGGCATGACAGCAGGCTGGCGGGGAAAGGTCTATTTGATAATGCACAAAATCATCGGGGTGTAGCACTTCTATTCCGTAAGGCTTGAGCACTTCGGGAGGAAAGTCTTTTAAATTAAAAGTCACTATCGCATCGGCGCCACACTGAATGGCTGCCGCCAGTACGTGACGATCATCAGGGTCGGGTAACGTCAGTGCAGGTATTAAATTTTCATAACCGTAGACTTTCGCATCTTTAACATGCGCATCCATTAAGGTTTTTACACGATCTAGTTTTTCGCGCGTGTATTTATTTTGCCTCGACAGAGCATTAATCCACTCTTCGTGAATTTGATCGCTCCAGTGGGCTTTAAATAAATCGGTCAACGCAAGCCGCATTAACAAATCCCGCAGCGGTGCGGAATAAAGAACGCAGGCATCTAAAACAACCGTAAATTTACTCACGACGAATTAGTACCCCATGTTCTCGGCTTGAGACAGGGCCGCGAGTTCATCAAGCGATTGATTTCTCAGCATCTCGGTTTGCTCTTTATAGCTGAGAACATCGGTTAACAGTACGCGGCGATGTGAGCCCACTTTGCGAAAAGGAATGTCCCCTTTTTCAAGTAAACCTACCAAAAAAGGGCGGCTGATACTTAATAAGCTTGCCGCTTCTTGTGTGCTTATTTCTTGGTGGTGCGGGATTAAACTGATGGCATTACCTTGGGAAACTTCAGATAAAACATCCAGCAGTAATTGCAGAATGTGCCCCGGCAATACCAAGTCATCGGCGGCGCCATTACTGCCCCTCAACGAGAGACTCACTCGGTCCACATTGGCATACTTCGAGAGCGTACGGCTGGACACCTTGGCTTGCTCAACCTCGGCAGGAGTGGGTAAATGAACGATTTTTTGTGCAGACATTAATGCCCCCTTATTGCTGTTGCTCATTGTGAACGCTGTGCATTGGCACAAAGTGTAAGCGAAACAAACGAAATAAACAAAATATACGAATCACGTAGATGTGATCACTCATGGTTTTATGCAGTGCCATTTGGACAAAGATTGTATCTCCCAACAAAAACGGCCCTTAAAAGAGGGCCGTTTTTGTTTTGGGCGGTGTGATGGTGTCAAATGTGAGCCCCGACGCCATTCTACGCATTCCGTTATCTTTGAATTTTGTCAAATTCTTCATTGGCAGTTTTTGGATTCATTAAAGCATTAGCCCAAATGCAAATTTGCTTTAGGACCTCGGCAGTTTCGGCATATGTCATAAAAGCATCTGTACTCTTGATTCCGTCATTGGTTGACCACTACACAGGAACAGTTGCTTCCGGCAGCATCTGTGCACATTCGATTCGGGATTCCACATGCTTCATCTGGTTATATAGGTTATTTAGGCGCTCTTCGAGCGAACCGTCACCCTTTGAAAAGGCTTTACCCTTGAATGCTTTCAGGAGGAGTGCATACGCATGCCAAGATTGTCCAAGGAAGGTTTCCCAATGAAACAAAGCCAAACAGTATCGAGTGGGAGATTGCCCACCATTCTCTAGAAATGCATATGTGGCCTCTCGAGCCTGCTTGTGCTCAATATATGCGGCATGCGCTCTTCTTAGATAGTTGAATGCATAGGCGTTCATTGGCGGCTCAAAAGCTGCCGAAAAGACAGAGCTTAGAAAGAAATTGGCGATCCAATGCGGTGCCTCTTTTTCCCAATTCGACATGTCTGGAATTTCAGCTCCAGTGAATAGCGAGACTTCTGGTGCAATATATTTTTCTAATATTCCGCTGGAAAAATTAGCCATAGTTAAATTACCTAGCGAGACTGTAGATAAAACCGAGGACAGGCACCCCTCAAAAACCAAAGCCTTATACCCAACACACCTGCCAGCGTCAACATCCAGAACAAAAAACACTAACGCCGCCGACAAAATACATGGCCAGATAACCAGTAGTTGCTATACCTAAAGAAAATAGCCAACACTAAAAAACCATGACCCAACCCCGCAGCCAGCTGGTATCCCTTAGCGATACGCCTTATTGCCACGTAGTTTCCCGCTGCGTGCGGCGGAGTTTTTTGTGTGGCTTTGATTCATCCACCAATACCAATTACGAGCATCGCCGAGGCTGCACTGCTCCTTTGCATCCTGCAATCGCTGTATTAGTGCATCCATGCACGTCGATAGAAGATCACATTCGGCTGTTATCGTCGATTTTCGCAATAGCGCTATTGCGCTTTAAATTTCTCCCGCAACGCTGCCTCCACTTCGGGCGCCACAAATTTACTGACGTTGCCATCGAGCGAGGCAATTTCTTTTACCAGCGACGAAGAAATAAAGGATAAATGCTCAGAAGGGGTTAAAAAGAGGCTTTCCATTTCGGGTTCTAATGCACGGTTCATGTTGGCGAGCTGGAATTCGTATTCAAAATCCGATACTGCGCGAATGCCGCGCACCACACCATAAGCGCCGTGCTCTTTCACCACTTGCGCGAGCAAACAATCAAAACCGCACACTTCAATATTATTAAATTGGCCAACCACTTGGCGGCACAGCTCTACGCGCTCGTCCAAGCTAAACAGCGGTTTTTTTCGCGGGCTGGCCGCTACAGCCACCACCACCTTGTCGAACAATCGACAAGCGCGGCCAACAATGTCGATATGACCATTGGTAACCGGGTCAAATGTGCCTGGGTACACCACAATAGAAGGACGGGCTAGTGCCATGAAGGGCTCCTTATTCAAAGCTATTTGCCGCGTGTTGGCGGGCATAAAAGTGGATTAAATAACTAAATAACGCTGCCGCGTTGATAAAGCGCGAAGGTTACGTTGCCCGCGTCTTTTGTACGATGTAAATGCCAATGGGCGGGCACCACCAGCGGGTAACCTTTAGGGGTTTCGATATAAATGTGTGCGCCATCGGCTAACCAATGATTGGTCTCTAACTTGGCCAATACATCGGCCCACAGCTCCAAAGCAAAGGGGGGATCAATAAACACCACATCAAAACGCTGCTGTGCGGGCGAGGCTAACCACTGCTCGGCGCGACTTGCGTAAATGCTACAACCTTCGGCCGCTAATAATTGCGCGTTAGCCTGCAAATGTTTAATAGCGCTGGCATTAGGCTCCAACATCACCACCTGTTTGGCCGCGCGTGAGAGTGCCTCAAAGCCCAAGGCGCCGCTGCCGCTAAAGGCATCCAAACAACAACTACCCGGCAAAATAGGAGTTAACCAGTTAAAGAGTGTCTCGCGGATGCGATTGCCCGTGGGCCGTAAACCCTCCACCTCGGGAAAACGCACTACACGGCCGCGCCATTGCCCCGCGATAATTTTCACACTCGCCTTACCACTGGTGGGATTCTTAACGGCGTTTTTAGAGGGCGATACGGGGGCTTTTTTGGAGGGTGACACCAAAGGAACCTCTTATTTATAGGGTAGAGATGATAGTAGAAGGTGGAGGTGGTAGGATTGCGTCCAATTTCGTGGGCGGCCAGTGTAATCGCAAGCCGCCACAATTGCAGTAAGTGGCCCGGCCGGCACCCTCTGCACTCCGCTCCTTACACCCTTGAATCAAAAGTCTGTACGCTATGTTTTTTAATCGTAAAAAAAATCAAGACAAGCCCGAAAACGACGACGCTAAAAGCGAAAAAGGTGGTTTTTTCAGCTTTTTCAATCGCGCTACACCCACCGAAAAAGCTGCGCCTGAAGCCGTTGATAGTGAAACAACCACCAACGCCGAAATTGAAATCGTCGAAGCGGAGGTTGCCGACACCAGGGTAATCATCAATGAAACCTTTGTCGAAAAAACGGCTGAAGACGCCGCCCTCCCAGAAATAACGACTGACGACGAGCCAGCCCGACCAAAAACCGACCCCGTGGCCGAAAAACCCAAAAGCCTCAGCTGGTTTGCACGCATTAAACAAGGTTTAGCGCGCACCAGCAGCCAATTTTCCGAAGGCTTAGGCAACTTATTAATGGGCAAAAAAGCCATTGATGATGAATTGCTCGAAGAATTAGAAACCCAGCTTTTAGTGGCCGATGTGGGCATAGACGCCACCACCGAGATTATCGACCAGCTCACCAAAAGCGTTGAGCGCAAACAACTCGCCGACTCCGACGCCCTTTACCTCGCGCTGCAAGCCAAACTCGAAGATATGCTCATCCCCGCCGAGCATCCGCTAGTGATTGATACCAGCAAAAAACCTTTTGTTATTTTGGTGGTGGGCGTCAACGGTGTGGGTAAAACCACCACCATCGGCAAGTTGGCCTATCAACTGCGCCAAGAGGGTAAAAGCGTGATGCTGGCCGCAGGCGATACCTTCCGCGCGGCCGCTGTAGAGCAATTGCAAGTGTGGGGTGAGCGCAACGATATCCACGTCGTCGCGCAACATACCGGCGCCGATAGCGCCAGCGTTATCTTTGATGCTATTAGCTCGGCCAAGGCCAAAGCACTAGATGTAGTGATTTGCGATACCGCCGGCCGTCTGCACAACAAAAACCATTTGATGGATGAACTAGCCAAAGTACGCCGCGTCATCGCCAAACTCGACCCCACCGCCCCGCACGAATCCCTATTAGTTCTGGACGCAGGCACCGGCCAAAACGCCGTGAGCCAAACCGAAAACTTTAGAACCACGGCGGGCGTTACCGGCCTTGTACTCACCAAACTCGACGGCACCGCCAAGGGCGGGATTATTTTTGCACTCAGCCAAAAATTCAAACTGCCGGTGCGCTTTATTGGCGTAGGCGAAGGCATAGAAGACCTACAAACCTTCCGCGCTAAAGCCTTTGTGGATGCCTTGTTTAATAGGAATGTTTAATAGAAACGCTTAATCGGAAAGCTGAATGCCCAACGGCAAAACCTCAGATTAGCCCCAACCACCCTCACGCTAAGGCCAGCCATGATTGAGTTTCACGATGTGTGTAAACGCTACGCCACAGGACAAGAAGCCTTAAGCCACTTGAGCTTTAGTGTTGAAGAGCAAGAAATTGTCTTTTTGACCGGCCACTCGGGCGCGGGCAAAAGTACCGTAATGAAGCTGATCATGCTGATGGAACGCCCCACCAGCGGCCAAGTGATGATTGCTGGCCGCAACCTAAGCCGCCTAAGCCAGGGGCAAATTCCTTTTCACCGCCGCCAAGTGGGCGTGGTTTTTCAAAATCACCAACTGCTGTTTGATCGCACGGTGTTTGATAACGTCGCGCTACCGCTACAAATTTGTGGTGTACACCACCGCGAAGTTGCTCGCCGCGTGCGCGCCTCGCTCGATAAAGTCAACCTGCTAAACAAAGAAAACGCCTTCCCGATTTCGCTCTCGGGCGGCGAGCAACAGCGTGTGGGCATTGCCCGCGCCGTAGTCAACAAACCACCTTTATTGCTGGCCGATGAACCCACTGGCAACCTCGACCCCGAGCTAAGCGCCGAGATCATGGAGCTGTTCCGCCAATTTAGCGAAGTGGGTGTAACCGTGATGATCGCCAGCCACAATATCGAGCTCATCCGCAGCATGCACCGCCGCGTGCTCACGCTCGACGATGGCAAACTGATACACGATGGAGTTCTCTGGTGAGTGCAACCCGTACGCCTTCCCCCAAAAGCGCTAAGCCGCAAAATACCGAGCTAACACCCTCGCGCGGTGCCGTGCAAAGCCAAACTTCGTTTGGCCAAAAACTCAAAAGTTGGTACGCGCATCACCAGCAATCAGCCAGCTCTAGCCTTGGGCGTTTGCTGGACATGCCACTGCAAACCATTATGACTGCGCTGGTGGTAGCCATTGCACTTGCGCTGCCAACGACCCTATTCATCGCCATTAATAATGTGCAGTCGCTGGGCGATGGCTTGGACGTCAGCCCTAAAATCTCGGTATTTTTGCACCTCAAAATACGCGACGAGGCCATTACCGATCTCCAACAAAAGCTGAGCCAGCGCAACGATATTCAAAACGTCGAATACATTAGCGCCGCGCAGGCACTCGCCAGCTTTCAAACGCTGTCTGGCTTTGGCAATGTGCTGGATATGCTCGACGAAAACCCGCTGCCGCCCACGCTGGTGATCACGCCAACCGCCATCGCCAGCGCGCCCGCCATGCTATCGAGCTTGGCCGAAAGCCTGAAAAAAGAACCGATGGTGGAGTCGGTGGATATCGATATGGACTGGGTGCGCCGCATGCGCGAAATTACCGTACTGGGTAAAAAGATCGTCACCATTCTGGCCAGTCTACTGGGCCTTGGCGTGCTCTTAGCGCTGGGCAATAGCATTCGCTTAGCCATCGAAAGCCGTCGCGACGAAATCATCATCGTCAAATTAGTCGGTGGCACCAACGGCTTTGTGCGCCGTCCGTTTTTATACACGGGCGCGTGGTACGGTTTTTTGGGGGGATTATTGGCGGTGTTGCTGGTGTTTTTGGGGCATCAATCTTTGGCCGATTCCGTCGCCAGCCTCGCCGCCAGCTACCAAAGCGGTTTTGCGCTGGAGGGCTTGAGCTTTGCCGATAATCTCTCCCTCATCGCCGCCAGCACGTTTATGGGTTTGTTCTCTGCTTGGTTAGCAGTGGGTAAACATTTGAGTGAGATAGAACCGAGTTAGAAAAGGCCAGCCTCACTACTTGTCATTTCTTTGGGTGACGCCGAGTGGCAGGCGCTGCGGGCTACCGATTACCCCTTTTAAGTTTTATTGAAAGCTAGAAATTAAGCGGGGAATGTTCAATTACTAAAAAAACGGTATTAATCAATACATTATGGTTTTTTATTTTTGAAGAAATACCCTTTATTTTACGGGGTAAATATCAATTGCGTATTTTTGCCTACCGTGAACACCTATTTTTGCGAAGCGTGAACACCTAATTTTCTCAACCGTGAACACTGAATTTTCTCGAAGCGTGAACACTTTTGCCGTTAGGCAAAATTTGGTGTTCACGCTTCGCAAAATTTAAGCGTCGCTGTAAATCCCGCCCCACTCCTTCTTGCAGGCACCGGCAATGTCCGTAACCTGCGCTCCCTTTGTCCAGCCATTGGTCATCGGGAGCGACTATGTCTAGCAAGAAGGTATCTATGATCAAGTTAAAAGAAATTCTGCGTCTTAAATATGAGGCGCAGCTGTCACTGCGGCAAATCGCCGCATCCCTTAGTTTATCCATCGGTGTGATTTCCAAGTATGTGCAGCGCGCGGATGCGGCGGGGCTTAGCTGGCCGTTGCCCGATGACGTATCCGATCTGACGCTGAAGGCGCGCTTGCAGCCGGGGCGTGTACGCGCTGAGTCGCTCGATTTTGCTGAGCCTGACTTTGTGGCGATGGAGCGCGAGCTGAAGCAAAACCCGCACGCTGGGTGTTGTGGGGAGGGAGAGCTAGACACTCTCCTTTACCCGATTATAACCTTACACTTTACTTTTTAAATCTCTTTTTGAGGCAGTGGCAATGCTAGCGATTATTACAGCTCCAATTGGGCTTATAAGTGGGAATAGACTAAGTAAACTTAACATCCATAGCTGGCCTACCTTTCTTGAAACTGTTGCATAAGTCAACCATATGGTGTGGCCAATAAGTGCACTAATAAATAATGTGAATTCGACTTTAGATACTTCTTTAAGTGGCACTGCTCCAATAAGTATTGCGATTGTAACCAGTGCAAAAAATAGCGCCACTACCCAAATCCAAACGAGATAGATTTTGCGCCAAATGCCGAGGGATGAAAAAGTGAATTCGAATCCATCGGAAATTATTATTTTAGATTGAGGGGTTTCATAAATATTGCCCATGGCATCTACTCAAGTTATAACGCTTTGATAACAGTCCGATCTACCGCCGTAAAATCTCGCTCGATGCCTTTACAGCTTACGCCGATGTCACAGAGGTACTGTTGATCAATCTTGTTAAATTTCACCCCTCGGCCTTATGGACAAGAGACACTAAAATTGTGCGGTAAGCCTTGGTAAAATGGCCACCTCACAGCGAAATCGCACTCTACTACCACGCATGATAACTGCCAAGCTCAAATCGCGGGCGCGGCGCATCCGGCAAGCTTTTGCTCGCACTGGCTTTTTCATTTATGCCACGCGCCGAGGCTTTATCACGGCGCCATGTCGTAACGCGCAACCACATTGATCACAAACCGGTAAATCATTTCGCTGCGACATATAAGCCTGCCAATCCAATAATACTCGCTCGCTAACAGTTGCTTGACCATGCACTTTACGCGCACTATTTAATCGCGCGCGTATTGCCGCGCTATAAAGCCCACCATAGCGTACCAGCGGTTTTCCAGGCATGGGCACATGCTGTAACCAGCGCTGTAAAAAGGCATCAACACTTAAATGTAACTGTTCTTTCTTTTGTGTTTTATGCGAGGTGTAGCTAAAAATAATGCCGCCACTATCGCTCGCTTTTAATTGCCCTTTATTAATCGGGCCGCCTTTAACATAGCGTGCTAAATATTTTGCAACGCCCACCGCTGAATCGTAACGTTCGAAAAATACACGTGCCAATAGCTACGCCCTAAACGATTAAGCAATGTTTTAATATGCGTTTTATCACGCCCGTCGGCAATACAATACTAGCTGATCGGAAATAAAGAGTACACAATTATAATTTTTTATATTATAATTCCCGAATGAAAAATGACGCTAGACAATTATCAACAGAAAATAAACATCAGCTACGAAAAATAGCTGTTCAGCGTGTGCTGGATGGTGAAAAAGCGGCTGCGGTTGCTCGTAGCTATGGTCTTGGCGACCGAACAATATATGTTTGGATGAAAAAATATAGAGAAGAAGGATTTGATGGCCTTGAGCCCATTGAACGAACAGGAAGAAATCGAAAATTATCTGATGTTGAGGAGCAGGAAGTTAAGCGGTGGATATTGGGTGGCGATCCGCGTCAACATGGTTTTGATTTTGGCTTATGGACGCGTCAAATAGTTTCAAATTTAATTGCGGATCGTTTCGGTATTGATTTATCAGTTACATCGACAGGTGAATTACTTCATCGATTAGATTTAACGCCGCAAAAACCATTGCGCAGAGCTTATGAGCGTGATGAGGAAGCGGTTGCAGAGTGGAAAGAAAAAGAATACCCAGAAATTCTAAAAGAAGCTAAAAAACAAGGTGCAAACATCTTTTGGTTGGATGAAGCATCGATCCGATCAGACGATCCATTACAGCGAACATGGGGCCTAAAAGGTCAAACACCTGTTGTCAAAACAAGCGGTCAGCGACAAAGAATTAATGCTATTTCGGCATTATCGAATAGTGGTGGTTTTTGGTATCACGTCTACGCAGGTAGTTTTAATGCTGATAAATTCATTTCGTGCTTAAAAGATTTTTTAAAAGGCGAAAAAAACCAGTATTTATAATTACAGATGGTCATCCGGTGCACAAAGCCAAAAAAGTTAAAGATTTCATCAAAGAAAACGAAACCAAGATAAAGCTGTATTTGCTACCCCCAATATGCACCTGATTTAAATCCTGATGAGCTAGTTTGGAATCAGATGCGTAATATAGGGACATCAAAAAAGCCACTTAAAAAAGGAGCAATACGTAACCGGAACGCTATTAC